>NZ_CP146343.1:4400000-5112500 GCF_037055275.1 Pseudomonas sp. ML2-2023-3
CACTATATTGCACATCCAGAATTACCCAAGCATCATGCCTGTCTTTAAACCTTCTGCCAGGCACACCTATCAATGATAAAGCCCCCCCATAGCTTCGTAGCAACGCTATTCCCTGTTGGCTTGCTACTCATTGCCATGGCCTCGATCCAATCCGGCGCCTCGCTGGCAAAAAGCATGTTCCCTATTATCGGCGCACAAGGAACAACCAGCCTGCGCCTGACATTCGCCAGCCTCATCATGCTTCTGATACTGCGACCATGGAGAGCCAAGTTCACCACCAAGTCCTTGAAGACCGTGATCGTTTACGGGATTGCCCTGGGAGGAATGAATTTCCTCTTCTATATGTCACTGCGCACTGTTCCGCTGGGTATTGCAGTTGCTCTGGAGTTTACGGGTCCTTTGGCAGTGGCTATTTATAGCTCCCGCAGACCTATCGACTTTATATGGATCGGCCTGGCCATCACGGGACTCCTACTGCTCATACCCATTGGTGAAAGCGTTCAAGGCATTGATCCAACAGGCGCCGGCTACGCGCTAAGTGCCGGGGTCTGCTGGGCGCTGTACATCCTCTATGGACAGCGGGCCGGTGCGGACAATGGCGTTCAGACCGCAGCATTGGGCGTCATTATTGCGGCTCTGTTTTTCGCACCTATCGGGGTTTACCACGCAGGGGCGGCATTGCTGAACCCTGGTCTGATCCCAATAGCCATTGGTGTAGCACTCTTATCGACAGCACTGCCTTACACGCTTGAGATGATCGCTCTTACACGCATGCCCACCCGAACATTCGGCACTTTAATGAGCATAGAGCCTGCCTTTGGGGCGCTTTCAGGGCTGCTATTCCTGAATGAGGTCTTGTCGTTCACACAGTGGATGGCCATCTCTTGCATCATAATGGCCTCAATCGGTGCGACCTTAACGATGCGCAACCACTCAAAACCGATCATCACCGACAATAAGCACGCCATTTAACTCTGCTCTGGTAATTGACTCTCATTTAAGAGATGTTTGTCCCTTGAGAATCACATGAACCGATTCCGGATAAGGATATCCACTAAAACCATGGGGAGATGGTCACCGATTCTCGCATCCCGTAAATCCGACGCAAACGCTTAAGGACAGGAATGAAACGAATTTTGGTAGCTTTAGCCGTACTCGTTGTAACCGGCTGCGCAGCAACCTCGGAAACTGCCGTCAAGCATGGAAAACGAGGATTGCATATCAATTGCTCTGGATTGTCCTCATCGTGGAACAAGTGCTACGCCGAAGCCGTCAAATCCTGTGGAAGCAAGGGATACCGGGTGGTAGCCAAATCGGGCGATACCGCAGAAGAACCAGGGGACTATCCATTCGGCCTGAACCCAGCCGGCTATACCAGCCGCAGCATGATTGTTATCTGCAAGTAACGCCCCGCCCAGCCATGCCGTCGAGCGAGCCGACAGCATGGCAAGGAGATCAGGCAGTTATCGTAAGTGGTGCCGTACGCTCCAGCAGCCACTCAAGCGCAGACCCGACAAGGTGCGGGCTCAAACGCTCGCGAACCAGCGCATGATAGGCGTCAAACCATTCGCGCTCTTCCAGGGTCAGCAATGATGGCTCCAGACAGCGCGTGTCGATTGGGCACAGCGTCAGGGTTTCAAACTTCAAGAATGCCCCAAACTCCGAAGTTCCCGCCTCACGATTCAACACCAGATTCTCGATTCGCACTCCCCAACGACCCGGGCGGTATGTTCCAGGCTCAATCGAGGTAATCATCCCTGGCTGCATCGCAGTATGTGGTGCCGGCGCAGCCTGATACGCAATAACTTGAGGCCCTTCATGCACATTCAGGAAGTAGCCGACCCCATGACCTGTCCCGTGCCCGTAATCGACGTGCTCAGCCCAAATCGGCGCCCTTGCGATCGAATCCAGCAAAGGTGACAGGATCCCTTTTGGAAATTGAGCCCTGGACAAGGCGATCACACCTTTAAGCACACGGGTACAATCGTGTTTCTGCTCGCGGGTTGGCGTACCAACAGGGACCATACGCGTGATATCGGTTGTGCCTCCCAGGTACTGCCCACCCGAGTCGATCAACAACAAGCCATCACCTTCAATCACAGCATGCTCTTGCTCCGTTGCGTGGTAATGCGGCATTGCGGCATTGGCATTAAAAGCCGCAATGGTGTTGAAGCTTAACGATACAAAGCCGGGGCGGCGGGCACGAGCAGCGGTCAACTGCTCATCAATAGTCAACTCGGTAATGCGCTCACGCCCAAGGGCTGTCTCCAGCCATGCAAAGAACTCACAGAGCGCAGCACCATCCTGCTCCATAGCCTGACGGATATGGACAGCGTCCTCGAGGCTCTTCTGAGACTTGGCCAAGGTAGTTGGATTCAAGCCTTCAACCAGTTTCACCTCAGCCTGTAAATGACCGAGCAGCCCGCAGGTCACACGGGCAGGGTCCACCAATAGACGAGTTGAACCCGGCAAAGACGCCAGAGCCGCATTGATCTCAACGTAATCACGCAGCTCAACGCCATCAGCCTCAAGTGTCTCGCGCAGTTCGACACTGATTTTATTCAAGTCCAGAAACAAGGTAGCCCGCGAGGCCTCGACCAATGCAAACGAAACGAACACTGGGTTGAAGGAGACATCCGAGCCTCGCAGATTAAACAACCAGGCGATGTCATCCAGAGTCGCAATAAAATGTGCATCCGCCTGGCGCTGCTTGAGTGTTTCTCGCAACTGCGCCAGTTTTACAGCCCGACTGACCGTCGCTTGCGGCGGCAGATGCTCATAAACCGGCTGTACCGGCAGTATTGGACGGTCATCCCAAACCTGGCCAAGCAGATCGATATCCGTACGTAAAACGGCACCACGCTCTTTAAGCTTGCTCTCGAGTGTGCGTGCAGATGCCAGGGCGAGCACTGCGCCATCAACGGAAACCGTTGCACCTTCAGGTGTCTGCTCGGCCAGCCACTCAAGAGGACCCGATTGCCCGGGTAACAGCTTGACCAGCTCAATGGTACTGCCCTTCAGCTCTTTGGCCGCCTGCTCCCAGTAACGACTATCAGCCCACACTCCGGCAAAGGTTGGCGTCACAATCAATGTTCCAACCGAACCGTAAAAACCCGACAGCCATTGGCGTCCTTGCCAATACGCAGGCAAGTACTCTGAAAGATGGGGGTCAGCCGAGGGCACCAGCAGCGCATATATACCGTTCTGGCTCATCAACGCCCGAGTACGCGCCAAACGCTCCACAACCGGTACTGGATTCAACGACTGAGTACTCATTCTGTCTCCTGTTTATCACTGGGTATTATTATTGATCGCTAGTGATCATGGATCAGCCACTACCGTTGGGCAACCGCCCAAAACGGTGCCGGCGCGGCGACAGAAGCTTTAATCGCCTTCACTGCGGCATCTATATCCTGCTCGCTGGTGAAGCGCCCAAGACTCAGGCGGATTGTTCGGCTGGCTTTATCGGCATCATGCCCCAGGGCCAGCAGCACGTGGGACGGTGCATTACTCGCCGAGTTGCACGCTGAAGTTGCCGAGTACGCGAGGGAAGCACTCAGGATTGCGCTGTTGAAGTGCCCTTCGCTGAAGGTCAGGCTCAAGGTATGGGGAATTCGCTCTGTCGGACAGCCATTACATTGCAGCCCTTGCACATCGACCAACTGCTCAAGCAAGCGCTGGCGAAGTCCGCGAATGTGAGCCAGCTCCTGAGCAAATGACTCACTGGCCACTGCAAATGCAGCGCCCATGCCTGCAATTTGATGAGTCGCCAGGGTTCCTGAGCGCAAACCGGACTCATGCCCGCCACCATGAATCTGTGCCTGTAGCCGATCCTGCGCACGCGGCCCCACATACAAGGCGCCGATACCTTTGGGACCATAGATCTTGTGCCCCGAGAACGACATCAAGTCTACCGCCCACTCATCCAGGTCGATGGCAACCTTGCCCGCTCCCTGCGCGGCATCGACGTGGAACAGCGCACCATGCTCGCGGACCCGGCGCCCGATACCCGGAATATCGTTGACCGTGCCCAGTTCATTGTTGACCAGCATCAACGACACCAGCAGTGTGTCGTCGCGCAGAGCAGCATCTACCTGATCGGCACTTACGAGCCCATTGGCATCAGGGGCCAGATACGTCACCTCAAAACCCGCCTCTTGTAAAAAGCGTGCAGTGTCCAACACCGCCTTGTGCTCGATCTGACTGGTGATGATATGCCCGCGGGACTGACCACCCGCCTGGGCCACACCTTTTAGCGCCAGGTTATTGGACTCGGTCGCACCCGAGGTCCAGATAATCTGCTCAGGCCTGGCATTGATCAGTTTCGCGACCTGTTCACGGGCCAGTTCTACCGTCTGCCGGGCTTGCTGACCAAAGACATGGGAGCCAGAGGCCGGATTGCCAAAGTTGCCTTCAAAACCCAGGCAATCGACCATCACCTGAATGACACGAGCGTCCACGGGAGTGGTGGCCGCGTAATCGAAATAAATAGGTCGCTTGTTCATTGTTCAAATCCACTGAGCGCATTCCGGAAACAGGCAGTGCCTGGTACCGGAGAGTGAAGCCACGAGAAAATGCGGCCGTTAGAGATAACCGATTGAGCCAGGTGAAAAAAGGTGCATTCGACAGGAAGGCCGTAGGATATGTCTCAAATCTGGGCTATCTGGAAAGCAGGAGCTTATAAAGCGCTAAAAGCAGGTCATCACGCAAGTCAGATATGCAATATCGATATATAAATATGGAATTAGGTTAGTTTACGGAATAACAAAATGACTTTATAAAGCAGCCTTCGGCTTTCCTTTTGTGGGCAGAGCCCCTGTTAAAAGGAGCTGTCAATGCAGCTTTTAACATTACCTGCCACCCCGGCACTGGCCACGTCCATACGCGCCACGGCACAAGTGTTTGAAGACCCCGCGTCCAAAGCCCTGTTGGCACACTTGCAACAGATAGCGCCCAGTGACGCCAGCGTACTGATCATTGGTGAAACCGGCACCGGCAAAGAACTGGTCGCCCGGCATATCCACCAACTCAGCCACCGTCACAACCAGCCATTTGTGGCCGTCAATTGCGGCGCCTTTGCCGAGTCATTGGTGGAAGCTGAACTGTTTGGCCATGAAAAAGGGGCTTTTACAGGCGCGCTGACTGCAAAAGCCGGATGGTTTGAAGAGGCCGATGGCGGCACATTATTTCTGGATGAGATCGGCGACTTGCCGCTGACCATCCAGGTAAAGCTGCTACGCGTCCTGCAAGAGCAGGAGGTCGTGCGGTTGGGCTCGCGCAAAAGCACACCGATCAACGTGCGCGTACTGGCTGCCACAAACGTCAATCTGGAACAGGCCATAGACGCCGGGCATTTTCGAGAAGATCTGTACTACCGCCTCAATGTCGTCAGCCTTGCGCTGCTCCCGTTACGTGAGCGCCCCGGGGATATCCTTCCGTTAGCCAGACACTTCCTTAAAACCTATCGCCAACGGCTGCCTCATGGACCAACGGCACTCAGTGAATGTGCCGAACACGTACTGATCCACCATCCTTGGCAGGGCAATATTCGCGAGCTTGAAAATGTCGTGCATCACAGCCTGCTCCTGTGCCGCAATCAGACCATTACGGTACAAGACCTGCGCCTGTCCCAATCACGCAGCAGACGCCAGGACTTCGCGCTGCAACAACCCGCCACGCATACCACCCGGGACTTGTTACAACGCGCCTTTCGGAAACTGTTCGAAGAAGAGCCGGGCGCCCTGCATGAAGCCGTTGAAGATACCCTGCTGCGTACGGCCTATGAGTTTTGCCATTACAATCAGGTACACACTGCAAAATTGCTGGGTTTGAGTCGCAACGTCACCCGAACACGCCTGATCAAGCTCGGAGCACTTTCAGTCAATGTGCGTCGCACGGAGCCCGACGCCCTCGCCTATTGAAAGCCTGCCCCCATCGCAGTTGCCTGACGATACCTCGGAACGTTTGGCAACATCGCTCGATGCCGGGTTGGGCGACCCACGCGGGTTCAGTGGGTCCGATCAACCACAAAAGGCCTATCGCCGCTATTCACGCTTATCGGTAAGATGACGTCCTTCCTGCGCGTTTGCGCTGTACGTCCCGCCAAATTAAGTCGATCCCATGCCTTTTGAACTCAGCGTAGATTTGACCACCCTCGCCATTCTGGCCGCCGTTGCCTTTGTTGCCGGATTCATCGACGCCATTGCCGGGGGCGGGGGGCTGCTCACCACCCCTGCCCTGCTCACCGCAGGCTTGCCGCCACATCTGGTGCTGGGCACCAACAAGCTCAGCTCGACATTCGGCGCAGCCACCGCGAGCCTTACCTTCTACCGACGCAAACTGTTCCATCCTCGCGAATGGAAACTGGCCATTTTCGGAACCCTCGCCGGTGCGCTGATCGGCGCAGTTGTCGCCCACTACATGCCCGCCGAATGGCTCAACAAAATGCTGCCGGTGATTGTTTTCGGCTGCGGGCTCTACCTGCTGTTTGGCGGCACACCCAAAACGCCTGTCGACAACGACGCGCCGATCAAAAAGAAATGGCAACTGCCCCAGGGCCTGGGCCTGGGATTTTATGATGGCGTAGCCGGGCCGGGTACGGGCGCGTTCTGGACCGTCAGCACCATGCTGATGTACCCGGTCGATCTGGTGAAGGCCAGCGGTGTGGCGCGCAGCATGAATTTCGTCAGCAACATTGCAGCGCTGTCGGTGTTCATATTCTCCGGCCATGTGGACTGGGTGATCGGTCTGACCATGGGCTTTGCAGTCATGGTCGGCGCCTTCTTCGGCGCCCGCAGCGCAATCAGCGGCGGGGCCAAATTCATTCGCCCGGTGTTTATCACCGTGGTATTGGGTTTGACCGTGCGCCTAGCCTGGCAGCACTGGTTCGGCATGGCCTAAACGACGGGCTACATACAAGTCGATGAGATAACGCGCAATTGAGCGCGACGCCGGCAACGGCGGCAGCCGGTGCACATTGAACCACTGCGCATCTTCTATCTCGTCGGCCTGAGGCACGATATCGCCTCCCGCGTACTCGGCGTGAAAACCCAGCATCATGGAGTGCGGGAACGGCCAGCACTGGCTGCCCACATACTGGATGTTCCTGACCTCCACCTGCACTTCTTCGCGCACTTCGCGAATCAGGCAATCCTCGGCCGACTCCCCCGGCTCGGCGAACCCCGCCAGAGTGCTGTAGACCCCCGGTACAAAGCGCGGTGAACGGGCCAGAAGCACTTCATCGCCCCGGGTAATCAATACAATCATGCTGGGCGAGATACGTGGATAACTGCGCAAATCGCAGGCCGCGCAATACATCGCACGCTCCCTCGGCACCTGCGTCATGGCCTGCCCGCAGCTACCACAAAAGCGATGCTCACGAGCCCAGGTGCCAATTTGCGCGGCATAACCCAGCACCTTGTACAGCGTGTGGTCATCGCCCAGCATGAAGGCACGCAAGCCCTGCCAATCACAGCCCTCGACCTGGGCCGCACTTGCAAGCTCGAGCAGGTACACCGGCTCGCCGTCCAGGTGTCCGATGCCATGCTCCGCCAGCACAACAAGGTCCTGGCGCTTGAGCCACTCCCGGGAAAAGAGCGGGCCATTGTGACTGATCAAGAACCCGTCGGGGCCGCGCGCCACGGCCCAGCCTCCAGTCAGGTCTGTATCCAGTACTGCCGTGATCCAACGCGGTGTCATTAAATGATCCTTGTTCAGGTTACAAAGACTTCAATCCAGAAACTCGGGTTTTTGCTTGGTCATGTGCGCCGTCATCGCCAGCCGCAAGTCGCTGGACTGAAGCATCGCCGCGTTCCAGGTCGCAACATATTCCAGACCATCGTCCACACGGTGATCGCGCATATAGCTGATTATCTGCTTGGTGCCGGCAATGGCGATGGGGGATTTGCTGGCGATTTCCAGGGCAATTGCCATTACCCCGTCCAGCAACGCCTGATGATCGCTGTAGACGCGGTTGACCAGGCCGATAGCTCGGGCCTCATCCGCCGCGACCATCCGCCCGGTGTAAGCCAGTTCGCGGAGCATGCCATCACCGATGATGCGCGGCAAACGTTGCAAAGTCCCCACGTCAGCGGCCATGCCCATGTCGATTTCCTTGATCGAGAACTGCGCATCCTCGGCGGCGTAGCGCATATCACAGGCCGCGATCAGGTCAATCGCCCCGCCCAGGCAATAGCCCTGAACAGCCGCCAAAACGGGCTTGCGACAATGATCCACGGCATTGAACGAGGCCTGCATTTGCAGAATCTTGCGCCGCAGCATGCGGGCATTACGGCCCACATCCTTGCCCATCTCATTGGCTACCGATGCCAGCAGCATCAAGTCGATACCGGCTGAAAAGTGCTTGCCTGCACCACTGAGCACGACAACCCGTACGGCATCGGTTTCATCAATCCACTGGAAGATCTCGATGATCTCGGTCCAGAACGCCGCGTTCATCGCATTGACCTTTTCAGGCCGGTTGATCTGAACGTGGGCAATGTTGCCGTTTAACTCAACCTGAAAAGCCTGGTAGTCGGACATAACCTGAATCCTTTATGGGGCGCTGTCGCCGCTCAATGAGCGGCGGACTATAACAAGCCTGACCGGCCCCAGGCAGGCCGCGATTGCGCCAAACTACGGACAAAATGACCTGCCTGAATAGCCCTCAACGCTGCAGGATAAAACGCTCTATCACCTGGGCAACGCCGTCTTCGACATTGCTGCCAGTGACCTGCATCGCCTGCTCGCGAACCTGCGCTTCGGCCTGCCCCATGGCGATCGACAGCCCGGCACGATGGAACATCGCAGGGTCATTGCCGCCGTCGCCGATCGCTACCGTACGCTCAAGGGGCACACCCAAATGCTCGGCCAGCGCTGCAAGGGCATCGCCTTTGTTGGCCTTGAGTGCAGTGATGTCCAGATAACGGGCCTGCGACCGGCTGGCCGATGCCTCCCCGCTCAACACCTGCTGCAGACTCTGTTCAAGCTCCACCAGCAGTGGCGCATTGCTGGTAGTGGCCACGATCTTGTCCACTCGATGCAAATAAGGTTCAAAGCTCTCTACCACTAACGGCGCATAACCCAGCCCCTGTTGTTCGTGGGCAACCATCGGGCCCAACGGATCGCGCAACAGCCACTCATCGTCAGCAAACACCCAGATTTCAACGTCATGCCCGGACAACAGGGCCAGCGCCTTCAACACCGCCTCGTACGGCACATGATGGGACTGCAAATAGCTGCCATCGGCGTTTACCAGCGCTCCGCCGTTGAATCCTGCAGTGGGCAATTCAATACCCAACTGCCGGATGTACTCGCGCATGGCCCTGGGCGGGCGGCCGGTAGCCAGGGTGAAATGAATGCCTGCAGCCTGCAACGCCTTGACCGCAGCCAGGTTGCGCGGGCTGATGGTGTGGTCGGGCAACAGTAAGGTGCCATCCATGTCGCACAGCACCAATTCAACGGAGTCCAGCTTCACGTCACTCATCCTATGTTGAGCCAGACGCGACCATCGCGAGCCAGCAACTCTTTGGCCGCCTCCGGGCCGTCTTCCCCGGCCTTGTAAGGCTGAACGTCAGTGTGTTCACGCCACGCATCCAGAAAAGGCTGCACACCACGCCAGCCGTTTTCAATATTGTCGGCACGCTGGAACAAGGTCTGGTCACCGGTGAGGCAGTCGTAAATCAACGTCTCGTAGCCTGTGGAAGGCTGCATTTCGAAGAAGTCCTTGTACGCAAACCCCAACTCGATATTGGCCATTTTCAGCCCGGGGCCCGGGCGCTTGGCTTGAAGGTCAAACCACATGCCTTCGTTGGGCTGGATCTGGATACGTAAATAATTGGGCTGCAAACGTTCAACTTCGGTGTCGCGGAACTGTGCATAAGGCGCAGGCTTGAAACAGATGGCGATTTCAGTGTCGCGCGCACTCATGCGTTTGCCGGTGCGCAGGTAGAACGGCACACCGACCCAGCGCCAGTTGTCGATCATCACCTTGAGCGCCACAAAGGTTTCAGTGCTGCTGTCAGCAGCCACGTTGTTCTCTTCGCGGTATCCCACGACCGGCTTGCCGCCGGACTCACCCTGGGTGTACTGCCCGCGTACAGAATTTTTCAACGCCTCTTCTTTCGACCAGGGGCGGATTGCTCCAATCACCTTGGCTTTTTCACCGCGCACTGCATCGGCCCCAAAGGCTGCGGGGGGCTCCATCGCCACCATCGCCAGCAGTTGAAACAAATGATTGGGCAACATGTCGCGCAAGGCGCCGGTGTGTTCGTAAAAACTGCCACGTGTCTCAACCCCGACGGTTTCAGCCGCAGTGATCTGCACATGGTCAATGTAATGATTGTTCCAGAAGGCTTCGAAAAGCCCGTTGGAGAAACGGCTGACCAAAATATTCTGGACGGTTTCCTTGCCCAGGTAATGGTCAATCCGGTAGATCTGCTTCTCGCTCATGACATTGAGCAGGCACTCATTCAATGCTTGAGCTGTCTGCACGTCAGAGCCAAAAGGTTTTTCAATGACGACCCGGCGAAATGCATCGGGGGTTTCCTTGAGCAACCCGCTGGCACCCAGCCGCTGCACGACTTCGCTGAAAAAGCGTGGTGCAGTGGCCAGGTAGAACACCGCATTGCCAGTGCCGCTGGCGATGATTTTCTGCTCCAGCGCCCCGTAGGTGCTGTCATCCAGAAAATCGCCCTGCACGTAGCTGATGTTCTTCGCCAACGAGGCCCACAAATCGGCATTCAAGCCTTGCCCGTCAGGATGATCCACCTTGCTGGACGCTTCATTGCGAATGAAGTCCTCCAGCTTTTTGGCAAACCCCTCATCACTGATCCCATTGTGGTCAACGCCCACAATGCGCAGGCCACCGTCCAGTAAACCGTCTCGACTCAAGTTGTACAGCGCAGGCATCAGCAAGCGCTTTACCAGATCACCGTGGGCACCAAACAAGAACAGAGTGGTGGGCGGCGCGGGCTTGGCGTCAGGTTTACTGGACAGATCAATCATTTTTTAGACGTCTCCACATGGCCACCGAAACCAAAGCGCATGGCCGATAGCATTTTGTCGCCATAGAGGCTTTGCTGGCGCGAACTGTAGCGGGCAAACAGGGCTTGCGACAACACCGGAACCGGCGTCGACTGCTCCATTGCAGCTTCGATGGTCCAGCGGCCTTCACCGCTATCTGCCACGGCGCCTGAGTAGCCATCCAGCGGCTCATCAGTGGCCAGGGCATCGGCAGTCAAATCCAGCAGCCAGGACGAAACAACGCTACCACGACGCCATACTTCGGCAATATCGCCCAGGTTCAGGTCAAAGCGCTGCTCTTCAGGCAGGTTCTCACCGCCCTTCATCTTCATCAGGTTGAAGCCTTCGGCGTAAGCCTGCATCAAACCGTATTCAATACCGTTGTGCACCATCTTCACGAAATGACCAGCACCTGCCGGGCCCGCATGGATATAACCACGCTCGGCACGATCGTCGTCAGATACACGGTCCTTGGTGCGCGGGATGTCACCCATGCCCGGGGCCAGCGCTGCAAACAGCGGGTCCAGGTGCTTCACGACAGCGCTGTCTCCACCGATCATCATGCAATAACCGCGCTCCAGGCCCCACACGCCGCCCGAGGTACCGACGTCAACGTACTGGATGCCCTTTTCGGCCAGAGACTGCGAACGACGCATGTCATCTTTATAGAAGGTGTTACCGCCATCGATGATGATGTCATCGGCGTCCAGCAGCTGGCTCAGGGTCTCGATGGTGTCTTCGGTCGGCGCACCTGAAGGCAGCATGACCCAGACAGCACGGGGTTTGGCCAGGCCTGCGACCAGCGCTGGCAAATCGGCAACGCCGGTGGCGCCTTCCTGTTCCAGAGCGCTGACAAAGTCGGTATTGCGGTCAAAAACCACGGTTGTATGCCCATTGAGCATCAGACGCCGTGCGATATTCCCGCCCATACGGCCCAATCCAATAATTCCCAACTGCATGTACTGTTGCTCCCAACGACAAATAAATAGTTGTACAGCACCTTAGTGCAACATTGCCCAAGGTGCCCGGTCAGGATCAGTCCTGACACATGGTGCATAGTTTCGCACAAGGTGAAGGGCAGATTCCCGATTCAATACACTCAACAGACGGACGAAGCAGCAAAGATTGCAAAACCAATACCCCTCAAGGTCGCCGAATGCGCCGACACACCCCCCGCAAGCGCAGCTATTGGCGACAAAGTTTTCACATGCACTTGGAGATACTTGAACACTTTGTGGCTGCTCTTTCGTGAGGCAGCCCCCATGTGTTGTGCCTGGTTAATAGGCAACAACCATTCAAGTCAGTTATCAGCTGGAGCGCTGTATGGGGATGTTTAAACGCAGCAACACGTCTGCGAAAGGATTTGACTGGGCCGGCCTGGGTTGGCTGTTCCTGTTCTTCTGGTATTTTTCCGGCATCACCCAGCTACTGATCCAGCTGACCGGCACCTCCGGCTTCTCGGGGTTCCGCCAGGCCTTTGTGATGAGTGCCGTCTGGTTGGCCCCTATGCTGATGTTTCCCAAGCACACCCGCGTAATGGCTGCCGTGATTGGCGTCGTGCTGTGGGCCTGCTCGATGGCAAGCCTGGGCTACTTCTTTATCTATCAGCAAGAATTCTCGCAAAGCGTCATCTTCATCATGTTCGAATCGAACATCTCCGAAGCTGGCGAATACATGACCCAGTATTTTGCCTGGTGGATGGTGCTGGCATTCGTGGCCCATACCGCTTTCGCCGTGTTCCTGTGGTCACGCTTGCGCCCGGTGTACCTGCCCCGCGTGCAGGCCTGGGCTGCAGCGGTTGCCATACTGGTGGCGGTTATCGGTTACCCGCTGATCAAACAGACAATGAAGCACGACTCTATGGCCTCCGCCATGGAAAGCTTCGAAAGCCGTGTCGAACCTGCAGTGCCGTGGCAGATGGTAGTGGCGTATCGCCGTTATCTGGAGCAACTGGATAACATGCAAGGCATGCTGGCCAGCGTCAGCAAGATTCCGCCCCTGACCAACCTCAAGGACAACGAAGCCGGCAAGCCAACCACCCTGGTGCTGGTCATAGGCGAATCGACCAATCGCCAGCGCATGAGCCTCTATGGCTACCCGCGCGAGACAACGCCAAACCTCGATAAATTGCGCGATCAACTGGCGATTTTCGACAACGTCGTCACTCCACGGCCCTACACCATTGAAGCCCTGCAACAAGTGCTGACGTTCGCTGACGAAGAAAACCCGGATCTGTATCTCAGTACTCCGTCACTGGTCAGTGTCATGAAGCAAGCGGGCTACAAGACTTTCTGGGTCACCAACCAGCAGACCATGACCAAGCGCAACACCATGCTCACCACCTTCTCCGAGCAGGCTGATGAACAGGTCTACCTCAACAACAACCGCAACCAGAACGCTCGTCAGTACGACGGCGATGTCATTGAGCCGTTCAACAAGATCCTGGCCGACAGCGCCCCGCGCAAACTGATCGTGATCCACCTGCTCGGCACCCACATGAGCTACCAGTACCGTTACCCGCCGACCTTCGACAAGTTCGTGGACCGTACCGGTGTGCCAGCCGGACTGACCGACGACCAGGTACCGACTTACAACAGCTACGACAATGCCGTGTTGTATAACGATTTCGTGGTGTCGAGCCTGATCAAGGACTTCGCCAAGACCGACCCCAACGGCTTCCTGTTGTATCTGTCCGACCACGGCGAAGATGTATTCGATTCGGTCGGTCACAACACCCTGGGCCGTAACGAAGCCAAGCCGACAGCACCGATGTACACCATTCCGTTCATGGCCTGGGCATCGCCAAAATGGCGTGAAAACCACACCTGGAATTTCGCCAGTGACCTCAGCCGTCCTTACAGCAGCTCGCAGTTCATCCATACCTGGACTGATCTGGCCGGCCTGAGTGCCGATGAACTGGACGACAAGAAAAGCCTGGTCAGCGATCAGTTTGTCGCCCGCCCGCAACTGATTGGCGATCCGTACTCGCGCCCGCAGAAAGCCTTGATCGACTTCAGCCTGATCAAGCCTAAACCTCCGGCTGCAGGCAATGTAGCCAAGCAATAAATAACCTGCAGGGCGCCAATGGCGCCCTGCTCGTTTTCAGGCACACACATCACAAATAATTCTCTTTACCCCTAAACCTTCTCCTTGTCATTCGTTTGAAGCACTAGACAACTTCATAACAACGACAAGGAGTCGGCAGCGATGTTCGCGCCATTTACCCGTTCCATGACCCTGACACTCGGGCTTATCGGCACTACCGTCAGCCCGCAATTGTTGGCCGACACCGAGCAGGATGACGTAGAGAAAACCTCCCGTTCACTGGAACTGGGCAGTACCAGTGTCACCGCCCAAGGCCTGGGCGCCAGCACCGAAAATACCGGTTCCTACACCACGGGCTCGACCAGCACCGCGACCAAACTCAACCTGAGTATTCGCGAAACTCCGCAGTCGATCTCAGTCGTCACCCGTCAGGAGATGGATGACTTCAACCTCAACACCCTGACCGAGGCCATGCGCCATACCACGGGGATTGTGGTGCAGCACAACGACTCCGACCGGGTCAGTTATTCATCACGCGGCTACACCATCTCCAATTTCCAGATTGACGGGATGCTCAATACGTTCAGTTTTATGAAGACTGATGCCGACACCATCATCTACGACCGAATTGAAGTGGTGCGCGGCGCCACCGGCCTCACAACCGGCGCGGGCGATCCGTCGGGCACCATCAACATGATCCGCAAACGCCCCACCCACCAATTGCAGGCCAAGGCCGGGGCAACAGGCGGCAGTTACGATGACTATTACAGCTATGTCGACGTGGGCGGCCCGCTGGCTTTCGACGGTCGTTTGCGCGGGCGCACCGTGTTGTCTTATCGCGACAGCAAGTCGTTTCGCGATATCTATGCACTCAAGCGTGAAGTGGCCTACGGCATTCTGGAAGCAGACCTGACCGACACCACCCTCCTGGCAGTGGGTTACGACTACCAGGACAAACAGGTAAAAGGGTCGTCCTGGGGGACCACTCCCTATTGGACCGGTTCGGGCGAGAAAGCCAAATTTGGCCGCTCAACCAACCTGGCCACCTCCTGGAGTTCATGGCCGATGAAGGACAAGACCGCCTTCGCCACCCTGGACCAGCAACTGTCCAATGACTGGCACCTCAAAGCGGCCTATACCCATCGCACCAGTGACG
The DNA here is from genome assembly GCF_037055275.1 of Pseudomonas sp. ML2-2023-3. NCBI lineage: Bacteria > Pseudomonadati > Pseudomonadota > Gammaproteobacteria > Pseudomonadales > Pseudomonadaceae > Pseudomonas > Pseudomonas sp. ML2-2023-3. The sequence goes on from NZ_CP146343.1 coordinate 4,415,224, forward strand.
CCGAAGGCAAGGTCTACTACGCCGGGGGCGGTTTCCCCAATGCCGATGGCACAGGTATGTCGGCCTATAACAGCCATTTTATCGGCGAAGAAAAAATGACCGCCGTCGACGTCAATATCTCAGGCACTTACCCCTTGTTCGGGCGTGACCACGAGTTGATGGTGGGTTACGGCCAGGCCAAAAACGACAACACGTCACCCTTGATGATTAACCTCAACCCAGAGACCTACGACACCATTCCAAACTGGCAGGACATGAGTTCGATTCCCAAGTATCAGGACTTTAATACCGGCATTGAGGGCAGCCAAAACATCGTCAAACAAAAGTCCGGTTACCTGGCTACACGCTTCAACCTGACGGATGAATGGCATGCCGTACTCGGCACCCGTTATGGCAGCTGGAAAAGCTCCAACGCCAACACCGTGTTTGTTGAGAACAATTCAGGCCCTCTCAAGCACACAAAAGTCAGCCAGACACAAAACGACATCATTACGCCTTACGCGGGCTTGCTGTATGACTTCACCGAGGAGTTGACGGTCTACGCGAGCTACACCGATATTTTCAAACCTACAACCAACAAGGGCGTAGGCGATGCTTATCTTGAACCGGTGGTGGGTAGCAATTATGAACTGGGCTTGAAGGGCAGCTTCTTGCAAGAACGCCTCAACCTGTCGACAGCCGTGTTCTGGAGCAAGCAGGACAACGTACCGGAAATCGACGACTCAGTGCCTCGCGGCCCCAAGGGCGAGGAATATTACAAATCCGGTGGCAAGGGCAACAAGATCAATGGCTTTGAGGTCGAACTGGCCGGTGAGGTCATGCAGGACTGGAACATGGTCGCCGGTTACACCTACACCCATTCACGCAACGCCGCAGGCCAACGCATGAATACCGCGTCGCCATTGAATCTGGTCAAGATTTCGAGCACCTACCGCCTGCCAGGTGAGTGGAATGCCATGACCGTGGGCGCCGCCGTCAACTGGCAAAGCGATATCTATCGCGCTGCCAACCGTCCTACCGGACAGAAAAATGCAGCGGGTTATCCGATCACCTTTAAAGAAGACATCACCCAAAAGTCCTACACCCTCGTCGACCTGATGGCCCGCTACACATTCGACGAACACGTCTCGGCATCATTGAACGTCAAGAACCTGCTCGATCAGAAGTATTACGAAAACGTCGGCTTCTATAACGGCGTGTTCTGGGGCGAACCGCGAACGGTGAGTGTTGGCCTGGAGTGGACGCTCTAAACCGGAGCTTTATCAAGCACAGCGGGAGCAGGCTTGCTCGCGATGCAATCGCCGCGGCAAGCCTGAAACACCGCCCCACCTGCATGACGGGCAAGCACCGTTCCCGCAGGACGTGTGAAACCCGCCGCGCTTACAAATATTTGTTCCAGAACATCATGCGCCCGTGAGCAGGGTCGAGCTGACCATCGCTGAAACCAAACTTGCGATAGGAACCTTGAGCCACGGGGTTGCCCTCAAGCACTTCCAGGGTGATCTTGCAGCAGCCTCGCTCACGGGCAATGTCTTCGACCTTGAGCAACATTTTCTGACTCAGGCCCAGACCGCGAAACGTATCCACCACTGACACATCATGTACGTTGACTAACGGTTTGCCAGCAAACGTCGAAAAACCTTCAAAACAGTTCACCAGACCTGCCGCCTCGCCGTTGACGAACGCCAGCACGCTAAACGCATGAGGGCGTCTGGCAAGCTCTGCCGGCAATTGCGCCAACACGTCCTGCGACAACTCTTCACCTCCACCCATGGGGTCTTTGGCGTAGTGGTTCAACACGTCTCTCAGCGCTTGAGCATGAACCGGGTTTGTATAATCAGCTTGAACTACCACGACATCCGACATTACGGGCATTCCTCGACCAATCCTGGTTCTGTTTATGAGAACACCAGACCTTAGCGCGGCCCCTGTGAAGCACACAAGTATCCGTTTCAGGGCAAGTGCGTGGAATCAAGCATCGACATCCGGGTGGCGAGCTGATTTGAAAAACTCTCAGCATCCGTATAAATCAGTACATGGCGAAACTGCGAATTTTCCTTGTGGAATTGAGCTTCATCCGCAATGCCCCCTCCTGCCATTTTCTGGCTGATCAGCAGCACGTCATACTCATTGGTCCGGGCTGCTCTCAAGCTCACCAAGGCCTCAGGGTTGTACAAAGGCGCGATCCGGTAATAGCCCAGAAGGTTAAGAGCCCTTTCCATTTTCAGCGCTTGTACTGGATCATCATCGGCAATCAATATTCGTAATGTTTTTGTTGGCATTTTGGCCTCGTCATTCATGAGACTCATCGGCTTGAGCATAACGGTCCAGCTCGTCGGCCAGTTGCTCCATGCTGTAGTGCAGTGCATCGACAGCACCAGCAAGACCTTGTGGTTCCGCCATCCTGCAAATCTCTTCCAGTTGCTCGCAACACTCAATCAGCTTCCTGGCTTGAATGAGCTTGCCTCCTCCTTTGACACCATGTGCCAGAGCACTCAATCCCTCATAATCATCTTTCACAAACAGCTCGATCAGTGCGCCGAGGTCCTGGCGATTACTGATGGCCAGTTCAGCGAGCAGTTTGTGGACCACCCCATCATCACCTTGGCTCAACTGTTTAAGATAAGTCAGATCAATCTGCCCGTCAGACTCATCGGCACTCTTGCCTGATGGCCCCTGCGGTACCCCAGACGCCAGGCAGGCACTCAAGTCCTTCAAACTGATGGGCTTGAACAAGCATTGATCCATTCCAGCTTCCCGGCAACGCACAGCTTCCTCTGGTTGTGCGTTGGCCGTAAAACCAAAAATCTGGCAGGGCGCTCGCCCCAACGCGACCTCCTCTGACCGCACTGCCCGTGCCAGCTCATAGCCATCCATGACCGGCATGGAACAATCAGTGATGACCACGTCAAACTGCCCCATCCGCCATGCCTTCAGACCCAGCGCACCATTTTCGGCGTCGGCCACGCGGTGCCCCAGGTAGCTGAGTTGTTGGGCCAGCAGCATCCGATTCGCCGGATAATCATCCACCACCAATACATTCAGCGAGCGTGTGCTCCCGACTTCTTGCTGCGCCTCGTCGACGGCGATTTCTTCAGGTTCAAGCAATGGCACCACCATCGTGATCTCAACCTGAGTTCCGGCCCCCTGCACGCTACTGAGGTGCAACTGCCCGCCCATCATTTCGCAGAGTTCACGGCTAATCACCAAGCCCAACCCTGAGCCACTACGCGCAGACTGGGTGTTGTTGCTGGCCTGAACAAATGGACTGAACAGTCGAGACTGGTCTTCGTCAGAAATACCGACGCCCGTATCCTCAACGCGCAAACACACCGACACCTGCTGCCCATCGTGAGCAGGCTCTACGTTCAGTTTCAGCCGAACTGCGCCCACATTCGTGAACTTGATGGCATTGCTCAACATGTTGGAGACGACTTGTTTAAAACGCATCGGATCGATCATGACATCTGTGTCCGACGCAGGGCTCAATTCGCATATCAGGCTCAAGTGCTTCTGGCGTGCAAGCCCATCGAACATCCGTGCCACGGCCTCTACCAGGGACTTGAGATTGGAGCGCTTGGGGGTCAATGACAAATAACCGGATTCAATACGCGCGATATCCAGAATATCGCCAATCAAGTCGAGTAACTCGCGGGCCGAGACGGATGCCACTTCGATTGCAAACCGATCCATGACACCCTGGTCGGCTTTTTTCATGGCCAGTTCAAGCATGCCGATTACCGCATTCATGGGTGTGCGTATTTCATGACTCATGGTCGCCAGGAATGTTGTCTTCGCCCGATTAGCCTCATCGGCACTTTGTTTGGCGACGTTCAACTCGTTCATTAGCTGCTGGCGCCTGGCAATCACTCGCTGCAAGTAAGTAATCCAGGCAACCGCCACCAAGAGCAGGGCCGCCGCAATGGCGAACCCTTGAATAATTGCCGCACGATTACGCAGCCAATAGCTTTCAACGACGGGTATGTCAGTGCGCCAACGGCCGGTCAGCTCACTCATTTCTCCTGGGGTAATGCTCATGAGCGCCTTGCCCAGAATGGAGTTCAGCTGCGGATCATTGCTGGCTGTGGCAAAGCCGATCTGCTCGGGTTGTGTGCCTACCGTGCTGGTGATTTGCAGCTGTTTACTAAATCGCCTCGAGACCAGATAGCGTGCACTGACCAGCGCACTGACCGCCGCATCAGCTGCGCCTTCTGCCACCATGCTCAGGGCCGCAGGAGGGTTGTCAGCCTCCACCACCTGAATGCCGGGGTAGTTCTGCTCAATAAACTCGCGCAACACGTTGCCCCGCACCAATGCCACCCGCCGGCCCGACATTTCATCCAGGGTTTCAGGCACATCAGAACCAATACGGGTGGTCAGCACAAAAGGCGTTGTGAGGTAAGGTCTGGTAAAGCGCAGTTGATTCTCTCGGGCAGTACCGCTCGTGATCCCTCCCAGCATGTGTGCCTTGCCCGAACTGACCAGCTTAACCCCCTCAGCCACCGTGCTCTCGCGCACGGCTTCGAACTCAAGTCCTGTGTGTGCACTGATCTTGGTTAACAGATCAGCAATCAAACCCTTGAACGTGCCCTGCTCATCAAAGAATGACAACGGTACAAACTGATCATTGATCGCCACCTTTATCCTGGGGTGCATAGCCATCCATCGTTGCTCGCCAGGGCTGGGGTTAAAGCGCCAGGGGTTGGTGATTTGAGGCCCGTCGGAGCTCCAGCGCCGCAGGATCGTCATGCGCGCACTGGGCGGAATCACCGCCAGCGCCGCATTAACAACGCGCAGCAATCTGGGGTTATCGCGGCGTACCGCAAAAGAGAACGGGTTGTCTTCCAGCCGGGAAAAGTCAGCCAGTTGCACGTTGTTCAGGTAGTTTTTGTTGATCAGGTAATTGGCACTGATGTAATCCCCGAGGTAGACGTCGGCCTGGCCAAACGCTACGGCGCCGATCGCCGTCAGGGTTGAGGGATACAACTGCAAGGTAGCCTTGGGGTAAAAATCCTTGACCTTTTGGGGCGGTAAATAGTGATCAAGCATGGCCACACGCAACCCTGCCAGATCGACAGGTGGACGCTCACGATTACTGATGCGCGTCACCAGCGCAGGCGAATCGTCTGCGTAGGCAAGGCTTAGCACCAACTGGGGATCTTGTGCCTCGAAACCATTGGAGCTGCTTAATAAGTCCAGCTCGCCCTGCTTGAGTGCTTCTATCGCCAACGGCCTCGAGGGATACCGTTTGACCTCAATATCGATGTGCAGCAACTGTGACAGCAACTGCGCATAATCGGCGGTCAAGCCTTCGAAGTCCTGGCCATTGACGGCCAGGTCAAACGGACCGTAATCGGGGGCCGAGATGCCAAGACGCAAGGGGCCCTGTTGTTTGAGCCATTGCACTTCGGAAGGCTCAAGTACCACGCTGTACTCTTCAACACTCGAACGTCCCAACAGGCGCAATGTCTGCACCGATGTTTCAGCGGCTGCGACGTACTGGCCAAGGACAAGCAGCAGCCCAGCAAGTCCCAGACATGCAAGAGTTTTCAATTAAATCAAATCATTGCGCTTGGCAAAATCTGCCAAATAAACGACCGACTTTATATTCAACTTCTCAATCAACCTCGCCTTGTAAGTACTGATGGTCTTACTGCTCAATATCATGTCTTCAGCAATCTTCTTGTTACTCAAGCCACGGGCGAGCTGTTGCAATATGTACAACTCCCGGGCCGACAAGTGCTGAATCAACTCAACGTCGCTCATGTTTGCATCACTGTTGCGTACCGAACTGGCCGCCAGGTACGGAAAAAACGTGTAACCATCCATGATTATTTTCACGGCCCTCAACAACTCGGTGAGATCCTGGCTTTTACTGATGAACCCTGCCGCCCCGGCTTTCATGCACCGTTGGGAATAAAACAGGGGGGACTGAGACGTCAGCACCAGAATACGGGTGTCCAGCCCTGCGACCCTGATTCGATTGATCACCTCCAGGCCATCAAGGCCGGGCATGGTGATATCCAGGACAATCAGGTCAACATGATGCAAACGCGCCAATTGAACAGTGTCAGTGCCATTGGCCGCCTCAGCCACGACTTCATAACCCTGGCTTTCCAGCAGTACTTTCATGGCTGACCGAATAAGTGAATGATCATCCGCAATCAACACTTTCATACATTTAATCCTCCGCTAGGGAAACTCCGAACAAGTCTCCAAGTATGCTGAAATACAGCCTCACCACCTGCCCCGAGTGCGTCATGAGCCAGATGAGCTTTTCCGATTTCGAATACGCGGGCAAGCGCAAGCAAACACGCCGCGAACGGTTCCTCGCCGAGATGGATCAGGTCGTGCCCTGGAGCGGTTTACTGGCGTTGATCGAGCCGTATTATCCGAAGGCTGGTGGTGGCCGAAAACCGTATCCGCTGGAAACCATGCTGCGCATTCACTTGCTGCAAAACTGGTTCTCGCTGAGCGATCCTGCCATGGAAGAAGCGCTGTATGAAATCACGCCCATGCGCCAGTTTGCGCACTTGACCCTGAGCGCGCCGATCCCTGAAGACACCACGATCATGAACTTCCGACACCTGCTGGAGAATCATAAGTTGGCGCCGGCGATCCTGGCGGTCATCAACGGTTATTTGCAGGAGAAAGGCCTCTCGCTGCGCCAGGGCACCATCGTCGATGCGACGATTATCCACGCGCCCAGTTCGACTAAAAACGAGCACGGTAAACGCGATCCAGAGATGCATCAGACGAAGATGTATGGTCAGCCCACCTCCCGCAAGCCAGCGTGATGAACGGTAAAACATGCTTGCGCTAATGTATCCGGGCTCATTGTGAGCACGGTCATTAGTGCTCGGCCCTTGATGAGAAGTCGCTCCCAACAGTCCTTGATAAAAGGATCAGCTACGAAAAAAGCTATCTTCGTCTTCAGGTTTTCAGTCGGGATGTTTGCCGTTTATCGTCATCATCACTGTCGTCGCAAAAGCCGGTGGTAATTCGGTTAGATCAAGCCGTTTGTTCCACGTTGTAGCTACCGCCTCGGGCTAACACAGCCCAGACGATTCTTGCCATTTTGTTGGCTAGCGCACAGGCGACCTTGTTCGGCGGCTTGCGAGCCAAAAGCTTTCTTACCCAGGCTCCGAGCGCATCGTTTCGCTTGTCGATTCGGATCATCAGTGCGTGAGCGCCTTGCACCAGTAGGCTGCGCAGATACTTGTCGCCGCGTTTGCTGATGCCGAGCAAGCTCGTCTTGCCACCGGTTGAATACTGTCGAGGCACCAACCCGAGTGAGGCGGCAAAGTCGCGCGAGCTTTTGTAAGTCGAAGCGTCGCCGACATCGGCCAGCAGCGCGCTAGCGGTGAGAGGGCCGATGCCGGGGATGCTCAACAAGCGCATGCCGGCTGCGTCCTCGGACAGTTGCTGTTTGATCTCGACATCGATGGTTTTGATATCTCGAGTCAGGCGTTGAATATCGAGCAGCATTCGCTCAACCGCATTGCGCAGTCGAATCGGCAGTTCGTGGTTTTCCATTAACGCCGGTACCTGCTCCAGAGCCGCATATCCAACGGGGAAAATGATGCCGAACTCCAACAGAAAGCCGTGCACCTGGTTGATGATTCCCGTGCGATTATCCACCCAAGACTTGCGCAGCTTGTGCTCGGTCGACAGGATCTGCTGTTCAAGGGTCTTTACCGGAACCGAGTGGGTTCTGGGTCGCGACGCTGCTTCGCAGATGGCCTCTGCATCGATAAAGTCATTCTTGTTGCCGGTGACGTAGGCCTTTACATGCTGCGCCGCGATTAATTGCACTCGATGGCCTAAGCTTTCGATCTGCCTAGCCAGCCACTGCGAGCCGCCGCAGGACTCCATGGCAATTTTGCAGGTTGGCAACTGCGTCAGATACGGCAGCAATTGGCTACGATTGAGCTTCTTGCGCAAGAGCTGGTTTCCTCTGGCGTCCTGGCCATGCAAGTGGAAGGTATTCTTGCCGATATCAATACCCAGAAGCGTCACGGTATTCATGAGAGATCCTCCTTCGGTAAAGAGAGAAACCCAGTAAGTCTAGACTCACTGGGTTTCTCGAGCAGGGCTGACCATCTCATTAAAGGCAATCAATATTTCTTCGGAATGAAGGCCCATATTGGTGCCGACGTTGAGTCGGGGCTGGTTCACCACGTTCACGGCACCGCGGCGAATGTAGCCGATGTCACTCAGGTTGCCGAACTGCTGCACGGCGAGGAAAACGCGGTCTACGCTGATGCTGGTTACACCGGTGTCGAGAAGCGCGAAGAGCATGAAAACCGTGAAGTGGTTTGGCAAATCGCCGCGCGACGCAGCACCTATTCCAAGCTGAGCAAGCGCAGCGTGCTGTACAAAGCCAAGCGCAAAATCGAGTACCTCAAGGCCCAGACACGGGCCAAGGTCGAACACCCATTTCGGGTGATCAAACGTCAGTTCGGTTATGTGAAAGTGCGCTTTCGCGGCCTGATGAAAAACACCGCTCAATTGACCACGCTGTTTGCCTTGTCCAATTTATGGATGGCTCGAAAAAAGCTGATGGGTATGGGCTAATTACGCACGTAACACGGAGAAATGGGCTGACAAGCTCGCCAAGGCGGCGCGTACGGGATATTTCGCGATCAATAGCGCCAAATTCAGCGGGATTTTCAACTTACTGCGCGGTTGCGGCAAGTTGATCGGAGCTTCCCTAGTGTCGTGAGCGGTTAGTTTATTTTCTAACGTACCACGATATACTGTGCACCCCTCGCCCCGAGATGGTTCCAGGCATGCCTCGTCCAATTGCTCCCTTTGCACTACAGCCCGCCGACGTTCTTACGCTTCAAGGTTGGCTGCGCATGAGTACGCTGGAGCAGAGCCTTGCTCAGCGGGCGCGGATACTGCTTTTGCTCAATGAAGGGGTGACGCCCATTGCCATCTGTGGGCAATTACTGATCACGACACCGACCGTGTTCAAGTGGCGAAAGCGTTATCTGGCGTCGGGCATCGACGGCCTGAACGACCTGCCGCGTAGCGGTCAGCCTTTGAAGCTGGGTGCTGAGAAAGTCAAAGAAATCCTGACCCTGACAACGCACCGGGTTCCCAAGGAAGCAACGCACTGGAGCGTCCGGTTGATGGCCAAGTACGCTCGCGTTACCACCTGGCAAGTCCGGCAGATATGGGCTGCGTCGGATCTCAAGCCGCACCGACTGAAGACATTCAAGATCAGCAACGATCCGCACTTCGCTGAGAAGGTCATCGATGTGGTCGGGCTGTACCTGAGCCCTCCGGACAACGCCATGGTGCTGTCGGTTGACGAGAAAACTCAGATCCAAGCGCTGGATCGTACTCAGCCAATGCTGCAACTTCGGCCTGGGCAGATCGAGCGGCGAACCCATGATTACAAGCGCCATGGCACGGCGAGCTTGTACGCCGCGTTCGACATCATGACCGGTGAAGTAATGGGCCGGATTACCCAGCGGCACCGGGCCAAGGAGTTCCTGGATTTCCTCCGGCAGATTGATAAGAACACGCCTGCCGAGTTGGATCTCCATGTGATCCTGGATAACAGTTCGACCCACAAAACCCCAGCGATCAAGGCCTGGCTGGAAAAACATCCGCGCTTCAAGCTGCACTTCACGCCGACCAGTGCGTCCTGGCTAAACGCGGTGGAAGGCTGGTTTTCACAGCTGGAGAGACGCGCACTGTATCGAGGTGTCTTCACCAGTGTTACTGATCTGAAAGTCGCGATCCGCCAGTTCATTACTGCTCATAACGAGCATTCAGCCAAGCCGTTCAAGTGGACAAAGACCGCAGCGGCCATCATCAGCTCGGTACATATGGCAAAGCTGAGTGTGATGAAGAATAAGCTAATGAACTAACCGCTCGAGACACTAGCTAGCCGAGCATCAGCGTATATCAGGCACAAACATATCGTTTTGAATAGGTACGGCAAGCCAAAGCCTGGAAAAAACGACCTGATGAATGACACTGAAAGTATAGGACAGTTCTTACGAACATAATCTCCAAAGTCCACAATATCTATGCGCAACATACCGTACCCCGTTCGAAATCGAGCCGGGGATGATCGCTAATCGGAGACGATCTACGAGAAGGGAAAACACCATCTGATTTGTAGGTTTTTTCCCAAGATATGGATCCAAAAGCCGAATAACGATTCGGCTCCCTTTAGATGTCAAAGTTAATTCTTATTGCCATCCAAACTTGCGAATGTAGAACCCTTTTACCGCCTGGGTCAGCGCCATGTAGGCCAGCAAAATCATTGGTAAGAACACAAAGTACAACCCCGGCAACGCCTGCAACTTGAAGTAGCCTGCCAAAGGCCCCATTGGCAGGAAAATGCCAACGGCCATGATTATCCCCGTCATGACCATCAACGGCATTGCCGCGCGGCTTTGAAGGAACGGGATTTTCGGTGTACGTATCATGTGGACGATCAGGGTTTGGGTCAGCAAACCGACCACAAACCAGCCTGACTGAAACAGGGTCTGGTGTTCGGGTGTGTTGGCTTTGAAGACGTACCACATCAGCCCAAAAGTCAGGATGTCGAAGACCGAGCTGATCGGCCCAAAGAACAACATGAAACGCCCGACATCAGCAGGCTGCCAGCGCTGCGGTTTTTTCAGCATTTCCTCATCGACGTTATCGAACGGGATGGCAATTTGTGACACGTCGTAAAGCAGGTTCTGCACCAGCAAGTGCATTGGCAACATTGGCAGAAACGGAATAAACGCACTGGCGACCAACACCGAGAACACATTGCCGAAGTTCGAGCTGGCAGTCATTTTGATGTACTTGAGCATGTTGGCAAAGGTGCGGCGCCCTTCCAGCACACCCTCCTCCAGCACCATGAGGCTTTTTTCCAACAGAATGATGTCAGCTGCCTCCTTGGCGATGTCTACCGCACTGTCCACCGAAATCCCGATATCTGCCGTGCGCAACGCCGGGGCATCGTTGATCCCGTCGCCCATAAAGCCGACCACATGACCATTGGCCTTGAGCAAACGCACGATACGTTCCTTGTGCGTGGGGGTAAGCCGGGCAAATACGTTGGTGGTTTCCACTGCCTCCGCCAACTGGGCATCACTCATGCGCTCAATGTCGTTGCCCATCAGCAGGCCCTGTTGCTCCAGGCCGACCTCCCGACAGATTTTGGCCGTAACCAATTCGTTATCGCCGGTCAGCACTTTTACGGCAACGCCATGCTCGGCCAACGCCTTGAGCGCCGGGGCGGTGCTCTCCTTGGGAGGGTCCAGGAACGCCACATAGCCAATCAGCGTCAGTTCCTGTTCATCCGCCAGGCTGTAAGTGTCCCGCCCCCCGGTCATTGGCCGCGCAGCCACGGCCACAACCCGCAAGCCTTCCTCGTTGAATTCGGCGGTCACCTGGCGAATACGCGCCAGCAACGGGTCACTCAGGGCTTCTTCCTGATCGCCATGGCGCACGGTGTTACACACGGACAGCACTTCTTCGACAGCCCCCTTGCAGATCAGCAGATGAGGCTGATCCTGCTCGGCCACCACCACCGACATGCGTCGGCGGGTAAAGTCGAACGGGATTTCATCCACCTTGCTGAAAGCCGTGCCCACGTTCAGCTCACGGTGAACCTCAACATGCTCCAGCACCGCCACGTCCAGCAGGTTCTTCAAGCCGGTCTGGTAGTAGCTATTGAGATAGGCCATTTCCAGCACATCGTCAGACTCTTGCCCCCACACATCAACGTGTCGGGCCAGAAAAATCTTGTCCTGGGTCAGGGTGCCGGTCTTGTCGGTGCACAGCACATCCATCGCGCCAAAGTTCTGAATCGCATCCAGGCGTTTGACGATGACTTTTTTACGGGACAAAAACACCGCACCCTTGGCCAGGGTCGAGGTCACAATCATCGGCAACATTTCCGGGGTCAGCCCCACGGCCACCGACAACGCGAACAGCAAGGCTTCGGTCCAGTCCCCCTTGGTAAAACCATTGATAAAGAGCACCAGCGGCGCCATCACAAACATGAAGCGGATGAGTAGCCAACTGATGTTGTTGACCCCGGTCTGAAACGAAGTCGGGCCACGATCGGTCGCACCCACCCGTTGGGCCAGCGCGCCAAAATAGGTGTTATTACCCGTGGTCAGTACCACCGCCGTCGCCGCACCGGAGACCACGTTGGTGCCCATGAACAAGATATTTTCCAGCTCCAGCGGGTTGCTGGTCTGGTTGTCAAACTGACGCGAAAACTTCTCCACCGGCATGGACTCACCGGTCATCGCCGCCTGGCTGACAAACAAGTCCTTGGCACTTAGCACCCGGCAATCGGCCGGAATCATGTCGCCTGCCGACAACACAATCAGATCACCCGGCACCAGTTGCTTGATCGGCAATTCGATACGCTGCGCGTCCCTGATTTGCCGAGCGGCTCCCGAAAACCGGCCAAACATCGGCGAAGTGTCAGCACCAAAGTCTCGGCGCATCACCGTGGCGGTGTTGCTCACCATTTCCTTGAGCGCGTCAGCCGCCTTGTTGGACTTTGCCTCCTGCCAAAAACGCAGCACGGTCGACAGCACCACCATGGTGCTGATCACCACGGCCGCCTGTACGTCATCGGTGGCCAGCGACACACCTGCGAGCAAGGTCAGCAGCAGGTTGAACGGGTTTTTGTAGCAGTGCCACAAATGCACCCAGCGACTGAGCGGCTGTTCGTGCTCAACCTCATTGAGCCCGTGTTGCTGACGCAACGCATCGACCTCGGCATCACTCAACCCGTCGGTGTGGGTGCCCAGGTTGTCGATCAATAACGCGCTGTCGCTGTTGGCAGCGACCACCAGGGTTTGCGCCAGAGTCGGTGGTACTTCCCGACTGACCGTGGTGTTGGTCAGGCTGTCGAGCAAGGCCAGGCGCCGAAAGTGCCGGCCGAAATGGCGAGTACGCAAAAAGCCTGCGAAGAATTCTTTCAGGGCGAGTTTCATGGTGCTACTCCTGCGACGCGAGCGCACATGCCACTGAGGGACTTCGCTCATGATCAAAACGCCGGTAGCTGATGCCCGGCGTTTTAAAGAGTAAGCCGTAAGAAGGATGACGTTTTATCTATCAGAATATTCTTCAGGATCGGTTCAGCCCGGGATGGGCCCGGACTAAATGTCCCCTGGGGCCAGTAGCCTGAAAATCATCACCTGGCCATCCCGCGTCACCCCGGCCAACAGTTTGAACAACCGGTGGCGCTCATGGGCTTCGCGCAAGGCTTTGACCACAGAGTTGTCAGGTAACTCCCATATCTGATTGGCAATCACAGAATCGATCCAGGCATCAGAAAAGTGCAAACCACGTCGCGACTCATTCAGCACCACTGGCTTCAACCCGACGCCCGTCCTGCGAGGTGGCAGGAACTTTGTCGTCATCACATACAAGTCTCCATTAGGGCTTTTGAATATCTGGCTGAACAAACCTCGTCTAAACAGTGCTTCGTTCCCGCGGCCTAATGACACATAGCCTTTACGCCTCAGCACACTGCGCAAAAATTGATTCATTGGCATTTGCGTCGACAACATTATGTTTGTTCGACTGTTCAGTAAGGTGCTCAGGTCGGCCAATAGCGCAGACTCTTCGGTGGACAGGGGCAAGATGCTCAGGAAATCACCCAAAACCATAGCCTCATGGATATAGAGGGTATTGCGCGTAGACAAGGACAAGGGCGCCAGGCCCTGTAGCTCATCGTAAACCGGTAAACCCTCTGGCACGGGCAAACCATTGATTTGCGCCTCGAAGATCCGGATCAGCGTTTCAATCGGCAAGCCGTGGCGATAGGTATGCTGCCTGGCCAATCGCTCCAGCTCCGGCACACTGCGGGCCAGGAGCAGCTCAGGCACCGTGGATTTGATCAGTTGATGCCCATAGCGCGAAACATATCGGGCGACTTGCTGATCAGTCGCCGGTAACGGCATTAACTGGCGTGCCAGTGCGTCAAGCCGGGCGGAGAGATCCAGCTGCGCCACCGGGGACTGCAGCAATTGCCATTCGCCCATCCGCCGAAAGATCCCTTGGGGCTCCACCACCAGCATATGCCCCACCCTTCCACCGGGCTTGTTGATGGTGAGTCGATTGAGGTTCTCATTGAAGTGCGCCTCGTAAAAATGCCCATCAATCGAGATGTAATCCATTTCAACAGGTACTTCGAGGTGGTAGACACCTTCTGGAGAGAGACGCCCGCAGACCTGCAGTTGCCCGGCATCAAGGGGATTGGGTTGATACAACGGGTAAAAACCATCCGCATCTGTGCCTTGGGCAACAAACAGATCATGGTCACCTATTACAACCCGATCCATCGACAGCTCGCTGCTGGCTATGGTCTGGGTGACACGGGGCGTCACAACATAGTCTTCCAGCCCCGGGGTGACCGGTCGGCTTGTCGCTGGACGATGGGAGGGGCCGGCCATGGGCTCTGCACTGACGGCACGGAATTTGTTGGCCCACTCGGGCCTGATACCGTCTCGCTGCACGCTCATGGCAAACAAATGCTCCAGCCCTGAGTTGGCCGGAAAGTCGTAATCGGCCAATAATCCCTGGGCCACCTCCAGCGACATGCCGCAATTCATCAAGATGGTTTCTGCCTCTTTCACCCCACCCGGCAACCCATAGCCTGAAGCAAAGTGCCATTCACCCGACTCGGCCAGCCGGACAGGCGGCCCCAGGCGCTGAGTCTGCGGATTTTGCAAATGCAGGGTTTGGGCATTTTTTGGGCGTGTCACGCGGTAGCTTTTGCCCTTTTGAACAATAAATTGCACGCCATCCTTGCGATAACTGCCCAGATCGTATTGTCCGGTCAGTGCACAGGCGTCCTGCGGGGCCAGAGAGATTTCATAGCCGCCGAAGTCAGGCATCACAAAGGGTTGGGGCTCGGGCGCAATGGCCCGTGCCGCCCAGCCCTCACGCGCCAGGGTTTGTCGCGCCTTGAAGGTCTGCAATAACAATCGGGGCGGTACAGGATCATGGGTGACAACGCTTTGCCACTTGCTCGGTTGCGGGCTTTCCAGGCCCAGCATCGCGAAAGTGAGGATCATATCAACCAGGCACATTCCTATTTGCAGCACCTGCTGTGCTGCTTCATAAGCGGAATTGGCATTGCGCAATGCCTTGAATCCCTGGTCGATGAAATAAATATCGGATAACAGGTTCAATCCCGGAATAAACCCGATCAACGCAAAAAAGTTCGCGAACCATTGCTGACGATTGCGCTCCTCGCGCAAGAGATCGCGCTTGGCAGTGGACCGGGACGTCAATCGCAGCACCTTGATCATGCGTTCAGGACGATCAGTACTCAGGCTCCAGCCCATATCAACCTCGCCCTTGAACTCGGCAGCGATCCAGTCCTGCGGTGCCTGGTTCGCGGCTTCGGCCAGGCGGCCTTGAATCTGCGCCGCGTCCTCACCGGGTTCCGTGCGTTGCGCAAGGTAAGCCAACAACTCCGGGCTTTTGCCCATGCTTGCCAATGCCGCGTTGGCCAACTCCAGGCTGGGATACATGACCAGGCTATTGCCGTGAGCGGTGCCGGGCATATAGATCAGTGTCATATCCGACAGGGTGTCGCGAATGACGCGCACCCCCTCCACCGAGCTCATGGCATAGCGTTCGACATCGCTGCTGTAAGTGACATGGCCAACGCTGATGTCCATCCCCGCGACTTTAAGATCCGCTGACGTTCGCGCCCTGATGGTGTGAGCGAACAGCGCCTGGGCGGTTGCATCCATGCCCTGAAGTCGGGCCTGCCATAGCACCATCTCCAGTGTCTGCCGGTACGGCCGGGCCATGAGCTGAATCTGCACGTCGCTGCCCGGCGCTTGCAAGAAATGGTTTTGTTCAATCACCGCCCGGCCATAAAACGCCAGATTGATCTGCTGCTCGTAGGCAC
Organism: Pseudomonas sp. ML2-2023-3; assembly: GCF_037055275.1. Lineage (NCBI taxonomy): Bacteria > Pseudomonadati > Pseudomonadota > Gammaproteobacteria > Pseudomonadales > Pseudomonadaceae > Pseudomonas > Pseudomonas sp. ML2-2023-3. The sequence goes on from NZ_CP146343.1 coordinate 4,431,134, forward strand.
CTCCGATATCCAGAGCAGGCATGATCCGGCTCAGGTACTCAACGGTCAGGCGCGAGCTCCACTCGGGTTTCAACACCTGCAAATACTTGAGGCGCAGTGCTATCTGCGGGTCGTCCGGGTCGAAGTTCTCCAGGGCCAGCTGCACCAGGTTGTAGGTGCGCATCCCCAGAGGCCGTTGCGCCAGCTCGACGCTCGGCACGACGTTGGTGGGGGTAGGCAAATTGGGAGTGCCCAGGGTCTTGATGACCTCCACCTGATCCGGGATGCTGAACATATCCTCAAGCGGGTCCAGATCCTCCTCAAAACCATCGTGCTTGAACTGTTCACGCAATTTTTGCGTGGCGAACTCCGTGACAGAAGGCAAGCGCCTGGACAAATACTCTTCAACCGCCAGCTGATTTTCGTTGATCTGCCTGGACCGCCGCGCATAGTCAGCCTGGACCTCATTGGGCGCTGCCAGTAACCAGGGCCCAAGCCGCTGCTGGAGTGCCATGGCCTGGCGCTGCATCACCACATGAGCAAGTGCCACCTCACGGGCCGCATGCCCGGGCACTTGCAATTGCATCGCACTGGTCTGAGCCAGCAGGCGCAGCGCGGTCTGCCGATCTGCGCCGATAATCACCAGCAAGAACTTGTTGATGGCCTGCAGGGTTTTCTTGTGGGCCTTGATTTGCGCTTTGACGCTGTACTCGACAATTCCGAGGGTAATTTCGCTCAATTGCAGTTCAACCTGCGAGCGCAAAGGCACCGCGCCGACCCAGGCCCGCGCTGGCGCCTGCTCCTCCAGCGCCACTGTCAGCCACAGCGAACAGTCAGCACGGCGGGACAGGGTTTTACCCACGTGCTCGCGCAACTGCGCCAATGAATCGAATCTGAGCAAACCACCGTCCTGACCGGGTACAAACAGCAAGGTCGACGCTTGAAGCGATGGCGTGAGCAACCCTTGGCGCGAAGTGATCACAAAGCAGCCGACCAAGGGGTAGGACAGTTGTTCAGTACCCAGTGCAATGGCCACCAGACGCAACTCGGTGGCGGTGTCATGGCCTGCGAGATTGAGTTTCAGCGCCTGGGTCAGCAAGGCAAAATCCGCAGCGGTCAGTTGCTTTTGCAACACTTGCAACTGGCCTTCAAGCAGCAGTGCCAGATTGCGACTGGCGATCAACCGGCTCTGGGGCGAACCCTGCCCGCCATCAAGCGTCAACACGTCGGCATTTTCAAGATTTGCCTCGCTGGCCAATTCCTTCAAACAGGCCAACGACCATTCGCGCTCGTTGTTCAAGGCTTGTTGGTGGGTCAGAAATTCATTGAACTGCGGAGTGTCTTGACCCACCTGACCCGGTTTCAACATCTGCAAAATGCTGTGTTCGTGCAGTTCGATTTTTTCCTTGCGAATACGCAATGCCAACTCAGGTGCCAGGCTGCCAAAAGAAATATCCTGCTCATGCCAGCGTGCGTCACGGCGGATAAATTCAGTCACCACGGCGCTCAACTCTGACGACAAACCTTTGCCTGCCACCTCCAGGCGCCATTGCTCGGTGGTTTGCGCATAACTCAAGGCCACACCACTGGCATCAATCGGCTCCAGGGTCGCTTCGCCGGTTACCATCGCCGGACTGACCATAACGGCACAAAGCAACTCATTGGCGTGCTGTGTGTACACACTGGCCGTGGCGCTGTGCTCAAAAATATTGTCCGCTACCGCGCGGTAATCGAGGTCGGCCAATGGCCGTCTGTTACCCGACTCATACAGCACCGAACGGCTGTGATAGGGCAACAGTTGCCATAACAACCAGCCTGGCCCCGCATCGCTGTCGATCCAGCGCACCATCTGTGCCAGTAACTCCGTACGCGAAGAGAACTCAAACAGTTCGGTATCCATACCCGGCACAAACAATAGCTCGCGGGCGTTTTGCCCGGCGTCACGCCCGTGGATCACAAACGCCCCTTTGAACACCACCCCGTTACCATTTCCATGACCATTGGCCCAGGCGATTTCACTGACCTGCAGATCGCCAGATTCCCCCCCTGCCTCCAGGCGTTGCTGATCAGTCGGGGCATCCACCACCTGCAACCACATGCCAAGGCCATCATTGCTCAATTGCCCCGCAGCATGAGCCAGCAGCGCCCGGGTTTTAATCAGCTGGCGGCGCAACACACCCACATACTCGCAACAACTAACGCTTTGACCTTGGGCAATGCCCTGCCAGTAATCGCGCACAGCCTTGTTGTAGCGGCCTTTCAAATTCAGTGAATTCAGCTGGTTCAATACCTGCTCGGGGATGAGCATAACTGGCTGGCCCGTAGTGCCTTCATCAGCGACCAGACTGACTCGCTGATTGAGATCAGCCTCGGCAAAATCGTCGCGCAGGCTCTCGACCGCAACTTGAGTCAAGGTCAACGTGACCGGCGCATCAGGCCGCAGCGCGCTGGTCCATGACAGGTTATCGGGGTCGACCCCCAGAGCCTGGAGCACCTGGCCATGCACCACCTGATACAGAGTCGGCGCCGCACTGAACAAAGCCTGTACCTCGCCCAACGCATGCTGGTTCACGGTCACTGCAGCCTGTAATCGATTAAGCAGTTCGCTGGGGTACGCAGCCTCCTCAATCGCGCGGCTCAATTCGATCACGAACCGCTCGCGGCGAGTCAAGGTACTGGGCAAGTCTGGGCGGGGAGGTGCGGCAGAAGGCGTTTGGGAGTCAGTCATGGCGCTCACTTTCTAAGGAAAAGAGCACCCAGTAAAACAGCGGGGATTGGCGCAGGAGCGTTACTTATCTAAGCCCAAAAACGGACGATTCAGGCGTTGTCCCACTGCCGGATTCGAACCCGGCAATGCTTCATGGCGTTGACGATGTGCTTCTCCACCACGCTGCGCGATACGCCGAGGCGCTCGGCAATTTCGGGGTGTGACAAGCCTTCGATCTTGCGCAGCAAAAAACACTCGCGACACGCTGCAGGCAGCTCGGCGAGCGCCTTCTGGATCATGTCCAGCCGCTGACCCTGATCCAGCAGTACCTGGGGTGAGGGGCTGAAAAAACGTTCCTCACCATCGAGCACTTCCAGCGGCTCGGACTGGCGCAAGGTGCTGCGTCGATGGCCATCAATCACCAGGTTGAGTGCCGTGCGGTACAGAAAGGCACGGGGCTGCTCTATCGGCTCGCCCCGTGTACGTTCCAGCACCCGCACATAAGCGTCATGCACCACATCTTCGGCCGCCTGGGCATTACCCAGCCTGGCACTCAAAAAACCCACCAGTTCTCGATAGTAGTTTTCCAACAGGACTCCAGGCCGCGACGGCAGCGGCAACACTCCATGAGCGCAGAAACAGATCTAATGGGATAGCGGCGTGATGATGGCATTTTTGCGGATGTAATTTATAGTAATTCTCATATAGATTTAAACCCCGCACGCTTAAACATTGTCGAAACATCCAGTAACAGACGCATCATCCAATACCTAAATCCCCCGCCAAATCATTCGTTTACTCAACAGCTCCCCGTATCTGTTGCCAGGGCGACAGCGTTTGCCTAGCCCCTTCAGGCATGACGACGGGCCGATTTTCACTGGCTGGATCCCCCCATGAAACGCCCTCGACAGACCCGCCGTGCGCTGCTTGTCACCCTGTGTTTATTACTGGTCGCAGCCGTTTTAGTCTGGCTATTACTGAGCCCGGGACGGGACGCGTATGACACCGTGCCCGTCACCCGGGGCGATATCGAAAGCAGCGTGACCGCACTGGGCACTCTGCAGCCCCGGCAATACGTCGATGTGGGCGCGCAGGCATCAGGGCAAATTCAAAACATTCACGTGGACGTCGGCACTGAAGTCAAAGAAGGCCAGCTGCTGGTCGAAATCGACCCCTCCACCCAGACCGCCAAGCTCGATGCCAGCCGCTTTGCCATTGAAAACCTCAAGGCCCAGTTGCAGGAGCAACGTGCCCTGCATGACCTGGCAAAACAGAAGTTCCAGCGCCAGCAACATCTGGCCAAAGGCGGCGCCACCCGGGAAGAGGACGTTCAGGCCGCACGGGCTGAAGTACGAACCACCCAGGCCCGGATCAACATGTTCGAGGCCCAGATCAATCAGGCCAGGGCCAGTTTGCGCAGTGATGAGGCCGAGCTGGGTTACACCCGCATCTATGCGCCCATGTCCGGCACCGTGGTAGCACTGGATGCCCGCGAGGGTCAGACCCTCAATGCCCAACAGCAAACGCCGCTGATTCTGCGCATTGCCAAACTCTCGCCCATGACGGTGTGGGCCGAAGTGTCGGAAGCTGATATCGGCCATGTCAAACCCGGCATGCACGCCTGGTTCACGACTTTGAGTGGCGGCAACAGGCGCTGGAACAGCACGGTGCGCCAAGTCCTGCCCGTACCGCCCAAACCCCTCAACGAGACCAGTCAGGGCGGCGGCAGCCCCGCCAGCAAAAGCGGCAGCGCCCGGGTTGTGCTGTACACCGTGCTGCTGGATGTCGACAACACCGATCAGGCACTGATGCCCGAGATGACCACCCAGGTATTCTTCGTCGCCGACCAGGCCCGGGACGTACTGCTGGCCCCGATCATCGCGCTGCAGGGCACCACGCAGGACAACCGCCAGACCGCCTACGTCGTGACTGAAAACGGCAAGGTCGAGCCCCGCGAGATCCGCACCGGCATCAGCGACCGTCTACGCCTCGAGATCATCGACGGCTTGAATGAAGGCGATCACCTGCTGATCGGCCCCGCTACCGGCAGCGGAGGTTAAATGCCCACTCCCTTGATCGACCTGCAGGCTATTCGCAAGGTCTACGGCGGCATCGATACTCCAGAAGTTCACGTGCTCAAGGGCATCAGCCTGTCGATTCATGCCGGGGAATTTGTCGCCATCGTCGGCGCTTCGGGCTCGGGCAAGTCAACCCTGATGAACATCCTTGGCTGCCTCGACCGCCCAACGTCAGGCCGCTATCTGTTTGCTGGCGAAGACGTCGCCCACCTCGACAGTGACGAACTGGCCTGGCTGCGCCGCGAAGCCTTTGGTTTCGTGTTCCAGGGCTACCACTTGATTCCCTCGGCCTCGGCCCAGGAGAACGTCGAAATGCCGGCCATCTATGCTGGCACCCCGGCCGCTGAACGCCATGCACGCGCCGCCGCCCTGCTCAATCGCCTGGGGCTGGCCGAGCGCACTGCCAATCGCCCGCACCAATTGTCCGGAGGCCAGCAACAGCGGGTGTCCATCGCGCGTGCCTTGATGAACGGCGGGCATATCATTCTCGCCGACGAACCCACCGGCGCCCTCGACAGCCACAGCGGTGCCGAGGTCATGACCTTGCTCGACGAACTGGCGAGCCAGGGGCACGTCGTCATCCTGATCACCCATGATCGTGAAGTGGCAGCACGGGCCAACCGGATCATCGAGGTGCGCGATGGTGAAGTGATCAGCGACAGTGCCAACGGCAAGCAACCCCCCACGACCGACAACCCCGACGCCTTGCAGGCCATCGACCTGCGCAAGCGCCTGAGCGAAGGCAGCGAAGCGCGGGGCGCCTGGAAAGGCGAGCTGGTCGATGCGGTTCATGCCGCCTGGCGGGTGATGTGGATCAACCGTTTCCGCACCGCACTGACGCTGCTCGGCATCGTCATCGGGGTGGCTTCTGTCGTGGTCATGCTGGCGGTGGGTGAAGGCAGCAAGCGCCAGGTGATGGCCGAAATGGGCGCCTTTGGCTCAAACATTATTTACCTCAGCGGCATGCCACCCAGACCAAGGGCACCGCTGGGCATCATCACCCTCAATGACGTGGCGGCCCTGTCGACCTTGCCCCAGGTCAAGATGATCATGCCGGTCAATGGCGCCGAAATCGGCGTGCGTTTCGGCAATGTCGACCACACGATGTACACCGGCGGCAACGGCATCGACTTCTCGGCCATCTTCAATTGGCCGGTGGTGCAAGGCAGCTTCTTCACCCAGGCCGACGAAAACGCCGCGGCCGCCGTGGCGGTGATTGGCAAGAAGGTGCGCGATAAAGTCCTCAAGGATGTGCCCAACCCGATCGGCCAGTACATCCTGCTGGAAAACGTGCCGTTTCGCGTGGTCGGCGTCCTGGCCGAAAAAGGCGCCAGCTCCGGTGACTCGGACAGCGACACGCGCATCGTGGTGCCCTACTCCGCTGCCAGCGTGCGCCTGTTCGGCAGCCACAATCCGGAATACGTGGTCATCGCGGCTGCGGATGCCAGCAGGGTCCAGCAAACCGAAAAGGCCATTGAGCAACTGATGCTCAAGCTGCACCACGGTACACGCGACTTCGAAATCACCAACAACGCGGCGATGATCCAGGCCGAAGCCAAAACCCGTAACACCCTGTCGCTGATGCTCGGTTCGATTGCCGCCATCTCGCTGCTGGTAGGTGGCATCGGGGTGATGAACATCATGCTGATGACCGTGCGCGAGCGCACCCGCGAAATCGGCATCCGCATGGCCACCGGCGCCCGTCAGCGGGACATTCTGCGCCAGTTTTTGACCGAGGCCCTGATGCTGTCGGTGGTTGGCGGCGTCGCCGGCATCACCCTGGCCTTTATGGTCGGCGGGGTGCTGTTGCTGTGCGATGTTGCCGTTGCGTTCTCCCTGGCCGCAGTCCTCGGCGCCTTTGGTTGCGCGCTGGTAACCGGCGTCATTTTCGGCTTTATGCCGGCCCGCAAAGCTGCCCGGCTCGACCCGGTCACGGCCCTAACCAGTGAATGATCTATTGATGAAGCCGTCCTTGAGCCTGTTGACCCTGTGCCTGCTACTGAGCGCATGCAGCCATTCCACGCCTGACGACCACAACGACATCATTGCGCCAGCAACCTGGCAATCGGCACAGGTCCAGACTCGCCATCAGGTCAATCAGCAATGGTGGCAACAGTTTGGCAGCTCCGACCTGGATCATCTGATCAACCAGGCGCGGCTTGCCAGCTACGACTTGGCCGCGGCAATGGCGCGGGTACAGCAAGCCCGGGCCTCTGCCGTGATTGCCGGTGCACCGTTGCTGCCCGAGGTAAAAGTGGGCAGCACCGCCAATCGTGAAAAACTACTGCGCGGCAGCGGCTACAGCCAGCTGGATACCGGTGACGACAACAAGGCGGTGGACTATTTCGATGCCCGCCTGAGCGCCAGTTACGAGGTCGATTTCTGGGGTGGCAAGGCAGCGGCCCACGACAGCGCGCTGCAGGCACTCAAGGCCAGTGAATTTGATCGGGACACCGTTGAGCTGACGCTGCTCAGCGGCGTCGCCAACAGTTACGTCCAGACCCTGGCACTTGATGAACAACTGCGCATTGCCCGACTCAATCTGGCCAATGCGCAAAGCGTGCTGCAGGTCGTACAGACCCGTCATGACGCAGGTTCAGCAACAGCCCTGGAACTGGCCCAGCAACAAAGCCTGGTTGCCAGTCAGCAACGCCAGGTCCCGCGGGTGGAGCAACAGGCCCGAGAGGCCCGGATCACCCTTGCCGTCCTGCTCGGCCAGCCCGTTCAGAACCTGAGAGTGGGCGATACGCCTTTCGCAAGTCTGCATTGGCCTGCCATTGGCGCCGGGCTGCCCAGTGAGTTACTGAATCGACGCCCTGATATCGCAAGCGCCGAAGCCAGGCTTGTCGCCGCCCGGGCCGATATCACTGTCGCCCGCGCCGCCATGTTGCCCAGTCTGACCCTGAGCGCCAGCCTGGGCTCGGGGGCAGATCGATTCAGCGATATCCTGCGCAGCCCGTTCTACACCCTCACCGCCGGGCTGGCGGCGCCGATTTTCAACAATGGCCGTCTCGGCGCCGAACGCGACAAAGCCACCGCCCGCCAGCAAGAACTGCTGCAAACCTATCGGGCAAGCATCATCAGCGCTTTTGCCGACGTCGAAAAAGCCCTCAACAGCGCCAGCGGCCTGGACCAGCAACGTCAATGGCAGGATGAAGAGCTCAAGCAGGCGCAACTGGCCTTCGATATCGCGCAAAACCGCTACAGGGCCGGTGCCGAGATGCTGCTGACGGTGCTGGAAACCCAGCGCACGCTTTATCAGGCCCAGGACCAGCACGTACAGCTGCGCCTGGCGAGGCTGCAAGCCAGTATTGCGTTGTACAAGGCAATGGGGGGCGGCTGGGGCGCTACTGCACTGGACCACGGGCACCCATAAACAACTGCACCCGTAGCAGAGGGTGTTTAGAGACCAAACCGCTGCAATTGCATTTCCTGCAGCCGGCTCAAGGTCCGGCGAAAGGCGAACTCCAGATAACCCTGGGTGTAGAGCTGATCCATCGGCACTTGAGCTTCGATGCACACAGGTACTTTTCGGTCGTAGCACTCGTCGATCAGCGCAATGAAACGTCGCACGCTGTCATCGTATTTGGACAACTGCGGCAGTTCACGATCACCGGCCTCGACTTTCACCGCGCCGTCTTCCGTACCTCGGGCAATTTTGCCCTCGCGCTGTTCGGCACTCAGGCAGGGCACGCCGCTGAGCAACATCATCTTGTAACGGTCACAGATTTCCATGAACTCCGTAGCGGCCAGCGGCTGTTCGCACAGTTCGTGAAAGTTGCACCACAACACTGCATCGCTGGCCTGCACCACATTCAACGAACGATGGCCCACGGCAATGGGCTGGTCTGACACCGCCTGCCCTTGGGTCAACTCCTTGAACACCGGTTCAATCGCACTCGGCTGCCCCGTATCAGTCACCCAATAACGTTGATGAGCAATGCCGGGGTGCAGGCGATGGTCCTCAATCCCGTTCACCGAAACGACGTCCATATGCTTGAGAATGGCAGTGATCCCGGGTGCAAAGCGATCCCGGTTGAAACCATGACCGTAGAGGTCTTCAGGTGGCTGGTTAGAGGTGCAGACCAGCACCACGCCTTCGTCGAACATGACCTGAAACAAGCGCCCAAGGATGATCGCATCGGCAATGTCATTGACGAACAGTTCGTCAAAACACAGCACTTTCACTTCCGCACCCAGGCCTTTGGCCAAGGCTTTGAGCGGGTCTGCGGTCCCGGTCAGCTGGAACAGCCGCTGATGCACCCATTGCATGAAATGATGGAAATGCTGGCGCCGGGCCGGCACCTGCAGGCTTTGGTAGAAGCGATCCATCAACCAGGTTTTACCCCGCCCCACCGGCCCCCACAGATACACGCCATTAACCGGCTGCGCCCCTGAGTGCAGGGTCTCATGGCAGCGTTGCAGCGCTTGGACTGCAACCCACTGGGCAGGGTCATGGACAAACCCCTGCCGCTCGATGGCCTGTTGATATGCACTGAGGGGCGACTCGATATTCATACGGATGACTGACTCCTGAATCAGAGGTGCCAGTATGCCAGCAAGGAGACGCACGGAGCACTTGAAAAAAGCCACACCACCACCACATTGTTACCCGAGCGGTAACAGAGCGTTTTGCCATCCACTCTTTTTCCTTGGGTGGATCAGCGTAACATTGCTTACATGCTTCAAACATTGATTGACACCGATACACGGTACTTCGTACGCACATGAAAACTTTGACAGGTGCCGTAACTTCTTCCCGCCTCACCGGCAAATGAAGTCAGTCAGTTTTAACGCTTGATTACTTTAGAGGCCTTACTATGAAAACTTTAATTGCACTTTTTCTTGCTGGCTTTGCAACGCTGGCCGTTGCAGGTGAAACTTCCGCCGTCCAGCCTTCAACTGTCGAATCGTACAGCTACGGCACAAAACTGGATATTGCACGGGTCATCAGCCTGTCGACCATTCCCGATGTGTGTGAAGTCGTACCGGCAACCATGATCTATGAAGACTCCCAGGGCCAGCGTCACACCCTTGAATACAAGGCTATGGGCGACGGTTGCAGTTCGCACTGATCTTCAGTGGCTGCACCCACGGATGCGACCCCAGCCCCCTCTTCAGAGGGGGCTTTTTATTGGGCGTCGAAAAAACAATGACGATTGTTACTGATCTGGAAAGACTGCTTGGCGATCTTGTGACTTTAATAACGGTGCAAGGGGCGTATTCTATGTTCATCCCTCAACGCAACATTGAAACAGGGCACGGTACTTCGTATTGCGTCACGCTCCCCCGATGACGTAATAACTTCTCCCGCCAAACCGGCAATTGAAGTCAGTGATTCGTGATTGTTTTAAGGCCTCGATAATGAAACGTTTGATTGTTCTTGCTCTCCTTGCTTTTTCAACACTGGCGGCGGCTGAAGACGTTAAAGTTGCGCCACAACAACCGGCTGTTGAACATTACACTTACGCCACCGACCTTGATATTGCCACTGTCATCAGCGTGACCCCCATCGCGGATGTCTGCGAAGTTGTACCGGCGCAAATGACTTACGAAGACCATCAGGGTCAGCGTCATATTCTCGAGTACCGTGTGATGGGTAATGGTTGCAGCAACGGCTAATACCCGCTCCCGAGGTAACGATCTACCAGGCCTCCGTTTAACGGGGGCTTTTTTATGGGTGCCATTGGGCGGTACTCTCGACTCAAACCATTGGCAAGGAGCCATCCCCCCATGCAGACCTCACCCACACTGCAGACCCAGCGACTCATACTGCAGCCACTGCAACTGAGTGACGCTCCCGCGGTCCAGAAACACTTTGCCCAGTGGGAGGTCGTGCGCTACTTGAATGCACTCGTGCCCTGGCCCTATCCAGCCCATGGAGCAATGGACTATTTGCGCGATGTCGCGCTACCGGCCATTGCACGCGGCGAAGAGTGGCACTGGACGATTCGCCTGTTGTCGCAGCCTGACGAATTGATTGGCTGTATCAGTTTGATGGATGCCGTCGACAACAATCGTGGATTCTGGCTGGCACCGCAGTGGCAAGGCCAGGGCCTGATGAGCGAAGCGTGCGGGACAGTCGACCGCTTTTGGTTCGAGACCTTGGGGCGCGAACGTATGCGGGTGCCAAAAGCCGCCCCCAATGTGGCGTCGCGACGAATTTCCGAACGGGGCGGAATGCATTGGGTCAGCAGCGAAGAAAAGGATTTTGTCAGCGGCAGGTTTACCTGCGACCTATGGGAAATGACCCGGGAACACTGGTTGTCGCGGCACAAGCGCAACAATTAAAGCGGGAGTAAAAACACCCGGTCCTGTCAAAGGTTACGATCAGGGCCGGGTTAAAACGCTCAGCGGGCGATTCGTCTCAGGTGAAGAGAATCAGTCTTTCTTCTCGGAAATCACCTTGCCGGTCGAATCGAAGATAATTTCATATTCCAGGCCATCGACCTTCTTGATCCCTTCTGCTTTCCAGATACCGGCGGCAGGATCCTGAGCTTCGATTTTCTTGATGACGGTGTAGCCGTTCTTGTTCTTGAGCACTTCTACCAGTTCTTTGGAGAATGCCCAGTTGGGGTCAACAGGCTGAGCCATCGCTGCACCGGCACTCAACAAAGCAGCAGTAGTGATCACAGCAGCAAAGGTTTTCTTCAACATTGTCTTAACTCCATTAATTGATGTTGCGTCTGGTACTCAATGTGACTGGAACAACCGTAGCAGAGAAAATCCCGGCCATAGGGCTAATTGACATGCTTTTGACCTGGCTCATGTTCTCGTTACCTCCAGTGCGGGGTTAGAATGCGCAAAACCTGGAAAATTCAATGAGTGAAGCACGCCCCACAGAAGCCGAAAACGATGCCATCACTGAAGCTGCGGCTCAGTGGTGCATGCGTTTGCACGAGCCCGATTGCACAAACCAGGAACGTGAAGCTTTTGCTGCGTGGCTAAATGCCGATCCCCGGCACGCCGTTGAATATGAAGCGATGCTGGACATCTGGGATGTCAGTGAGCACCTGACGCGCTCCGCGCCTGCCGAGGCCCGGGTGGTTGCATTGCCCAGCGCGCCACGTCGAAGCGCCTGGCAGCGTGTTGCCGTGGCCGCGGCCATCACTCTGCTCGCCGCCCCGGTAGCGGCTTATAGCGGCTGGCAGCTGGGCTGGATTCCCAATGCCCATGAACGCTTTGCGGCCGATACCAGCGCGAAGACGGTGACACTGCCCGATGGCAGTCAAGTCGAGCTCAATCTGGGTACACACCTGACGTTCAGCAACTTCAAGGATGAACGCCGGGTGACCCTGAGCAAGGGCGAAGCGTTTTTCAAGGTCAGCCATGATGCCTCGCACCCGTTCCTGGTCCGGGCCGCAGAGGGACAGGTTCGGGTCACAGGCACCGAGTTCAATGTGTGGATGTACGAGGATCAGGTACGGGTCACGCTGCTGGAGGGCTCCGTGCTGGTGACCAGCAACAAGAGTCTGAGTGGCGACGGCTTGCGCCTGGAGCCGGGGATGCAGGCGCGCTACAAGGCGGGAGACTACGCAGCGCAAATCAGCCAGACCCCAGCCGGCACGCCGGATCTGGCGTGGCGTAACGGCAAGCTGGTACTCGACAACCTGTCACTGGCCGATGCCTTGCCCCTGATCAACCGCTACCTGGATCGCCCTCTGTCCGTGGCCGACAGCGCCACGGGCAAGCTGCGTATCGGCGGGGTGTTCAATACTCGCGAAATCGATCACCTGGTCACGTCCCTGCCCAAGGTCTTGCCGGTGTACCTGAGTATCAATGCGCAAGGCTCGCCGGTGCTGAACGCCCGGCCCTGAAAACTCAGCGTGCCTGTGAAAGACCGCACAGATTAAAAAAATTTAATAATCAGTCCAAACCCCCGTCCACACTGGACGCGTACGCGTTTGAGATGAATTCACGACAAAATTTCTACATTCCAATGTTCATGATTTCAGCCGCTCATTCGTCTAGTTAACCAAGAGCGCTTTTTTATTTTTTCCTGATCAGGCTCTGAAAAGGAGTTTTTTGCATGCACAACCAGCACATACCAACGGATGGTAGCCACCAGCATCGCGACGCAGCTTTCCAGCCCGACTCGGGGTTGTTGCAAACGCTGACTCCCTTGCAGGGCAACGAACGGATTCGCCACTTACTCAAGTGCTTCGGGCTGCGTACCAGCCTGGTGCGCCTCAAGGTCATTGACGCACTGCTCACGGCTGCCGGCAATGATCGCAGGCTGGGGGTGCGGGGCATGCACAGCCATTTGCAGGCACTGGATATTCCACTGTCATTTCTGAGTGTGCGCGAGGTACTCAAGCGCTTGTGCAGCGAAGGGGTGGTGGTGCTCAACAGCGACAAGAGCTACAGCCTGCATCCGCAGGCTGAAGCCGTTTTGACAGGGAAGATCGAAGCTTAAATCTTGGTCTTGCGGCGCATCACGCCATTGATCACGACCACGATCACGGCCACGCCGATAGCGACGTACTGGAACATTTTTTCAGTGATCATGCCGGCGTTTTGCATGTACGAAAGACCAAACATGATTCCCAGAACCACCAGTGAAATCAAAATCGAGTATTTCAAGCGCTGCGAAGGGGTCATAACCTGTTCCTGAAAGTAAGTCTGAAAGCGAAAACCGGGACCTGACAAATATGTTCGGTTTTCGATAATAAATTGAAACATTCGAGGTCTCATCTTACAGCCAGAACAGTTTTTTAGCTGCTATGGCTCTAACCATGAGGATCCACACATGTTACGTCGAGTCACCAGGCTGGTTCCGTTGTTGCTCATCCTGGCCATGAGCGGATGCGTGATTTTTCCAGGCCATGGATGGCATGACGGTCACCGTCATCATGATGGCGGTCCAGGCTATTACAACCGTTACTGAAACGCCCCCTGCCCTTGTGGGAGCGGGCTTGCCCGCTTTCACACAGGGTGGGGAGTCACATTTCACAGCGGTCAGAAGTCCCGCTTGTAGAAGATATCCAGCGAGCTCGCAAAGCCGCTCGCCACTTCGACATACACCCGCTTGCTCAACTTGTAACGCAGGGCAATGGTGCTGGCAGGTTCAAACACACCCACTCCGTAACGCACGCTCAGGCGCTCGTTGATCTTGCCACTGGCCACCACTGACGTGTTGTTGCCACTGCCTTCGGTGTCGAGTTCAAACTCCTTGATCCCCAAATGATTCGCCAAACTGGTGGTGATCCCCGAGCTGCCCAACAACCCCAGGCCCAGGGCCGCTTGAGCCAGCAGGTTTTCATCTTCGCCGGTGCCTGTCAGCGGACGCCCCAGAATCAGGTACGACAACGCCTGCTCCTGGCTCATGGCCGGTTCCGAGAATATTTGCGTGGTTGGCTGTTCGGCGCTGCCCGTCAGACGGATACCCGCGATCACGTCGTCAGTCTGGCGAATCGCTTCGATATCCAGATACGGCTGATCGATCGGCCCTGCAAACAACAGACGCGCCCGGCGAATGGTCAGCTTCTGGCCATAGGCGCGGTAGCGACCATTGTTCAGGCGCAACTCGCCGCGGGTATCCAGGTTGTTGCCGATATGGACCTGCCCCGCCAGATCGGCGCTCAGACCAAAGCCCGAGAACGTCAGCAGTTCCTGGCCCACTACCACGGTGATATCCATGTCGACCTGCATCGGCGACGCCTCATCAGCGGCCTGCTGGCCCACGATGACAGTGTCATCCGAAACCTTCACCGTCGAAGGCGGCAATTCGCGAACTACGATTTCACCTTTGGGAACATTGACCCGACCCGCGATCAACAACGTGTTGTCGGGACTGAGGGTGATTTTCAGATCCGGAGCGACTTCCAGCTTGGCGTAGGGCTCGACCGTTACCGGCAGGCTGTTGCCCTTGACCAGGACGTTGACCGCCATGGTCTGGCCCCACGCCACATTACCGCTGACGCTGCCCTGTCCTTTCTCGCCGCTGGTCCAGCCGCCATTGAGCAGAGCTGTCTCGCCATTGATAGCCACCGAAAGCTGCACATTTTCGAAGTTGGTCGGCAACTGCGGTCCAGAGATTTCACCCTCACTGAGGGCCACATTACCGATGACATGGGGCGCCAGCAAAGCCCCCGAAATGGTGCCCGTACCGTTCAACTGACCGGTGAGCTTTTCTACCATCGGCGCAAACGGACGGATCATCGAGATGTCCAGCCCGGTCAGGCGGAACTCCCCGCTGATCGGTTTGCTTTTAGGCAGCGGATTGATTCGCGCCGACAGCATCAGTTGCCCCAGCTTGCCACCGTCGAAATCCAGGCGGGAATCGACACGGTTGGGGGTCAGGTTGCTGGTCAGCTTGAACGCCTGGTACGGGAAGTCGACCCACTGCCCCTTGTCCTTGAAGAGCAGCGTGCCACCGCTGGCATCGACCACGATCTGACCTTTGGGCCCGCTGGCAGGCAGGTCCAGGATCAAATCGGCATTGAGGTCGCCCTGCCATTGAAAGTCCTTGGGCAGCCACTCGGCCAGGCTGTCGAGGGGGAACTGCTTGAGGTGCAGGCGCAGTTTTGGATCAGGCATCAAACGCTGTTCTTCGCTGCACAAACTGGCCGGGCCTGAAATCCAGCACTGCGAGCCCAGATTGACTCGGCCATCGGCCAGACGCTCCAGCCTTGCCGGATTTTGCAGCACCCAGGCCTGCCCACCGGCCTTGACGTCACCGCTGGCCAATCGACCGCGCCAATTGTCCTTGTCCAGGCCGCCATCCAGTGCCAGGGCCAGTTGCAGCATCGGCCCTTGCACACCCAGCTTGAGCTGCTGGCGCTTGATATCGCCACTGGCGTTGGCGGTCAGCACACCGAGCTGAGTGTCCCCGACCTGAATCCCGCTGCCCTTGAGGTCAAGGCGGCCACGCTGATTTCGATCGAGGTTGGCATCCAGGGTCAGGTTTTGCAGCTGATTATCGGCGAAAGCCAACTGCTGGCCATTAAGCTTCACCGTGCCTTGGGGCGCTTTCAGGGTGCCTCCAGCATCGACACGACCCTTGAGCTGGCCACGCAGTTGCGGCCAGAGCTGCCCCAGACGCGGCAGGTTGAGATCCAGTTGGGCCTTGAGTTGCTGCTGCAACGTGGCGGTGCCATTGATCCGGTTGTCACCCAGGCGAATATCCAGCGCACTGAGCGTCCAGGCTTCTCCCGCACCGTTGGCCTTGGCCTGCAACACTGCTGGCAAGCCGCGTAAACGGCCTTTGAGATCAAGGTTGGCATCCAGCTCAAGACGCTCATTTTTGAACGAGCCTTTGCTGCGCAGCGGGCCTGCCAGCGTACCCGGCAATTCGGCCACCCAATACGCAGGGTTGATGGCACTCAAGTCCAGTGCCGTGTCCCAGGCCACACCCTCGGCGAACTGCACATTGACGTGCCCCTCGGCCTTGCCCTGCCCGGCGACCAGTTTCAGCTGTGGCAAAAATATCTTGCCCAGATCGCCGCTGAACGGGCTGCCGAGGCTGAACTTGCCTGCTGGGCCATCGAGATCGGCCTGGAAGTTGCCCAGATATTTGCCATCGCGATAGGACACTTCGCCGACAAACTTGCGCAAATCCACATCGGGCTTGTCGATCACCGGGTACAGGTTGTGCCACGGGAATTCCAGCCAGTCGATTTTCGCCTCGGCACTCAAGCCCTCCTGCCAGTCCACTTGCCCTGACAGCTTCAAGCGCTGCAGCGGACTGGCGGTCAAGTCCAGCGCTGCGATTTGCGCGCCCTTGGCATCTACCCGACCTTTGAGCAGCAGATTCACCGGCTCTTTTTCAGCGGGCAATGTGGCGCTGCCATTGAGTTCATAACCGTCTTTAAGATCGCCCTTGGCTGTCAGCAACAGCTGGTTGAGCACCAGAGTAGCCGGCAGGTCGGGACTGGCCTTGAACGGCTCGGCGGTGATTTTCAACTGCGCCGGCAGATTGTCCGCCAACGGCTGGATCTCCCCCGTCAGGTGTGCAGTGAGATACCCGCTGGTGTCGGCCGCAAGGTTGAGGGTGGTGCGCAGATTGCCTTCAACCTTGAGCACCACCTCCAGCGTCTTGTCGTCCGGTGCAGGCAGGCTGATAGTGCCTTGCAGGGTCAACGGCCAATCGCCATAGGGTTGTAGCAACCCGGACAATTCAACGTTCAGGTCTTCACGCTCGACCTGTACCGACTCGATTTCCAGGCCCTTGGCTGTCCATTGCGCCGACATCTGCATGCCTTTGAGCTGTTCGATGCCGTTGAACAGCACATTGCCGACTTTGACCACCCCCACCTCAATCGCCAGGGGCAGTTTCAGTTCCGGCAGACTGACCGGACCGCTGCTGCTGTCTTCACTGGGCGGGAATTGCAGGCTGATAGTCTCGGCCTGCAACTGATCGATACACAGGGTCATACGGGCCAGGCAACCCGGCGACCAGGCAAATATGGGCCTGCTGACCTCTACCCGACTGGTGCCTTGCTCCCACAGCAGGTGATCGGCACCCCACTGACCGCCCAGGCGCCCGGCAAAATTTTCAACCTGCAAGCCTGGCACCTGACCCAGCACCCAGCGGCTGCCCGCCTGCGTACCGAGAATCACGCCCACGCTCACCACCACCAGCAGAACCAGCGCCAACAGCACCAGACCCGCTATTTTCAAACCACGAATCACAGTTCTGGCCCCATCGAGAAGTGCAAACGAACACCGCCATCGTCATCCAGCGCATGGGCCAGATCCAGACGAATCGGGCCTACCGGCGAGATCCAGCGAATACCCACGCCGACCCCGGTTTTCAGACTCGGGAAGTCCAGCGTATTGAACGCATTGCCCTGATCGACAAAGGTCGCCCAACGCCATTTTTCGGCGAACTGATACTGATATTCGAGACTGCCGGCCAGCATGTAGCGCCCGCCGATACGATCACCTTCTGCGTTTCTCGGTGACAGGCTCTGGTAGTCATAGCCACGCACGCTTTGATCACCACCTGCGAAAAAGCGCAGGGACGGCGGAATCGACTTGTAGCCGTTGGTGGCGCTGCCGCCAAACTGAATTCGCCCCAAAAAGCGGTGCTTGTCCCACAACGTGGTCAATGCCTTGAATTTCACATCGCCGTGAAACAGGTTGGTGTCAGACAACAGCCCCTCCTTGGCCACTTGCATCTCCGTGACCACGCTGTAGCCGTGGCTGGGATCGATACGGTTGTCACTGCGCAATACCGAATAGCTGACACCCGGCATCAACAGGGTGCTAAGACCCGAGTCGTCGCCCAGACGGTATTCTTCGTGCTGCCATTTGAGCGACACGATTCGCGTCCAGCCATTGTCCAGTTTGCTGTGCCACTCGGGGCCGACCGTGAGCAGTTTGCTCAGGGTATCGGTGTTGGCGATTTCTTCGTTTTGATAGCCCGCGGCAAGACGCAGCTTGTCGGTCAGCGGCGGATCCAGCGGAATGTCATACCAGGCGCCGACGTTTTGCTTGGGCTGGGAAATTTCGGATTCAAAGCCATAACTGTCGCCCCGGGGATTGCCCCAATGACGCATCCAGCTGGCTTTGCCACGGGCTCCGGTGTCGGTCGAATAGCCAAGGCCCAGGGTCATGGTGCGCGGCTTGCGGGTTTCCAGATCAACATCAATCGGAATCACTTGCCCCACTGCGGTACTGGGCGCGGCATCGACGCGCACGACTTCAAAATACCCACTGCTTTGCAGATTCTGATTGAGTTCGGCGACCAGTTCAGAGTCGTAAGGGGTGTCCGGCTTGAAAGGCACCATGCGGTCAAGCAGGGTTTGGTCAAAAGGTGCATCGCCCGCAAAAGTGACTTTGCCAAGCAAAAAACGCGGCCCGCTTTCGTAGACCAGATTGATATCCGCAAACCCGCCCTTGGGGTCGACCAGAAGTTCGTGCTGAGTAAATTTGCCGTTGAAAAAACCGTAACGCAGGGCACGGTTTTGAATCATTCGCTTGGCGTCTTCGTAATTGCCCTGATTGAGCACCGCACCCGGTTTCAGATCATCACTGGCCGGAATTTGAAAGGCTTTAAGAGCGGCTGCCGGGCCTTCGACGCGCACGTTGACGTTGCGCAGATGCACCGGCTCGCCGGGATCAATGCTCAACACCAGACGCGGCGGATCGCCGGGTTTGACCTCGGCTTCTATAGAGGGATGGTAGTAGCCCAAGGCCTGGGAAGCTTTGAGGGCCTGCTCCTGAGCGCCACGTTGAAAGCGCAATAACGCTTTCTCGTCACGATCACCGAGACTGCCTATGTAGCCTTCCACGTTGGCCTTTAGGGCATCGTTTGCCGGTTTGACTCTGACCACCAACTCGCTTTGGGCAGACACCGCAAAGCTGCTGAGCAGCAGGACAACACCACTGGTAAATCTTCCTGAGAACTTCATAGGCGCGGATGCTATCACGGGCTGGGGGGCTCATAGAGCGCGCCAACGGGCAAAAATTTCGTCTTCAGGCCGTTGCTGTATGCGACACCTGCGGATTGGCATGGAAGAACACATGTTCTACAACGGGCCCAATGGCAACTTCACCGATTTCCACATAGCCCTGGCGTTTGTAGAACTCCAGGTAATGCGGGTTGCCGGTGTCGAGTACCACGCCTTCGGAATGCTCATCCTCGGCGCACCAGTTATGCACCGCTTCAAGCAACTGTTCACCGTAGTGCTTACCCTGGAACTCGGGGTGAATCCCCACCAACGGCAGCATATGCACCGCATCCCCCGGAACGCAGGCCTGCACCGCCTCGTGATAGGCCAGATAGCGCCTCGTACAGTTCAAGCCGGTACTGAGCACCATACGCAACTGCCACGCCCAGCTTTCAGTGATACCCAGGCGCCGTTGCGGTGGGGCAATCAGGGCAATGCCCAACAGACGGTCGTCCACCAGCAACCCCAGCGCTGGCAAATCCTGCAGAAAATGCTGTTTGACCAACTCCCGTACCGTAGCCCGAACCCGCTGCTCGTAACCACTGCGCTCGGCGTTGAACAGAAAGCGAAACGTCGGCTCATGGCGATAAGCCTGATACAGCAAGGAACGCGCTTCTCTTGAATAACCACTGTCGAGCAACTGAATCTGACTGGTGGCGTTCGACGTTTGCGTCATGCGATCAACCTCCCCGGCGCGGCCTCAATAGCGGCGCTTCCAATGGGTACGAACCCCCGAGGGCCACAACAGTTCAATCATGGCCAAGTGCATCCTACGTTAGCAGTGCATTTGCCCTACTGCACGCTGGCAGCTAGCATCGCAGTTTTGCTCAGGACTGCCCGCCCATGAAAATCGTTTCATTCAACATCAATGGCCTGCGCGCTCGGCCGCATCAGCTGGCAGCGCTGATCGAGAAACATCAGCCTGACGTGATCGGCCTGCAAGAAACCAAAGTCCATGACGACCAGTTCCCCCTCGCCGACATCGAAGCGCTAGGCTACCACGTTCACTACCATGGCCAAAAAGGCCATTACGGCGTGGCCCTGCTCTCGCGTCAGGCGCCCCTGGAACTGCACAAAGGCTTTGCCAGCGATGAAGAAGACGCACAGCGGCGTTTTATCTGGGGCACTTTCGCTGACGAAAACGGCCAACCCGTCACCATCATGAATGGTTACTTCCCACAGGGCGAAAGCCGCGATCACCCTACCAAGTTCCCGGCCAAACAGCGTTTCTACAGCGACCTGCAGCAGTTGCTCGAAAGCCGGTTCAGCAACGAACAACCGTTGGTGGTGATGGGCGACATCAATATTTCGCCACAAGACTGTGATATCGGCATTGGCCCGGACAACGCCAAGCGCTGGCTGAAAACCGGCAAGTGCAGCTTTTTGCCGGAAGAGCGCGAATGGCTGGAGCGCCTCAAGGGTTGGGGATTGGTAGACAGCTTCCGCTACCTGCATCCGGATGTGGCCGACCGTTTCAGCTGGTTTGACTACCGCAGCCGCGGCTTTGAAGACGAGCCCAAGCGTGGCCTGCGCATTGACGTGATCCTTGCCTCCCAGGGGCTGGTGCCACGAATCAAGGCAGCAGGCGTCGACTACGACCTGCGCGGCATGGAAAAACCGTCAGACCATGCGCCGATCTGGCTGGAATTGAGCTGACCCACAATCCCGGAACTTTGCGTCATCGGTTTGAAACGTTCCTGACTTAAATTGCAGACATTTCTATGGCTCCAGGAAGGTGCCCCTCAATGCTGCGCTTTATGTCGTTGACCCTGTTATGCACGATGGCCACCCTGGCCATCGCTGCAGACTTGCGGATCCAGGGCTCCAACACTATCGGTGCCAACCTCGGGCCATCACTGGTGGCAGCCATGCTGGCCGAGCAAGGTCTGCACGACATCCACAGCGTCCCGGTCATGCCTCCCAACGAGCACAGCATTGTCGGCACCAACGCCCAGGGTCAGCAGATTCGTGTGGATGTCGCGGCTCACGGTTCTGGCACCGGCTTCACTGCCCTTGCAGCCGGCCAAGCGGATCTGGTGGCCTCATCTCGGCCCATCAAGGACCGTGAACTGGTCGACCTCGAACGCCTCGGGGACTTGAAAAGCCCGGACGCCGAGCAAGTCATCGCCATCGACGGCCTGGCGATTATTCTTCACCCGCGCAACCCGCTGAATCAGCTCAATACCGAACAACTGGCACAGGTTTTCAGCGGCCAGATCAACCGCTGGGAACAAGTGGGCGGTGTCGGCGGCACGATCCACCTGTATGCCCGGGATGAACAGTCCGGCACCTGGGACACGTTTAAAGAGTTGGTACTGAACCGCAACAGGCTCGCCCTGAGCCGCACCGCGCAGCGCTTCGAATCCAGCGAGCAGCTATCGGATGCCGTGAGCCACGACCCCCAGGCCATCGGTTTCATCGGCCTGCCTTATATCCGCCAAGCCAAAGCCGTCGCCATCGTCGACGGTGCATCCCAGCCCATGTTGCCGCTCTCCAGCCTGATCGCCAGCGAGGACTACCCCTTGTCGCGACGACTGTTCTTTTACTTGCCGCCCTCCTCCAGCAACCCTTGGGCCAGGGCGCTGGTGACGTTCACCCAAAGCCCGCAGGGTCAGGCCATCGTCGCGCAGAACGGCTTCGTCGCCCAAAGCGTGCAGGCCGCACGTGTTCTGCCCGGTGCCCATATGCCCGCGCAGTACCAGACGCTGACCAGGCAGGCCCAGCGCCTGACGGTCAACTTTCGCTTTGAAGAAGGCAGTGCATCACTGGACAACAAGGCGCACCAGGACTTGCTGCGAGTCATCGACTACTTGAAGACCCACGAGAAGATGATCAATCAGGTGACGCTGGTGGGTTTTGGCGATGCCAAGGACGATCCCGAGCGGGCACAACTGCTGTCAAAGTTGCGGGCAATGGCCGTGCGCCGCGAGCTGGTTAAAAGCGGCGTGATACTGCGCGAAATTCGTGGTTACGGTCAGCAAATGCCCGTGGCGGCCAACACCGAAGATGAAGGCCGCATCAAGAATCGTCGGGTTGAGGTGTGGGTATATTGACCAGACTCCCTCCGGCAGAAACCTGATTACCACTTGTCCAGCTCAAATTTGCCCACCGCCGCACGGTGTACCTCATCCGGGCCATCGGCCAGGCGTAACGTGCGCTGCATGGCGTACATGTAGGCCAGGGGGAAATCTCCCGACACCCCGGCCCCGCCATGAATCTGAATCGCCCGGTCGATGACGTTCAAGGCAACATTCGGGGCGATAACCTTGATCTGGGCGATTTCGCTTTTCGCCACCTTGTTGCCCACGGTGTCCATCATGTACGCGGCCTTGAGCGTCAACAGCCGCGCCATATCGATTTCCATGCGAGAGTCGGCGATTTTGTCGATATTGGCCCCCAGACGTGCCAGCGGTTTGCCAAACGCCGTGCGCTTCAGGGCGCGCTTGCACATCAGCTCCAATGCCCGCTCGGCCATGCCGATGGAGCGCATGCAGTGATGAATACGTCCGGGGCCGAGACGACCCTGAGCAATTTCAAAACCCCGGCCCTCACCCAGCAAGACGTTTTCGCAGGGCACTCGCACGTTTTCAAACAACACTTCAGCGTGCCCGTGGGGTGCATCGTCGTAACCGAACACCGGCAGTGGCCGCACGATGTTCACTCCGGGTGTGTCAACGGGCACCAGGATCATCGAGTGCTGCTGATGACGCGGGTTCTCAGGATTGCTCAAGCCCATGAAGATCATGATTTTGCAGCGCGGGTCACAGGCGCCCGAAGTCCACCATTTGCGGCCATTGATCACCCACTCGTCACCCTCGCGCACAGCGCGGGCTGCCATGTTGGTTGCATCCGATGACGCCACGTCCGGCTCGGTCATGGCGAACGCCGAGCGAATTTCGCCACGTAGCAACGGGTCCAGCCACTGTTTTTTTTGTGCATCACTGGCATAGCGCACCAGCACTTCCATGTTGCCGGTATCAGGCGCCGAGCAATTGAACGGTTCGGAACCCAGCATCGAGCGGCCCATGATTTCAGCCAAGGGGGCGTATTCCAGGTTGGTCAAACCGGCGCCCCGCTCGGACTCGGGCAGAAACAGATTCCACAGGCCTTCGGCACGGGCCTTGAGTTTCAACTCTTCCATAATCGCGGTCGGCTGCCAGCGGTCGCCTGCAGCCACCTGCTGCTCGAAAATCGCCTCCGCCGGGTAGACATGGGCGTCCATAAACGCTGTCACACGCTCGCGCAGTGCCTGAACTTTCGGGGAATAAGCGAAATCCATAGGTGGCTACCTTCTACCGGGAATGTCGAAAAGTGATGCCCGATGCTAGAGCAGCCACCCTTTATTTGCGCCACCTATTAGCAGCGTGTATTACCATTCATAAGCAATATATGATTCGCCCGTGTCACCGCCCCTGACAATAAGAGCCAAGCGCCATGAATCTGAACAAGGTTGATCTCAATCTGTTTGTCGTCTTCGACGCCATCTACACCGAAGCCAACCTGACCCGCGCCGGGCAAATCATCGGTATCACTCAGCCTGCCGTGTCCAACGCGCTGGCGCGATTGCGCGAGAGTTTCAACGACCCGCTGTTCGTACGCACGGCCCAAGGCATGGTGCCAACGCCGATGGCGCAGAACATCATCAGCCCGGTGCGCAGTGCCTTGGCGCTTTTGCGCGTGTCAGTGCAAGAAAGCCGCACCTTCAACCCCCTGCAAGCCAACAAGACCTACCGCATCAGCATGACGGACCTGACCGAGGCGGTCATTTTGCCGCCACTGTTTCAGCGTCTGCGGCGTCAGGCACCCTCGGTGGTGATCGAGAGTTTTCTGTCCCATCGACGAGAGACCACTAGCGATCTTGCTGCCGGACGTCTGGATTTTGCGGTGGATGCACCGCTCAATACCGATCCCCAGGTGCGCCACGTCAAGTTGATGGAAGACCGGTACGTGTGCGCCATGCGTCAAGGCCATCCGTTAGCCAGTCAGACCACCCTGTCCCTGGATGACTATCTGGCCATGTCCCATATTCATATCTCGACCCGTCGCAATGGCCTGGGTGAGGTGGACCTGGCGCTGGGCAAAATGGGCCTGCAACGCAAAGTCACCTTGCGCTCCCAGCATTACCTGATGGCTTCCAATGTGCTGCAACAGACCGACATGGTGATGACCGTGCCCGAACGCTTTGCCCGCCGCCATGCCTTGCACTTTGTGCCCTTGCCACTCAATGAACTCCCCAACGTGGAAACCCATTTGTACTGGCACGAAAGCACCGAACAAGACCCGGCAAATCGCTGGATGCGCGAGCAACTGATCGAACTGTGCCAGCAGCAGGCAACCCTGGAAAAGAAATCCTGCGCTGCCAGCTTGCTTGACGTAAACGTCAACCAGCCATTAGTTTAAGAATACGAATTTTCCAGAGCCCGCCCATGAGCAGCCAGACGTACAGTATTTCCGACCTTGCCCGCGAGCTCGACATCACCACCCGTGCCATTCGTTTTTATGAAGAACAAGGGCTGCTCGCCCCTGAGCGACGCGGCCAGGAGCGGGTGTACAGCGCTCGGGACAAAGTCAGCCTGAAATTGATCCTGCGCGGCAAGCGCATTGGTTTTTCCCTGGCCGAATGCCGCGAGCTGATTGAGCTTTACGACCCCACCAGCGGCAACCAAAAGCAACTCAACAGCATGCTGGCCAAGATTGCCGAACGCCGCGAGCAGCTTGAACAACAGTTACTGGATATCCAGCAGATGCAACTGGAACTCGATACCGCTGAAGAGCGGTGTCTCCAGGCGCTGGAACAGACGCTGCAAAGCCAGATACCCCATTAGACGCTGATACCTTCAGTGGAAGCGGGCGACGCGGTACATCATGCGGACTGCAGCGATGCCATCGCGAACAGGCCCGCTCCCACTGAAGGGTAACTACTCGCAGAAGGTGACCCCCATGACACTTCCAACCCATGTGCGCCTGATCGAAGTTGGCCCGCGCGACGGTTTGCAAAATGAAGCCCTGCCCATCAGCGTCGCTGACAAGGTGCAACTGGTTGACGCCCTGACTGATGCCGGGTTGGGCTATATCGAAGTCGGCAGTTTTGTGTCGCCCAAGTGGGTGCCGCAAATGGCCGGATCGGCCGAAGTCTTTGCGCAAATCCGCCGCAAGGCGGGCGTGGTCTACGGAGCACTGGCGCCCAACATGCGCGGGTTTGAAGATGCCGTGGCGGCAGGCGTAAAAGAAGTGGCGGTATTTGCAGCCGCTTCCGAGGCGTTCTCGCAGCGCAACATCAATTGCTCGATCAGCGAAAGCCTGGCGCGCTTTATCCCCATTATCGAGGCCGCCCGACAGCACGGCATCAGCGTTCGCGGCTATGTATCCTGCGTGCTCGGGTGCCCCTATGAAGGTCAGGTCAGCGCGCAACAGGTGGCACAGGTGGCCAACGAGTTGTACGCCATGGGCTGCTATGAGGTGTCGCTGGGCGACACCATCGGCACCGGAACACCAACGGCCACGCGCACCCTGTTTGAAGCTGTAACGGCTTACGTACCACGGGAAAAACTCGCCGGGCATTTTCACGACACCTACGGTCAGGCGCTGGTGAATATCTACGCCAGCCTGCAAGAAGGCATTGCCGTGTTCGACAGTTCCATCGCCGGGCTCGGCGGTTGTCCTTACGCCAAGGGCGCCAGCGGTAACGTGGCCACGGAAGATGTGCTGTACATGCTCAATGGCATGGGCATCGAAACCGGAGTCGACATGGACAAGCTGCTCCTGGCAGGCGAGCACATCTGCAACGTGCTGGGACGTGTTACCGGGTCACGGGTAGCAAAGGCCCGCCAGGGCTAAAAAGTGTTCCATGGTGTTACCTCACCTCCCCACAAACGAGTAACACGGAAACAAACCGGCCATCCCACTGGCCGATTTTTTATTGCCAAGAAATACAAGCCTTTGATTTATAAGGATTTTTAAAAGTTGGCACGGCTCCTGCTATCTCTATGGCATAACAAGAATAAAAACCGCAGCAACATAATAAAAACAATACGAAACGACTCTGACATAACAAAAACAACACGGCAGAGACGCAGCTAACAGATTTTTTTGGAGAAGGTTTACTTTTCCGAGGCGCCTAAAAACCACCTCGCAACCGGGCAGAGAATAATAAAACTACCTTCAGGTAGCACCCGCACAGGTTGGATCACAGGTTTGATAGCCCGTGATGAAAGTGGATCAGCGCTCAAAAAAATACGTTTGCTCTTGATCCCGGATGGGGATCGCAAAAAAACGCAGTAAAGGGTGAGTTCCAAAAACAACAATAAACCGCCCTTCAATAATAAAAAAAGAGCATGCACGACATATTAAAGGGGAGCCCAGGCTCCCCTTTGTGTTGTCCGGGATTCGAGATTTTGCCTGTTTCTGTGGCGCGGGCTTGCTCGCGATGCACGCCCGCTCCCACTGGGTTTCAGTTTTGGGACACGCATTCCAGAATGCTGATCTCGCGCATTTTGAACTTCTGGATCTTGCCGGTCACGGTCATCGGGAATGCATCAACAAATTTGAAGTAACGCGGCGTTTTAAAGTGGGCAATACGGGACTTGCACCAGGTTTGCAGCTCAAGCTCATTGGCCGTGTGGCCAGGGTGAAACTTGATCCAGGCCACGATTTCCTCGCCATACCTGGCGTCCGGAATACCCACCACCTGCACATCCGCCACTGCCGGATGGGTAAAAAAGAACTCCTCCAGCTCCCGCGGGTAAATGTTCTCGCCACCACGAATGATCATGTCCTTGTTGCGCCCCACAATGCGCACGTACCCCTGCTCATCCATCTGCGCCAGATCACCGGTGTGCATCCAGCCCTCGCTGTCGATGGCATCACGGGTCGCCTGCGGGTTGTTCCAGTAACCCAGCATCACGCTGTAACCACGAGTACACAATTCGCCAATCTCACCGCGTTCAACGGTGTTTCCCTCGGCGTCGATCAGCTTGCTCTCCAGTTGCGGCTGGGTACGCCCCACAGTGGTAACACGTAATTCAAGCTCGTCTGCCGGACCTGTCTGAATCGAGACCGGGCTGGTTTCAGTCATGCCATAGGCAATTTGTACTTCTCCCATATGCATTTCACTGATGACGCGACGCATCACCTCGATCGGGCACGTGGCGCCCGCCATGATCCCCGTGCGCAGGCTCGACAGATCGAACCCGGCACGTTGCGGATGATCCAACATCGCGATAAACATGGTCGGTACGCCGTACAGCGCAGTGGCCCGCTCATCTGTCACCGCTTGCAGAGTCAGGCCCGGGTCAAAGGCTTCACCGGGATAGATCATTGTCGTCCCGTGAGTCACACACCCCAGGTTGCCCATGACCATGCCAAAGCAGTGGTACAGCGGTACCGGGATTACCAGCCGGTCATTGGCCGTCAAACCCAGGCTTTCGCCAACCATATAGCCGTTGTTGAGAATATTGTGATGACTAAGGGTCGCGCCCTTGGGAAACCCTGTCGTACCTGAGGTGTACTGGATGTTGACCGGCTGATCGAAGTGCAGGCTGTCTTGGCGGGCATGGAGTTGATCAGCCGTAACCTCACCCCCCAATTCGGCAAGTCGCGACCACGGCAAAAACCCTGCAGGCGGCTCAGGCGCGAGGCTGATGACCCCGCGCAGATCGGCAAAGCGCGCACATTCCAGTGAGCCGACCGATTGCCCGGCCAGCTCCGGGATCAGTTCCTGGAGCATTGCGTGATAATTGGATGTCTTGAACGCACCCGCGCACACCAGCCACTGACACGCCGATTGCTTGAGTACGTACTCCAGCTCCGAGAGCCGATACGCAGGGTTGATATTGACCAGAATCACGCCGATCTTGGCGCTGGCAAACTGGCTGATAAACCATTCGGCGCCATTGGGAGCCCACACGCCCAGCCGGTCCCCCACCTTCAAACCCAAAGCCAGTAACGCCCTGGCATGCAGATCAACTGCCCGGGCCAATTGCGCCCAGTTGTAGCGCTGCTGTTGATGGCGCAGCACCACCAGCGCTTCTCCCTCGGGATAAAGCGCAGCTGTCTGATCGAAGGCCTGACCTATGGTCATTGCCAGCAGTGACTTGTCCAGCGCACCCTGGCTGTAACTGGGGACGGATTGCTGCTTCATGACAACTCCTCTTGTGATTGTTCTGGGAGCATGAGCAAGGCGCACGTGCGCGCCCGCTCATTTGAAGAATTGCAATTACTCTGGCCTAAGTTGACGTTAACGTAAAGGTCATTGACAGCGTTAAGCCCCAAGTTTACGTTAACGTCAAGGCTATCAATGGCGACGCAGTAAACGCCTCCATAAGAACAACGATCAAGGTGCCACATGAGCTACCCGACTTTGAACTTCGCCCTGGGCGAAACCATCGACATGCTGCGCGATCAGGTGCAGAACTTCGTCGCCGCCGAACTGGCGCCACGGGCGGCGCAAATCGACAAGGACAACCTGTTCCCGGTAGACATGTGGCGCAAGTTCGGTGACATGGGCTTGCTCGGCATCACAGTCCCTGAAGAGTACGGCGGCACCGGCCTGAGCTATCTGGCCCACGTGGTGGCGATGGAAGAAATCAGCCGCGGTTCGGCCTCGGTCGCCCTCTCCTACGGCGCCCACTCCAATCTGTGCGTCAATCAAATCAACCGCAACGGCACCCACGAACAAAAACTCAAGTACCTGCCCAAACTGATCAGCGGCGAGCACGTCGGTGCACTGGCCATGAGCGAACCGAACGCCGGTTCCGACGTGGTATCGATGAAACTGCGCGCCGACAAGCGCGGCGACCACTTTGTGCTGAACGGTAGCAAAACCTGGATCACCAATGGTCCGGATGCCAGTACCTACGTGATCTATGCCAAGACCGATCTGGAAAAAGGCGCACACGGCATCAGTGCATTTATCGTCGAGCGTGACTGGAAAGGCTTCAGCCGAAGCAGCCATTTCGACAAGCTCGGCATGCGCGGTTCCAACACCAGCGAACTTTTTTTCGACGACGTTGAAGTGCCGGAAGAAAACCTGCTGGGTACGCTCAATGCCGGGGTCAAGGTATTGATGAGCGGTCTGGACTACGAGCGCGTGGTGCTCTCGGGCGGCCCCACCGGGATCATGCAGGCATGCATGGATCTGATCGTGCCGTACATCCACGACCGTAAACAGTTCGGCCAGAGCATCGGCGAGTTTCAACTGATCCAGGGCAAGGTTGCCGACATGTACACCCAGCTCAATGCCAGCCGCGCCTACCTGTATGCCGTCGCAGCCGCATGCGAACGGGGCGAAACCACGCGCAAGGACGCCGCCGGGGTGATTCTGTACAGCGCCGAACGCGCCACACAAATGGCCCTCGATGCGATCCAGATTCTGGGCGGTAACGGTTACATCAACGAATTCCCGGCCGGCCGCCTGCTGCGTGACGCCAAGCTATATGAGATCGGCGCCGGCACCAGCGAAATCCGCCGCATGCTGATCGGGCGTGAACTCTTCAACGAAACTCGCTAAGGAGCGTAGGCATGTCCATCTTGCATACGACGATCAACCCGCGCTCGGCCGAGTTCAGCCTCAACCGTGATGCCATGCTCAAACAGGTTGATGCCCTGCATGCCCTGCTTGAGCAGGTGCAACAGGGTGGCGGGGCCAAGGCCCAGGAGCGTCACACTTCACGGGGCAAGTTGCTGCCTCGCGAGCGCATTGATCGCCTGCTGGACAGCGGTTCGCCCTTCCTTGAGCTGAGTCAGTTGGCGGCATACAACGTGTACGGCGAAGACGTTCCAGCTGCCGGAATAATCGCCGGCATTGGCCGGGTCGAAGGCGTGGAATGCATGATTGTGGCCAACGATGCCACCGTCAAAGGCGGCTCGTACTACCCGCTGACGGTCAAAAAACACCTGCGGGCGCAAACCATCGCCGAACAGAACCGCTTGCCGTGCATCTACCTGGTGGATTCCGGTGGCGCCAACCTGCCACGCCAGGATGAAGTGTTCCCTGATCGCGAGCACTTTGGGCGCATCTTCTTCAATCAGGCGAACATGAGTGCCGCGGGCATTCCGCAAATTGCCGTGGTCATGGGGTCATGCACCGCTGGCGGCGCCTATGTGCCCGCCATGGCCGACGAAGCCATCATGGTTCGCCAGCAGGCCACGATTTTTCTGGCTGGCCCGCCACTGGTCAAGGCTGCCACGGGTGAAGTCGTCAGCGCCGAGGACTTGGGCGGCGCCGATGTGCACTGCAAGATTTCAGGGGTGGCCGACCACTACGCCGACAGTGACGAACACGCGCTGGCACTGGCCCGGCGCAGCGTTGCCAATCTTAACTGGCGCAAGCTGGGCCAGTTGCAACTGCGTACGCCGCTGGCACCGTTGTATGGCCGCGAAGAGCTGTACGGCATCGTCCCGGCTGATGCCAAGCAGCCTTTTGATGTGCGTGAAGTCATTGCCCGGCTGGTGGACGGCTCAGTGTTCGATGAGTTCAAGGCCTTGTTCGGCACCACGCTGGTGTGCGGCTTTGCCCATTTACACGGCTACCCGGTAGCGATTCTGGCCAATAACGGGATTCTGTTTGCAGAGGCCGCACAAAAAGGCGCGCACTTTATCGAGTTGGCGTGCCAGCGCGGTATTCCCCTGGTCTTTCTGCAAAACATCACGGGGTTTATGGTCGGTCAAAAGTACGAAGCCGGTGGCATTGCCAAGCACGGGGCCAAATTGGTGACGGCCGTGGCGTGCGCCAAAGTACCGAAGTTCACCGTCATCATCGGCGGCAGCTTTGGTGCCGGTAACTACGGGATGTGCGGCCGCGCCTACGATCCCCGCTTTCTGTGGATGTGGCCAAACGCCCGAATTGGCGTGATGGGTGCCGAACAGGCGGCCGGGGTGCTGGTGCAGGTCAAGCGTGAACAGGCTGAACGCAATGGCGTGGCGTTCTCGGCACGGGAAGAAACCGAGATCAAACAGCCGATCCTCGATCAGTACGAACACCAGGGCCACCCCTACTACTCCAGCGCGCGCTTGTGGGATGACGGCGTGATCGACCCGGCGCAAACCCGCGACGTATTGGCCCTGGGCCTGTCGGCGGCACTCAATGCCCCGATCGACGCCACGCGCTTTGGCGTGTTCCGGATGTAACTCCCACAGCCATTAAGGACTGACGGACATGATTGATTTCAACACCCTCGAACTGCACACCGATCCCCGGGGTTTCGCCACCCTGTGGTTGAGCCGCGAGCAGAAGAACAACGCTTTCAACGCCGAGATGATCCGCGAGCTGATTCTTGCTCTGGACGCTGTGCAGTCTGATCCTGCCCTGCGCTTTTTGGTGCTGCGCGGGCGCGGGAAACATTTCAGCGCCGGTGCCGATCTGGCCTGGATGCAGCAATCGGCCGAACTCGACTACCACACCAATCTCGACGACGCCCGCCATCTGGCTGAATTGATGTACAACCTGGCCAAGCTGAAAATGCCAACCCTGGCCGTTGTGCAAGGTGCAGCCTACGGCGGTGCGCTGGGCCTGATCAGTGCCTGCGACATGGCCATCGGCGCGGATGACGCGCAGTTCTGCCTGTCTGAAGTGCGCATCGGCCTGGCACCTGCCGTGATCAGTCCCTTCGTGGTGCAAGCCATCGGTGAGCGTGCGGCGCGGCGCTACGCCCTGACCGCTGAGCGCTTCAGCGGCCAACGTGCCCGCGAGCTGGGCTTGCTGTCAGAATGCTACCCCATCGCCGAGCTTGAGCAGCAAATCGACCACTGGACCGAAAACCTGCTGCTCAACAGTCCGCACGCGATGCGTTCGTGCAAAGACCTGCTGCGGGAAGTCAGTCATGGTGCACCGACTCTGGCCATTCGCCGCTATTGCGAAAACGCCATTGCAAGGATTCGTGTCAGCCCTGAAGGTCAGGAAGGCTTGCGTGCCTTTCTGCAAAAACGCGCTCCCAGCTGGCAAGCCGATCCATCGACCCAGGAGTCGCGCCCATGACTGCCGGTCTAACCTCTGTGCTGGTCGCCAACCGTGGCGAAATTGCCTGTCGGGTCATGCGTACCGCCAAAGCCCTGGGTCTCACAACCGTCGCCGTTCACAGCTCGACCGACCGCGATGCACGGCATTGCCGTGAAGCTGATATCTGTGTGGACCTGGGAGGCAGCAAGGCCGCCGACAGCTACCTGAAAATCGATAAGATCATCGCAGCAGCGAAGGCCAGCGGTGCTCAGGCCATTCATCCCGGCTACGGTTTTCTGTCGGAGAACGCAGGCTTTGCCCGCGCCATCGAAGCCGCAGGGCTGATTTTTCTCGGACCGCCCGCCAGCGCCATTGATGCAATGGGCAGCAAGTCCGCGGCCAAGGCCTTGATGGAAGTGGCGGGTGTACCTTTGGTGCCGGGCTATCACGGCGAAGACCAGGACCTGGAGACCTTTCGCCTGGCCGCCGAGCGCATCGGTTATCCGGTGCTGCTCAAAGCCACGGCGGGCGGTGGTGGCAAAGGCATGAAAGTCGTCGAAGAGGTCAGTCAGCTGGCTGAGGCACTGGCTTCGGCCCAGCGTGAAGCCCTGTCATCGTTTGGCGATGGGCGGATGCTGGTTGAAAAGTACGTGCTCAAACCACGTCATGTGGAAATCCAGATTTTTGCCGACCAACACGGTAACTGCCTGTACCTCAATGAACGTGACTGCTCGATCCAGCGTCGCCACCAGAAGGTCGTGGAGGAAGCGCCAGCACCCGGCCTGAGCGTTGAACAACGTCAGGCCATGGGCGAGTCTGCCGTGCGGGCGGCTCAGGTCATCGGTTATGTAGGTGCAGGGACCGTAGAGTTTTTACTGGATGCGCGAGGCGAGTTCTTCTTTATGGAGATGAACACGCGCTTGCAGGTTGAGCACCCGGTCACAGAAGCCATCACCGGGCTGGATCTTGTCGCCTGGCAAATCCGCGTGGCACGGGGTGAAGCCTTGCCCATGACCCAGGCACAAGTGCCATTACACGGCCACGCCATCGAAGTGCGCCTGTACGCTGAAGACCCGGGCAATGATTTTCTCCCGCAAACCGGACGCCTTGAGGTGTATCGCGAGTCCGCTGCAGGTCCGGGCAGGCGCGTGGACAGTGGCGTCAGTGAGGGTGACGAGATCTCACCGTTTTACGATCCGATGCTGGGCAAGCTGATTGCCTGGGGAGAAGACCGGGAGCAGGCTCGCTTGCGTTTGCTGGCGATGCTCGATGAATTTGCCATCGGCGGCCTGAAAACCAACCTGAGCTTTTTGCGCCGTATCATTGGTCATCCCGCCTTCGCAGCAGCCGAACTCGATACCGGGTTTATCCCGCGCTACGAGGCACAATTGCTGCCTGCCGTGGAGCCCCTGCCTGCAACATTCTGGTCTGCGGCCGCCGAAGCATTCGATCAAAGTCAGGCCCCACGCGTGCGCGACGACGATCCGGCGTCACCCTGGTCGGCAAACAACGGTTTTCGTAGCGGTCTGCCTACCCGAACCTTGCTGGCATTGGCCTGCAATGGCGAGCAACAGGTCATCCACCTGAGTGGCAGTTCAGCCATTTGGCGCAATGAACAGCTCGTCATCGAACAGGACGGGGTACGGCGCCAGCACTTGGCCATTCGCCGGGCGGATGCGCTGTACTTGCGCTGGGACGGTGAGCTGCACTGCGTGCGCCTGCACGATCCGATCAGTGCCGTGGACGCCAGTCATACCGCCCAGGGCGGCCTGACAGCGCCCATGAATGGCAGCGTTGTGCGGGTGCTGGTTGAAGTCGGACAAACTGTTGAAGAAGGCGCTCAATTGGTGGTTCTTGAAGCCATGAAGATGGAACACAGCCTGCGGGCGCCCCATGGGGGCGTAGTGAAAGCCTTGTTCTTCCAGGAAGGCGAGATGGTCAGTGAAGGCTCTGCACTGGTCGAACTGGAATGAAAAAAGGCGGATACCGCAATCGGTATCCGCCTTTGCCGGGGCATTTGAAATGCGCCTCTAGAACTTGACTGTCGCCTGAACCACTACCCCGATAATCCGGCAGTTTTGATCAAACAGGGTTTTAGGATAAGTCGGGTTAAGTGGCTTCAGGTAACGTTGACCGCTCTCTTCGATCAACTGCCGAAATGTCGTCGCCTCTGACTCAGGGGTAAGGGCAATCACCATTTTGCCTGGCGTGGCCTCAATATCCGGATCGACCAGAATCATCATCCCTTGCGCGATGCTGACCCCCACCGGTGCGGTCATGGCATCCCCCGTCACCTGTAACCAAAACGCAGCCCCTTTGGCGTAATGATCACTGACCTCGAATATCGTACCGGGCGGGACAGGATAGCCCGGCAGCACCTTTTCGCTAACCTGACCTGCCGTAATCCAGTCTCTCACCGGATAACGGAATGCCGAGGTGATCTCATAGGTGTATTCGTCAGCGCCAGGCGTGTCGCCTGCGTGGCTACGCTCGCGAATCACCAGAGCGACTTCAAGGTGCTCAAGCCCGAGGGCATGCAGCACGTTGTTCATCGTCGGCAAGTCGGGTTGACGGCGTTTATTGAGCCAATGGCCGACTCCGCCCTGGGAAGCCCCGACGCGTTCGGCTAGTTTCTCTTGCGTGAGTTTGAGCTCGCGCAATTTGGTTCTGACTAAAGCGATCCATTTATCCATCTGCCGAACAATACGGATTGATTTCGACGCAACAATACACACATTGTATTATTTATTTTTAATCAATTAATACTCACTGTACTAATCTTGCCTGGCTGATTCGATTAACTCCTGAAACGCAGGTAAATCATGACTTCACTTACAAAAAGCCCGCAGAAAAACGAGTCCGATTCTGAGCTTGATTCCCTTAAGGACACCGTCGCGACACAACGTGCGCTCGACTATTATTTGAAACCATCTGTTTCCCAGCACACGATGGAAAAAAAAGTGTTCCAGGTGAGCAGTGACGTCAGTCAGGAAGAAGCCTTGCTCCATGCATCAGATTATCTGCGATGTGGAATTGCCAGCGCTCATGGTGCGGCCGAGCATCTGCATGGCCCTCAACGGGACTTGCTGCTGAGCCTCGCGTTCTTCATGGAGTCATCCAAGCAACTGGTGGACAGAGCCATTGATGTACAGCCGCTGTCTGCCCATTGATGCCAGAAAAGGCGCCGGTGGCCGATCAGGACACCCGCGCCCCTCTCATCAAGCGTTAAGACGTTCTTGAGCAAGGCTATCGGCGATGCGCGTGGTGTTTTTATCCTGAGCTTTGGCCCTTAGAAAGATCTGACGCAAAGTCTCTCCAATACCTTCAACGTGCTGACGAACTTGTTCGGGCGTGCCACCGTTGTACTCGTAGGACACGTCAATAATGCCGCCCGCGTTGATCGCGTAATCCGGTGCATGCAGGCAACCCCGTCGCCACAGTTCATCAGCATGGGAGGTTTTGGCCAACTGATTATTGGCAGCACCTGCAATCACTGGCGCACGCAGTAACTGCAAGGTGTCATCGTTGATGATTGCCCCCATCGCGCAAGGCGAAAATACATCGACGTCAAGCCCGTAGATGTCTTGGGCACTCACTGGATGAGCCCCCAGTTCGTCGATTGCGCGACGCACGTTGGCCTCCTGGATATCGTGGACCCACAGCTCAGCGCCCGCCTCTTTCAATTGTCTGGCGAGGTTGAAACCCACCTGACCAAGGCCCTGAATGGCCACCCGCAGCCCCGCCAGGTCACTACGACCCAGGCGCTGCAAGACCGCTTCGCGCAGACCGATAAACACCCCAAGCGCCGTTGCCGGAGACGGATCACCACTGCGGGTGCCGCCGCCCAGTTGCTCACGCGTACCAGCCCCCACCACATGACGGGTGCGCTGGCCCATGAGAGCCATTTCAGTGACGCCGGTGCCGGAATCCGCAGCCGTGATGTAACGCCCACCCAGGCTCTCGACAAAGCCACCCATCGCCTGGAACAGCGCTTCGCTCTTGTCCTTGCGCGGATCGCCAATAATCACCGCCTTGCCACCGCCCAACGGCAAACCGGCCAGCGCCGACTTGTAAGTCATGCCACGGGACAGGCGCAGCACATCGTTCAAGGCTTGCTCTTCATCGGCATAGGGCCACATGCGGCAGCCCCCGAGAGCCGGGCCAAGACGCGTGTTGTGCACCGCAATAATGGCTTTGAGACCCGTGGCTTTGTCATGGCAAAACTGGACGTGTTCGTGGTGATCGAATTCGGGATGAGTAAAAATCGGCATTGCGTTCTCTCTCTTGTTTTTAGCCCGGGAAGCGAGTCAGACCGATAAGTCAGTATCTGACCCGAAGCAGGGTGCGAAGCAAAAGAGTGAAGGTTTTACCTAGGAATTTTCTTTCTATTTTGTAGGAATTGTTCTGCTAATCTGCATGCATCATTCAAAAAAAATAAGAAAACAGATCAGTTCATGCAGATTAAATTAAGCGCTATTGACCGCAAGATTCTTCGCCTGCTGCAACACAATGCCGACCTGTCTGCCGCCGAAGTGGCAGAGCACGTGGAGTTGTCGCAATCGCCCTGTTGGCGCCGCATCCATCGATTGCAAGAAGAAGGCGTCATCGAGCGCAAGGTCGCCCTGCTCAATCCGAAAAAGCTCGGGCTCAATGTGGTGGTGTTCGTCAATGTGCGGTTATCAGGCCACGGGCGGCGCCATCTGACCGAGTTTGAAGAAGCGATCACCGATTACCCCGAAGTGATCGAGTGCTACACGATGGCGGGCGATATGGACTACCTGCTGAAGGTGGTGACCCATGACATCGACAGTTATGAACGCTTTCTACGCGATCACTTGTTGCAGAAGCCGCACGTTCAGGAAGCCCACTCGAATATCGCCATGAGCGAAGTCAAACGCACCACGGAGTTGCTGCTGGCATCGGGATAAAGGCCGCGTAATAGAGCCTTGGGGTGAGGAGTGGAAATTTAATTTCCAAAAAGCGTGGGAAAAAACTTGCTTTGCAAATGATAATGATTACTATTGCATGCAGCTGGTCGCGAGATCAGTCGATAATTCAAGGGACCTTAGGTCGGTCTTTTGAATTACCTCCTCATCAGGCTAATCACGGTTATTTGACCCGGCTTCTAGCCGGGTCTTTTTTTTTGCGGCCAGTTATCTGGCTCTGCGTGCTTCAGGCTAATGAAGTCTTGTGTGCGGCCGGTTTTTTTCGGTGACCGCTACGATGCCGACGATGATAGCAAAAGAACATCGGGAAACGGAAGCCTGAAGTCCTGGACTATGGCCGTAATGGCAATCTAGCACTTGAGAATCACTCGCAAAAACCCTACACTTGCGCAGCGTCAAGGACGACGCCCCCTTCGTTTTTCCCTCCATCTTATTGTCCAAAATTCCGTATTGGCCTAATGCCATTGCACTGTACAGTAACGCCCACAACTATCAGATTTCGGGATTTTGACGATGACTGTGGCGCCCTCTTCACTTCATATCAGCAGTGACTTCGACAGCGGCAATGTCCAGGTGCTGGATGCCAGTAATCCGCTGCAGGTAAAACTGGCCATCAAACCAGATACCAAAAGCCCGCATTTTCAGTGGTTCCACTTCAAGGCCGATGGCCTGACACCGGGACACACGCACCATTTCCAATTAAGCAACGCCGGCCAGTCTTCCTATAACAAAGCGTGGGATGGTTATCAGGCGGTGGCTTCGTACGACCATGAAAACTGGTTCCGCGTACCGAGCGATTTCGACGGTACCTCGTTGAACGTTCGCCTTGCCGCCGAGCAGCCTCAGGCCTGGTTCGCCTACTTCGAACCTTACAGCCGCGAACGCCACGATCAGTTGATCAAGAACGCCCTGCAGTGGTCAGGCTGCCAGTTGCTGGCCACCGGTAAAAGTGCCGAGGGGCGGGATATCCAGTTGTTGCGCAAAGGCAACGGCGCCAGCCACAAACGCAAGATCTGGATCATCGCCCAGCAGCACCCGGGCGAACACATGGCCGAATGGTTTATGGAAGGCATTTTCGAACGCCTGGAACAGGGCAGCGATCCCCAAATGCGCAAGCTGCTGGACTTTGCCGACCTGTACCTGATCCCGAACATGAACCCGGACGGCGCGTTTCACGGGCACTTGCGCACCAATGCCAATGGCCAGGACTTGAACCGCGCCTGGCAAAACACCAGCCCCCAGGTCAGCCCTGAAGTGTTCTTCGCCCTGGAGCAAATGACCCACTACGGTGTCGATCTGTTCCTGGATATCCACGGCGACGAAGAAATCCCCTATGTGTTCACGGCGGGCTGTGAAGGCAATCCTGGCTACACCCCTCGCCTGGCGACCCTGGAGGAACGTTTTCGCAGCCACCTCAGCGGCCTGACCAAAGACTTTCAGACTGCCCATGGCTACACCCGCGACGAGCCGGGCCAAGCCAACATGACCCTGGCCTGCAACAGCGTCGGCCAGCGCTTCGACTGCCTGTCGCTGACGCTGGAAATGCCGTTCAAGGACAACAACGATGCGCCGAACCCGCAAACCGGCTGGGATGGAAAACGCTCGAAGCAGTTGGCCAAGGACGTGCTGACCACCCTGTCGGCCATGGTCAGGGAACTGCGTTAAAAGCCCACATCCAGCACCACGTTGTCGGTATAGGTACCCGCTGGCGGCGTGGTCTGGTCGGTGTAGATTTTGGCGTTGTAGTTGAAAATCTGACTGCCATTGCCCAACCCGTTACCGGGAAAAAACTCGGCCGACGAACTCGCCCGTCGAGCGGCGCCCACACTGACGGGGCGTGCGCCATCGCCCAACCCTACCGGGTAGGCACTGCCCTTGGTGCAGTTGACACTGATGGTCTGGCTGGCCGTTGAAAACGCGCTGACCACCGGTGCGGGTGCGCTGCCAAAACTGATCGAAGGTGCGCTGATGCATGCATTGCAGCGTCACCCCACCCGCCAGCGCCACAGTCACTGCTGCGGTGGACAACGCCGAATTCGTCCCGAAATTCAGGCTGCCATAAAGCCCTCCGGCCCTGTTTACCAGGCAGCCCGCCACGATGCTCGTGCTGACTGGCAACGTTGCTGACAGGCGCATTGGCCGGCAACGGTATTTGACGGGCCGGGTCACGAAAGAGTCGAAAAGGGATGGGAGGGCTACCCGGCCCCAGGGCCAAATAGCGAACATCAGCGGTGTCACCATGCTGGCCGCCATCGATCTGAATTTGATAGGTGGTGTCAGGGTTGCACTCAAGGGAGACGACGGCCCGTCCAGCTACGTAAGAAATTAAGCAAAGTTATGTTAAGTACAACTTTTAGCTTACGCCAACGGGTGCAAATACTCGGCCACAGGTCGAATAGTCGTTATTATGCGCGACACTTTTTGCGCCACCCACGAGTAACCGACCCTGCTTATGGATACCCTCGCTAAACTGCGCGCCGGCCAATTGGCGGGCCTCAAACGTCTTGATCTGTCGTGCGGACTTACCGAGTTCCCGGACGAAATTTTCCAGCTTGCCGACTCCCTGGAAATTCTCAACCTCAGCGGTAACGCCCTGAGCAGCTTGCCCGACGACCTGCATCGCCTGAGCCATTTGCGCATCCTGTTTTGCTCGGACAATCAGTTCACCGAGCTGCCAGCATGCCTGGGGCAGTGCGCACAGTTGAGCATGATTGGCTTCAAGGCCAACCGCATCGAAAGCGTACCCGGCACCGCGCTGCCGCCTTTGCTGCGCTGGCTGATCCTGACCGACAACTGCATCGAACAATTACCCGAAGAACTGGGCCAGCGACCCCTGCTGCAAAAGCTGATGCTGGCCGGTAATCGCCTGCAGCAGCTGCCCGGCAGCCTGGCCAGTTGTGAGCGCCTGGAATTGATCCGCTTGGCTGCCAACCAATTCAGCGAGCTGCCCGACAGGCTGCTGGCACTGCCGAGCCTGAGCTGGCTGGCCTACGCTGGCAATCCGTTGCGTGAAGATGCCAGCGCTCATCGCCCGCCTGACCACACGCCGGATATTGATTGGTCGCACCTTGAGCTTGAGCACAAGTTGGGCGAAGGCGCTTCAGGGATCATTTATCAAGCCCGGTGGACTGCCCCCGGTCAGGCGGACCAGTCAGTTGCCGTCAAGCTGTACAAGGGCAGCATCACCAGCGACGGCTCGCCCCTCAATGAAATGAATGCCTGCATCGCTGCGGGGCAACACCCCAACCTGATCAAGGTATTGGGCCGTGTGGCGGGGCATCCTGACAACCAGGCCGGTCTGGTCATGGAGCTGATCGACCCGTCATTCATCAACCTTGCGGCCCTGCCCAGTTTTGATACCTGTAGCCGCGACGTGTATGCCAACAGCACCCGGTTTACCGGCGAAAGTGCCTTGCGCATCGCTCGCGGCATAGCCTCGGCGGCAGGCCATTTGCACGCGCAGGGCATCTGTCATGGCGATTTGTACGGGCACAATATTCTGTTCAATGCCCAAGGCGAATGCCTGCTGGGGGATTTTGGCGCCGCGTGCTTCTACGCCATTGACGACAGTCCGCACAGCCGTGCGCTGCAACGCATTGAAGTGCGAGCATTCGGGATTTTATTGGGGGAATTGCTGGAGCGTATCGACTCGGGCCTGAGCGATCAGCAGCGCAGTGACCTGCAAGGCCTGCAACAGCGTTGCATCCAGCCTGACGTGTTGGCACGGCCGGGGTTTGTTCAAATCAGTCAGGAACTGGCATGAAAACCTGTAGCCGCTGACGAGGAACGAGGCTGCGATAAGGGCTGAAAGAGGTTCAACCCATCGCAGCCTCGCTACGCTCCTCAGCGACTACAGAAGAGCGTTGCTTCAGACTCAGGCCAACGCCACAAACATGTCCTGCACGTCGTCCTGCTCTTCCAGCTTGGCCAGGAACTCCTGGACTTCAGCCATTTGCTCGTCAGTCAGACCACTGACCGGGTTTTTCGGCTGGTAGCCCAACTTGGCCGACAACACGGTGAAGCCCTGCTCAGGCAGTGCTTTTTGTACGGTGTCCAGGTCAGTCGGTTCAGTGATGAACAAGGTAGTGCCTTCTTCTTCACCTTCTTCGAAGTCCTGAGCGCCCGCTTCGATTGCGGCCATTTCAGGATCTGCGTCCGGGGTATCAGGCTTGGCTTCGATCATGCCAACGTGGTTGAAGTCCCACGCCACCGAACCCGAAGCACCCAGCTGCCCCTTGCGGAAGGCAACACGGATTTCAGCCACGGTACGGTTGATGTTGTCCGTCAGGCACTCAATGATCAGCGGTACCTGGTGAGGTGCAAAACCTTCATAGGTGACACGATGGTATTGCACGGCTTCAGTACCGATACCGGCACCTTTATTGATCGCGCGCTTGATGGTGTCAGCTGGCATCGAGGCTTTCTTGGCCTGTTCATAAACCAGACGCAAGTGCGAGTTCATGTCCGGATCGGCGCCGTTGCGCGCAGCAACCGTCAGTTCCTTGGCCAACTTGCCAAAAATCTTGCCACGGCTGTTGGCGGCGTCCGCTTTATGTTTAACCTTCCACTGTGCGCCCATTACTCACTCTCTCAATCGGGTGTGTCGCGGCATATCGGCCGTCGAATGGGCGCAAGTTTATACGCCCGCAAGTCGGCAATCGACCAAAAAATCCAATCGCTGCCTGCTTAAGCCTTGCCCAGCTCCATAAACGCCTTGATCAGCCGCAACTCGGCGCGCCGTTCCATGCAACCCAGCATATGCAGGTTGACGAGCCCCGCACCGTTGATCGGCACCGCACACACTCGAGGGTCATGGCTGACTTCTACCGACGACACAATGCCCACACCGAGCTGTGCTGCCACGGCCTCGGTAACGGCTTCACGACTGTCCAGCTCCAGCAACACCCGCGGGGTGACCCCGGCCTGAGCACAGGCGCTGTCAAAGGTGCGACGGGTAATCGACGTCGGTTCACGCAACACCATGATCACCTGGTCCAATTGTGAAATAGCGATGCCATCCGGCAAAGCCTGCCATGGGTGATTGGCCGGCACCAAGGCGCATATCCGCGACTCATCCAACGGACGCAAGGTCAGGCCTTTGCGCGGTTCTACTTCCGTCAGCACGGCTACATCGACATGTTCCGACAACAACGCCGCCAAGGTTTCCTGGGCATTGCCCAAACGCAAGTTCACGGTTATTCCCGGATAACGCGCCCGCAGGCCAGCCAGCATCGGCATCACCAGATGCGGGCCGTCGGCCGCTACCTCAAGCCGCCCGGTGAGCAGTTGGCGATTGGCCTCCAGCATGACCTGTGCCTCATCCACCAAACCAAACATGGCTCGCGTGATGGCCGCCAGCCTGGTGCCTTCTTCAGTCAGCTCCACACGCCTGGCCGTACGTCGCAGCAAGGTGATCTGGTAGTGCTCCTCAAGCGCCTTGATGTGCCCCGTAACGGCTGGCTGGCTGATAAAAAGTCGGGCCGCAGCCCGGGTAAAACTGCCTTCTCGGGCCACCGCGTCAAAGGCACGAAGCTGAAATAAATTCATGCATAACCCTCACTGATGGCTGGCATAACAACAAACAATTTGATTGATATCAACTCAAACTGCAATTTATGCCCTGTAACCAGTAGCCATCCAATGCTTGCGAGAATTTCAGAATGAGTACTGCCGCGCCGATCCTGCTGACCCCTGGCCCACTGACGACGTCGGCGCGAACCCGCCGGGCGATGATGGTCGACTGGGGTTCCTGGGATGACAGTTTCAACCAGCTGACTGCCAGCCTCTGCGAGCAACTGCTGGCCATTATCAACGGCGGGATCAGCCATCACTGTGTGCCTCTGCAAGGCAGCGGCACCTTCGCCGTCGAGGCCGCCATCGGTACCCTTGTGCCACGAGATGGCAATGTGCTCGTACTGATCAACGGCGCCTACGGCAAGCGACTGGCCAGGATCTGCGAAGTGCTGGGGCGTCGTTTCAGCACCTTTGAAACGGCTGAAGACCAGCCCACCACCGCTGCCGACGTAGACCGCCTTCTGCGTGCCGACCCGAGCATCACCCATGTGGCCCTGATTCACTGCGAAACCAGTACCGGGATTCTTAATCCGCTGCCCGAAATTGCAGCGGTCATTGCTCAACAAGGTAAACGTCTGATCATCGACGCCATGAGTTCTTTCGGCGCCCTGCCCATCGATGCACAGCAAGTCCCTTTCGACGCGCTGATCGCAGCGTCCGGCAAATGCCTGGAGGGGGTACCGGGCATGGGGTTTGTCTTCGCCCGCAAAGAGGCGCTGCAGAACGCATCGGGCAACAGTCACTCACTGGCGATGGACTTGTTTGATCAGCACGCCTATATGACCAAAACAGGCCAATGGCGCTTCACTCCACCCACACACGTGGTCGCGGCCTTGCACGAAGCCCTGCTGCAGTACAACGAAGAAGGCGGTTTACCAGCACGCCACCAGCGTTATGCCAACAACTGCCAGACGCTACTCGACGGCATGGCCGCCCTGGGTATTCGCAGCTTCCTGCCCGAGGCCATTCAGGCTCCGGTTATCGTCACCTTCCATGCGCCCAAAGATCCGCGCTACCAGTTCAAGGAGTTCTACGAACGCGTGAAAGCCAAGGGCTTCATCTTGTACCCGGGCAAATTGACCCAGGTCGAAACCTTCCGTGTGGGCTGCATAGGCCACGTCAATCAGGCCGAGATCCAGGCTGCGGTGAATGCCATAGGCCAAGTGCTACATGAGATGGAAGTCTTCGACATTTGATGGTGTGGGACAGGCTAGAACAACCCAAATTACTTCGTGCGGCCCTGCCCGCTCTTACAGGATTGACTGACATGAACTACACCAACCCAAGCAAGCTGCAAGCCGCCATTCTCGACTGGGCAGGCACGGTGGTCGATTTTGGCTCATTCGCCCCTACGCAAATTTTCGTCGAAGCCTTTGCCGAGTTCGACGTACAGGTCTCTATCGAAGAAGCACGCGGCCCGATGGGCATGGGCAAGTGGGATCATATTCGTACCCTGTGCGACCAGCCACAGATCACCGAGCGCTACAAAAAAGTATTTGGCCGCGCGCCAACTGACGAAGACGTGACCGCGATCTACCAACGCTTCATGCCACTGCAGATCGCAAAAATTGCCGAACACTCGGCGCTGATTCCCGGCGCACTGGAAACCATCGCCAATCTGCGTGATGAGGGGATCAAGATCGGTTCATGCTCGGGCTACCCGGCGCAAGTAATGACCAAAGTCGTTGAACTGGCTGCCACCAATGGCTACGTCGCCGATCACGTAGTGGCCACTGACGAAGTGCCAAATGGCCGCCCCTGGCCTGCTCAGGCACTGGCCAACGTGATCGCGCTGGGCATTGATGATGTGGGCGCCTGCGTAAAAATCGACGACACCGTGCCGGGCATCCTTGAAGGTCGCCGTGCAGGCATGTGGACGGTCGCACTGGTGTGTTCCGGAAACGCCCTGGGCCTGACCTACGAGCAGTACAAGGCGCTGGATGCCGCCACGCTGGACAGTGAGCGCTCCCGCATCCACGCCCTGTTCGCGGGCTCGCGCCCCCACTACCTGATCGACACCATCAGTGACCTGCCGCACGTCATTGCAGACAT
The DNA here is from genome assembly GCF_037055275.1 of Pseudomonas sp. ML2-2023-3. NCBI lineage: Bacteria > Pseudomonadati > Pseudomonadota > Gammaproteobacteria > Pseudomonadales > Pseudomonadaceae > Pseudomonas > Pseudomonas sp. ML2-2023-3. The sequence continues at coordinate 4,475,800 of NZ_CP146343.1, forward strand.
CAACCAGCGTCTGGCCAATGGCGAAATGCCACAAAGCAGCTGAGTGAAATAAAAAAACGCGGCAGCCCTGAGTCAGGCCTGCCGCGTTTTTGATGAGAAAGACTCAGAGCTTGTGTTGCTGCTCGACCCATTTGGCAAAGTCGTCGATGAATTTTTGCAAAAACGGTCGGGTTTTTTCTGACAGCTTGCCAGACGCATCAAATGCATCCCCCGCACCACCCAGGTACGCCTCAGGCTGTTGCATGCACGGAACATTGAGGAAAACCAGCGACTGGCGCAAATGCTGGTTTGCCCCAAAGCCACCAATGGCCCCCGGCGAAACACTGATCACCGCACCCGGTTTGCCGCTGAACACACTTTGGCCATAGGGACGCGAACCGACATCTATCGCGTTTTTCAACACGCCGGGCACCGAGCGATTGTATTCAGGGGTCACAAACAGCACGGCATCGGCAGGGCGTATCTGATCGCGAAACGTGCTGTAAGGCGCAGGAGGCGGCGTGACATCAATGTCTTCGTTATAGAGGGCCAGTTCGCCGATTTCGACAATATTCAGTTTCAAATTTGCCGGAGACAGTTCTGCCAGAGCAAGGGCGACTTTTCGATTGAGGGAGTCTTTCCTCAGACTGCCGACCAACACCGCAACGTTGTAGACCTTGCTCATAGAAAACCCCGAGTCTGTGGCTATAGGAAGAGTAGTTATAGATGATCGGACGCCTTTCTTGCACCCCAGTTCACCCTATCTGCCTGCAAGCCTGTAAAGTAGCAGGACTATTTTTTTCACATTGCTAAACTTCCCCTACTGATCAACGGTCTACAGAACCGCAAATTGGGTGTTTATCTCCAGAGGTTCTCTACAAATGGCGGCAGTTCTCGTTGGGCAATTTCATGCAAGGGATGCGGAAGGACGCGTCTATTCCGTGCATGAATTTGAAGATACACAAGCGACAGGCGAGCAACCGGTAAAAACGTACAAGCTGGCCATTGGCGATCGCGTCAAAAAGAACGATGACAACACCTTCGAGCTCGTACAGTCGGGCGTCGTACTGGTTCGAGATCCTTCTCCGGTTGTCGCAGCCTGACCTGCAGCCCACGGCATATCGCTGAAGTCAAAGGATGAGACTTGGGTCAGGCTTCGTCACGCTGAAACCTCATCTGCCGGACATGGACTTCACGCATGCGTTTACGCCACATCGAAGTGATACAAGCGATCTTGCAAACCGGCAACCTCGGCCATGCTGCCGAGTTGCTGCAATTGCCCGCGGCCACCCTCAGCGCCACGCTGCAAGAGGCCGAGCAGCAATTGGGCTTCATGCTGTTTGCCAGTGTTCGCGGGCGGCTTCAAGCCACCCGCGACACCCTTGTGCTCCAGCCCCACATCAACCAGCTGTACCAGGCACTTGAGCCGCTGCGCCAGCTTGGCAACGACTTGCGCCAGCATCAGGAGCCAGCCTTGCGTGTGGCCTGCAGCGAAACCCTGGCACACACCCTTCTGCCTTACTGCATAGGTGCCCTCAGGCGCCGCTTCCCCGATACGCCAACCACCTTGAGCAGCCAGCCTTGCGCCGAAATTGTGCGCCGCCTGTTGATGGACGAGTGCGATCTTGGCCTGAGCCTGCAGTCATCGGAACAACCCGGGATCGACTGCCAGCCTCTGGTTCAAGGCAAAGTACAGTTTTTGGCCCCTCACGGCTGGTTGTCCCCCAAGCACAAATACATCGCGCTGCAAGAATTGGCCGGCCAGGCAATGATTGGCCTGCAGCAGCACGACCCTTTGAGCCGCCTGCTCGACGGCAAACTGCAAGCCTTGCGCCCGATGCCTGTGGTGCAGATTCAGGTTCAGAGTTACCAGATGATGCGCAGCCTGGTGGAAGCCGGGGAAGGATTGGCTTTGGTCGACCCGTTCACGGCCGTAGGCGCCAAGACCAGCGGTCTGGATGTGTGCCCCGTGTCACCGGCTATCCCGGTGACACTCTATGGGCTGACACGCAAAGACGCGCAACCCGGACCTGCGCTCAAGGCATTGCTCGATATCGTGCGCCATAAAGCCGAGGCATTACTGGCTGATCAGGGGTTGGTGGTGCTTTAACACCCGCCCGCTTGGCGTTCAGGGTAGTGAGTCGCGGCTCTCAAAAATCAGATACCAGAAAATCGCCACTTCGCTGGTGTGCGGATCAATACCGCGATAACGCAGATAATCGATGCCTCCCACCTGATACCCGCAACGCTCATACAACCGGCAAGCGCCGAGGTTGTTGTTTTGGGTCTCCAGCATGATCCCCGGCAGATTTTTTTTGCGGCTCCAGAACTTGACCACATCCAGCAATGATTTGGCCACGCCATGGCGGCGGGCGCCGGCAATCACGGCCAGCTCATCCACGTGGGCGAAGCCATTCCAGTTGGTGCTCACCACCACATGCCCGACCGGCTGATTGTCCAGATAGGCCATGAAAATGTCGCTGTCCTTGCCCCCGCGATAGCTGGCAAATTCATCAGGGTCGATGCCGTAGCACTTGCGATAAGGCGTGATCAGGTCCAGTGGCCAGTGCTCGACTTTTTTATTGCGGTCGGCACGGGCGTAGGCGCGAACCTCAAAGCTGAAATCGTTGCACCACACATACGGCGCAAAGCCTTCATCAGCCAAACGTACTGAGACTTGAGGGTCTTTGGGGTTCATAACCAGGTGCATGAAAAATCCTTCTTTCTTGTCGTCGATGCTGACAATGGGCTGCTGCGCACCCCATCGCCCGCCTGCGCCAGCGACTACAAGGTCGGCGAAGGCTATTGCAGCGTCTGTCCCTTGGCGTCGAGGAGTTGGGTCCACAACGAAGGGGCGCCAGCCGATTTGGCAATGGCTTCAAGACGAGCCGCATGCTCGGCCAAGTCGCTTTCACTTGCACGAATAATCCGACCCGGATGACGGTCTGCCGACAAGCGGCGAATTTCACTGGCCTGATTGCCCGAGCCTTCGCCCGAACCATTGCCGTCAGAAGCATTGCCCGCCAGTGACAGGCTGGTTTGACCACCGGTCATGGTCAGATAAACGTCTGCCAGGATCTCGGAGTCGAGCAACGCGCCGTGTAATTCACGACCCGAGTTATCGACGCCATAGCGTTTGCACAAGGCATCAAGGCTGTTGCGCTGCCCCGGGTGACGGGCCCGCGCCATCGCCAGGGTATCGAGGATTGTGCAGTGGCGAGTGAGATCGGCCCGATCCGTCTGCCCGATCAGGGCAAACTCGTTATTCAAAAAGCCCACGTCAAACGCGGCGTTATGAATGATCAACTGAGCGCCCTTGATGAATTCAAAAAACTCATCGGCCACTTCAGCAAAACGGGGCTTGCCCACCAGAAACTCATTGGTAATGCCGTGGACGCCAATGGCGCCCTCGTCACTTTCGCGGTCGGGCTGCAGGTACACGTGAAAATGCCTGCCGGTCAAGCGACGTCCCATCAACTCGACGCAACCGATCTCGATCACGCGGTGGCCGTCGGTGACCGGCATACCGGTGGTTTCGGTATCCAGTACAACACTACGCATGCTTGATTCCCCGCACCTGATCTACCCCACGGTTGGCCAACTGGTCAGCGCGCTCGTTGCCAGGATGACCAATGTGTCCGCGTACCCATTGCCACTTCACGGTATGACGGTTGACCTGCTCATCGAGCAACTTCCACAGATCGGCGTTCTTCACCGGTTCCTTGGAAGCCGTTTTCCATCCGCGTTTTTTCCAGTTGACCATCCATTCGGTGATGCCTTTCATCACGTACTGGGAGTCGGTCACCAGCAACACTTCACACGGACGCTTGAGCTCTTCAAGCCCACGAATGGCGGCCATCAGTTCCATGCGGTTATTGGTGGTATTGGCTTCGCCGCCCCAGAGCTCTTTTTCAACGCCCTGGCAGACCAGCAAGGCACCCCAGCCACCCGGGCCAGGATTACCCTTGCAGGCACCATCGGTGAACATTTCAACGCTATCGATCATTACAAACTATCCAGAAAAGGCTGCTTATGGCCTGACCATCAGCAATGGTCAGTACCTGAGCCGGGCTAACCCGGCCCAACATAAATTAAGATTCGGTGTGGGGCCGATTAACCTTGGCCATCTGCAGGGGAATCAGCTTGCCCATCGGTTCCCGACGCAAAGGATTGACCGGGCGCAAGCCCACCACCATTTTGCGTGCGACCAGTACATAGAAGCCGCCACCGGCCAATTGCCAGCTGCCAGCCTTGCGCTCCCAGCCTGAAAAACGGCTCTGCCACGCTTTGGATGCAAGCGGCGGACGATAGCATCCGAAGCGGCGTTTCTCCAGCGCAAAGCCCAGTAGATTCAGCCAGTCGGCGACGCGTGAAGGTGAAATGCAACGCGCCTTGCGCAGGGCATCCTTGGCGAACACATGGCGTAACCCCCAACTGCTCCAGGGGTTGATTCCGACAATCAACAAATGTCCGCCGGGTCGCACGCTGCTGGCTGCTTCGCGTAACAAACCATGGGGCGAGAGGCAAAAATCCAGGCCGTGCTGCAACACCACCACATCCGCTGCATGCTCACACAACGGCCAGGCCTGCTCTTCACAAATGATTTCAACCCCCGGCAGAGGCGCTCCAAGACGCACACTGCGGCGCACTTGCGCAGCCTGGGGCGGGGATTCGGCGCCAGGGCCGTAATGCACCAGATAGCCGCCGAAAAAGCGCCCCAGCTCGTCCTCAAGCACACGTTGCTCATCTTCGAGCAACAACTGCCCAAGGGGCCCGGACAGCCATTCGCGCGCAGAACTGATCAGCGCCAGCCACTCAGGGTCTGCCTGAGCCAATGCTTTATCGATCATCGCTCCTCCAACTCGCCATCTACCTATCACAAGTCCTAAGATGCGCCATTGTTTCGCACTTGGGAATTGCACCATGTTACAGATCGACGCCCTGCCCGCCTTCAACGACAACTACATCTGGCTGTTACAGGACACCATACAAAAGCGCTGCGCCGTGGTCGATCCGGGTGATGCCGCGCCTGTTATGGACTGGCTGGTCCGGCACCCGGACTGGGTACTGAGCGACATTCTGGTCACCCATCACCACTTCGATCATGTGGGGGGTGTTGCGCAATTGCATGATCATACTGGCGCCAAGGTCTGGGGCCCGGCACTTGAGACCATCCCGGCCCGACAAGTGGCACTCAACGACGGCGACCGTATCGACGTGCTGGGCCTTGAGTTCCTGGTATCGCTGGTACCCGGCCACACGCTCGGGCACATCGCCTACTATCACGGCGACCCGGCCGGACCCGTGCTGTTTTGCGGCGACACCCTGTTCGCCGCCGGATGTGGCCGACTGTTTGAAGGCACTCCCGAACAAATGCACCACTCCTTGAGCCGCCTGGCTGCGCTGCCTGCTCACACCGCCGTGTATTGCACCCACGAATACACCCTGAGCAATTTACGCTTCGCCCAAGCGGTCGAACCCGCCAATGCGGATATTGCCGCGCGAGTCGAACAAGTCACGCAATGGCGTGCCGAAGGTCGCATCAGCTTGCCATCATCCATAGGCCTCGAATTACTCACAAATCCCTTTTTAAGGGTTAATGAAACATCTGTTAAAGAAAAAGCTGACGAGTGGAACTCCCTCGACAACGACTCGCCCAGTGCTGTCTTTGCCAGTCTGCGCAGCTGGAAAGACACGTTCTAAAACGGGCTGCGGTTGGCACAAAAATTCTGAACAGTTGACCGCACCCCCCCTGCTTTCTAGAATCCCCCGACATTTTTTCCTGAAACTATCCCTCAGCCAATGTCGTCATTTAAAGGTTACTCCATCAATTCAGACGCATTGACGCGCTTGGTTAAAGCCATCGCGGTGGCTGTGTCCGCCACTCTCGCGGGCTGCCAATCCATGGATCATTCGGCGCAAACCACCGAACGGGCCAGCCTTAAAATCGCCAAACGCATCCCTCAAGAGCCGCTCTGGCTCAGCGAAAAGCCTAGCCCCGTTGCCCCGCAAGATGTCTGGGAGCGGATGCGCCAGGGCTTCAAGTTGCAGGACGGCCAGAACGTTAACCCCCGCATTGAACAACAGCGCTTGTGGTTCGCCAGCAACCCGTCATTCCTAGAAAACGCGGGTGAGCGCGGCAGCCTTTATATCCACTACATCGTGGAACGCCTTGAAGAGCGCAACATGCCGCTGGAACTGGCTCTGTTGCCAGCCATCGAAAGCGCCTACAACCCAATGGCGTATTCACACGCCAATGCGGTCGGCCTCTGGCAATTTATTCCTTCGACAGGCCGCTATTTCAATTTGCGTCAAACCCGTGCCTACGATGGCCGCCGTGACATCACCGCTTCGACCCTGGCAGCCCTGAACTACCTGAACCGCCTGCACGACATGTTCAACGGTGACTGGCTGCTGGCGCTGGCGGCTTATAACGCCGGCGAAGGCACCGTAAGCCGGGCCATTGAACGCAATGAAAAGCTCGGTTTGCCGACCGACTACTGGAACCTGCCACTGCCGCAGGAAACCAAAGACTACGTCCCTAAACTGCTGGCCCTGTCCCAGGTGGTGCTGGCCCCTGAAGCCTACGGCATCAACCTGAACCCGATCGCCAACGAACCCTACTTCGAAATGGTCGAAATCAAACAGTCCATGGATTTGTCCCGCGTGGCAGCCCTGGCCGAGATCGACGAAGACGAGATGTTCCAGCTGAACCCGGCTTATAAGCAGCGTGCCACCACCGACGGACCGCAACACCTGCTTGTACCCACCTCCAAAGCGCAATTGCTGACCGCCAGCCTTTCCAACCTCAAGCCTGAAGAACTCGTTAGCCTGCGTCCTAAAAAGCCTGTATTTGACACCATTGCGAGCACCAAGCCCGCACAGCTGAGCCGCAAGTACCGGGTTAAAAGTGGCGACAACCTGACGTTGATCGCCAAGGCCAACAAGGTTGATGTCAAAGACTTGCAGCACTGGAACAAACTGAGCGGCAACAACCTCAAGGCCGGCCAGATCCTGGTCATGCAGGACTCACGCAAACCTTCTGGCAGAAAACCTACACAATACAAGGTCCAGAAAGGCGATTCGCTGTACATGGTTGCCAAGCGTTTCAACGTTGAAATGCAACATCTCAAGCGCTGGAATCCAAACAGCGCTAAAGCCCTCAAACCCGGGCAGATGCTGACAGTATCCAAACCGCGTTAAGCACAAGGCTGACCCTGTTGCGGGCAAGTTGTTTCCTACACAAAAGTAGGGCACGACTTGCCCGCAGTGCTTTCCAGAGTGGCCTTTTTCCTACAGATACAAGCTGTTACTGTACGGAAACCTAAGCCCAATGCCTGGATCGGATCTCTGACTTGATGCGTCCCCTCCTCACGCTATTTATGAGCCTGGCCTTGAGCTCCCCCGCAAGCGCATCCCTGAGCGAAAGCCACGGTTATGCGCAGTTCGGCACACTCAAGTACCCGGCCACGTTCACCCACTTCGATTGGGTAAACCCTGACGCGCCTAAAGGCGGGACCTTGAAGGTCATGGCCTTCGGCACCTTTGACACCCTCAACCCCTATACCTTCAAAGGCACCAGCCCGGTATCGACGCCTAATTTTTTGCAATACGGGGTCAACGAGCTCAACGAAACCCTGATGGCCGGCACTGGCCAGTACGCGCCATCCGGCGATGAGCCAACATCCAGTTATGGCTTGATCGCACAATCAGTGGAATACAACGAAGACCGCAGCTGGGTCGTATTTAACCTACGACCAGAAGCCCGTTTTCACGATGGAAAGCCGATCACTGCCTACGACGTTGCGTTCTCTTACAACCTGTTGCTCAAAGAGGGCCATCCGCAGTACCGGACCAATCTCCAGGAAGTCCAGCGGGTCGACATCCTGGGGCCCAAACGCATTCGCTTTGTGTTCAAGCGCGCGAACAACCCCTTGCTGATTTTGCGTCTGGGCGAGTTGCCAGTCCTGCCCCAACACTACTGGGCAAAGCGCGATTTCAAAGCCACGACCTTTGAACCACCTCTGGGCAGCGGACCCTATCGCATCACCACAGTTACCCCCGGTCGGCAACTGGTCTTCGAGCATGTGAAAAACTGGTGGGGGGCCAACTTGCCGGTCAATCGCGGCAAATACAATTTCGACCGGGTTGAAGTGGAGTTCTACCGCGACAGCGACGTCGCTTTCGAAGCCTTCAAAGCCCGTGAATTCGACATCTATATCGAACACCAGGCCAAGAACTGGGCCAATGGCTATAACTTCCCCGCGGTCCGCCGGGGAGATGTAGTCAAGGCTGAAATCACTCACCAGATTCCGACTCAAACCCAGGGGCTGTTCATGAACAGCCGCCGCGCCAGCTTTGAGCAGGACAAAGTTCGTGAAGCCCTGGGGTTGATGTTCGACTTTGAATGGACCAATCGAACGCTGTTCAACGGTGCCTACAAGCGCGCGTCGAGTTTTTATCCCAACAGCGAGTTTTCGGCCAGTGGCATTCCCCAAGGGCATGAATGGCTGATGCTTTCGCCCTGGCGTAATCAACTGCCGCCCGAACTGTTCAGCCAGGCCTTTGCCCTGCCTCAAACCGACGGCCGCGGCATCCCCCGTGAAACCATGCGCCAGGCGCTGGGTTTACTGGCCGAAAGCGGCTGGAAGCTGTCCGGGCAACGCCTGCTCAACAGCGAAGGCAAGTCGCTGCGCTTCGAGATATTGCTGGTCAACCCCAACCTTGAGCGCATCCTGCAACCCTATGTGGAAAACCTCGCCAGCATCGGCATCGACGCCCGACTGCGCACGGTAGATCGCGCGCAATACAAACAACGGCTGGATCAGTTCGACTTCGACATGATCCTGATGACCCTCGACCAGACCCTTAGCCCAGGCCTTGAGCAGTGGCAGTACTTCCACTCCAGTCAGGTCAACGTCAAGGGCAGCAAAAACTATGCAGGCGTTGCCAGCCCGATAGTGGATCAATTGCTCGAACGCTTGCTGGCCGCCCAAAACCGTGACGAGCAATTGTCGGCCGGGCGAGCGCTTGACCGCGTACTGCTGTGGCAGCACTACATCATTCCTAACTGGTATCTGAACTATCACCGCCTGGCGTACCGCAACCGGTTCGCCTTTGTGACTACGCCGCCCTACACCCTGGGCCTTAGCGCGTGGTGGCTTAAGCCTACGGAGAAAAAACAATGATGCCTTTGCGTACGTTGCTCAACCCCATCGCTGGCTTACTGTTGACCGGCTTTGCCTGCGTGGCGCTGGCAGCCCCTCAACACGCGTTGACCCTCTATGACGAGCCGCCGAAATACCCGGCCAATTTCAAGCATGTCGATTACGTCAACCCGGACGCGCCCAAGGGCGGGACGTTTCGCAAATCCTCGCTTGGCAGCTTTGACAGCCTCAACCCTTTTATCAATAAAGGCGTTCCGGCCGACGATATAGATCTGACCTTCGATACCCTGGCCCGGCAGACCCTGGATGAACCCTTCACTTCCTACGGCCTGATCGCTGAGAAAATCGAAAAAGCCCCCGACAACAGCTGGGTGCGCTTTTACCTGCGACCCCAGGCAAAATTCAGTGATGGTCATCCGATTCGTGCCGAAGACGTTGTGTTCAGCTTCGATACCCTGATGAAAAACGGCTCACCGCTGTACAAGGGCTATTACAGCGATGTCGACCAGGCCATCGCGGAAAACCCGCTGCAGGTGAAATTCACCTTCAAGCACAACAAAAATCGCGAGCTGCCACTCATTCTTGGCCAACTCCCGGTTCTGCCCAAGCATTGGTGGGAAACACGAGAATTCGGCAAGGGCAATCTGGAAGTACCTCCCGGGAGCGGGCCTTACACCATCACCGAAATCAAGCCCGGGCGCTCAATCCGCTACGAACGCAACAAGGACTACTGGGGCAAGGACCTGCCGATCAACAAGGGCCTGTACAACTTCGACACCATTACCGTCGATTACTTTCGTGACAACAGCGTAGCGTTCGAAGCGCTCAAGGCCGGGCAATTTGATTACTGGCTGGAAATCAGCGCCAAGAACTGGGCCGGTGCCTACAACGCTCCCGCGTTCACCCAGGGCCGCTTGAAAAAAGAAGAAATCCGCAATCACAACCCGACAGGCATGCAGGGTTTTATCTTCAACCTGCGTAAGCCCATGTTCCAGGATGTTCGGGTGCGCGAAGCCATAAGCCTGCTGTTTGACTTCGAGTGGGCCAACAAGCAACTGTTCAGCGGCGCTTATGCACGCACCGGCAGTTATTTCGAAAACTCGGAAATGGCCGCCAAAGCACCGCCCACCGAAGAAGAACTGGCCATTCTGGAGCCTTTGCGCGGCAAGGTTCCTGACCAGGTGTTCACTGAAGTTTTCAAGCCCAATGTCACTGACGCCAGCGGCATGATTCGCGAGCAGCAACGCCGCGCGTATCAGCTGCTGCAAGAAGCAGGCTGGCGAATCGTCGACGACAAGATGGTCGATGCACAGGGCAAGCCGGTCACAATCGAATTTCTGCTGGCACAGACCGAATTCGAGCGCATTCTCCTGCCTTTCAAGCGCAACCTCAGCGACCTGGGTATCGACTTGCAGATCCGCCGGGTTGATACCTCCCAGTACCTGAACCGTCTGCGTTCGCGGGATTACGACATGATTGTGGGCAGCTTTCCCCAGTCCAGCTCACCTGGTAGCGAACAGCGCGAATACTGGGAATCGCTCAGTATCGATAAGCCCGGCAGCCGTAACTTCATAGGCCTCAAAGACCCGGCCATCGATCAACTGACCGAGGGCCTGATCAATGCCGAGTCCCGCCAGAGCCTGATCAACCATGCCCGGGCCCTGGATCGTGTCTTGCAATGGGGCTACTACGTCATCCCGAACTGGCACATCAAAACCTGGCGCGTTGCGTACTCAAGTCATATCGGCCACCCCGAAGTGACGCCAAAATATGACATTGGCACGGCAACCTGGTGGGCAAAACCTGACACCAAACCTGCAACTGCGACTAAACCTACAAGCGCGAGCCTGGAGCCTTAAATGCTGGCTTATATATTCAGGCGACTGCTGCTGATTATTCCGACGCTATTCGGAATCCTGCTGATTAACTTCGTCATCATCCAGGCCGCGCCCGGCGGCCCGGTTGAACAGATGATCGCCAAGCTGGAAGGTTTTGATGGCGCCACCAGCCGTATTGCGGGAGGTGGCTCGGAGGTGTCGGTGGCCGGCTCCAACTATCGTGGCGCCCAGGGGCTGGACCCGGAGCTGATCAAGGAAATCGAAAAGATGTACGGCTTCGACAAGTCGGCGCCGGAACGCTTGTGGATCATGATCAAGAACTACGCACAACTGGACTTCGGCGAGAGCTTTTTCCGAGACGCCAAGGTCATTGACCTGATCAAGGAGAAGATGCCTGTTTCAATCTCGCTGGGGTTATGGAGCACCCTGATCATGTATCTGGTGTCGATTCCGTTGGGGATCGCCAAGGCTACGCGACATGGAAGTCATTTCGACGTCTGGACCAGTTCATTGATCATTGTGGGCTATGCGATTCCCGCCTTTCTGTTTGCCATCCTGCTGATCGTGCTGTTTGCCGGGGGCAGCTACTTTGACTGGTTCCCGTTACGCGGCCTGACCTCCAACAACTTCGATGAGCTGAGCGTGGGCGCCAAGATCCTCGATTACTTCTGGCACCTGGCGTTGCCGGTCACCGCACTGGTGATTGGCAACTTTGCCACCATGACCTTACTGACCAAAAACAGCTTTCTCGATGAGATCAACAAGCAGTACGTGGTCACCGCCAAAGCCAAGGGTCTGACGAACCATCGAGTGCTCTATGGTCATGTGTTCCGCAATGCCATGCTGCTGGTGATCGCAGGTTTCCCGTCGGCGTTTATCGGGATTTTCTTTACCGGCGCCTTGCTGGTTGAAGTGATTTTCTCCCTGGATGGCCTGGGCCTGATGAGCTTCGAGGCGGCCATCAATCGCGATTACCCCGTGGTCTTCGGCACCCTGTTTATTTTCACGCTGGTCGGGCTGGTGGTGAAGCTGATCGGTGACCTCTCATACACCCTGGTTGATCCGCGTATCGACTTTGAAAGCAGGGAGCATTGAGATGAAATTATCGCCTCTGAATCGACGCCGCTTTGCGCGCTTCAAAGCCAATAAACGTGGCTGGTGGTCACTGTGGGTTTTTCTGGTGCTGTTCGGGCTCAGCCTGAACGCCGAATTGATCGCCAATGACAAACCACTGGTTATCCATTACGACGGGGAACTGTATTTCCCGGCGCTCAAGCGCTACCCGGAGACTGACTTTGGCGGTGAGTTCCCCCTCGAGGCCAATTACAAAAGCCCGTATATCCGTGAACTGCTGGCCAAGAAAGACGCCTGGGTGCTGTGGCCGCTCATCCCGTACAGCTATCAGAGCATTAACTACGACCTGAAAGTGCCCGCTCCAGCGCCGCCTTCAGCGGAAAACTGGCTAGGCACCGATGACCAGGGGCGCGATGTACTGGCCCGAGTGATTTACGGCTTTCGGATTTCAGTGCTGTTCGCTCTGACCCTGACCGTCTTGAGCTCAATCATTGGCGTGATCGCCGGAGCACTTCAGGGCTTTTATGGCGGCTGGGTTGACCTTGCCGGTCAGCGCTTTCTGGAAATATGGTCAGGCTTGCCCGTGCTGTACCTGCTGATCATTCTCGCAAGCTTTGTGCAGCCCAACTTCTGGTGGTTGCTGGGAATCATGCTCCTGTTCTCCTGGATGAGCCTGGTCGACGTAGTACGCGCCGAATTCCTCCGTGGGCGGAATCTGGAATATGTGCGCGCCGCACGCGCACTCGGCATGCAGGACATGGCCATCATGTACCGCCACATTCTGCCCAACGCCATGGTCTCCACCATGACGTTCATGCCGTTTATCCTGACCGGCGCCATTGGCACCCTCACCGCGCTGGACTTTTTGGGTTTCGGCCTGCCGCCAGGCGCTCCGTCACTCGGCGAACTGGTCGCTCAGGGCAAATCCAACCTGCAAGCACCCTGGCTGGGCATCAGTGCATTCGCGGTGCTGGCCATTATGCTCAGCCTGCTGGTGTTTATCGGCGAGTCCGCTCGCGATGCCTTCGACCCGAGGAAATGAGATGACACAAGACAATCTGATCGAAGTGCGCGATCTCTCCGTCGAGTTCATCGCCGGTGAAACACCGCAGCGTGTAGTGCAAGGCATCAACTTTGATATCAAGCGCGGGGAAACCCTGGCCCTGGTCGGCGAGAGCGGGTCCGGGAAGTCAGTGACCGCGCATTCGATCCTCAGGTTATTGCCCTACCCGCTCGCCCGTCACCCAAGCGGCAGCATTGCCTATGGCGGGCAGGACTTGCTGAGCCTGGACGAGAAAAAGCTGCGCCATATTCGTGGCAATCGCATTGCGATGATTTTTCAGGAGCCCATGACCTCACTGAACCCGCTGCACAGTATTGAAAAACAAATCAATGAGGTGCTGGGCATTCACAAAGGGCTTACCGGCAAGGCGGCCACACAGCGCACATTGGAGCTCCTGGATCTGGTTGGCATCCCTGAGCCTCACAAGCGCCTGAAGGCCCTCCCACACGAGCTCTCAGGCGGCCAGAGACAGCGTGTAATGATTGCAATGGCCCTGGCCAATGAGCCAGAGCTGTTGATTGCCGATGAACCCACCACGGCGCTGGACGTCACGGTACAGCTTAAAATTCTCGATTTGCTCAAGGATCTGCAAGCCCGCCTGGGCATGTCGCTGTTACTGATCAGTCACGATTTGAACCTTGTTCGACGAATTGCGCACCGAGTATGTGTCATGCAGCGCGGTTTAATCGTCGAACAAGCATCGTGCGAGCAGCTGTTCCGTTCGCCGCAACATCCTTACACCCGGGAACTGCTCAGTGCAGAACCCAGTGGAGGCCCGGCCAACACGGTTGCGGGCCCGCCATTGCTGCAAGTCGAGGACCTGAAAGTCTGGTTCCCGATCAAAAAAGGGCTGTTGCGCAAGACCGTCGATCACGTCAAAGCAGTGGACGGAATCAACTTCAGCCTGCCACAGGGCCAGACCCTGGGCATTGTGGGTGAAAGTGGATCGGGCAAGTCGACCCTGGGTCTGGCGATTTTGCGATTGATTGCCAGCAAGGGTTCGATCCGTTTTGAGGGCAAACGGCTAGACTGTTTGTCGCAGAAAGAAGTCCGGCCGCTGCGACGGGAAATGCAGGTGGTGTTCCAGGATCCGTTTGGCAGTCTCAGCCCGCGCATGAGCGTCAGCGAGATTGTCGGCGAAGGGTTGCGCATTCACCGCATGGGCACCTATGCAAAGCAGGAAATTGCAATTATTGAAGCCTTGCGAGAAGTAGGTCTGGATCCGGAAACCCGGCACCGTTACCCTCACGAGTTTTCAGGCGGACAACGGCAACGAATCGCCATTGCCCGCGCCCTGGTTTTGAAGCCGGAGTTGATTTTACTGGACGAACCAACCTCAGCGCTGGATCGGACAGTACAACGCCAGGTCGTGGAGCTGCTGCGATCACTTCAAACCAGGCACAACCTGACGTATTTGTTTATCAGCCATGACCTGGCTGTCGTCAAAGCGCTGAGCCACCAGTTGATGGTGGTCAAGCATGGCCAAGTGGTCGAACAGGGTGATGCGCAAAGTATCTTTGCCTCACCGCAACATCCATATACACAACAGCTGCTGGAAGCCGCCTTTTTGGCACCAGTGGCTGTCGATTAACCTGATAGAGGAACAACACATGGGTTTTCTCACCGGTAAGCGCGTACTGATCGTTGGTGTCGCTAGCAAATTGTCCATCGCTTCTGGCATTGCTGCCGCCATGCATCGTGAAGGCGCCGAACTGGCTTTCACTTATCAGAACGAAAAGCTGAAAGGTCGTGTTGAAGAATTCGCAGCTGGTTGGGGTTCAAACCCTGAACTGTGCTTCCCTTGCGACGTTGCCAGCGATGAAGAAATCGCCAAGGTCTTCGAAGACCTTAGCAAGAAGTGGGACGGTCTGGACTGCATCGTTCACTCCGTAGGTTTTGCTCCTGGCGACCAGCTGGATGGCGACTTCACTGACGCTACCACCCGTGAAGGCTTCCGCATCGCTCACGACATCAGCGCCTACAGCTTCGTGGCCCTGGCCAAAGCCGGTCGTCCGATGATGAAAGGCCGCAACGGCAGCCTGCTGACCCTGTCTTACCTGGGTGCAGAACGCACCATGCCTAACTACAACGTGATGGGCATGGCCAAGGCCAGCCTGGAAGCGGGCGTACGTTACCTGGCAGGCAGCCTGGGCCCTGAGGGCACTCGCGTTAACTGCGTATCGGCAGGCCCGATCCGCACCCTGGCAGCGTCGGGCATCAAGAACTTCCGCAAAATGCTGGCGGCCAACGAAGCGCAGACTCCTCTGCGTCGTAACGTCACCATCGACGAGGTCGGCAATGCCGGCGCCTTCCTGTGCTCCGACCTGGCGTCGGGCATCAGCGGTGAAATCATGTACGTAGA
This sequence comes from Pseudomonas sp. ML2-2023-3, assembly GCF_037055275.1. Lineage (NCBI taxonomy): Bacteria > Pseudomonadati > Pseudomonadota > Gammaproteobacteria > Pseudomonadales > Pseudomonadaceae > Pseudomonas > Pseudomonas sp. ML2-2023-3. The sequence goes on from NZ_CP146343.1 coordinate 4,491,283, forward strand.
CGGCGGCTTCAACACCACCGCTATGGGCAGCCTCGAAGAGTAAACCCTTAGCTGTAGCCGCCAATCAAAACGCCCGGTGCATTGAATGCACCGGGCGTTTTTTTGCACTGCGATTGCCTTTGGGAGCGGGCTTGCTCGCGATAGCATCAACACAGTCTGCCTGATACATCGCGCCGCCTGATCGCGAGCAACCCGCTCTCCCACTGAAAACAGGCAAAAAAATGGCCGCTCAATGAGCGGCCATTTTCAGTGAAGCGGGAGAACCCTTAGTAGCGCTCAACCTTGGCTTCGTTTTCCAACTGCTTGCGGTAGGCAGCAAAGTCCTGCTGGCCAACACGTGAAGCGAGGAAGCGACGGTACGAGGCCTTCTCTTCTTCCGTCGGCGCTACCGCGTCGTTGACGCCATTCAGGCGCAATACAACGACACTGCCATCAGCCAAGGTCACACTGCCAAATGTCGGCTTGTCCTTGGATACAGGCTTGGGCATGCGGAACACAGCTTGCAGCACGGCCGGATCAATACCTTCCTGACCACGGGCAACTGCTTCCTGGACCTTCCACGACTGACCATCAATTGGCTGATTCAACGGCAGTTTGCCATCGCGCAGTTCCTTGATGATTTCTTCAGCGCGGGTTTTGGCCGCTGCACTTGCGTGCTCTTTGACCAGTTGTGCCCGGATGCTCGAGGCAACAGCTTCCAGCGGCAACTGCTCTGGCTTGCGGTGCTCCTTGACGCGCAACACGACTACGGTCTCAGGATCGAGCTCGATAGCTGTGCTGTTAGCACCTTCATCCATCACTTCGGTGCTGAATGCGGCTTGAATCACAGCGCGGTTGGCTGCGATACCTTCACCACCCTCACGACCAAATGGCGCAGAGGTATGCACGGTCAGTTTCAGCTCTTGAGCAGGCTGAACCAGATCGGACGCTTCAAATGCAGAGTCTTCCAATTGCTTGGTTGCATCCACAAAGCGGCGTTCGACCTGCTGGGTTTTCAGGTCATGGGTCAGCTTGTCTTTCAGGCTGGCAAAGCTCGGCACTTCAGGTGCTTCGACGCCCAGCAACTTGATCAGGTGGTAACCGTAGGTGGTCCGCACCGGCTCCGAAACCTGGTCCTGCTTCAACGCATAGACTGCAGTTTCGAACACAGGATCGTAGACACCCTGCCCTGCAAAGCCCAAGTCACCACCATTGGCAGCCGAGCCCGGATCCTGGGAAAACTCTTTGGCCAGAGCCTCGAAGCTTTCACCTTTGGCCAGACGCTGCTGAATCTCGGCGATCTTGGCTTTGGCCTGCTCGTCGCTGACCTTGTCGTTGACTTCAATCAAGATATGCGCAGCCCGGCGTTGTTCAGCCAGGTTAGCGATTTCCTTTTGATACAAGGCTTGCAGTTCATCGTCTTTCACGGCCACCTGGTCAAAGAAAGAAGATTTCTTCAACTCGATATAGTCGATCACGACCTGATCAGGAGTCATGAACTCCTTGGCGTGCTCGTCGTAGTAAGCCTTGACTTCGTCATCGCTCAGCTTCACCGCAGCCGGGTCGGCCTTGATGTTCACAGAAGCGAAATCGCGGGTCTGCTTTTCGAGACGGGCAAAAGCATTGACCTGTTCATCGGTCACAAATCCACTGCCTGCCAAACCGGCACGCAACTGACCAATCAACATTTCCTGGCCCAGCATGTCGCGGAACTGAAGGCGGCCGTAACCCAGTTGACGAATCACCTGATCGAAACGCTCAGGGCTGAATTTGCCATCTTCCTGAAATTCAGGGGTTTGCAGAATGACTTGATCCAGAGCGGCCTCAGAGAACGAAAACTTCGCGTCTTTAGCGCCTTGCAGCAACAGCTTGCGATCAATCAACCCTTTGAGGGCCGCTTCACGCAGCATTTTTTCATCCAGCAACGAAGAGTCAAAATCCTTGCCCAGCTGCTGCAGCAACTGACGACGTTGCATGTCGACGGCCTGGCTCAGCTCAACTTGAGTGACTTCTTCACCGTTAACCTTGGCGGCATCCTGGCTGGTAGAGGTGGCTTGAAAAATGGCATCGAAACCGGTCAACGCCATTAACGCGACGATGACACCGATGATGGTCTTGGCAATCCAGCCTTGTGAATTGTCCCTGATATTTTGCAGCATGCTTCCCCCAGAAACGGTCTTGCATAATGAGCAACCGTGGAGCGTGGGTAGAGTCCGGATAGAAGAAAGGCGCATCCGAGGATGCGCCTTCTCGTAACTGGCGGAGCGGACCGGGCTCGAACCCGCGACCCCCGGCGTGACACGACGATGTAGCCACCGACTGCACTACCGCTCCGCTGCCAAGCCTGGCGTGCGCCTGACCCGGTTGGGTAAAAAGTGTTACAGAAACTTAGTTAACCGCTTCTTTCAGTGCTTTACCGGCTTTGAAGCCTGGTTTTTTAGCAGCAGGAATTTCCAGCGTTTTACCGGTCTGTGGGTTACGACCAATACGAGCAGGACGATCGGTTACAGAGAAAGTACCAAAACCAACCAGTACCACAGAGTCGCCAGCCTTAAGAGCGCCAGTGACGGATTCGATTACTGCGTCCAGCGCACGGCCAGCTGCAGCTTTCGGGATATCAGCAGATGCAGCGATAGCATCAATCAGTTCCGACTTGTTCACTCTAAGTCCCCTTATATCTATCTGAGTATGTTTCTAAAGTTTTTTGGTAAAAGCAAAACGACTGCTGAAGCACTTACGGACACTTATAGAGCCGCTTTATAACAAGGGCTCTAAAAAGCGTCAAGAAAGCCCATCAGGCGAATCCGTATTAATGCGTGCTAATTCTTTCCTTAGAGTCAGACTCTCGCTTCTCATCCTTGGCAACAATCTCGGGAGCCACATCCGGCAAGGGCTCCGGGGCGTATTGCAGCGCAATTTGCAGGACCTCGTCAATCCATTTAACGGGTTTGATCTGAAGATCCTGTTTGATGTTGTCAGGAATTTCCTTCAAATCACGAACGTTTTCTTCAGGGATAATTACAGTTTTGATGCCACCACGGTGTGCAGCAAGTAATTTTTCCTTCAGACCACCAATCGCGAGTACCTGACCACGAAGGGTAATTTCACCGGTCATGGCAACATCGGCGCGTACCGGAATCAGGGTCAATGCCGAGACCAGAGCAGTACACATCCCCACACCTGCACTAGGGCCATCCTTAGGCGTCGCGCCTTCCGGCATGTGAATGTGAATATCGCGTTTCTCGTGGAAATCCAACGGGATACCCAGGCTCTTGGCACGGCTTCGGACCACCGTCAACGCAGCGGTGATTGACTCTACCATCACGTCACCCAGCGAACCGGTCTTGATCAACTGGCCCTTTCCGGGCACTACGGCCGCTTCGATGGTCAGCAATTCGCCACCCACTTGAGTCCATGCCAGACCGGTCACTTGACCGATTTGATCCTGAACCTCGGCCAAGCCGTAGCTGAATTTTCTTACACCTAAAAAGTGCTCAAGCAGCTCTGGGGTGACGGTAACAGCAAAGCGTTTTTCCATCGCATGCTCTTTGACCGCCTTGCGGCAAATCTTCGCAATCTGGCGCTCAAGGCCACGTACACCGGCTTCGCGGGTGTAGTAACGGATGATGTCCCGGATTGCTTCGTTGTCAAATGCCAGCTCGCCCTTCTTCAAGCCATTGGCTTCGATTTGCTTTGGAGCCAGGTATTTGACAGCGATATTGATTTTTTCGTCTTCGGTGTAGCCAGGCAGACGAATGACTTCCATCCTGTCCAGCAACGCTGGCGGGATGTTCATCGAGTTGGAGGTGCACAGGAACATCACATCGGACAGGTCGTAGTCGACCTCGAGGTAATGGTCATTGAAATTGTGGTTCTGCTCGGGATCAAGTACTTCAAGCAATGCCGAAGCCGGATCGCCGCGCATGTCACTGCCCATCTTGTCGATTTCATCGAGAAGGAACAGCGGGTTGCGCACGCCAACCTTGGTCATCTTTTGAATCAATCTTCCTGGCATCGAGCCTATGTAAGTACGACGATGACCACGAATTTCTGCTTCATCTCGCACGCCACCCAAGGCCATACGTACGAATTTACGGTTTGTTGCGTGGGCAATGGACTCGGCGAGCGAGGTTTTACCAACGCCTGGAGGACCGACCAGGCACAGAACTGGGCCACGAATTTTCTTCACGCGCTTTTGCACGGCGAGATATTCGAGGATCCGCTCTTTGACTTCATCTAGACCGTAGTGGTCTGCGTCCAGAATGTCTTCAGCGCGCTTGAGATCCAGACGCACCTTACTCTGCGCCTTCCACGGCACCTGCACCAGCCAGTCGATGTAGGAGCGCACTACAGTGGCTTCTGCAGACATTGGCGACATTTGCTTGAGCTTGTTCAGCTCTGCCTGGGCCTTGGCCATTGCGTCTTTAGGCAAGCCCGCAGCGTCGATGCGTTTTTTCAGCTCTTCGATTTCGTTGTGACCTTCGTCACCATCGCCCAGCTCCTTCTGAATGGCCTTCATCTGCTCATTCAGGTAGTACTCGCGTTGGCTGCGCTCCATTTGCTTTTTGACACGGCCACGAATGCGTTTTTCCACTTGCAGCAGGTCAATCTCGGCATCCAGCAGTGCCAGAACGTGCTCAACCCGGGCCTGCAAGTCGATGATTTCGAGGATTTCCTGCTTCTGCTCGATTTTCAGCGCCATGTGCGCGGCCATCGTATCGACCAGGCGGCTTGGCTCATCAATGCTGTTAAGCGAAGACAGAACCTCGGCCGGGACTTTTTTGCCCAGCTGCACGTATTGCTCGAACTGCGAAAGCAGACTGCGAACGAAGACCTCGGATTCACGATCCGGGGCAGCCACTTCGTCAATCAAGGAGACTTCGGCACTCAGATAACCATCTGCCTGGCCAAAACGCTCAACTGCACCGCGCTGCTCACCCTCGACCAGCACTTTGACCGTACCGTCCGGGAGCTTGAGCAGTTGCAGGACAGTTGCAATGGTGCCGACGCGATAGAGCGCATCTTCGCCCGGATCGTCGTCAGCCGGATTCTTTTGAGCCAACAGCAGAATCTGCTTGTCGCCCGTCATCGCAGCCTCAAGGGCCTCGATCGACTTCTCGCGTCCCACGAACAGTGGGATCACCATGTGCGGATATACAACAACATCACGCAACGGCAGGAGAGGCAATTCGATGGTTGTCTTCATGATTTCGCCTCTACGGCGGCCAAAAGGCCGTAATCAGATGGATGTAAGCTTGAAGCCAAGATGGGGGCAGTCTTGAAAAAAAACAAGCGTTGAACGACAGGAAAAACAAAGGGGCCCGAAGGCCCCTTCTTTAACACGCAATGTGTAATGCCCGGCATTACGTTTACGCGTCAGGTGCAACCTTGGCAGTCGCTTCGTTGTTTTCATAGATCAACAACGGCTTGGACTTGCCTTCTATAACGCTTTCGTCGATCACAACTTTACTCACCTCGGATTGCGAGGGGATTTCGTACATTGTGTCGAGCAGCACGCCTTCAAGAATCGAACGCAGGCCACGAGCGCCAGTTTTACGCTCCAGAGCACGCTTGGCTACGGCCTTCAATGCGTCAGCACGGAACTCGAGATCAACACCTTCCATCTCGAACAGCTTCGCGTACTGCTTGGTCAACGCATTTTTAGGCTCGGTCAAAATCTGCATCAAAGCAGTTTCGTCCAGCTCATCAAGCGTTGCCAGAACAGGCAGACGACCCACGAACTCCGGGATCAGACCAAACTTGACCAAATCATCAGGTTCGACTTCACGCAGGGATTCGCCAACCTTCTTGCCCTCTTCCTTGCTGCGCACTTCAGCACTGAAGCCGATGCCGCCGCGAGTCGAGCGGGCCTGCACAACCTTCTCCAGGCCCGAGAACGCACCGCCACAGATAAACAGGATGTTGCGGGTATCAACCTGCAAGAACTCCTGCTGTGGGTGCTTGCGACCACCTTGGGGTGGAACGGAAGCCACGGTGCCCTCGATAAGCTTGAGCAAAGCCTGCTGCACACCTTCACCGGAAACATCACGGGTAATCGAAGGGTTGTCAGATTTGCGCGAAATCTTGTCGATTTCATCGATGTAGACAATACCCATCTGGGCTTTCTCTACGTCGTAATCGCATTTCTGCAGCAGCTTCTGAATGATGTTCTCAACGTCTTCACCCACGTAACCAGCTTCAGTCAGCGTGGTCGCGTCAGCAATAGTGAAAGGCACATTCAGCAGACGAGCCAAGGTTTCTGCCAGCAAGGTCTTACCCGAGCCGGTTGGGCCGATCAGCAAAATATTGCTCTTGCCGAGTTCAACGTCGTCGTTCTTTTTGTCACGCTGGTTAAGGCGCTTGTAGTGGTTGTACACCGCTACAGCCAAAACCTTTTTGGCACGTTCCTGACCAATGACGTATTGATCAAGGATGCCGCTGATTTCTTTTGGCGAAGGTAATTTATGCGCGCTGCTCTCGGCCTGGGCTTCCTGCACCTCCTCACGGATGATGTCATTGCACAGGTCAACGCATTCGTCGCAGATAAAGACCGAGGGGCCGGCAATCAATTTGCGCACTTCATGCTGGCTTTTGCCACAGAAGGAGCAATAGAGCAATTTGCCGTTGTCCTCGCCGTTGCGGGTGTCAGTCATTCGATCGATCCAAATCCGATAGGCTTGCAACACAAGATGAAGGCAACTGCGGGCTTTTTCAAGCCCGCAGGTGGTCGGTTAACCCAACCACCCACATTTGAGCTGCTTAAGCGGGCATTTGACGCTTGCTGAACACAGAGTCGATCAAACCGTATTCGGTTGCACGCTCGGCGCTCATGAAGTTGTCACGCTCAGTGTCACGCTCGATGGTTTCGAGAGTCTGGCCCGTGTGGTGAGCCAGCAGCGAGTTCAAACGATGACGGATGTTGAGGATTTCCTTGGCATGAATGTCGATATCCGACGCCTGCCCCTGGAAACCGCCCAGTGGCTGGTGAATCATCATGCGCGAGTTAGGCAGGCAGTGACGCTTGCCCGGTGCGCCACCGGCCAACAGGAAGGCACCCATGCTGCACGCCTGACCGATGCAGATAGTCGACACGTCAGGCTTGATGAATTGCATGGTGTCGTAGATCGACATGCCTGCAGTCACCGAGCCGCCTGGGGAGTTGATGTAAAGATGGATGTCCTTGTCCGGGTTCTCGGCTTCAAGGAAAAGCAGCTGCGCCGCAACCAGGTTGGCCATGTAATCTTCTACAGGGCCGACCAGGAAGATGATTCGTTCCTTGAGCAGGCGCGAGTAGATGTCATAGGCGCGCTCGCCACGGGCGGACTGCTCGACAACCATCGGGACCAGGCCGCCAGCGGCGTGGATATCAGAGTTCTGCTGAATATAAGAATTGCGGGACATGTCCGGCAGTCACTCCCAAATAGTCTTGTCTGGATACGCATAAGCCAGCTCGAGGCTGGCTTATGGTTGTGTTTTCTAACGAGTCAGAAATCAGTCGGCTTGTGGAGCTTCCACCGGCTTGACAGCTTCTTCGTAAGAGACCGCTTTATCGGTCACCTTAGCCTTCTGCAGAACAGTATCCACAACTTGCTCTTCCAGCACAACCGAACGAACCTCGTTCAATTGAGCGTCGTTTTTGTAGTACCAAGCTACAACCTGCTCTGGCTCCTGGTATGCGGAAGCCATTTCCTGAATCATTTCGCGAACGCGATCTTCGTCAGGCTTGAGGTCGAACTGCTTGACCACTTCAGCTACGATCAGACCCAGAACTACGCGACGGCTGGCTTGCTCTTCGAACAGCTCAGCTGGCAGTTGATCAGGCTTGATGTTGCCGCCGAACTGCTGAACAGCCTGCACACGCAGACGATCAACTTCGTTGGACAGCAGGGATTTAGGCACTTCGATCGGGTTGGCAGCCAACAGACCGTCCATTACCTGATTCTTGACCTTGGACTTGATAGCCTGACGCAGTTCACGCTCCATGTTCTTGCGAACTTCGGCACGGAAACCTTCCAGACCCGTTTCCTTGATACCGAATTGAGCGAAGAACTCTTCGTTCAGCTCAGGCAGCTTAGGCTCGGAAACAGTGTTCACAGTCACGGTGAACTCAGCTTCTTTGCCGGCCAGGTCCAGATTCTGGTAGTCAGCAGGGAAAGTCAGCTTCAGAACGCGCTCTTCGCCAGCTTTAGCGCCAACCAGGCCTTCTTCGAAGCCAGGAATCATGCGGCCCGAACCCAGAACCAACTGAGTACCAGTAGCGGAACCGCCAGCGAATACTTCGCCATCAACCTTGCCAACGAAATCGATGTTCAGCTGGTCATCGTTCTGGGCAGCACGGTCAGTCACTTCAAAACGGGTGTTCTGCTTGCGCAGCACGTCCAGCATTTTGTCCAGGTCGGCATCAGCCACTTCGGCGCTCAGGCGCTCGATAGCGATAGTGTCCAGACCGGTTACTTCGAATTCAGGGAACACTTCGAAAGTAGCAACGTATTCCAGATCCTTGCCTTTTTCGAAGACTTTAGGCTCAACCGAAGGTGCGCCAGCCGGGTTCAGCTTCTGCTCAACCACTGCTTCGTAGAAGGAAGCCTGAATCACATTGCCCAGAGCTTCTTGACGCGCATCAGCTTCGTAACGCTGACGGATCACACTCATTGGCACCTTGCCTGGACGGAAGCCCGGGATCTTGGCCTTTTGGGCAGTCTGTTGCAGACGCTTGTTGACTTCAGCCTCAATACGCTCTGATGGCACGCCAATGGTCATGCGACGCTCAAGAGCGGAAGTATTTTCAACAGAAACTTGCATGGATATTCCTCGTTGCACAGACATTAGCCGGCCGTTTCCGACCCCATAATCAAGGGCAAGCATTCTAGTGGGTCAAACTCAAGAAGTCACCCTACCGCAAACACCCTGAGAAACGGCCGACAGAATTTAAGTAAAAGCAGCCATTCGCCTCGCCTTCTATATAGATAGAAGCGTGTACCGATTATTTGGCGATAACAGGTAGCCTTTGGAGCCACCCAATCTGCGCGCATTGTCACACAAATCGTAAAGGACGCTAAGCATGCGACAAATGAGGCGCCGAGAGACACCCATATGTCCGTTTTTTCAAACTGCAGATACAAAAAAACGCCAGACTATTAATCTGGCGTTTTTTTAAATATGGGGTGGACGAAGGGGATCGAACCCTCGACAACGGGAGTCACAATCCCGTGCTCTACCAACTGAGCTACGCCCACCATAGTGCGCTTAAAACCCTGCTTGCCTGATGCAACAAACAGTTAAAACAAAAGAAAAAAGCCGCTACAAGCGGCTTTGTTCAAATTTGGTGCGGACGGAGAGACTCGAACTCTCACACCTTGCGGCGCTGGAACCTAAATCCAGTGTGTCTACCAATTCCACCACATCCGCAATTCAAACTTTTGAAGCAAAGACGCCAGACTATTAATCTGGCGGCCTTCTAAATATGGGGTGGACGAAGGGGATCGAACCCTCGACAACGGGAGTCACAATCCCGTGCTCTACCAACTGAGCTACGCCCACCATATTGCCTGTACCGCTTACTTGTGCCAAAGCTGCCTAATGGCGCACCCGGCAGGACTCGAACCTGCGACCATCCGCTTAGAAGGCGGATGCTCTATCCAGCTGAGCTACGGGCGCCTTGTTAGCCTGTATTCTTTGACGACTACAAACCAAGTGCTTTCAGTATCACCAAGCTGGACAACAACTTCGCTCTACCTTCTTAACCAGTGCTAGGCTGTGCCCGACAAGTGCGACGAATGTTATAGGTGAGCCTTAAAGTCGTCAACTCTTTTTTGAAAAAAGTTTAGAAATATAAAGGAGTTAGGGCAATAAACAGACCAGGCGCCTTTGCCCTCGCGCCACGGCATGCGAGAATGCACGTCCTTTTTCCACCCTTTACGATGGTTAATCACGCGTAATGACTGCACAACTAATCGACGGTAAAGCGATTGCCGCCAGCCTGCGCCAGCAGATTGCCAAACGTGTCGCCGAGCGTCACGAGCAAGGCCTGCGCACCCCTGGTCTGGCAGTGATTCTGGTCGGCAGCGATCCTGCTTCCCAGGTTTATGTTTCGCACAAGCGTAAAGACTGCGAAGAGGTAGGCTTTCTTTCCCAAGCCTATGATCTGCCTTCTGACACCACCCAGCAGGACTTGACCGACCTGATCGACCGTCTCAATGACGACGCGAACATCGACGGCATCCTGCTGCAACTGCCTCTGCCTGCCCACCTGGATGCCTCCAAACTACTGGAACGCATTCGCCCGGACAAAGACGTCGACGGTTTCCACCCTTATAACGTCGGCCGCCTGGCCCAACGCATCCCGCTGCTGCGTCCATGCACGCCGAAAGGCATCATGGCCCTGCTGGAAAGCACCGGCCAGGATCTGTACGGAATGGACGCAGTGATTGTCGGAGCCTCGAACATCGTTGGCCGGCCAATGGCCATGGAGCTGCTGCTGGCTGGCTGCACCGTGACCGTGACCCACCGCTTTACCAAGGATCTGGCCGGCCATGTTGGCCGTGCCGACCTGGTGGTCGTGGCTGCTGGCAAGCCAGGCCTGGTCAAAGGCGAGTGGATCAAGGAAGGCGCTATCGTGATCGACGTTGGCATCAACCGTCAGGCTGATGGCAAGCTGGTCGGCGACGTGGTGTACGAGACCGCCCTGCCCCGCGCCGGCTGGATCACTCCAGTTCCAGGCGGCGTAGGCCCGATGACTCGTGCCTGCCTGCTTGAAAACACCCTGTACGCAGCTGAAACATTGCACGGCTAAACGTTCAAGCTGCTACAAACACAACGGCACCTTCGGGTGCCGTTGTTATTGGCGCCGCCAAAAGCAGGACAAACAAAAGCCCGCACTTGGCGGGCCTTTATTCATACAACGAGCAACCTAGTCAGCCAAGCGCCAGGTCGTCCCGCCCTTACCGTCTTCCAGCACAACACCCATCGCGGCGAGCTGATCACGAATTCGATCAGACTCTGCCCAGTCCTTACCGGCACGGGCCGCCAGACGCGCTTCGATCAACGCATCTACCTGAGCCGCATCGATCTTGCCTTCAGCACCCGCCTGCAGAAAGTCATCCGCCTCAAGCTGCAACACACCCAACACATCGGCCAGTTGCTTGAGACGCGCCGCCAGACCGGCAGCTGCCTGCAGGTCGGTTTCGCGCAAACGGTTGATCTCACGAACCATCTCGAACAGCACCGCACAGGCTTCAGGCGTACCGAAGTCGTCGTTCATGACCTGGGTAAAACGCTCAACAAACGCCTCACCACCGACAGGAGCAACCTTGGGCAGGCCTTTAAGTGCGTTATAGAAGCGATCCAGGGCCGCTTTCGCATCCTTGAGATTGTCTTCGGAGTAGTTGATCGAGCTACGGTAATGGCTTGAGACCAACAGGTAACGCACAACTTCTGGATGATACTTCTCCAGAACGTCGCGAATGGTGAAGAAGTTGTTCAAGGACTTGGACATCTTCTCGCCATTGATGCGAATCATCCCGCAGTGCATCCAGGCATTGGCGTAGGTCTTGCCGGTTGCCGCTTCGCTTTGGGCGATTTCGTTTTCATGGTGCGGAAACTCAAGATCGCTCCCGCCACCATGAATATCGAAGGTCTCACCCAGGCAGCAGGTAGACATCACCGAGCATTCGATGTGCCAGCCCGGACGACCAGGACCCCACGGCGACTCCCAGCTCGGCTCTCCTGGCTTGACGCCTTTCCAGAGCACGAAGTCCAGCGGATCATCCTTGGCCTCGTCGACTTCGATGCGAGCGCCAATGCGCAGATCTTCAATCTTTTTGCGCGACAGCTTGCCGTAGCCCATGAACTTGGCAACGCGGTAGTACACGTCACCATTGCCCGGAGCATAGGCGTAGCCCTTGTCGATCAAGGTCTGGATCATTGCGTGCATGCCAGGGATATGGTCCGTGGCACGAGGCTCCATATCCGGCTTGAGGATATTGAGCCGCGCTTCGTCTTCATGCATCGCCGCGATCATGCGCTCGGTCAGCGCCTCGAAAGGCTCGCCGTTCTCCCGGGCACGATTGATGATCTTGTCTTCGATGTCCGTGATGTTTCGCACGTAGGTCAGGTTGTAGCCGCTGAAACGCAACCAGCGGGTCACCAGATCGAACGCAATCATGCTGCGGCCATGACCAATGTGGCAGTAGTCGTACACGGTCATGCCGCACACGTACATGCGCACATTGTTACCGTCCAGCGGCTTGAATACTTCTTTGCTCTTGGTGAGCGTGTTGTAGATCGTAAGCACGGCTTTTTCCTTCAAAACTTGATCACTGGCCCCACGAATCACGCAAGGTCACGGTACGGTTGAATACCGGGTGACCGGGTTTCGAGTCCTTGATATCCGCGCAGAAGTAACCTTCGCGCTCGAACTGGAAACGGTCTTCCGGCTGTGCATTACCCAGCGAGGGCTCAGCACGACAACCGGTAAGAACCTGCAGCGAGTCAGGGTTGATGTTTTCCAGGAAACCGGCGCCATCCTCGGCCTTTTCAGGGTTCGGCGAGCGGAAAAGACGGTCATACAAACGCACTTCGCATTCGACGCTGGCAGCAGCCGGCACCCAATGCACAACACCTTTGACCTTGCGACCTTCAGGGTTTTTACCCAGGGTTTCAGGATCGTACGAGCAATGCAGTTCGACGATGTTGCCATCGGCGTCCTTGATCGCTTCGTCAGCACGAATCACATAGCTGCCGCGCAAACGCACCTCGCCCGCAGGCTCAAGACGCTTGTAGCCTTTTGGCGGCTCTTCCATGAAGTCGTCACGGTCGATGTAGATTTCACGGGCGAACGGCAATACCCGCACCCCCATGTCTTCTTTCGGGTGACAAGGCAGTTCAAGGTTTTCGACCTTGTCTTGCGGGTAGTTGGTGATGATGACTTTCAGCGGGCGCAGTACGCACATGGCACGGGGTGCGCTGTGGTCCAGATCGTCACGAATGCTGAATTCCAGCATGCCGAAGTCAACCACACCGTCAGAACGGTTGGTGCCGACCATGTCGCAGAAGTTACGGATCGACTTGGGCGTGTAGCCACGGCGACGGAAACCCGACAGCGTGGACATGCGCGGGTCATCCCAGCCATTGACGTGTTTTTCGTCAACCAATTGCTTGAGCTTGCGCTTGCTGGTGATGGTGTAGTTCAGGTTAAGACGGCTGAATTCGTACTGACGCGGGCGCGCAGGCACTGGCAGGCTGTCGAGGAACCACTCATACAACGGGCGATGGCTTTCGAATTCCAGGGTGCATATCGAATGGGTGATCCCTTCGATGGCGTCCGACTGACCGTGCGTGAAGTCATAGTTCGGGTAGATGCACCACTTGTCACCGGTCTGGTGATGGTGGGCGTGGCGGATGCGGTACATGATCGGGTCGCGCAGGTTCATGTTCGGCGAGGCCATGTCGATCTTGGCCCGCAGTACGCACTTGCCGTCCTCGAATTCACCGGCCGTCATGCGGGCGAACAGATCAAGGTTCTCTTCGACACTGCGGTCGCGGAACGGGCTGTTCTTGCCAGGCTCGGTCAGGCTGCCGCGGTATTCCTTGGCCTGCTCGGGTGTCAGGTCGCAAACGTAGGCCTTACCCTCTTTGATCAGGTAAATCGCCCACTCGTGCAACTGGTCGAAATACTGGGAGGCATAACGCACTTCGCCAGACCACTCAAAGCCCAGCCATTTGACGTCGCTTTCAATGGCGTCGATGTATTCCTGGTCTTCCTTGGCCGGGTTGGTGTCGTCAAAACGCAAATGCGTAACGCCACCGAACTCCTGAGCCAACCCAAAGTTCACACAAATGGATTTGGCGTGACCGATGTGCAGATAACCATTTGGCTCTGGCGGGAAGCGGGTCACGATCTGTGTGCATTTACCCGAGTCAAGGTCCGCCTGAACGATTGGACGCAGGAAATTGGCCGGGACAGCAGGGCCAGCCTTTGGATTCAGAGTGGGGTCGACAGTGGGCTTGCTCATAGGATCCTTGAACGTAACAGGGTGCGCGGCCTGGGTCGGCCGACTAAATCAAAGCGCCTATCATAGCCGATGCCGCCAAGTCACTGACAGAGCAGGTGCTCAATCAAAGCGATTGAAATGCCGGCTTTTAGTCCCCATATGGGAAAAACACCATCGAAATGCCGTGCGGGCACGCTAAACTCCGCCCGCGGCTGTATCTACCCAGCCAGCCTGGGGGATTGAGGTGCGTGTCACCGCGCCCAGGCCCGACGAATTCTCTGATAGAGCGATAACGACCATGACCAAAGTAAAACTGAGCACCAACCACGGCGACATCGTGATCGAACTGAACGCTGAAAAAGCACCGATCACCGTTGCCAACTTCATCGAGTACGTTAAAGCCGGCCACTACGAAAACACCGTTTTCCACCGTGTAATCGGCAACTTCATGGTCCAGGGCGGCGGTTTCGAGCCAGGCATGAAAGAAAAGAAAGACAAGCGCCCAAGCATCCAGAACGAAGCTGACAACGGCCTGCCAAACGAGAAGTACACCGTGGCCATGGCTCGCACCATGGAGCCGCATTCGGCTTCCGCCCAGTTCTTCATCAACGTGGCTGACAACAGCTTCCTGAACCACAGCGGCAAAACCGCTCAAGGTTGGGGCTATGCCGTATTCGGTAAAGTCGTTGAAGGCCAGGATGTTGTAGACAAGATCAAAGGTGTTGCCACGACTTCCAAAGCCGGTCACCAGGACGTGCCTAAAGAAGACGTGATCGTCGAGAAAGCAGAGATCATTGAGTGATACTGCTGATTTCAGATTTGCATCTGGAAGAGGAGCGCCCGGACATAACCCGGGCGTTTCTGGATTTCCTGACCGGGCGTGCCCGCTCGGCTCAGGCGCTCTACATCCTGGGTGATTTTTTCGAAGCCTGGATTGGCGACGATGCGATGACGCCCTACCAGCGCTCGATCTGTGAAGCGCTGCGAACACTGAGCGATACCGGCACCAAGATTTTTCTGATGCACGGCAACCGCGATTTCTTGCTTGGCCAGGCCTTTTGTAAAGCGGCTGGCTGCACCCTGATCAAAGACCCCAGTGTTGCGGACTTTTATGGCGAGCCGGTTTTGTTGATGCACGGCGACAGCCTGTGCACTCGCGACGAAGCCTACATGCGCCTGCGACGCTACCTGCGCAACCCCATCACTTTGTGGATTCTGCGCCACCTGCCCTTGGGCACGCGGCATAAACTGGCGCGCAAACTGCGCAGCGAAAGCCGTGTCCAGACCCGTATGAAAGCCAATGACATCGTCGACGTGACTCCCGAGGAAGTGCCCCGGATCATGGCTGACTTTGGCGTACGCACCTTGATTCACGGCCATACCCACCGTCCCGCGATCCACAAACTGCTGGTTGCAGATCACGCCGCCAAACGCATTGTTCTCGGTGACTGGGACCGTCAAGGCTGGGTACTGCAAGTGGATGAGCACGGCATGCAACTGATGCCGTTTGATTTCACGCCAGCCTAGATTCAAGAGCCCCTCACCCTGGCCCTCTCCCGGAGGGAGAGGGTAAAAGCCCACATCAATGCCCGCTGGTCGCCGGCCCCGCTTTGGCGGCAAACGGTGGCTTGGCCAGCCATACCAACAAAATCAACCCCATAAACAGCCAGCCCATCATGGTGAAGTAGTCCACGGTGGAAAACATATACGCCTGACTGGTCAGAATCTTATCCATCTGAGCGTAGGCAGGCGTACTGGCACCCCCCAGGCTTTCCAGGGTATGGCGTGTCACCGGGTCATAGGCGCTGATGCTTTCACTCATGTAGGCATGATGCTGATCCGCCCTGCGAATCCAGATCCATGTGGTCAAGGAGGCCGCAAAACTACCCCCCAGGGTCCGCAAGAACGTTGCGAGCCCAGCGCCATCGGCGATCTGGTGCGGCGGTAAATCCGACATCAAAATGGTCAGCGTCGGCATAAAGAACAAGGCCACGCCAATCCCCATAAACAGCTGCACCATCGCGATATGTTGAAAATCCACCTCATTGGTGAAGTCTGCACGCATAAAGCAACTCAGGCCGATGGCCAGAAACGCCAGGCCAGCCAGCAAGCGCAAATCGAATTTATGCGCGTACTTGCCCACAAACGGCGACATCAACACCGGCAAGATCCCGATCGGTGCCACAGCCAAACCCGCCCAGGTCGCGGTGTAGCCCATCTGCGTCTGCAGCCATTGCGGCAAAATCAAATTGATACCGAAGAACCCGGCATACCCCAACACCAGCACAATGGTGCCGATGCGGAAGTTTCGGTGGGCAAACAGACGCAAGTTAACGATCGGATGCTTGTCGGTCATTTCCCAAATGATGAAAGCCGCCAGTGCCACCACCGATAATGCGCTGCCCAAAAGGATGAAGTTGGACTCGAACCAGTCCAGATCATTGCCCTTGTCGAGTACGATCTGCAACGCGCCCACACCAATGATCAGGGTAATCAACCCCACATAGTCCATCGGCTGACGGGTAATCACCACGGGGCGCGACTTCAGTTGCTGGCGAACCACCATCACCGCGAAGATACCGATCGGGATATTGATGAAGAAGATCCAGGGCCAGCTGTAACTGTCTGTGATCCAGCCACCCAGAATGGGACCCGCAATGGGCGCAACCACCGTGACCATCGCCAGCAATGCCAATGCCATCCCCCGTTTCGCAGGTGGGTACACCGCAATCAACAGGGTTTGCGTCATGGGATACAGCGGCCCGGCCACCAACCCTTGCAGCACCCGAAACCCGACCAGTTCAGGCATCGAGGTCGAAATACCGCACAAGAACGAGGCCAGCACGAACAGGATTGTGGCCCACAAAAACAGCTTCACTTCGCCAAAACGGCGACTCAGCCAGCCTGTCAGGGGCAAGGCAATCGCGTTACTGACCGCAAATGAAGTAATCACCCACGTGCCCTGCTCAGAACTCACCCCAAGGTTGCCGGAGATGGTGGGCAAGGCGACGTTGGCGATGGTCGTATCGAGCACCTGCATAAAGGTTGCAAGCGACAGACCAATAGTGGCCATTACCAAGCTGGGAGGGGTAAAAGACGCGTTTGTACTCATCGCAAATCCTTTAAAGCCGGGGATGCAGCCTCGCCGGTGCGGCGAGGCTCATGGATTGGCGAATCAGCGTTGGGCGGCCATATCGCCTGTTGCAGCGCTGTTGCTGTCAATCAAACGCGTGATCAGGGCTTCGGCCTCGGCCAATTGCTGCGCATAGACATGGGTGGTGAACGAGGCTTTTTGCGGCGGTTGCTGGGCCAGCACCGGGCCGCTCTGGTCACGCAGGTTCACATCAACCGTTGTCGACAAACCAACACGCAGCGGATGTGCAGCCAGCTCATCGGCATTGATGTGGATACGCACCGGCACACGCTGCACGATCTTGATCCAGTTACCCGTGGCATTTTGCGCAGGCAGCAGGGCAAATGCGCTGCCCGTCCCGGCACCGATGCTGTCGATGGTGCCGCTGTATTTCACGCTGCTGCCATAGATATCCGATTCAATGTCCACCGGCTGACCGATGCGCATCTTGTGCAACTGGGTTTCCTTGAAGTTGGCATCAATCCACAGCTGATTCAGCGGAATGACCGCCATCAACGCGGTGCCCGGCTGAACCCGCTGACCCAACTGAACAGTGCGCTTGGCCACATACCCGGTGACCGGAGCAATCAGGGTGGAACGGGCGTTTGCCAGGTAAGCCTGACGCAACTGAGCTGCAGCAGCTTTCACATCCGGGTGGTTGGCCACCGAGGTGTTATCGACCAGCGCACGGGTGGTATCGAGTTTTTGTTCGGCATTGCGCAGGGCGCTTTGCGCTGAAGACAGGTCATCCCGGGCATGGGACAGCTCTTCTTGGGAAATTGCCCCGCCAGCCGCCAGACTTTTCCGGCGGTTGTAGTTGTCCTGGTTCTTTTGCACTTCGACCTTCTGCGCAGCCACCTGGGCCTTCATGCCCTTCACGTCACTGAACAGACCACGAACCTGGCGCACGGTACGCGCCAGGTTGGCCTCGGCGCTTTGCAGGCCCACCTGCGCATCGCTCGGATCGAAATTAAGCAGCACCTGGCCCTCATGAACCAGATCGCCATCATCCGCACCAATACTCACCACCGTACCGGTGACAAGAGGCGTGATTTCAA
This sequence comes from Pseudomonas sp. ML2-2023-3, assembly GCF_037055275.1. Classification (NCBI taxonomy): domain Bacteria; kingdom Pseudomonadati; phylum Pseudomonadota; class Gammaproteobacteria; order Pseudomonadales; family Pseudomonadaceae; genus Pseudomonas; species Pseudomonas sp. ML2-2023-3. The sequence continues at coordinate 4,509,444 of NZ_CP146343.1, forward strand.
CCACGTTGCCATTTACATAGGCATCGTCGGTGCTTTCATTCCAGCGACCATAAAATTCTTCCCAGCCCCAGACACCCAGGCCTGCCAGGATGACCAGAATCGCCAGGCCACTGAGCAAGAGCTTGCGCTTGCGCTGATTACCCGCGTCCTGGGTGTTTTGCGTTTCATTCGGTGTTTGCACAGTAGCCATGACGAGTACCTAAATAATTCTGCCAACAAGGACTTGAGAGGGAACGGCCTCGGCCGTATTGCCGGGCTCAAATCCACCGCCCAGGGCTTGCATCAGTTGTATCGAAAGGTCGATCTGCTCGGCATTCAGGTCCGCCAGCTGACGCTGAGCCAGAAGCAGTTGCTGCTCAATGCTGAGCACGTCCAGGTAGTTACCGACACCGGAGCCATAGCGCTGCAACACGGTATTGAACGAATCCTGAGCGATATCGGTTGCCCGCTGCTGGGCGTTGATTTGCTGCCCCACGGCACTCAGTTGAGCCAGGGTGTTACTGACATCGCCCAAGGCGCCCACGAGTATCTTGTTGTACTGCGCGACAGCCAGATCGTAATTGGCATCCTCGGCATCCAGCCCGGCGCGCAAACGCCCGCCATCAAAGATCGGCAGCGAAATGGCCGGGGCAATATTGAGAAAGCGACTGGCAGACCCGAACAACGCATCCCCCAACAGCGACTGAGTGCCTGCCGCCGCACTCAAGTTGAGATTGGGATAAAAGCGCGTCTTGGCCGCCGCAATATTTTTGCTTGCCGCCTCTACTCGCCAGCGCGCCGCCACCAGATCCGGGCGACGACCCAACAGCTCAGCCGGCAGAGTGCTCGGCAACGCCACGGCGCTCGGCGCCAGAATCTTCGGACGAGCAATATCAACTCCGCGATCCGGCCCCTTGCCCAGCAATACCGCAAGCGCGATGCGTGCACTTTTGAGTTGTTTTTCAGCGCTGATCAACTGCTCCTGAGAACTGGCCTCAAGGCTTTCGGTTTGCTGAAACTGGTAGTGGCTGTCGATGCCGGCTTGCAGACGACGCTTGCTCAGCTCGAGCAATTTGCCGGTACGCTCCAGGTCATCCTTGGCCAGATCACGGACGACAAAGGCATGCCCGAGGCTGCTGTAACCCCGCGCCACATCAGCGGCCAGAGTCAGGCTTGCGGCCTGGCTGTCGACTTCGGCCGCGCGGGCTTCGCCCAACGCTGCCTCCCAGGCATCACGCTGGCCGCCCCACAGATCGAACGTGTAATTAAACGTCAGACTGGCATCGCGCAAGGTGTCGTATCGACCACCCTGCCCGGTCGGATCTTGAGAACGCGACAAGCGCGAACGCGAGACATCGGCTTCGGCATCCAGGGTCGGCATGCGTGCGGCATTGGCCGCACCGGCCGCAGCAGTCGCCTGATGCGCACGAGCACTGGCTATTTGCATGTCCGGGCTGTCGCGCAAGGCTTCTTGAATCAGGCCATCCAGCTGCCCGTCCCCCAAACGCTTCCACCAGTCTTTTTCTGGCCAGGCTGCGGGTGTAACCGCAATGCCGTTGAGCGACTGGGCGGCCTTGAGGTTTTTCGCCTCCTGGCTTACGCCCACGGTGTTCAGACCGCTATAGCTGGCGCAACCCGCCAGTACCATCGACGTAAAAACCAGGCTCAGGCCTGTACGCAGCGTTATATGGCTCATTTTTCACCTAAACGCATGACAGTGATCGGATCACCCGCTGCCAGCAGTATTTTCTTGAGGATCTGTTCCAGGCTTTGCAACTCTTGCGGGCTAATGGCGCTTGCCAACTGATTCATCGCGTCAGCGCCAATCTGCGGCAATTGGCTGGCCAGCGCCTGCCCGTCGTCGGTCAACACCAGCCGCACCTGCCGCCGATCGGCTTCGGAACGCTGGCGCATCAACAGATTTTTTTGCTCGAGACGGTCAAGCATGCGGGTCATCGAGCCACTGTCCAGAGACAGGTGGCGGCAGAGTTCGGCCGGGGTATCGACGTCGTACTGGGCCATGATGATCAGAACCTTGAACTGCGCCGCCGTGATGCCGTAAGGCTCCATATGGCGGTCGATGATCCGGTCCTTGAGCATGGCCGTGCGCCCCAGGAGCATGCCCAGGGTGCAATTTTGGAAGTTATCGGGATGGAAATGCTTCATCAGGGCACCAGGAAGCTGCCTAGGCAGTAATGTTTCTAAATATTACTGTCTAGGCAGCTAATGTCAAGCCGATAATTAGGCAGCTATCTATCTGGCTGTAAGCATTCACCTTTTCTGTAGTCGCTGCCGAGGAACGAGGCTGCGATCGGCGGCGCAGCCGTCGAAAAACCTGAAATCGCGGTCTTTCTGTTAAATCGCGGATTCAGGCTTTTCGATTTCTTCGCAATCGATCGCAGCCGTCGTTCCTCGGCAGCGACTACAGGACTCATGCTTGGGTTGGCACACCACTGTGGAAGCGGAATTCAACATCCGGGGACTCGATCAACTCCTGCTCCGCAGCCCTCACCCGCTCGATGACCTGGGCAATATCCTTGGCGTCGCCATACTGATAGGCCAGTTTCAGATAGCCCTGAAAATGCCGGGCCTCGCTCTTGAGCAAACCAAAATAGAACTTGCCGAGTTCTTCGTCCAAATGAGGCACCAATGCTTCGAAACGCTCGCAACTGCGGGCTTCGATAAACGCGCCCACGACCAGCGTATCCACCAGCTTGACCGGCTCATGGTTGCGCACCACTTTGCGCAACCCCGAGGCATAGCGCCCGGCCGACAGCTGACGCAGCTCGATCTTGCGCCTTTTCATCAGGCGCATGACTTGCTCGTGATGCACCAGCTCTTCACGGGCCAGACGCGACATCATGTTGATCAGGTCGACATGGGAGTGGTACTTGGCAATCAGGCTAAGGGCCGTGCTGGCAGCCTTGAACTCACAGTTTTTGTGATCGATCAGCAAGGTTTCCTGATCGGCCAATGCCGCTGCGATCCAGCCGTCAGGCGTGCGGCAGCCCAGGAACTCATGAATTTCAGGAAGAATCACGCGCACGCTCCCGACCAATGGGGATTGCACAGCTGACGGGCAGTGTTTTGAAAAATCGCTGACATGAGGCTCACAAAGACTGGATTGAGGCGAGCCGGGGATTATACGGGCCACGGAGCGCAGCACCAACGGCACAACTTGATATGCATCAACACAGGTACAACGACTGAACAACTATAGTGATTACACGCCGCTTTTATTACTTGTGGAGTTACCGGTCATGCACAGCATCAACAGCCTGTTGGTCGTCATCGAGCCCCATCTGATGGAAAGTCTCGCCCTCAAGCGCGCCAAACACATCGCCAGCCACACAAAAGCGCATTTGCACCTGTTGATCTGCGATAAAAAGCATGACCACTCAGCCCTGCTGAGCGTGCTTGAAAGCAGCCTGAAAAGTGAGGCCTACAGCGTCACCAGCGAGCAGGCCTGGCATGAAAGCCAGCACGCCACCATCATCAAGGTGCAGCAAGCCCACAACTGCGGGCTGGTGATCAAGCAACACGTACCCGACAACCCGCTGAAAAAAGTGCTGCTGACCCCCGAAGACTGGAAACTGCTGCGCTATTGCCCAAGCCCGGTATTGTTGGCCAAGACCGCTGAATCCTGGGAACACGGGGTCATATTGGCCGCCGTCGACGTGGGCAACAACGACCCTGAGCACATGGCCCTGCACTCAAGCATCGTTGACCACGGTTTTCGGATCGCCAGCATGGCCCATGCACAATTTCATGTCGTCAGCGCGCACCCCGCCCCTATGCTCGCCGCTGTCGACGCAGCCTACCCATTGGACACGCAACTGCAAGAAACCTACCGGGCAGAGTGCCGGGTGTTTCAGCAACAGTGTGAAATTGACGACAGCCGCCTGCATATCGAGGAAGGCCCGGCAGACGTGATCATCCCACGGGTCGCCAAGGCCCTGGGTGCAGTGGTAACGGTCATGGGCACAGTGGCGCGCACCGGGTTCTCGGGGGCATTGATCGGCAATACGGCCGAGGTGGTGATCGACAAGCTGGAAAGCGACATTCTGGTGCTCAAGCCCGAGGACATGATCGAGCACCTGGAAGAACTGGCGAATAAAGGCTGATCGGCTGGCGACCTATTCGCCAAACGCCTCTTTCAGAAACCCGGGAGCTATATAGCGCTGATAATGCGCTTCGGACAGGAGGAAAAATTCCCGATCAATGGCGTCACGCAACTCGGGCAGCGCCCAGCCACGAAACTCCGGCAGCAGCACCATGCCATAGAGCTCCAGCTGATTGATCACCCGCGCACCGCGGGCAATCAGCTGGTAGGCCCAGCAGTATTCGGACTGGTTGGGTACAAAGCGGATCTTGCGTGCCACCAGTTGGTCACGCAGCGTAGCCCGGTCGAATACCTCGACCTTGCCGGCCATCACCTGCACCAAAAGCTGCTCAAGACGACGCCACACAGCACGTTTTTCTTCCTCGTTGTAACCGTTCCAATTGATCACTTCATGGTGAAAACGCTTGCAACCACGGCACACGAGGTCGCCGTAGACCGTTGAGCAAAGGCCTATGCAGGGGGTCTTGATGGTTTGATTGGACATGGCGAAATAGAGCACTGCAGAACGAAACAGGTGGCCATGTTAGCCCTTTGTCTAACGCAGATCACCCCTCAACCTTCAGGGGCTAACTTACCTTTAACAAGTTTTTACCGTAGAATCGGTCTGCCTTTTAAGGCGCCAATGTCCGTTAGAAGCTGTTTTCAAAGCGTCACGAGCACAGTTGATCCCGAAGAACGGTGTTGGTGAAGGGTATTTGCACTGCAGATACCCGCACCAACATTCATCATCTCCCCCCGTTCGGAAGGCGTAAAACTTTGAAAACAGCTTCTGTTGGGAATCCTTGCAACTCTGGCTAAGCGGCTCAAAAAGCCCCCATGCGCATGAGTGCTCGGCATTCCTGGATGAGCGTCCCGGACACCCATTTGGGACCAATGATGAGGGTAATAACTGTGCTTGAAGCCTACCGCAAACATATCGAAGAGCGCGCAGCACTGGGTATCGTTCCCCAGCCGCTAAACGCCGAACAAACCGCATCTCTGGTTGAGCTGCTGAAAAACCCGCCAGCTGGTGAAGAAGAATTCCTCGTTGACCTGATCACCAACCGCATTCCGCCGGGTGTTGATGAAGCGGCCTATGTAAAAGCAGGCTTCCTGTCCGCCATCGCCAAAGGTGAAGCGACTTCCCCACTGATCAGCAAAAAGCGCGCTGTAGAACTGCTTGGCACCATGCAAGGCGGCTACAACATCGTGACGCTGGTCGAGATGCTGGATGACGCAGAGCTGGCACCGGTTGCCGCCGAGCAACTCAAGCACACCCTGCTAATGTTTGACGCCTTCCACGACGTCGCTGAAAAAGCCAAAAACGGCAATGTCCACGCTAAAGCCGTGGTGCAATCCTGGGCTGACGGCGAGTGGTTCAAGAACCGCCCTGTACTGGCTGACAAAATCAGCCTGCGCGTGTTCAAGGTCACTGGCGAAACCAACACCGACGACCTGTCGCCTGCACCGGACGCCTGGTCGCGCCCTGACATCCCGCTGCACGCCCTGGCCATGCTGAAAATGGCTCGCGACGGCATCGTGCCGGACGTTCAAGGCTCCATCGGTCCGATGAAGCAAATCGAAGAAATGCGCAACGCAGGCTTCCCTATTGCCTACGTCGGCGACGTGGTCGGTACCGGTTCGTCGCGTAAATCGGCCACCAACTCCGTACTGTGGTTCTTCGGCGACGACGTTCCTTACGTACCGAACAAGCGTGCCGGTGGTTTCTGCTTCGGCAGCAAAATCGCTCCGATCTTCTACAACACCATGGAAGATGCTGGCGCACTGCCAATCGAGTTCGATGTTTCCAACATCAACATGGGCGACGTGATCGACCTGTACCCGCACGCTGGCAAAGTCTGCAAGCACGGTACCGACGAAGTCATCACTACCTTCGAAATGAAGACCCCGGTTCTGTTGGACGAAGTTCGCGCTGGCGGCCGTATCCCCCTGATCATTGGCCGCGGCCTGACCGAGAAGGCTCGCGCTGAACTGGGCCTGGCTCCATCCGACCTGTTCAAAAAGCCTGAAGCACCTATTGAAAGCACCAAGGGTTTCACCCTGGCGCAGAAAATGGTCGGCAAGGCTTGCGGCGTGACCGGCGTTCGTCCGGGCACTTACTGCGAACCGAAGATGACCACCGTAGGTTCTCAGGACACCACCGGTCCAATGACCCGTGACGAACTGAAAGACCTGGCGTGCCTGGGCTTCTCCGCTGATCTGGTAATGCAGTCGTTCTGCCATACCGCGGCCTATCCAAAGCCGATCGACGTCACCACCCACCACACCCTGCCTGATTTCATCATGACCCGCGGCGGTGTTTCCCTGCGTCCGGGCGACGGCATTATCCACAGCTGGCTGAACCGCATGCTGCTGCCGGATACCGTCGGCACAGGTGGTGACTCCCACACCCGCTTCCCGATGGGCATCTCGTTCCCGGCCGGTTCCGGCCTGGTAGCGTTCGCCGCAGCCACTGGCGTAATGCCACTGGACATGCCGGAGTCGGTTCTGGTTCGCTTCAAAGGCGAAATGCAACCGGGCATCACCTTGCGTGACCTGGTACACGCCATCCCTTACGTCGCCATCCAGAAAGGCCTGCTGACGGTAGAGAAGAAAGGCAAGATCAACGAATTCTCGGGTCGCATCCTGGAAATCGAAGGTCTGGACAACCTGAGCATCGAGCAGGCATTCGAACTGTCCGACGCCTCGGCAGAGCGTTCGGCTGCTGGCTGCACCATCAAGCTGTCCAAAGAGTCCATCACCGAATACCTGAACTCCAACATCACCCTGCTGCGCTGGATGATCGGTGAAGGTTACGGCGACGCTCGTACCCTTGAGCGTCGTGCTCAAGCGATGGAAGCCTGGGTAGCCAACCCTGAGCTGATGGAAGCCGATGCTGACGCCGAATACGCGCACATCATCGAAATCGATCTGGCTGACATCAAAGAGCCTGTGCTCTGCGCGCCAAATGACCCGGATGACGCCCGTCTGCTGTCCACCGTTGCCGGTGAGAAGATCGACGAAGTGTTCATCGGTTCGTGCATGACCAACATCGGCCACTTCCGCGCTGCGGGCAAGTTGCTGGACAAGGTCAAAGGTCAGCTGCCAACTCGTCTGTGGCTGTCGCCGCCGACCAAGATGGACGCTCACCAGTTGACCGAAGAAGGCTACTACGGCATCTACGGCAAAGCTGGCGCACGCATGGAAATGCCGGGCTGCTCCCTGTGCATGGGTAACCAGGCACGTGTAGAGCCGAACTCGACTGTTGTGTCGACTTCGACCCGTAACTTCCCGAACCGTCTGGGTGACGGCGCGAACGTTTACCTGGCTTCGGCCGAGTTGGCGTCGGTTGCCTCGATCCTGGGTCGCCTGCCTTCCGTTGAGGAATACATGGCCTACGCGGCAGAGATCAACACCATGGCAGCGGACGTATACCGCTACCTGAGCTTTGATCAGATCGCCGAATTCCGTGAAGCGGCTGCAAATGCCAACATTCCGGTTATTCAAGCGTAAGCTGATGCAGTAACGAAAAAGCCCCGACTCTCACTGCAGAGCCGGGGCTTTTTCATGTCCGCGATTCAGGTGTTTACAGCAGTGGAGCCACAACTTGCTGCTCCCGTGGCCAGGCATCCAGCACCGCCTTGAACAGCGTCGCCAGCGGGATTGCAAAAAACACCCCCCAGAAACCCCACAACCCGCCAAACAACAGCACCGCACAAATGATTGCCACCGGGTGCAGGCTCACAGCCTCGGAGAACAGCAGCGGTACCAGCACGTTGCCGTCCAGGGTCTGGATGATCCCGTAGACAGCCATCAGATAGATAAACTGATCACTCCAGCCCCACTGGAACAACGCGATCAACAGCACCGGCACCGTCACCACCACGGCCCCCACATAGGGCACCACCACCGAAATCCCCACCAGCAACGCCAGCAAGGCCGAATAATTAAGGCCCATGGTGACAAATGCGATGTACGTCACGCCGCCGCAAATAATGATCTCGATGACCTTGCCGCGAATGTAATTCGCGATCTGGCGGTTCATTTCTTGCGCCACACGGGTAATCAACGCCCGCTCGCGAGGCAGATAACCACGCACCCAACGGCCGATCAGCGCCCGGTCCTTGAGGAAGAAAAACACCAGGATCGGCACCAGCACCAGATAAATCATGATGTTGACCAACAGCGGCAGACTGGACAGTGAAAAGGTCAGCGCCAGTTGCCCGAACTTGCCGATTTCACCCCGGGCCACTTCGATGGCTTGCAGCACCTGCTCATCCGAAACCAGATGCGGATAGCGCTCGGGCAACAGCAACAACAGCGATTGCCATTTTGCGAGCATGCCCGGCAGCTCATTGAACAGCGTGATCAGTTGATGCCAAAGCAAAGGCACCACCACCACAAGAAACACCAGCAACAACCCCATGAACAATGCAAACACCAGCCCGACCGCTGCGGCGGCGGGCACTCTCAGGCGCTCCAGAGCAACCACCAGGCCCTGCATCAGATACGCCAGCACCATGCCCGCCAACACGGGCGCCAACATGCCGCCCAATGTCAGCACAGCGGTAAATGCCAGCACCAGCAAGACCGCCAGTACAACCGCTTCCTCATCAGAGAAATAGCGCTGAACCCAACCACGTAGAACCTTGAACATCAATATTCCTTAAACCGGGACTCAGGCCTTGCGTAGCCAGTAGCGATAGGTACCCGCATTTTCTTCTTCACGCAGCAGTTCATGCCCTGCCAAGCGCGCGAAGGTACGAAAGTCACGCTGTGAACCCCCATCCGTGGCGATGACCTTAAGGACCTGACCACTGCTCATTTTGTTCAACGCCATCTTGGCCTTGAGCAATGGCAACGGACAATCAAGGCCCGCTGCGTCCAGTTCAGCATCATGGGCCAACGCATCAGTCATTACGTACTTCTCCAGATAGGGCATTTTTTATGCCGGCTAGAATACCCCAAGCAGAGCCGCCACTGGTCGCCAGCCGAGTGTCCAGCTACAGTAAGCGCTTTACCGACCAGAGCTCTGTGCATGACTTTTCTGCGCCCTACCCTGTTGACGCTCGCTTGCCTGCTCGCCTCGCCGAGCTTCGCCGACGATTTACCGTCTCTGGGTGACGCCAGTTCATCGATCGTCTCGCCACAACAAGAGTACCAACTGGGCCGTGCCTGGTTGAGCATGCTGCGCGGACAGGTGTCGCAGCTCAATGATCCGCAACTCAAGGATTACGTCGAAACCAGCGTCTACAAACTGGTTGAAACCAGCCAGGTACAGGATCGCCGGCTGGAATTCATTCTGATCAACAGCCCGCAGCTCAACGCCTTCGCCGCTCCCGGCGGGATCATCGGGGTCAACGGCGGCCTGTTCCTCAACGCCCAGACCGAAGGTGAGTACGCCTCGGTAATGGCCCACGAACTTGCTCACTTGTCACAGCGTCACTTCGCTCGCGGCGTAGAGGCCCAGCAGCGCATGCAGTTGCCGATGATGGCTGCGCTGCTCGCCGGGATCATCGTTGCGGCCTCGGGCGCGGGCGACGCGGGCATTGCCGCCATCGCCGGGACACAGGCTGCGGCCATGCAGGAACAGCGGCGCTTCTCGCGACAGAATGAGCAGGAGGCTGACCGGATCGGCATTCTCAACCTGGAGAAAGCAGGCTACGACCCGCGCTCAATGCCTACCATGTTCGAACGCCTGATGCGCCAATACCGCTTTGACGGCAGGCCACCCGAGTTTTTGCTGACTCACCCGGTCACCGAGTCGCGTATCGCCGACACCCGCAACCGCGCCGAACAGGCCAGAGTGGGCGGCACCGAAGACAGCTTGCGCTATCAACTGATCCGCGCCCGGGTGCAACTCAACTACGAAGAAACCCCGGGTCTGGCGGCCAAACGCTTTCGCCAGCAACTGGATGAGAACCCGAAAAACGACGTAGCCCGCTATGGCCTGGCCATTGCCTACATCAAGGGCAGCCAGTTCAACGAAGCCCGCGATACGCTCAAACCGCTACTGGAAAAGTCGCCGAACGACATCACCTACAACCTGGCGCAAATCGAGCTGGACATGGACAGCAATCGCCTGGCCGAAGCCCAGCAGCGAATCGACAGAATGCGCACCCTGTATCCGGGCAACTACCCGCTCAATCAGGCGCGTGTTGATCTGTTGCTCAAGCAAAATAACCCCAAGGAAGCCGACAAAGCCCTTGAAGCCTTGCTCAAAAGCCGCCCCGATGACCCGGATGTCTGGTACTCGGTTGCAGAAACTCGAGGCTTGTCAGGCAACATCATCGGCCTGCATCAGGCCCGTGCGGAATACTTTGCGCTGGTGGGGGATTTCCGACAGGCCATCCAGCAACTGGACTTTGCCCAGAAGCTCACCAACAACTTCCAGCTGTCGGCCCGCCTGGATGCCCGCAAGCGGGAACTGATGGATCAGGAGCGGGCGCTCAAAGATATGATGAACTGACAAAAGCCTCACTGACTCTGTGGGAGCGGGCTTGCTCGCGATAGCCTCGACGCGGCAAGCCCGCATCACGAGCAAGTGAAATCGCCGCACCGCCACTCCCACAGATAGTAGGGCTAGCTACTCAGGCATTCCCCGCCAGTTTCAAACGCGCAGCCTGAGTGAAGTCCAGCATGCGCTTGAGCGGGCGAATGGCATGGGGCACCAGTGCCGGGTCGACAAAAATCTCGTTGGTACCCTGCTGCAAACACTCCAGGGTGCGTTCCAGGGTATTCATGGCCATCCACGGACAATGTGCGCAACTGCGGCACGCCGCACCGTTACCCGCAGTGGGTGCCTCGATAAAGACCTTGTCCGGGCACAGCTGCTGCATCTTGTAAAAAATGCCGCGGTCGGTGGCCACGATAAAGGTCTTGTTGGGCAGGTTCTGCGCCGCAGCAATCAGTTGACTGGTGGAGCCCACGGCATCCGCCAGATCGATCACCGACTCCGGCGACTCCGGGTGAACCAGAATTGCCGCGTCCGGATACAACGCCTTCATGTCTTCGAGCTGCTTGGACTTGAACTCTTCGTGAACGATGCACGCACCGTCCCACAGCAGCATGTCGGCACCGGTCTGGCGCTGGATGTAGCGGCCCAGATGCTTGTCCGGCCCCCAGATAATGGTTTCGCCGTTATCCATCAGGCTTTCGACGATTTCCAGCGCGCAGCTTGATGTCACCACCCAGTCAGCCCGGGCCTTGACCGCCGCGGACGTGTTGGCATACACCACCACCGTGCGCTCGGGATGCTTGTCGCAAAAGGCCGAGAACTCTTCAACCGGGCAGCCCAGGTCAAGAGAACACGTGGCCTCCAGCGTTGGCATCAACACGCGTTTTTCAGGGGTCAGGATTTTCGCCGTCTCGCCCATGAAGCGCACACCGGCCACCAGAATGGTTTTGGCCGGGTGGGCCGCACCAAAGCGGGCCATCTCCAGGGAGTCGGACACACAGCCGCCGGTTTCTTCGGCCAGGGCCTGAATCACCGGATCACAGTAGAAATGCGCCACCAGCACCGCGTCGCGGGCTTTAAGCTCAGCCGCGATCTGCGCACGAAGGCTGAGGGCTTGTGCCTCAGTCAGCGGTTTTGGCTGCTTGGCATCAAGGTGGGCTTGAACCAGAAGTCGTTCAGAAATTTGCGTCATGTTCGCAAGACCTGCAAGCGCGTTGCGCGAAAGTCGAGTGTACCACCAGCTCCGGACCGTCAAGTCCCGCTGGGAGAATGTGTGTATCAGGCACGGACAAGCACTGAAGCGCGATAAGGCTACAGAATATCCTTGGGATTCAAAAGTTTAATGTTGCGCGGGCGACGGCGGGCAAGTGATCGAGCGTTTTTTCGGAAAAAGGAGCGCTGCGCGCGCCCCTCCCTTAGATCTTTCCGAAAACCTTGAACACGCTAATGATCGCAGGCCCGATGGCAACCAGAAAAAAGCTGGGCCACAGGCAAAAGATCAGCGGAAAGACCAGTTTTGTACCGACCTTGGCAGCTTTTTCCTCAGCCAGTTGCGTACGCCGATCGCGAAATTCTTCGGCATATATCCGCAAGGTGGTCCCCACACTGGTGCCGAAGCGGATGCTCTGCGCCAGCAAGCTCACCAGCCCGCGAATGTCTTCCAGCCCGGTACGCTCGGCCAGGTGCTTGAGGGCCTCAGTGCTTGGAACACCCGCACGCACTTCGGCGTTGACCAGTGCCAGCTCAAGGGCAAGATCGGGCTGGCTGACGGCCATTTCCTCTGAGACCCGCTCGATTGCCTGCGGCAAGGCGAGCCCCGACTCCACGCACACCACCATAAGGTCCAGCGCATCCGGGAAAGCAATCAGCAGCCGCGACATGCGTGCCTGCTTGCGTGCGCCCACATAGACCGCCGGAACCAGCCACCCCACCCCAAGTGCCAACATCAACAGGCCAACTCCCAGTAGCAGCGACATATTAGTAATAAACGGCAACGCCACAAGCGTAATACCTGTCAGCAGCAAGGGCAGCAGCAGCAGCCGAATCGCCCAGTACACTTGCACCGCCGACGGCGAGCGATAACCGGCATGGGTCAACAGGGTGCGGGTGGCCGATGAGCGCCGGGTCTCACCGGCACTGAAGCGCTGCCCCACCTGCTCAAGCATCATTTGCAGATTGCTCGGTGGCGCCCGATGGTCTGTGCCATGACCCGGTAATCCCCCCATTTCTAATACTCACCAGAAATAGAGATCAGGCCACAAGGGCCAACTTTTGTTTAGGGGTAATGCCTCCGAGCGCCATATTCGGGCGCTCGTGATTGTATGTCCAGATCCAGTTCGTGCCGTAGTCCTGAACTTCAGTTATCGATTCAAACAAGTAATGGCCCAGCCAGTCGTAACGGACGGTGCGGTTATAGCGTTCGACGTAGGCGTTCTGCTGCGGGTTGCCCGGCTGAATATATTCCAAACGGATGCCCCGTTTTTCGGCCCAGACTGTAAGTTTGGCACTAATAAATTCGGGGCCGTTATCACTGCGGATTGCCTGCGGTTTCCCGCGCCATTCAATGACCTGATCCAGCGCCCGCACCACACGTTCAGCCGGCAGAGACAAATCAATTTCCATGCTCAGGGCTTCACGGTTGAAATCATCAATCAAATTGAAGGCCCGAAAACTGCGCCCATCCGCTAATTGATCATGCATGAAATCCATCGACCAGCACTGATTAGTGGCTTCAGGAACGGCAAGCGGCTCAGGTTTCTCGCGTACGATGCGCTTACGTGGCTTGATGCGTAGATTCAGCTCCAGTTCGCGGTAAATCCGATAAACCCGTTTGTGATTCCAGCGATAGCCCTTCACGTTGCGCAGATACAGAAAGCACAAGCCAAACCCCCAGTTACGCTGGTTGTACGTGAGTTGGATCAGTTTATCGGCAATCACGGCATTTTCAGGCGCCAAACGCGGCTGATAGCGATAGCACGTGAGGCTAACTCTGAAAGCCAGGCACGCCAACTTGATGCTGCACCGACCTGAACGAACCACTTCCTGCGCCATCTCTCGTCGTCGCGATGGCTTCACCACTTTTTTGCCATGGCTTGCTGGATGATTTCGGCTTTGAGGCGCTCTTCGGCGTACATTTTTTTAAGTCGCCGGTTTTCGTCCTCCAACTCGCGCAGTCGAGTCAGCAACGATGCGTCCATACCGCCGAACTTGGTACGCCACTTGTAGAACGTAGCCGAACTGATGCCGTGCTCGCGGCACAGCTCTGGTGCTGGAGTTCCGGCCTCGGCTTGCTTGAGGATGGCCATGATTTGGCTGTCTGAAAAACGCGATGTCTTCACGCAAAATTTCCTTGATCCGGTCAGGAGAAAATTCTACTTCTGATGAGTACTTTTTTCAGGGGGGATTACCCTCGCACGAAAATTCCACAAAATAGTTAGATTAGATAAGTATCTAATTTATGGAAGATAAAACAGATTTAACAGTTAACAAGGCTCCGGAACCTATGACGTACTCACGCAAGTAATCGAGAGCCTGGCCCACAGTGCCGAGGGTTGAAGGAAGGGCTATTGGTCGGCCAAGCGTGCAAGTTGCTCACGGGCATCCTTGAGTGCTGCTGCCACTGCCGCCTCGCCAAACACAAGGCCCTGCAAATAGACAAAGTGAATGTCAAACAGCCCAAGCGTGTTCAGGGCATAACGCAGGTAGTCCGTCAGAAAATCCGGTTGCCGCGCCCTTTCCCCCTGATGAAAACCACCCGAGCCCACCAGCACATACACCGGACGATCGGCAAGTAACCCGGTTTTGCCCTCGGGGCCTGCGCTGAACGTGCGATGAATGCGCAACACGTAATCGATCCACAGCTTGAGAGCTGCCGGGACGGTGAAGTTGTGCATGGGCGTGGAGATCACCAGCATGTCGCTGGTTTCCAGCTCACGAATCAGCGCCTCGGACACATCGAACACCGGGGCCTCGAACGGTGTGGGTGTCGCCAGCGCGGCGCCGTAATCGATGCCCAGCGGCGGCAACGGTTGCTCGCTGAAGTCACGCCCCACCCATGCAAGATCAGGATAGCGTTGGCGCAGGGATGCCAAAAATTCGCGAGCCAGCCGACTGGCATGGGAAAAGTGCCCGTGGGGGCTGGCGTTGATCAGCAATGCATTGTTCATGGTTGCTCCCCGGTGAGGGTCTGGGTGAAGTGCATGCCATGCGCCAGCAGGCCCTGGCGGAAATAGAAACGCTGAGCCAGCGCCATGTGCAGCCCCGTGTCCAGTACCAGATGATCGCACTGGCGCGGCATCGCTTCTTCGCGAACGCGGCTCAACAGGCGACTCCCCACACCTGAACGCTGTAAATCGGGGCTCACCACCAGATCATCGACATAAATAAAGCGCGAATAGATCAGGTTTTCCATCTCGCGGTACCCCGCCAGCCCGACCAGAGTATGCTCCTGCCAGGCAGCGAGCAGACGGTAGCCCTGAGCCACCTGTCGCAGCAGTTGCGTTGAATAGGTTGCGGGATCTCGCAGATGTGGGCGCAAGACGCGCATCAGGTCAAAACTGACACACAGTGCCGGCTCGTCCTCAAGATGTTGCAGTGTGAAATTCATGATGGTCAGCCATTAGGAAAGTGGCTCCACTTTAGAGCGGTAACGGCATACCACCCAGAGCCACAAAATGACTAAATGACCAGGCCATGATTATCACTGAGCGCCCTGCCCCAGCGCGGATATCCCCCCCTGAGACGCTTTTCTAAATACAACTAGTACTGTTCGTCGGACTCGGAAATTTCCGCCAATATGCGTAGGAATTTTCCCGTTTCTGCGTAGTACTGACGAATTTAGACTTCAAGTACCCTCATCAAATAGAAGGTTACTTGTGTCCAGATTCATTTCTTTGTTCTTGTTTTTTACATTCGCCGGCTCCAGCATTGCGTCCGCCACCGATCTTTACAAAACGTATTCCTGGGCCATTCAACAATCGGTTAAAAAAGAAAGTTCTTCACCACTGCACGTCAAAAAGGTCATCGACAGCGCCCACTCCTTGCTGGGCATCCCTTACCTGTGGGGCGGCATGTCGCGGGAAAAGGGCTTCGATTGCAGCGGCATGCTGGTCTACCTGTTCAAAAACGAAGCCAATATCCATATACCAAGAACCACTTCGGCCATGCTGAATGCAGACTTGCAAAAGGTCGCCCGGCATCAACTCAAACCTGGCGATGCCGTTTTTTCCGTACCCAAGGGGGGACGCGGAGCAATCACGTCGGCCTGTACATCGGCGATAACCGTTTTATTCATGCACCGCGCACGGGCAAGACGATTCGTATCAACTCGATGGACAATTCGTACTGGAAGAAAAACTACACCACCGCTCGCCGCTTCTATGGCCGCACACAAGGATTCAACCGCTCACAGAAGCGGACGTATTGATGGCTCTACCGAGTAGTAAGTTATCTGCGAGGGGTTTAGGGGTAAGCCCCTCGCTTTGTAATCTCAGCCAAAACTCTTCAAGCCCAGATGACCGCGCAACGTCGGGTGTTCATACGCCGTGCGCAGATAACCGCGACGTTGCAGGATCGGCACCACCGACTCGGTGAATTCCGTGAAGGTGCCTGGCAGGTAGGCAGGCGATACCACATAGCCGTCGCAAGCACCCTGCTCCAACCAGTCAATCAGTTGCTGCGCCACGCTTTCGGCGGTGCCCGCCAATTGCGGTACGCGAATACTGGCGGCCATGATGGCACCGTACTCGCCAAGGGTGATGTCGCGCTCCAGACGCAGTTTTTGCGCAATCACGTCCGGCGTCGCCGAGTGCCTGGCGATGTCCAGCAGGCGGGTGTCCAGCGGGAACCGGGTGAAGTCGAAATTGGACTGGGTCGACAGGGTGATCACCCCCAGTTCAGGGTTGGCCAATGCATTGTGTTCATCGCGCTTTTTGATCGCTTCGGCTTCAGTGCCGCCAATGAATGGCATGACCGCCGTGAGAATTTTGCAGTCATCGGGGTTGCGGCCAATGGCGCGCATTTGCTGGTGGATGTCCTGACGGAATTCGAGCATGCGCTCTACCCGACTGTTGATGCTGAAAATGACCTCTGCCCAGCGCGAACCAAACTGCCGACCACGGCCCGACGCCCCGGCCTGAATCAATACGGGCTGGCCCTGGGGTACACGCGGGATATTCAGCGGCCCCTCACACTCAAAGAAAGTACCGCGGTGCTTGAAGGCATCGATTTTGTCCGGGTCCGCGAGAATGCCGCGAACCTTGTCCAGCACCAGCGCATCAGGCTGCCAGCTGTTCCACAACTTGAGCACCAGTTCGACAAACTCATCGGCACGGGCGTATCGCTGGTCATGGGCCAGATGCTGCGCATGACCAAACAGACGCGCTTCGCTGTCGTTCATGGACGTGACGATGTTCCACGCACTTCGCCCTTTGGAAATGTGATCGAGGGAGGCAATCGCCCGCGCTACATGGGGTGGTTGGTAGTAGGTGGTGGAACGCGTCAGCCCCAGGCCAATATGCCTGGTGTGACCGGCCAGCAGACTAAGAATCGGCAACGGGTCCAGCCGCGCAGCATCCTGGGCACCCAGCTCAAAAGAGCGCGCACGTGATTGCCCGGCCTGATCGCCAACCGCCAGGCGATCGGCAAAAAACAACAGGTCAAAGCAGCCGTCTTCGAGGGTTTTGGCAATTTCGATGTAGTAGTCGGGGTCGAGAAAGTGGCTATGGGTCTGCGGGTGACGCCACACCGCGTGACTATGTACCACGGGGCCCGAAAGCATGAACCCCGCCAATGCCATTTGCTTGGCCATAAGGTTTTCCTCGGTGATCAGAGTGCGCGGTCAAACATGGGAGTGACGTCGTAGGGCTTTTTCAGCAGCTTGGCGTCGTAGAGAAAATCAGAGGTGGCCTGGGCTTCGCTGACGATGGTGGGCGAGATGGGCAATACGGTAATGGCATCACGCTTGAACCAGGCCTTGGCGATTTCCGGGGAAGACTGGTTGGCCTTGGACCAGGCAGCCGCGTATTCGTCGACATGGCTCTGGCTCCATACCCGGGCACGGGTCAGACGCTCAACAAAGTCCTTGATGATCTCGCCCTTTTGCGCCAGCACCGGCTCATACGCAACTACATAGGTCGGTGCGCTCATCAACCCCTTGGCATTGCGGATCAACGTGCTGCCCTCTTTCTCCTGCAAGGAAACATAGGGTTCCCAGGTACCAAAGGCGTCAATGTCACCCTGGCTCAAGGCCATGCTCGCCTCAGCGGGCAACAGGAACTTGTAGTTCACGCTGTCACGCGGGACTCCGGCTTCATCCAGCGCCTTGAACATCATCTGCTGGCTCCACGAGCCGTTCCAGATCGCGACGGTTTTGCCTTTGAGGTCCGCCACCGACTTAATACCCGGGCGGGCCACGATGCCTACGCCGTTGAGGCTGGTCTGGGTACTGGCCACCACTTTGACCGGAGCTCCGTTGGCCGCCAGGCTGATCACCGGGGTGTCGCCCACCACACCAATATCCAGCGCGCCGCTGGCGACTGCCGAAGCCACGGGAGAGCCGGTATTGAAGCGTTTGAAGTCGATGGTGTAAGGCAAGTCTTTGAGCTCACCCGAGAGCTCCAGAACAATGCGATTGGAGAAGAACTGATCCCCCACGACCAGGGTCTGCGGTGCAGCAGCATAAGTGGGTGCGCCCTGCAGCGCCAGCGAGGCCAGACCCAGCAGGGTTAGCAATTTTCGACGTGTTGTCATTAAAGATTCCTACAGAGTTAACGGATAACTCAACCATCTGTAGGCATGCAGTCTGGCATTGAGAAAAGAGGCTTTATGGATCGCCAAGCGTGGCGTTTTTAGAAGCTAACGCAATAAAGACATAAACATCTAATACTTTTAAGGCATATACATAGAACCCTGTCCGGGTATTTGGTTAGCTGTTTTTGGTATTAAGCATTTAACCCATCCAGGATTAAGGTGACCTCACCAGACCACTGGGCCCAATCGCATTTACTTCACTCATTCCAGCGCCAGTGCGCCTTTGAGCGCAGGCCCGGCAAGGTCAGATTGCATGCCTAATCCTGAATTGAACCTATGGGGCACCGCCCCGACCGATCGTTACGAACAATTGGCAGCCCCCTTTCGCCCGCTGTTTGAACACATCAGTGCGCAAGCCGCAGAGGCTGACGGGTCACGCAGCAGCCTTGCCACTGTGATCCAGCAATTGAATGCACTGGGCTTGCCGCGCTGGCGCTTGCCCGCCACTTATGGAGGGCAAGACGCCACGCTGGTTGAGCTGCTCACCCTGTTGACCGAACTGTCTGCAGCAGACTCGAACATCACCCAGGCCCTGCGCGGGCATTTTGGTTTTTGCGAGGAAGTGCTGGTTTCAAAGAGTCCCGAGTGGCAGGCAAAGTGGCTCGACACGCTCAGCCAAGGCGCGCTGCTCTCGCCAGGCAGTACCGAAGTGGGCACACAGACCCGTGGCGAGTTTGAAACACGCATCCATCGCTCTGACGACGGCTCGCTGCGTATCAGCGGGAAAAAGTTCTACACCACCGGGGCGCTTTACAGCGACCTGATCAACACGATCGGCACCGGTGACGACGGGACGCTGTACAGCGTAGTGGTCAACCTTAAAGCGCCGGGAGTACAGGTCATTGACGACTGGAACGGTTTTGGCCAACGCCTGACGGCCAGCGGCACCTGCATCTTTGATAACGTGCGACTGGATGATGAACCGCGCCCCACTGACCAGCGTTTTGCCTATGGGCAATCGTTCTTTCAGATTTATCACCTGAGCACCCTCGCCGGCATCGCCCGCCGCGCAACCTTGAGTGGCGCCGATGAGCTGAGCAAACGATCCAGAACCTTTTCCACCGGCAATGCCGATGTCGCCGCGCAAGATGTGCAACTGCTGCAAGTGATCGGCGAAGTGGCAAGCCAGGCCTACGCGGCACATGCCATTACCCGGCAGGCTGCGCAGCGTCTGGAGCAAACCGCGCAGTACACGATAGCCAGTGACCAACCGCTGGCCCACGACGACCCGCAGGTCGCACTGGCCGAGCTTGAAGTGTGCCTGGCAGTCAATCCCGTGGTGGATGCCACGCTCGCAGCGACCACAGCGCTGTTCGATGCCCTGGGTGCCAGCGCTACCGCCAGCAACAAGGCGCTGGATCGACTCTGGCGCAACGCACGCACCCTGGCCAACCACAACCCCCGCGTGTACAAATCGCGCATCGTGGGCAACTACCTGGTCAACGGCCTGGTACCGCCCTCGCAGTGGCGGGTGGGTGTAGCCAAGGGCTGAGTACCCGGCTACCCGCTCAGCCTGCCCTACAGACAGGCTGAGCGGGTAGCCGGTGAAGGTTCAACTGGAAAGATCAAGCATTGGCAATGCTTGCCAGCGCCGCCTTGAGCTCCCTTCCTCCTTTCGCCACAACGATCTGATCATTGCTGGCTACCTGGAACTCCTTAGGGGTCGAGTACACGCAGGTCACAGTGATCGCTGCACTACGCCCATTGGTGAAAACCACTTGCACATCTTCGTAGTTGGCGATGGCACTCTGAACCGAAAATGTCTCCGTGATTATGCTCGGCAGCGTCATGAGCAGGGCCGAAACATCACGGGCCATTTCGTTCAGGAATTTGGCTTCCTGGTGTTCCTGATGTTGTTTCGCCTCTGGGGTTACCCCCCTCGAACCACAGGTACAACTGTAAGAAGCAAACATGCCGCTGGTATGGTCACAATACATTTTGTCACACCAGCAATTCGTAACCGTGCCGAACGCACTGGCCTCATTCCCGCAACTGGGGCACGTGATAGTACTCATCTTTATCCTCTGAACTTATGGAGACCGGTTTGTTGCCATTGCGTACTTGTCGAGTAGCACATAACAAGTACGGTGGCGGCCTGTAAAACTGGCACTGAACACCCCCCTACGCAAATCAGGTAAGCGATACCGAACCAATCAAGACCAAACCTTCTAATTCATACGAAATCTCCTACAGCTTTTCTTCCGTAAACAACAACTTATGACGTGACCTGCTAAAACGCCCCGCGTGCTTTCGCACACAGGGCGGCAAGGCCGGATGACCTGAAACTCAACCTCTCACCCGACCGTACAATCAGGAAATCTTGATCACGACCTTTCCGAAGGCGCCCCTCGCCAAGTGCTCGTAGGCTTGTCGCGCTTCTTCAAACGAATAGACCTTATCGATTACGGGACTGATCTCGTTTTCGTTGAGAAAGGCATTCATTCGATCAAACAAAGAGCGTGGCGCGACCGCGATGCCGCGTATGGTCGTCTGCCGGAAGATCAGCGGCATCAGGCTCAGCGCGGTGGTCTGCCCCGTCAGGAAGCCGATTTGAGCGATCTTGCCTGCGGCTTTGGTTGCAGCAATTGACTGGTTCAGGCCATTGCCACCCGCAACGTCCAAAAGCAGGTCAACGCCTTTGCCGTCCGTGAGGCCCAGAACTTCATTTTCCCACTTGGGATTAGCCCGGTAGTTAACGCCAACTACTGCGCCAAGCTTGATTGCAGCTTCCAGATTCCGGTCGCTGCTCGACGTCACAATGACTTTTGCACCGAGGGCGGTGGCCAGTTGAATCGAAATGACTTTAGGCGTGACCGACCGAACAGTCGATTTGGTCGCCGAAGGGATCTTTGGTGCAAGTGCTCGAAAAATATCGGCCACGCCCACGCCCGGTATCCGTGCTGTATCCGAGCAGATCCCACCTCGCTCCGCAGGCTCACGCTTTTGTTGACTGGGTGAATCAGCGGTTTGCCCTCCTTTCTCACTCCTGGCTGGAGTAAAAGAGAGCCAGGATTCAATCCTGATTGTTTGCAGGCTGAGTCTGATTTGCTCGCAGGCTGCGCAGACATCGGCCGGGGGGACATTTTACAGCCTCAAATCGACTTAAAACTTGTATGAGGCGAACACTGAACTGTTACCACCCGGACCAGCAGGCCACGACAGTTTTTCACCCATTAACACGAAACCCGCCACAACTGATCCAGCCTCGTCGTAAAGCTTTGGCTCATCATCTCCCGACGCATGCTCCAATCCGGCTTGCTCGGCACACTGGCGGCACGTAACGTCCCCCTGCCCCAACGCCCGTTGATCTGATCCAGAACCGCCATCACCCTGGATGCTTCTGCGGGCTGATTCATCGCAAACAGATCATCGGAAAACTCCCCGGGCTGGCGAAGATCCAGCAGCAGCACCTCGGCCTTGCTGTACTTGAAGCCGGGCTGAAAAACATGCTCCAACGCATCAACGGCCGCCTTGGTCAGCAGCCGCACATCATCCGTCGGGTATGGCAGGGTCACGACGACGCCTTTCGCGTATTTCGCTTCATCCGGGTTAAACATGCCTGTGCGGATGCTGACCCGGACTTTCTTGCAGTAAGATTTTTGCGCTCGCAGTTTTTCCGAGGCACGCATCATGTACGTGGCCACGGCCTCTTTGATCGGTGCCAGCTCGGTCAGCCGTTTGCCAAACATTCG
Organism: Pseudomonas sp. ML2-2023-3; assembly: GCF_037055275.1. Taxonomy (NCBI): domain Bacteria; kingdom Pseudomonadati; phylum Pseudomonadota; class Gammaproteobacteria; order Pseudomonadales; family Pseudomonadaceae; genus Pseudomonas; species Pseudomonas sp. ML2-2023-3. Next base: position 4,531,483 of record NZ_CP146343.1, read on the forward strand.
ACTGCAACAGATCTCCTGCTTCGGTGGGTCAGGCTCGTCCAACTCCAGGCATGAGGTGCCCGACAGCTCACGTGCCGTTTTCTCGATCACAACGCTGAACTTTTTACGAAGTGACCAGGGGTCAGCCTTGGCCAGGTCCATCGCAGTCTTGATGCCCATGCTTTCAAGGTGAGCGGTCATGCGGCGCCCTACCCCCCACACTTCAGACACGGCCGTATTACGCAGCACCCAGTCGCGTTCAAGATCACCGCACAGATTCACCACACCACCGGTGCGTGTCTGGAGGCGTTTGGCCGTATGGTTGGCGAGCTTGGCCAGGGTTTTGGTGTGGCCAATACCAACACCCACGGGTATGCCGGTGCACTTGAGGATTCTGGCTCGCAACTGCCTGCCCAGGGCGATGACGTCTGCGATACCGGTCAGGTCAGCAAACGACTCATCAATGCTGTAGACCTCCACTGCCGGCACTATGGATTCGATCAGGCTCATGACCCGCTCGCTCATGTCACCGTACAGCGCATAGTTCGATGAGAACGCAACGATCCCCTCCTGCTGGAGGCGCTGCTTGATCTGGAAATAAGGCTCACCCATTTTCACAAAGGGCTTGGCCTCGTAACTGCGAGCGATGACGCAGCCATCATTGTTGCTCAGCACCACAATGGGAACTTTCGCCAGGTCCGGTCGGAATACCCGCTCGCAACTGGCATAAAAGCTGTTGCAGTCAATCAATGCAAAAACCGGCCTGGGCTTAGTGACCATGGCGGCGCACGCTGTGAGTAACCACCCCCCCGTTCGAGCAAGCGTCAGCAGCCGGTAACGGGAAAACTGCAGACATTTTGAACGCGTGAAGGGGTAAACGGACGCCGCCTTCAGCCTGAAGGCCCAAGAGTGTAAAGCTCATGACGCACGCTTTTAATTAACTGTATGAATATACAGTTAACGCTGTAGGACGTGTCTGGTCAATATTTCTGTCAGGGTTTTCTGACGGGAGGAGGCCGGGGTTTGTCGCAGGTGAGCACTCTCAATCTTCGTCACAGATAAGTGCCGAGGATATCCAGGCCCGAGTTGACGCTCATGTCACCGGCCCGGTGACAGCGTCTACAGGGGCCAGCAAATCAAGCATCGGCTCACCGCAATCGATGGTGGCCGATTAATCTTCTGCGCCACGAAACGTGACAGCGCGGTTGGTAAAAATCGTCTGCAAACTGGCTGGCTCATTAGCTGAATCTGTCTTTCGCCTTATCTCTTCAAGCCCTAACTCAATACGGTAATCACAGAGGTGATCGAACAGCTTGTCTTGTGAGACCGTGATGGCCTCGCCTCCACTCTTGGAGCACAAGATATGCAGCACAGCGGCGAACGGGAGAGACAGTGCCTCCTCGACATCGCGCTCAAAGTACGCCTCCAACTGCGCAGCCAACAGCTCCAGCCACTTGTCATTCAAGTTGCAGGACAAAGTGGATTCAAGTCCTTTGCGAAGCACCTCGTCACGAAACGAAACCATCAAATCCTTAGCCATGACATACCCCTCAGTAGTGAGGCTGCTATTAAACTACTGTCAAAAGACCATGGCTCTGGCTGCGATCGCGGGAAATTTCCTAATTTCAGGTGAATCAATTCCTACTTCACATTTACCCTGCCTAACTACCTTGCTTAAGTACAAGTTCCGCGGCTACACGTTCAACTCAACAGAAAATATGCGCCGCCACGGGTACCTGACGGGGAGTCATTACTTATGAAGTCACACTCATACGAAGATAAACTTTCAACTACCACCCTCCGAACAGCGCATTATATTTCTTATATACCGCTTAAATTCTTGTCAACTTACAAGCATTCACCACAGAGATGAACCCACCAAATAAAGCGCGCGCACCCGCTCTATCACAAGCACTCAAACCACTTCAGCACACCCTGCACAGCCAAAAAAATCACTACAAATCTTTCTTTAAGTAATCACTACTCCGGATACTAGCGAGCGGAAAAGCTCGACATGTGATATCTCTTGTAGTTTGGAATACAGCGCTTTTGGGCTCTAACATGCTATGATGGCCACTATAATGCCATATTATTAAAACTGTGATCATGGACACACAAATGCACTTCCGAAAAAACATAAACTCGCTTCGAGCACTTGCGGTTATTTCCGTCGTGCTGTTTCACTTCAAGATTGGAGGATTCGACGGCGGGTTTTCAGGGGTCGATATTTTCTTCGTTATATCCGGCTTCTTGATGACAGGGATCATCGTCAGCGGGCTCCAGAAGCAAAATTTCTCTCTATTAGCGTTTTACGCATCCAGAGCACGGCGAATTGTCCCGGCGCTGCTGACACTGTGTGCGGCGCTGCTGATCTTCGGTTTTATCTATTTCCCCCTTGATGACTACCGGGAACTGATCAGAGCAATCAAAAGCAGCCTGCTCTTCAGCTCCAACTTCATGTTCGCCAAAAGCGGAGGCTATTTCGACGCACCGCTGCACGAGAACTGGCTGTTGCACACTTGGTCGTTGTCGGTCGAGTGGCAGTTCTACATGCTCTACCCCGTGCTGCTGATGGCACTCTACAAGTTCCTGGGCATACACAAGACCAAAACGGCGCTTGTATTGCTCGCGCTAGGGTCGCTGGGCGCATCGGTCTATCTGACCAATACCAATCCGGTTTTTGCGTTCTACATGCTGCCTACCCGCGCCTGGGAACTGATCGTCGGCGGGCTGGTATTCCTGTTCCCGCTGCAACTGAGTAAACGAATCAGCTACACACTTGAAGGGCTCGGGCTAGGCGCAATCCTGCTAAGTATTTTCTGTTTCTCCGAGCAGGACCTCTGGCCGGGATACCTGGCCCTGTTGCCCGTACTAGGCACCGCGCTGGTAATCATCGCAAATACTCAGTCGGCCTTCAGTAATAGCCGCGCCTTGCAGTTCTCTGGAACCATCTCGTACTCCGTGTATCTATGGCACTGGCCGCTAGTCGTGTTCCTCTTTACATGCGGGCTGCTAAACAGCTGGCCGCATGTACTGGCGGCGATCGTGATGTCTTTCGTGCTCGGAGCCCTTTCGTTCTACCTGATTGAATCGAAGACAAGAAAAATCATCACGGCACCCCGGACGATCTTCAAATATGCATCCTTTGTCGTGTTGATGGTCGGCTTCGCGGCCATCATCTCCTCCGTCGCCAAGGACCATCCTGGCATTCGGTTTGCTTATGTAGACCTCGGCCAACCCGAATACACCAGCAGCCTCTACACACAAGAGTGCATCTCCAATCCCTATAATGCCGCCGAATGCAAACTGGGCTCAGGCGACGTGTCTGTCATTTTATTCGGTGACAGTCACGCCCAATCGACTGCTGCGGCTGTCCAGGTTGAAAATGGCCAGGCAGCCTTATCCTGGGCCCGCGGGGGCTGCCCAACCCTGCAGAACTTTGCAATGCATGACAAAGATCTGGAGAGCAAATGCCACGGATTCAACAGCGAAAAGCTTCTGGCACTGAAAAACTCACACCAGGGTGTACCCGTCGTTCTGTTCAGTAGAGCGGCCATGTACACCGATACAAGCAGAGGCAATAGTTACCGCGTGTACTTCCCGGGCCAGGAGCACCTGACGGGTCAGTCATTTGCCGATGCATACGCCGCCGAGTACACCAAGGTTGTGTGTGCTATCGCAGAAAATCGTCCTGTGTATATCGTCAAACCGATCCCGGAAATGCCGTTCAATATCTACAAAGGCTTGAACCTGCACAAACGCATTTTCCAGTCCTCATCGGACATCACTGTTTCACTGCAGGACTACGAGCAACGTAATCGCATAGCCAACCACGCCATTGAAGTCGCGGCAAAGCAGTGCAATGCCAAGGTTATTGACCCAACCCCATACCTTTGCCCAAACGGACAATGCATGGGTTCAAGGGACGGTGTACCTCTGTACTACGATGACAACCATCTAGTAGATGCTGGCAATGAGCAGCTGAAAGGGTTGTTCAATGGAGTCATTGAAAAGATTTAAATCTTTCTCATCCTCGATTGAACTGGCACTGGATAGCGACTCATCCGGGCCGTTTTGGGGATCCGGTAGTTGCCCTCCATAAAAAAGGTCCGCCAACACAGGTTGATTGCGGGCCAACCGGCTTGAACCCCTTGAGCATGAGTTGCGTCCAGTTGACCGCCATGAAGCGACCATAAAACTGGTCGCTTTGCCTTTGGGGTGTCATGCACACGAGTGCCAAGCCTCAGAACAAGCATCGATACCGAGCTCGCACTCACGCAAGGCCGTCCAAGACCTCCCACACCAAACCCGCACCATGCTGCTCGTCAGCCTCTCCCTGCCCACCAACAGCCTGAGAACCACCGCCAACAAGGATTCACTCGAAGCACCTCTGACGCGGTCGGCCAAGCCTGATAAGCCCACCGGATGCAGTGGACGAGGAACAGGCGATCATGATCGAGGACCGTATCGAGATGATCAACCTCAGGTTTCAGTCACTGAGCAAGCCACTGGCGACAGAGCCGCAAGTGATTACCCCCTCACAACTGTCGCGTTATCACACCCGCCCCTGCCTGGAGGAATACGCATTTTCTTGCCTTACCAAATCCCGGACACAAAAAAGCCGGTTAATCCTGAGGATTAGACCGGCTGTTTTGGTGTTGCATATGGTGGGTCGTGTGGGATTCGAACCTACGACCAATTGGTTAAAAGCCAACTGCTCTACCAACTGAGCTAACGACCCGCTTCGTTGTGGGACGTATAATACTGATTTCTAACGAGAATTCAACACCTTGTTCGAAATAAATTCGAAATAATTCAAAAATAACGGGTTGGGTCAATAATTCCGGCTGCTGCGAAGCCTTCCGCACGCAGGCGGCAGCTATCACACTTGCCACAAGCTTGGCCTTGGGCGTCCGCCTGGTAGCAAGAAACTGTCAACGCGTAATCCACACCCAGCTTTGTACCCGCTTGCACAATTTGAGCCTTGCTCATGTTTTGCAAAGGCGCCTGGATTCGAAAACCCTGCCCCTCTACACCGGCCTTTGTTGCCAGGTTCGCCATGACTTCAAATGCTTCAACAAACTCCGGGCGGCAATCCGGGTAGCCGGAGTAATCCACAGCATTGACGCCGATAAAGATATCTCGCGCCTGAAGCACTTCAGCCCAACCCAACGCCAAAGAAAGGAACACCGTGTTGCGTGCGGGTACGTAGGTAACCGGAATGCCTTCACTTGGAGCTTCTGGCACGTCAATCGAAGTGTCGGTCAGTGCCGAGCCGCCAATACCGTCCAGGTTCAGGCCAATGACTTTATGCTCAACCGCCCCCAGATCCCGTGCAACACGCGCTGCGGCATCGAGTTCGGCACGGTGACGCTGACCGTAATCAAAGCTCATGGTGTAGCAGCTATAGCCTTCAGCACGAGCCATGGCCACGACAGTTGCTGAGTCGAGGCCGCCAGACAGCAAGATCACGGCTCTTTTTTCGGTGACAACAGTTTGTTCGGTCATTTCAGCGCCCCGGCTCGTCATTCCACAGATATTTGTGCAGCTGCATTTGCAAACGTACAGGCAGGTTATCCGCCACGATCCAGTCAGCCAGATCACGGGCCGGCAAGTCATGGTGACTCGGCGAAAACAGCACTTCGCCCGCCCGTCGATCCAGACCATACTCAATCAGCTTGGATACCGCCCAGTCGTAGTCTTCCCGCGAACAGATCACGAACTTGACCTGATCATTAGGCGTCAACAAAGCGATGTTTTCGTAGAGGTTGCGATGGGACTCTTTGGAGCCCGGCGTTTTCAAGTCAAGAACGCGGCTAACGCGCGGGTCGACTGCCGAGATGTCCAGCGCACCGCTGGTCTCGATCGAGACTTCGTAGCCAGCATCACAGAGTTGCTTGAGCAGAGGAATGGCATTGGGCTGAGCCAGCGGCTCGCCACCTGTCACACATACGTAACGCGGACGAAAGTCGGCAACTTGCTGGAGGATGTCGTCCAGAGGGCGCACAGTCCCGCCACTGAAGGCGTAAGCGCTGTCACAGTAACCGCAGCGCAAAGGGCAACCGGTCAGGCGTACAAAAACGGTGGGCAGGCCAGCCGTTCGCGTTTCACCCTGCAACGAGTAAAAAACTTCGGTAATTCTCAATGTGTCTTGCATATTCGCCACGGGCGTAACAGCTAAACAGGCTGTCCGCCTCCGTCAGGCACTCCAAAGAATCTGCTCACGCAGGATTAAGAGGAGCGTATTTCATAAAAGGGCGTGGATTCTAACGAAAAAACCCGCGATAGGCGCGGGTTTCTCGATTTAAGCCGGTTAATGCTTACATGCGCTGCAAATCGCGCTGAGCCAGCTGAGCAGCCGAAGTACCCGGATACTGGGCCACTACCTGCTGCAAGATGCCTTTAACCTTGTCTGTGTGACCCAGGCGGCGCTCTACATCAGCAAGCTTATAGAGTGAATCCGGTACTTTCGCATGCTTGGGATACAGCTGACTGACTTTGGCAAATGCCTGGCCAGCGGCCTGCAAATCGCCTTTGGCCAAGTTCACTTCACCCAGCCAGTATTGGGCATTGCCCGCATATTGGCTGTTTGGGTATTTGCGCAGAAAGGCCGTAAATGCCTGGCTGGCCTTGTCGAAATCCTTGGCTTTGATCAAGTCGAAAGCAGCATCGTAATAGAGCTTTTCTTTCGCAGGATCACCTGGTTCCGAACTGGCAGCAGCCTGAGTAGCAGGCGCTGCTGTATTACCGGCGGCGTTAGCACCACCGGCAGAAGAATTATCAGGAGTGGCTGCAGGAGCAATGCCAGCACCAATGCGCCGATCAAGTTCCTGGTATCGCTCCAGGCTTTCTTGTTTCATGCGCGAAACATCATTTTGCAGAACTTCAATCACACCTTGTTGGCGTGCAATCTGCTCCTGCATTTGTTGCAACTGGTTGAACAGCTCGCCCTGTGCCGAGACAGGGGCCGAAACCCCTCCCCCGGCATAGGCGCCGCTCGCACCATAACCCGGTGATGGATAACTCCCCCCGCTATTGTTATAGCCAGAGTTGTCATCGACCACAGGAACCGCAGCCCATGCCGCTAGCGGCATGAGGCTGAGAGTCAGAATAGTTACAGCACGGCGGCACGTTCGCATGACGAATTACTTACGCAGTTCGACGCGACGGTTTTGAGCCCACGACTGTTCGTCGTTGCCAGTAGCGATTGGACGCTCTTTACCGTAGGACACCAGCTCCAGCTGTGCTGGAGAAACGCCTTGCAGTACCAGGTAGCGTTGAACGGCTTTCGCACGACGCTCGCCCAGTGCCATGTTGTACTCACGAGTACCACGGGCGTCAGTGTTACCTTCCAGAACAACGCGAGCGCCGTTAGCTTTCAGGTCTTTAGCATGAACGTCCAGAGCGCGCATTGCTTCTGGTTTCAGGTCCGAAGAATCGTATTCGAAGTAGAAAACAGTGATAGCGCGCAGAGCAGCTTCTTCGCTCAGGGAACCATCAACAGCGCCAGTGTTTGCGCCGTAACCAGCGTTTGGATCAACAGCAGCGCCTTCACCGGCATTGTCGCCGCCTTTGGACGAGCAACCTACAGCTACAGCCATGGCCAGTGCCAGCGCAGCAAATTTACCAAACTTCAGCATTTCCATCGTAAAACTCCTAATGAACCCCAAGTGTTATGTGAAACGTACAGCACCACGTCAGTTCAGGTAAGGGGACCAGGAAGGTTCTCTGACTTCGCCTTGAGCGGTAGGAAGAGGGAGCCTTACGCGTCCATTGATAGACACGAGCATCAAGACTCCCCGGCCCTGCTGGCGGGTGGCGTAGATTACCATGGTGCCGTTGGGTGCAACAGTAGCAGACTCATCAAGGTTGGTATCTGTGAGGATTTTCACGCTTCCACGTTGCAAATCTTGCGCCGCAACACGGAAATTGGTGAAACCGTCCTGACGATGGATCATTACCAGGGTCTTTTCGTCAGCCGAAAGCTTGGGACTGGCGTTGTAGTTCCCGATAAACGTCACGCGCTCTGCGTTACCGCTGCCTACATTGGTTTTGTAAATCTGCGGTTTGCCGCCACGGTCAGAGGTGAAGTAGATGGTAGAACCATCTTTACCCCAGAACGGTTCGGTATCGATTGCCGGGTTGTTGGTGACGCGAGTCAACCCACGGGAAGCCAGATCCATCACGTAGATCTCGGCATTGCCGTCTTTGGACAATACGAACGCCAGCTTGGAGCCATCCGGCGACCATGCAGGCGCACCGTTCAAACCTTCAAAGTTGGTGATTTGCTCGCGACGACCAGTATCAATGTTCTGCACAAAGATACGAGGACGTTTCTGCTCGAACGATACATAAGCGATGCGCTTGCCATCCGGTGCAAAACGCGGCGACAGGATCGGCTCGCGCGACTGCAGCAAAGTAACGGCACGGGCACCATCGTAGTCCGAGCGCTGCAAGGTGTAACGGGTGTTGGTTGCACTTGCACGTTCTGCTGTTACATAAAGCAGGCGAGTTGAGAATGCACCTTTGATGCCCGTCAGCTTTTCAAACGACTGGTCGGAGATGTAATGCGCCATGTCCCGCAATTGTTCAGCCGTTCCCGACACACTGCCAGTCAATACTGGCTGCTCGGTGGCAACGTTGAACAAAGCATATTGCACCTGCAGGCGACCGCCCGCTGGCACGATATTACCGACCATTACGTATTGGGCACCCAGGGCTTTCCAGTCGCGAAAAATGACTTCGCTGGCCTGAGTCGGCAAGCCGATCATGTTCTGCTTTGGAATCGGCGCGTAATAACCCGAGTTACGCAGGTCATTGCCGATGATTTCAGCCATGTCATCCGGCAATACGGTGCCGCCCTGCCAGCCAAAAGGCACTACGGCAATAGGCGTCGCCCGGTCGCTACCGCTGGTGACCAGAATGTTCTTTTCATCTGCTACAGCCATCCCTGCCAAGCAGCAGACGACGACCAGCAGTCCTCGAAAAAGTTTAATCACAAGGCTAGATCCTCAGGTGTGAATGTCATCTTGAATGATCGATAAGGATTAAAATCGCTGGGTTTCATACCCTGCATTTCCGTTAAACGGCCAATGTTCTTGACCGCTGCCACAGCCGAGCTATCGAACGGCCCGTCACCACTGGATTTGGCAACCGTCACAGACGTCACCGTGCCATCTGGCAACATGCCAATTTGCAGCACCACTGTCATGTTCTTGCGCGCCGACGGCGGACGAGCCCACCCTTCTGCTGCACGAGCACGAATCAGGTCATCGAAACTGCCGGCGACCTCATCACCTTGCTCATCTGCCAGAGCTTGCTGGCGTTGCGGCGTGTCGGAAAGCAAATCAGCCAAGGCTTGCGCCTTTTTCTCTTCGGTCGATTTACGTGCTGCTTCTACGGCCTTTTTCTTGGCTGCATCGGCAGCGGCCTTTTTCTTCGCATCTTCGGCGGTTTTCTTCTTCGCCTCGTCTGCTACGGCCTTTTTCTTGGCGTCTTCAGCTGCTTTTTTCTTCGCATCTTCAGCCGCTTTTTTCTTGGCGTCTTCCGCGGCCTTTTTCTTGGCCTCTTCTTCCGCGGCCTTCTTGGCCTCTTCCTCGGATTTTTTCTTGGCTATGTCAGCCAGTTTTTTCTCTTCGGCTTTCTTAGCTTCCGTAGCCTTTTTAGCATCGTCGGCTTTCTTGGCTTCATCAGCCTTCTTGGCCTCGTCTGCCTTTTTAGCTTCGCTCGCCTTGGCTTCGTCAGCTTTCTTGGCTTCTGCAGCTTTTTCGGCAGCCTCTTCTTTCTTTTGTTCCGCGGCTTTTACAGCTTCCTGCTCAACCTTCTTCTGTTCCATCTGCTCGACTTCGGTCTGACGCGCGGCGGATTTCTTCGCCTCACCCGCAATCTTTTGATTGGTCTGAGTGGTCGCCTGACTTTTTGACTTCAGTTGATACAAGGTTGCCTGAACAATCGGTTTTGAAGGCGGCAGATCCGGGGTCATGGCAAAACTGACAAACAGCATGCCAAAAATCAGAACGTGCAGCCCTATCGCCCAGACTGTAGGCCAAAAATAATTTTCAGAGGCGGACGGCTCCCGCTGTTCGCGCATCAGGGAGCCTCGGTTATCAAGCCAACGTTACCGACCCCGGCCTTCTGAAGGCCACCCATAGCACCCATTACCGCGCCGTAATCAACGGTTTTGTCACCGCGAATGAAGACCTGGGTGTGTTTGCCGCCTTCATTGCCTGCGCGAATGATCTTAGTTACAGCGTCAGTCATCTGAGGCAAGGTCATTGCCTTGTCCATCTGCTTATCGGTATCAACTTCACTGCCAAGATTCCAGAAATAGGTCTTGTCAGCCTTGATCGAAATAGTCAGAACCTGAGTGTTGTTGTCTTGCGGCAAAGCCTCGCTGGAGACCTTGGGCAAATCAACCTTCACACCCTGATTGAGCATCGGAGCGGTCACCATGAAGATAACCAGCAGTACCAGCATCACGTCGATGTAAGGCACCACGTTCATCTCGGCAACCGGCTTGCGCTTCTTGCGAGCTCGAGCGATTAAAGCCATTGGAAATTACCTGCTTATTCTTCGCTGGTGTGCACTTTGCGGTGCAGGATCGCCTGGAATTCGTCGGCGAAGGTGTAGTAGCGGCTGATCAGGGTTTCACTGCGAGCTGCAAAACGGTTGTACGCGATAACCGCCGGGATAGCAGCGAACAAGCCGATGGCCGTTGCAATCAGTGCTTCGGCAATACCTGGCGCTACGGTAGCCAGTGTTGCTTGCTGGGCAGTTGCCAGGCCACGGAAGGAGTTCATGATGCCCCATACGGTACCGAACAGACCGATATACGGGCTCACGGAACCTACAGTGGCCAGGAACGGCAAGCTTTGCTCAAGCTTTTCTTCTTCGCGGGAGATGGCGACTCGCATGGCACGTGCAACACCTTCCATCACCGCTTCAGGATCAACGCCCGGCTGCTGACGCAGACGCGAGAACTCTTTGAAACCGGCACGGAAGATTTGTTCAACCCCAGAGTCCGGATCAGGATTGCTGCCTGCCTGACGATACAGCTTCGACAGGTCGATACCCGACCAGAAACGCTCTTCAAAGCTTTCCAGGGCACGTCGACCGGCGCGCAGCATTGTGCTGCGCTGAAAAATCATGACCCACGAGGTAACCGATGCGGCCAGCAGGGTCAACATTACCAACTGCACAACAATGCTGGCATTGCTAACCAAGCTCCACATGGAGGAATGGTCGACGACGTTAGCTTCCACGCTTTATCTCCTGCTCTAAATGTTTACCCGCGCCGCTCACGTCGGCAAAGGCCGTACGTAAAGCTTCGGGAATGGCCCGGGGTTTGAAACTATCGGCGCGCACACAGGCCACCAAAAATTGCCCTTCACAGAGCAACGTTGCATCTGCAGCCCGCCAGACCTGTTGCTTGAAACGCAGACTGGCACGGTTGAGCTCTGTTACTTGCGCACTTACCAACAGTTCGTCGTCCAGTCGCGCCGGTGCGTGGTAACGCGCCTCGCTGGAATGCACGACAAATAACAGGTTCTCACCCACAAGCTCGGACTGGGCAAAGCCCATCTCCCGTAGCCTTTCGGTTCGAGCCCGCTCCATAAATTTTAGATAATTTACGTAATACACGACGCCACCCGCATCGGTGTCCTCATAATAAACGCGACAGCGATGTGCGAATGGCTCTAGCCTGTTTTGCGCGCGCATACTCTAGTGCTTACTCCTCAGGTTGCCAATCCGCCAGACGACTGTTTTTTACGCTTCTTGAGCTTTATGACCCAAGATTTTCAACGCCAGCCCTTGAGACAGCAAAAACCTTAAAAAAATCGGCCGCCAAGGGCTTATTAATCGTCCAGGGCATTCAAAAATTCGTCTACCACAGGCATGTCACCCAGACGGGACGGAATATTCAAACCGAAGTGCAGATACGCATGACGGGTCACAACGCGCCCACGCGGCGTGCGCATGATGTAGCCCTGCTGGATCAGATACGGCTCCAGCACATCTTCAATTGTATGACGCTCTTCGCTGATCGCAGCGGCCAGACTGTCTACACCTACCGGCCCACCATCGAACTTCTCGATCATGGTCAGCAGCAAACGCCGGTCTTGATGATCAAAACCATGCTCATCAACGTCCAACAGGTTCAACGCCAGATCTGCCACCGGCTTGGTGATGTGCCCCTTGGCCCGTACCTCGGCAAAATCTCGCACACGACGCAACAAACGGTTGGCAATCCGCGGTGTACCGCGAGCCCGCCGGGCAATTTCGTAAGCCCCCTCAGGATCGAGTGGCAGACCAAAAATCCCCGCGGAGCGACTGACAATCGTCGCCAGGTCGTCAGTACTATAGAACTCCAGTCGCTGAACAATCCCGAAACGATCGCGCAAAGGGTTGGTCAGCATCCCGGCGCGGGTCGTCGCACCCACCAGGGTAAAAGGCGGCAGGTCTAGCTTGATGGAGCGCGCTGCTGGCCCTTCGCCAATCATGATATCGAGCTGAAAGTCTTCCATTGCCGGGTAGAGCACTTCTTCGACGATGGGTGACAGACGATGGATTTCATCGATAAACAGCACGTCATGGGGCTCAAGATTGGTCAGCAAGGCCGCCAAATCGCCCGGGCGCTCCAACACAGGACCTGACGTGCTTTTAATGGATACCCCCATTTCCTGGGCAATGATATTGGCCAGCGTGGTCTTGCCCAGTCCCGGCGGCCCGAAAATCAGCGTGTGGTCCAACGACTCCGAACGCCCGCGTGCAGCCTGGATAAACAGCTCCATTTGCTCACGTACGGTTGGCTGACCAATATAGTCGGCCAGGCTCAAAGGACGAATTGCCCGGTCCTGAACCTCTTCCCGGTCTCGTCCGCCTGAGGCCGTTATCAAACGATCAGCTTCAATCACTTAAATCATCCCCTTAAGGGCGCGACGAATCATATCTTCACTGCTCAACGTTTTGTCCTTGATTGCCGAAACAGCCTTGCTCGCTTCCTGGGGCTTGTAACCCAGGGAAATCAAGGCACTGACCGCATCACTTTCAGCACTGGCCACCTGTATCGTGGCATCAGGCTGGTTAGGCACCAGGGCGAACATGCTTGGCACCTGCTCCCATGCCTTGAAGCGATCCTTCAATTCGACCAGCAATCGCTCGGCTGTCTTTTTCCCGACACCCGGGACCTTGGTCAAGGCGGACGTATCCTGAGCCTGCACACAACGAACAAGCTCATCGACTTCAAGGCTGGACATTAAAGCCAGGGCCAGCTTTGGACCGACACCGTTGAGCCGGATCAGTTCACGAAAGAAATCGCGCTCGCGCTTGCCTATGAAACCATAGAGCAACTGGGCGTCTTCGCGAACTACCAGATGGGTATGCAGGGTCAGAGGCTCGCCGATGGACGGCAACCGATAGAGCGTGGTCATGGGCACTTCCAGCTCGTAGCCCAGGCCATTTACATCAAGAATCAGGTGCGGCGGCTGTTTTTCAGCCAGAGTGCCGCGCAAGCGTCCAATCACGTTTCAGATCCTTTTCTCTGGCCAGATCAATGGCTGACAAGTAGAACGACAGGGACGCATCATTACAGATGACACCCTGCCAGCAAGCATAATCAGGTTAAAAATCACGTCTCAGAGCCGCAAACGCCCACCACGGCTTCGCGCCGCACCCAAACCGTGGGGCAACAGACTCGAGCGAGTGTGGGCATGACACAAGGCAATTGCCAGCGCATCGGATGCATCGACTTGCGGCTTAGTGGTCAGTTTGAGCAGGTGCATGACCATCATCATCACTTGCTCCTTATTGGCACCACCAGTACCGGCCACAGCCTGCTTGACCTGAGTTGCCGAATATTCGGCGATCTCCAGGCTTTCCTCGGCCCCGGCAACAATCGCCGCACCCCTGGCCTGACCCAGCTTGAGTGCCGAGTCGGCATTGCGCGCCATGAACACCTTTTCGATGCCCATAGTAACGGGGCCATACGTCTGAATAACTTCACGCACCCCACGATAGACAATCTGCAACCGCTCATGCAGTTCGCCACTACCTGTACGAATACACCCCGAAGCCACATACACACAACCACGCCCAGTGTCTCGCACTACGCCATAGCCAGTGATTCGCGAACCCGGATCGATACCAAGAATAAGAGTCATAACGCCTGCAGCTTATGAAGTGACGCCCACCGGCAAATACCCGGACAGCTTAAAGGCAGAAGCCGGAGGTGCACAGCGCCGCGATTGTCGCGACGGAGCACCTCCGGCCTCTTGATTGACGCAGTCAGTGTTCTGCCTCACCAATATGATTCTTTTTTGAAAAGTGGCTGTTGTTGTCAGGCAAGACGCCGCGACGACTCATAGCTGGCTATGGGGAGGGGCGGCAACGCAGCATGGCAACAACAGACGCAGTCAAAAAGGATCAATACTTGCGAGGCAGGACACCAAAGTCTCAGGCAAGCTGTTCCAGGACGGCGTCAGGGATTTCAGCGTTGGAATATACGTTTTGTACGTCATCCAGGTCTTCAAGCATGTCGATCATCTTGAGCACCTTTTCAGCGCCCTCCAGATCAAGCTCGGCACTGGTGGTCGGCAACATGACGATTTCAGCGTCTGTTGGTTTGAATCCTGCAGCTTCCAATGCGTTACGCACGGCATAGAAGCTGGAGAACGACGTGAACACATCGATCGAACCGTCTTCGTTGGTCACCACGTCGTCAGCATCGGCCTCCATCGCAGCTTCCATCAGCGCATCTTCATCGACGCCGGCGGCGTAGGAGATCTGCCCCTTGCGCTCGAACAGATAAGCGACGGAGCCGTCAGTGCCAAGGTTGCCGCCACACTTGCTGAACGCGTGACGCACAGCTGCTGCGGTGCGATTGCGGTTGTCGGTCATGCACTCAACCATCACGGCAACACCGCCCGGGCCGTAGCCTTCGTAGCTCAACTCGACCATGTCGTCGGTGTCTGCTGCGCCTGCGCCGCGTGCGACCGCACGATCAATGATGTCGCGGCTCATATTTGCACCAAGGGCCTTGTCCAGCGCCAGACGCAGACGCGGGTTGGAACCCGGATCACCGCCGCCCTGACGGGCAGCGACGGTCAGTTCACGGATCCACTTGGTGAAAATCTTGCCTTTTTTGGCATCCTGACGCTCTTTGCGGTGCTTGATGTTCGCCCACTTAGAATGACCTGCCATAACGCACTCCGAATCCCTTTAAAAACCTTGCCAGGCCAAGACCTGGCAATAAAAATTCTCGACCCCAAAAACAAAGGCGCACCCGAAGATGCGCCTTTGCAGGTCAGACTTACTCTGCCTTGGCTTGTTCGCGCAAACGAATGTGCAGTTCGCGCAACGCTTTGGCATCTACAACACCAGGCGCTTGTGTCATGACACAGGCAGCGCTCTGGGTTTTCGGGAAGGCAATGACTTCACGAATCGATTGAGCACCGGTCATCAGCATGACCAGACGGTCCAGACCGAAGGCCAGGCCACCGTGCGGCGGTGCGCCGTACTTCAGTGCGTCCAGCAGGAAGCCAAATTTCTCTTCCTGTTCGGCTTCTTCGATACCCAGCAGGCGGAAGACAGCTTGCTGCATTTCCTTGCGATGGATACGGATAGAACCGCCGCCCAGCTCAGTGCCGTTCAAGACCATGTCGTAAGCGCGCGAAATCGCGGTTGCCGGGTTGGCTTCCAGCTCTTCAGGCGAGCACTTCGGTGCCGTGAACGGGTGGTGCAAGGCGCTGAAGCTGCCGTCGTCGTTCTCTTCGAACATCGGGAAGTCGACAACCCACATCGGGGCCCACTCGCAGGTCAGCAGGTTCAGGTCGTTGCCCACCTTGATCCGCAGCGCGCCCAGGGCCTCGCTGACGATCTTGGCCTTGTCGGCACCGAAGAACACGATGTCGCCATCGACTGCGCCAACGCGATCGAGGATCACGTTCAGGTTGGCTTCAGGGATGTTTTTAACGATCGGCGACTGCAGACCTTCCACGCCTTTGGCGCGCTCGTTGACCTTGATGTACGCCAGGCCTTTGGCACCGTAGATACCGACAAATTTGGTGTAGTCGTCGATCTGCTTGCGCGGCATGCTTGCAGCACCCGGAACACGCAGGGCCGCAATGCGGCATTTAGGGTCGTTGGCCGGGCCGCTGAACACCTTGAAGTCGACGTCTTTCAGTTGATCGGCAACGTCAACCAGTTCCAGCGGGTTACGCAGGTCAGGCTTGTCGGAACCGTAACGGCGCATGGCTTCTTCGAAAGTCATGTGCGGGAATTCACCGAATTCCAGATCCAGCACTTCTTTGAACAGGTTGCGGATCATGCCTTCGGTCAGGCCCATGATGTCTTTTTCATCGAGGAAGCTGGTTTCGATGTCAATCTGGGTGAACTCAGGCTGACGGTCGGCACGCAGGTCTTCGTCGCGGAAGCACTTGGCGATCTGGTAGTAGCGGTCAAAACCGGCAACCATCAGCAACTGCTTGAACAGTTGTGGCGATTGCGGCAATGCGAAGAACGAACCGGCGTGAGTACGGCTAGGCACCAGGTAGTCACGTGCGCCTTCAGGCGTGGCACGGGTCAGGATCGGTGTTTCAACGTCCAGGAAGCCGTTTTCGTCGAGGTAACGGCGAATGCTGGTGGTCATGCGCGAACGCAGGCGCAGCTTCTCGAGCATTTCCGGGCGACGCAGGTCGATAAAGCGATAGCGCAGGCGGGTCTCTTCGCCAACGTCGGAGAACTCGTTGAGCGGGAACGGCGGGGTTTCCGCTTCGTTCAGCACTTCAAGCTCGTAACCCAGCACTTCGATCATGCCCGAAGCCATGTTGGTGTTGCCGGCACCGGCCGGGCGCAGACGCACCTTGCCGGTGATCTTGACTACATACTCACTGCGCACACGGTCGGCGACAGCGAAGGTTTCAGCGCGATCCGGGTCGAAAACCACCTGGGCCAGACCATCACGATCACGGATATCGAGGAAAATCACCCCACCGTGGTCACGGCGACGGTGAACCCATCCGCAAAGGGTAATTTCCTGGCCGTCCAGGCTTTCGTTCAGTTGGCCGCAATAATGGCTGCGCATCATGGTAGTGGTTTCACTTCTCGTAATTCGAAATTCGGTGGAGGTCTTGCGCACCGTGGGTGCTGGTAACCTTGCAAGAGCCCGCTTGTGTTCTGACTGCTTTCGCTCAACCTCAGTCGGATTTATCGCCGCCTGCCAGATTCTTTTTCGAGCCTGTCTTGAAGTCTGTTTCATACCAGCCTGTACCGCTAAGGCGGAAACCCGGCATGGACAGCATTTTCTTCAGCTCGGGGGCCTGACAGGCAGGACAATCAACCAGCGGTGCAGCGCTGATCTTTTGAATGGCTTCCAGCTGATGACCACAGGAAGCACACTGGTAATCGTACATGGGCATTGGCGTGTCTCGACAATCCGTTAGCGGCAACCCTTAAGCAGGGCCACACAGCAAAGGCCGAGATTATATCTGGTAAATCGAGCCATTGCAGCCGCATGAACAGCCAGAAGCCCCTAAATGCATCATAAATATTCAACGATTACAAGCCGTCGGGCATGCGCCTGCAGCCGGCCACCGCCTTCAACCCGCAACTATCTGCTGTCGTGTCACTTCCCGAAGGTCGCGGCCAATTGTCAACAAATGCGTGACGCAGACGACCCGAATGAACCCGCTGAAGTTTTTCACCCTGCCATGGCGCAGATGCACCTCCAGATCGATATAAGACAGCAGCGTATTTATTGAACAGTTGTTAATACGTGATATATCGGACAACACCTCCCAATACACTTCTTCAAGCTGCAAACAGGTGGCAAAGCCATTCAACAGCACCGAGCGTGATAGTGGCCAGGCCAGGGTCAAACCAAAATCCAGAATCACAGGATCTACCCTGACTCTTTGCATTAATCTGCGCCCGAGATTTTCTTGCTGAATCAATCGCCCATCGTAAAAGCACTCCATTGCGCACCCTTGGATTTGATTAATCTTTTTTCAAAGAATTCGCCTCATAAAACGACATGTAAAAATTCTTATCCAGCGGAGCAAACCCACAAGTCTGTAGGAGCGCTCTCGGTACGAGCGGCGAATATGGTCAAGGACGGGACTGGCAGCGCCAGCATCAAATAGCACCGCTCCCTCTACATCCAGACCAGAGGACTACAAGCGTCTAAGACAAGGCTTTCATAACAAGCCGATATTGCCCTAGTCGCAGCGAGCAGCCTCTCTCACAGATAGCCCAATACGCTTAATTTGAGTAGACCCAAGCTTTGCTGTTAAATAGGCAGCGTGTTGCCCAATTTTCGCCTCTGGCGAGGGCGCATAGGCTGATGAACTCACGTGTCCAGCGCCTCCATTTTTTCTGAAGCGAACCGTGTGCAATCAGCTCTTCCTTGCGATCTATCTTAATGTGAGTCATTGAAATGTTGAAAATCGTCCACCTGATAACGGGTGCAGCGGCTTTGCTGCTGTCCTTTATTCCCAGCCTGCAACCCGAAGCCTTACCTTACCTACAACATCCTGATGCCCTTTACCTGGCGTTTTTTGGCCTGCTGAACCTGACACTGGCCCCAGTCATTCCGTTCTGGAATAAAGGCCCGCGCCACCAACTGCAGAACCTGGTCAGCGCCCTGCTGGTGCTTTCCGTTGTTCTGCAAACACTGACCCTGTTCGGCCTGCTACTGCCGATCGGTGACCAGCCAGCTGTACTTCTGGGCCTGACACCTGCCGTTGTTGCCGTGCTGCTTCATCTGGCTGTCAGCTTCTACAAATCTTCACCTTCGTCGTCCTCGCAAAACTATGACATGACCAACCGCGATACCGGGACCGTCAAGTGGTTCAACACCTCAAAGGGTTTCGGCTTTATCTCCCGTGATTCCGGCGATGATATTTTTGTTCACTTTCGCGCCATTCGCGGCGAAGGCCACCGTGTTCTGGTGGAAGGACAACGTGTCGAGTTTTCGGTGATGAACCGCGACAAGGGCCTGCAAGCAGAAGATGTGATTGCTGCATTGCCGCGCCGCTGATTCAGCGCTGAAAAAAAACCGCGATCAGCCTGGCTGAATCGCGGTTTTTTATGCCTGCACAAAACAATCAATAGTGCGGTGGCGGAGCCTCTTCTTCAAATGACTCGAACTGCCCGCCCATTTCCTCCTGGCGCTTGAGCAAGGCTGCCATCTGCATCTGCAGACGATCCACTGCATTCTGCTGGGCCACCAGCACATCATTCAGTGCCTGAATGGTGTCATCCTGAAAAGCCAAGCGGCTCTCAAGGTCCATCACTCGCGCTTCAAGCGTCACGATCAACCCTCCGAAATAGTAAAACTTGCGTCAACAGCCGACGCCAGCCTGTCCCGGACAGCACGTACATCTGCCGGCGCATACGGCTTTGCAGGATGCTTGCCCCATACCGGACCTGGCCATGCCACATCAGTCTGGTAACGAACAATCACATGCATATGCAACTGACTGACGACATTACCCAGTGTGGCAACGTTCATTTTATCCGCAACGTACAACTCTTTCAGCACCCGCGCCAAAGCCGTGGTTTCAGCCCACATCTGCTGCTGATCGGCGTCATCCAATTGAAACAATTCGCTTATACCCTCGCGCCGCGGCACCAGGATAAACCAGGGGTAATTTGAATCATTGGAAAGCAGCAAGCGGCACAAGGGGAAGTCCCCTATCAGCCAGGTATCCTCTTGAAGACGTGTATCCAAAGCGAACACTGGGAGCTCTCCTGTTTGACCGTTCATTTCAGCACAACCCGGCACCGGGTGACATTCACCGCAGGCCAGATGACAGAAACCAAGGATACCCTTGATTGCGACCGGCATCACGCCGCCAACCGTACATGCCCGGGTGAAATGCCTGGCTGCACGCCCAATCAACAGCACACGAACACTTGTGCACCAAAACGGCACAAAACGGATGCTTTTAGTGCGCCAAAACGTCACCTGCCACCCCAGTGGGTGTTAACCGGTAACGCTTTCGGCGTACATCGAGGACAAGAACGACTCCTTGCAACAAAAAACAACACCTTGTGCGCAGCCTTATCGCCGCTTGACCCAAGCAAGATCAGGCCTCACAACTCAAAAACGCACAATATTATTTATTTTTCATCTGCCCAGGCGTTTGAGCATGCTTGTTGCATACACCTTTAACACAGTCGCCAGGTCTGAGCCGGAGCACAGCAACCTGACGATAAATAACAATAGTTACGCCGTAGGAATTTGGATCTTTCATTGTAGGCAACGCGAAATCAAGTATTTGCCCGCACTGAAAAACAGCACTGGATAGAGGCTGAAAAACAGCTCTAAGCTGCGCGTCAGCGACATGCGAGGTGCCATTTGCGACATAGCTGTAAAGAAGCTGAAAGCTTATGAGCGCAAGTATCGCCAATATTGCCGGCGTGATATAAGTTTGCGCCGACACAAAAAGAAAGAGCCGCCCAGATAATAAACCAAGGTGGGGCGGCAGTACTCTTCCTAAAAACCAAAGGAGCAAATCACGATGCGCGTGATGAAGTGGAGCATGATCGCCCTGGCTGTATCAGCCGGTACTACGCAGTTCGCAATGGCCTCGTCCCAGGACGACGCAAAAGGTTTCGTTGAAGACAGCACGCTGACTTCCAAAACCCGCATGCTGTACATGAACCGCGACTTCCGTAACGGCGCTGGCAACAAGCAGCAGGCCGATGGCACGTTCAAAAGCGGCTACCGTGAAGATTGGGGTCTGAGCGAGCTGCTCAACTACCAGTCCGGCTTCACCCAAGGCACTATTGGTGTCGGTGTTGATGCCTTCGCCATGGGTACTGTACGCCTGGACGGCGGCGCTGGTCGCCAGGGCAACGGTCTGTTCGCCAGCAAAAGCGACGGTTCTCCGGAAGATACCCAAGGTAAAATCGGCGGCGCGGTCAAATTCCGCCTGTCCGACACTGAGCTGAAATACGGCAACCAGTTCGTCGCCAGCCCGGTTTTCTCCACTGACGACAGCCGTTTGCTGCCAGAGGTCGCTACCGGCACCCTGATCACCAGCAAGGAAATCAAAGGCCTGGAGCTGAACGCAGGTCGCTTCACCGCACTGAGCTCCCAAACCGGCATGGCCCGTGACAGCATCAACGGCAAGGGCGAGCCAGGCCTGACCGCCGCCAATATTGCCGGCGCAACCTACCAGTTCACTGACAACTTCGTCGGCGGCATTGCCGCATCCGATGTTGATGACTACTTCAAGAAGCAGTACATCAACCTGAACTACACCCTGCCAATCGCAGAGTCTCAAGCCCTGAACTTCGACTTCAACGGCTACAGAACTTCCAGCCAGGGCCAGGAACGTGCTGGTGACGTGGACAACAAGATCTGGAGCCTGGCAGCCGCCTACAGCCTGGGCGCCCACAAGTTCACCATCGCTCACCAGCGCTCTACCGGTGACAGCGCTTACTACTACGGCGTAGACGGCAACGGCACCATTTTCCTTGCCAACTCCGTGCAATACTCCGACTTCAACCAGCGTGACGAACGTTCCTGGCAGGGTCGCTACGACCTGAACATGGCCAGCTACGGCGTGCCAGGTCTGAGCTTCATGGCGCGCTACGTGAAAGGTGACAACATCTCCACCAGCACGGGCGAAGGCAAAGAGCACGAGTTCGACTTCGAGACCAAATACGTATTGCAGGAAGGCCCGGCCAAAGACCTGTCCTTGCGTCTGCGTAGCGCGGTTTACCGCACCAACGGCAACAACAGCGTGAACGGCACAGACAACAACGACGTACGTATCATTGCCGAGTACCCACTGAACATCTTGTAACCAAGGCCTTAGGGCTCTAGTTGCAAACACACTGTTTAGTGAAAGCCACGCACCTGTCTCAGGGCGTGGCTTTTTATTGGCCGACATAAAACCAAGTTATATAGCAAGCTAACCAACAACATCGAATGCAACTAATTATCAGTTATGCATATGTGTCCGATCTTGCATTCGCAACGGCGACCACAAGCGACAAAAACAATTAAAGGGGCATTCGCCCCTTTAATTGTTTACCCGTACCCGACTCAACTATCAGATGCAGTGTCCGGCCTTATTCCGCAGCCACTTCCTGAACCACACGAACTACACGCTGTGGGAAAGGAATATCAACACCTTCGGCTTTCAAGCGATCACGGGAGTGCTCGTTAAGCATAAACAGCACATCCCAGTAATCCGGCGTGTTAACCCAAACACGCAGCGACATGGTGATCGCACTTTCGCCCAGGGCAGTCACCACCACAACAGGAGCAGGATGTTTCAGCACGCGCGGGTCATCGGCCAGCGCCAGCAACACTTCACGCACCTTCTGCAGATCCGCCTCGTAGTCCACGCCCACATCAAACACCACCTTGCGTGTCGGCTGACGGTTGTAGTTGGTGATGATGCCGTTGGACAGGTTGCCGTTTGGCACGATAACGGTTTTGTTGTCACCGGTGCGTAGCACCGTGTGGAAGATTTGAATGCTGTCGACAGTCCCGCTCACACCCTGTGCTTCAATCCAGTCACCGATCTTGAACGGGCGAAACAACAGAATCAGCACCCCGCCGGCAAAGTTGGCCAGGCTGCCCTGCAACGCCAGGCCAATGGCCAGACCTGCCGCACCGATGGCCGCGACAAACGAGGTGGTCTGAATACCAATCATCGAGGCAACGCTGACGATCAACAGCACCTTGAGAATGATATTGGCCAGGCTGCTGATAAAGCCCTGCAGCGCAAGATCGGCCTTTCTCAATGCCAGCAACTGACCGATCTTGGTCGTCAGGCGATTAATCAGCCACCAGCCTACAGCCAGCGTAACCAGTGCCAGCAGCACACGACTTCCGTACTCCATGATCATCGGAATCCAGGCCTGCGAGGCCTTGATCAAGTGATCGACTTCAGTGTTCAAATCCATTTACATCTCCTCACGCCATTACCTGCCAGCGTCATTTATTCAGCAAAACGATCAAGCCACCCTGGCAGCTCAATCGTTTCTGCAACGCCCGGGAAAATCGGACGTCAATGATCGCCAGAGGTTCCCCGGGCGATGATCAGTCGCGGAAGTTGTTGAACTGCAGAGGCATGTCGAACGTTTTGGCACGCAACGCAGCAATGGCTTCTTGCAGGTCATCACGCTTTTTGCCGGTGATACGCACTTGCTCGCCCTGAATGGCGGCCTGAACCTTGAGCTTGGCGTCCTTGACATGAGCGACGATCTTTTTCGCCAGCTCTTTATCAATACCTTCCTTGAGCACGGCTTCCTGCTTCATCAGTTTGCCCGAAGCGTAAGCGTCCTTGACCTCAAGACACTGAACGTCGATCTTGCGCTTGACCAGTGCCAGCTTCAGGATCTCGATCATGGCTTCGAGCTGGAAGTCGGCTTCAGCGGTCAAGTTGACCGTCAAATCCTTTTCCTTGAACTCGAAAGTACCCTTGCCCTTGAGGTCATAACGACGGTCCAGCTCCTTGACGGCGTTCTCGACGGCGTTGGTGACTTCGTGCTTGTCCAGTTCGGATACCACGTCGAACGACGGCATGTAATTTCTCCAATAATAAAGGGCGTGCTCAACACAGATGGAGCACGCCTGGCCTGACAGTTAAAATGCGCGGGCATTATAGCGGTTCTTCGTCTTCATTCACTTGTGAGCTCACATGCCAGATTCGGCTATCCCACAAACTCCCCCAAACGCACCGGCACATGCTGGAACGACCTGGCACATTTTAGGTGCAGGCAGCATGGGAATGCTGTGGGCAACACGGCTGGCACGCGCCGGCCTGCCCGTCACCCTCATCCTGCGCAATGATGACCGCCTGCAAGCCTATAAAGCCGCGCAAGGGTTAACCCTGATTGAAGGCGAAGATTCGCAACAATGGGCCATCAGTGCGCAAACACCTGAAACCGACGAGCCGATTCAGCATTTATTGGTCACATGCAAGGCATACGACGCCGAGCAGGCCGTCAAGCAGATCGCCGGACGCCTGACCCCGGATGCCGAACTGATCTTGTTGCAAAATGGCCTCGGCAGTCAGCAGGCCGTTGCCGCGCAGGTGCCCCATGCGCGCTGCATCTTCGCCTCCAGCACTGAAGGCGCCTATCGCGATGGCGACTGGCGCGTAGTATTTGCCGGGCGTGGTCATACCTGGTTGGGCGACCCCCGGCAGGGCCCTGCCCCACAATGGCTAACAGCGCTTGAGCTCAGCGGTATCAGCCACGAATGGAGCCCGAATATTCTGAGCAGGCTGTGGCGCAAACTGGCCCTGAACTGTGCGATCAACCCACTGACGGTGCTCCATGATTGCCGCAACGGCGGCTTGCAAGCCCATGATGCAGAAGTGAGCACCCTGTGCGCCGAACTCAGCGCCTTGCTGAAACACTGCGGCCAGGCACAAGCCGCTATCGACCTAGCCACCGAGGTTCACCGAGTAATCCAGGCCACGGCCAACAATTACTCATCGATGCATCAAGATGTCAGCCAGGGCCGACGCACCGAAATCGGTTACTTGCTGGGCTACGCTTGCACAGCCGCCCGCAACCGGCAGTTCGCCGCAGCGCATTTGCATGATCTGCACCAACGCTTGAGCAAACACCTGCGCCAGCGCGGATTGCCCTGCAACTGAGGGCCGCGCTACCCTGGCCTTGTGTTTTTTATCAAATGGCCATCTCATGCCCTTGCGCCAGCGCCTTGAAAACCTCCCGGTAGGCCAGAAGTTGCTGGCCGCCCTGCTCGTCTTGCTGGCCACCGTATTGTTGGTGGCTAACTTGACGTTTATCAGCGTGGCGTACTGGATTTCCCACGAGAGTACCGCTCCTCAAGCCCTGCAAACCCTGGGCAAGCTGACTGCAAACCCTGACCTGATCACCCACGCGCTGGACTCGCCGCAGAGCGCCAAAGCGCTGCTCAACGAGATCGGCAGCTACGCCCCCCTGCGTGCAGCGGCGGTGTATGACAGCGCGGGTAACCTACTGGTGCAATTGCAGCATGGCGAACACCTACCGCTCCCGGAGCACTATCGCCAGCTTGAGGCCTGGAGCCTTACCGAACTGCGCAGCCATCAAATCACCCACCTGCACAACGGCGACCAACCGCCCGGGCATCTGCTGCTGATCGCCAGCAGCGAACTGCCGATGGCGTTCTACACCGGCACGCTTACGGCCAGCCTGGGCATCCTGGTATTCAGCGTCTTGCTCTGGTTCATGGTGGCCAGCCAGATCAAGCGCCTGATCACCCAGCCCATTCACCGCCTCGAAGAATTGTCTCGTCAGGTTACCCGCGAAGAAAACTACGCATTACGCGCAGCGCCCGGCAACAATGATGAAATCGGCAGCCTGGCCGAGGCATTCAACACCATGTTGTCGCGCATTGAAGTACGCGATCAAGAGCTCAAGCGCGCACGTGACGAGGCCCGCCAGGCGTACGATCAAGCGCAGTCGCTGGCCGAAGAAACTCGCAACACCAATCGCAAACTGGAGCTGGAAGTCCAGGTACGCAGCAAAATAGAGAAGAAACTCACCGGCTTTCAGAACTATCTCAACTGCATTATCGGCTCCATGCCTTCTGCACTGATTGCACTGGACGAAAAGCTCTATGTGACCCAGTGGAACCAGGAAGCCAGCGCCCTCTCCGGTACACAACTGGATGAAGCGTTAAACAAGCCCATAGAGTTGGCATTTACACCTCTCAAGCCGTTCCTGCCGCAACTCAAGGACACGATTGAGCACCATCAGGTCGCAAAAATCGAACGGGTTACCTGGGCTCAGGGCGAAGACGCCCGCCATTATGCCTTGACCTTCTACCCGCTCATGGGCGGTGGTGGGCGCGGCGTGGTGATCCGTATCGATGACATCACCCAACGCCTGTCGCTGGAAGACATGATGGTGCAATCCGAAAAAATGCTCTCCGTTGGTGGCCTGGCTGCCGGCATGGCTCACGAAATCAACAATCCGTTGGGGGCCATCCTGCATAACGTGCAGAACATTCGCCGACGCCTGTCCAGCGACTTGCCCAAGAACATCGAACAAGCCGGGCAGACCGGCATAGACCTGGAGGTGGTTAATCACTACCTGCAGGCCCGGGAAATCCCGCAATTACTTGATGGTATTCAACAGGCCGGGGCACGTGCCGCGAAAATCGTCACACACATGCTCAGCTTCAGCCGCCGCAGCAATCGCCAGATGAGCCCCTGTGATCTGTCGGCCCTGATTGATCAGGCTCTGGACATCGCCAGCAATGATTTTGACTTGACCATTGGCTTTGACTTCATGGGGCAAGCCATTGTCCGCCAGTTCGACCCGCAACTGGGGCCGGTTCCCGTTATCCCCAACGAACTGGAACAAGTATTGCTCAACCTGTTGAAGAACGCCGCCCAGGCCATTCATCAACGTGGCTACCAGAGCGAGCCGGGGCGCATAATCCTGCGCACCAGACTTAACCCGCCCTGGGCGGAAATACAGGTGGAAGACAATGGGGTAGGCATGCCCGAGGCTGTTCGCAAACGAATTTTCGAACCCTTCTTCACCACCAAGGAAGTTGGTCAGGGCACAGGGCTTGGCCTGTCCGTGTCGTACTTCATCATTACCAACAACCACAAGGGCCAAATGGAAGTGCACTCAGCTCAGGGCCAAGGCACCTGCTTTACCCTGCGCCTGCCTTTGGCCGGCAACCAGCCGACCTCCCCCGAACCAACCAACGTGGAACTGTAAACATGGGCTTTCGCTTATCGAAAATTTACACCCGAACCGGCGACAAGGGCGAAACAGGGCTTGGCGACGGCCGCCGCGTTCCCAAGGATCACCCGCGTATAGAGGCCATCGGCGAAGTCGATACGCTGAACAGTCAGGTCGGCCTGCTGCTGGCCGGGCTTATTGAGCACAGTGCGCAGAATCCGGGCCTTGGCGAGCTGATTGAAGTACTTGAACCTTGTCAGCACCGCTTGTTTGACCTGGGGGGTGAATTGGCGATGCCGCAATACCAGGCACTCAACGCGGCTGAGATCGAACGGCTTGAAGCCGCGATCGATCGCTGGAATGAGGAGTTGGGGCCGCTGGAGAACTTCATACTGCCAGGCGGTTCGAGCCTGATTGCCCAGGCCCATGTTTGCCGCAGCCTGGCGCGCAGCGCCGAGCGTCGCTGCCAGCAGCTCAATGCACTGGAGCCACTGGCAGGTGTGGGGCTGGCGTACATCAATCGCTTGTCTGACTTGCTGTTTGTCGCCGCGCGCTTGATTGCCAAGCGCCAGGGAGTTACCGAGATCCTCTGGCAGGCGGCAGCTAAACCAAAGGCTTGATGAAGTTCATTTGTAGTCGTTGACGAGTAGAACGAGGCTGCGTCCGACGACGCAGTCGTCGTAAACCCAATAGACGCGGTAGCTCTGAAACACCGAGCCGCATGGTTTTACGACTGCTGCGCAGCCGAACGCAGCCTCGTTCTACTCGTCAGCTGCTACAGAGCGCGTATGACGCCGCTGGACGCGCAACAGCCTCCAGATTACATCAAACCTGCGGCCAGAACGCCCGAATACCCGCCACGCCCTGGGCTCCGATCTGCCACGCCTGCGGACGATCATCAGGACCGAGCCCACCCAGCAAAAATACCGGCTTGCTGAAATTGGCAATCAGTTGCTGCGCCTGCTCCCAACCCAGTGGTTGTGTATCCGGGTGAGTCTGGGTCGCCAGCACCGGCGACAGGGTCACAAAGTCCACATCCATCAGTTCAGCCAGCGCCAGTTCTTCGGCGTTATGACATGAAGCGGCCAGCCAGCGGTCTTTGGCTAATGGCCGGCCCTTGGCGGCGTACTTGCGCAGTTGCGCGGCGGTCAGATGCCAGCCGGCCGAAGGGAAGTCCCCCAACCACTCCAGCGGCCCCTTGAGCATCAACTGCGCTTTGCCAGCACACAGGCCGGTCGCATCCACAGCCAGGTCACGGTATTTGGGGTCGTATCCATTGGGTGCACGCAGCGAAACCAGCTTGATCCCGCCAGCAATAGCCTTCTGGATGCCACGCAACAGCTCTGGGGTTTGAAGGCCATCCGGAGTAATCAGGTACTGATCGGGCAAGCGGGCAGCCGCCACAATGGGCTGGTTGGCTTCAGGGAACGTGTAGTCCAGCAACTCGCGCTGACTGACCCAGGCCAATGGCTGACCTTCTACACCATGAGGTTCGCCGGTAAACGCCGAAACTTCCCACACGTCCAGCAGAACCTGCTTGTCGGGGTAGTCATGCTGAACCTTGATCAAAGGCCGGGCTGCCTTGACCACAATGCCCAGTTCTTCTTTCAGCTCGCGCGCCAATGCCGCTTCGACCGACTCCCCGGCCTCGACCTTGCCGCCGGGAAACTCCCACAGACCGCCCTGATGCTGAGTGTCGGCGCGACGAGCGATCAGAATATTGCCGTCTGTGCCTCGGATAACGGCCGCAGCCACATGAACTCGTTTCACCCTTGTACTTCCTCTAATCCGGCCTGTTGCCAGGCTTTGAACGCAGGCCATTGGTAAATGGCGTCGATATACGCTTGATCTTCTGCTGACAGCTCCACGCGATAAGTACGCAGGCGCACGGCCACCGGCGCGAAAAACGCATCAGCCACACTTAACCGTCCAAAGAGGTACGGCCCGGGCTCGGTAGCCACGGCACGGCACTCCGCCCACAGGGCAGTGATGCGTTCGATGTCGGTCTGGGCCTCGGCCGGCATGAGTACCAGCGCTTGATCATGGCTCAAATCAAATGGCAGGTTGCCTCGCAAGGCAAAAAAACCGCTGTGCATTTGCGCACACGCCGACCGTGCCTGCGCCCGCGCAGCAACGTCTGCCGGCCATAATTGGCCCGCAGGGAAGCGTTCATTGAGGTATTCGGCAATCGCCAATGAATCGGCGATGGTGCCATGTTCGGTCTTGAGCAACGGTACTTTGCCCGTTGCCGAGTGTTGCAGGATCAGTGCCCGGGTATCCGGTTGACCCAGTTTTATCAGTGTCTCAGTGTAGTGAGCACCCGCCAGATCCAGCGCCAATGCGCCACGCAGGGACCACGATGAGTGCAACTTGTCGCCAATGATCAGGTGAAGGCTCATACACGGACACCTTGAAAAATAGGGGGAAGATCTGATGCCCTCAAGGCATCACGGTGCTGCCTGCGCAGGATCGGCTGACGGCCCCGTGATGTCGAGACGACTTAGGTACGGTACTCGGCGTTGATTTTCACGTATTCGTGGGACAGGTCAGTGGTCCAGATGGTCTCGCTGCAGGCACCACGACCCAGCTCGATGCGGATGGTGATTTCTTCGCGCGCCATCACTGCCGAGCCCTGTTCTTCGGTGTAAGTGACCGAACGGGCGCCGCCGCTGGCAATGCACACTTCACCGAGGAACACATCGATCTTGCTGACGTCCAGATCCGGCACGCCAGCGCGGCCGACCGCAGCCAGAATACGACCCCAGTTCGGATCAGAGGCAAACAGCGCAGTCTTGATCAATGGCGAGTGAGCAACGGTGTAGCCCACGTCCAGGCATTCCTGATGATTGGCGCCGCCATTCACTTCAACGGTGACAAACTTGGTAGCACCCTCACCGTCACGCACGATGGCCTGTGCCACTTCCATGCAGACCTCCAGCACCGCCTGTTTCAACGCGGCAAACAGCGGGCCGCTGGCTTCGCTGATTTCAGGCAGGGCAGCCTTGCCGGTGGCAATCAGCATGCAGCAGTCGTTGGTTGAGGTATCGCCATCGATAGTGATGCGGTTGAACGACTTGTTCGCACCGTCAAGCAACAGGTTTTGCAACACGTCGCGAGCAACTTTGGCGTCAGTGGCGATATAGCCCAGCATGGTGGCCATGTTTGGACGAATCATGCCCGCACCCTTGCTGATGGCGGTCACGGTGATGGTCACGCCTTCGTGCTCAAACTGGCGGCTGGCACCCTTGGGCAGAGTGTCGGTGGTCATGATGCCGGTTGCAGCTTCAGCCCAGTTGTTCTCGGACAGATCGTCCAGGGCGGCCTGCAGTGCGCCTTCGATCTTCTCGACAGGCAGCGGCTCGCCAATCACCCCGGTGGAATACGGCAGCACGGCACTGGCATCGACGCCAGTCAGCTCAGCCAGCCTGGCGCAGGTACGGGTTGCAGCGATCAGCCCCGGCTCACCGGTACCGGCGTTAGCATTACCGGTATTGGTCAACAGATAACGTACCGGGCCTTGCACACGTTGTTTGGCCAGGATCACGGGCGCTGCGCAAAACGCATTGAGGGTGAACACACCCGCCACGCTGGAGCCTTCGGCGCAGCGCATAACCACCACGTCCTTGCGCCCTGCGCGCTTGATACCGGCAGAAGCGATACCCAGTTCAAAACCGGCCACCGGGTGCAAAACAGGCAAAGGACCAAGACCAACAGCCATGACGCGCTCCTAAAAAAGTTCTGTGCGCCGCCGCAAAAGGACGGGAATTCAATGGTAAAACGCCGCGACGGCTAATGCCGGTCGCGGCGCAGGTGTTTCAGCAGTTGAAGCGGGCTTTAGTTGATTTGCCCGTGACAGTGCTTGTATTTCTTGCCCGAGCCGCAGTAGCAGAGTTCGTTGCGACCCAGCTTTGGCTCGTTACGAGCAGGCTCGGCAACCACGTCAGCCACATCGGCGCCTTCCAGCACCTTGGCCAATGCGTCTGGCTGATCAAGGCCCGGCGCTTCGGCATGCTGGAACTGCAAACGCGAAGCCAGGTCTTCAGCTTCCTGACGCAGGCGTGCTTCTTCGGCTTCAGGGTCTTCGCGACGAACCTGTACATGTGACAAAACACGAATCGAATCGCGCTTGATCGAATCAAGCAGCTCGGAGAACAGGTTGAACGACTCCCGCTTGTACTCCTGCTTCGGGTTCTTCTGTGCATAACCGCGCAAGTGGATACCGTGACGCAGGTGATCCATGGTCGAAAGATGGTCTTTCCACAGGTCATCCAGTACGCGCAGAACAATTTGTTTCTCGAACGTGCGCAGCGCTTCAGCACCGGCCTGATCTTCTTTTTCGCTGTAGGCAGCAATCAGCTCGTTCAGCAGCTTCTCGCGCAGGGTTTCTTCGTACAGGTGATCATCTTCGTCGAGCCATTGCTGGATCGGCAATTTCACGCCAAAGCCGCTTTCGATGGCAGCTTCCAGGCCTTTGACGTCCCACTGCTCCGGCAACGATTGCGGCGGAATGTGAGCGCTGATGGTGCTGTCGAGGACGTCCTTGCGGAAGTCTGCGATGGTTTCACCGATGTTGTCGGCTGCCAGCAACGTGTTACGCATGTGATAAATCACTTTACGCTGTTCGTTGTTGACGTCATCGAACTCCAGCAATTGCTTACGAATGTCGAAGTTGCGACCTTCAACCTTGCGCTGCGCCTTTTCGATCGCGTTGGTCACCATGCGGTGCTCAATCGCTTCGCCAGACTGCATGCCCAGGGCTTTCATGAAGTTCTTCACCCGATCAGAGGCAAAGATGCGCATCAGGCTGTCTTCAAGCGACAGGTAGAAACGACTGGAACCTGCGTCACCCTGACGACCGGCGCGACCACGCAACTGGTTGTCGATACGGCGCGATTCGTGACGCTCGGAAGCGATCACATGCAGGCCACCCGACTCCAGCACTTGCTGGTGACGCTTTTGCCAATCGGCCTTGATCTGTGCGATCTGCTCAGGCGTCGGATCTTCCAGGGAGGCGACTTCCACTTCCCAGTTGCCGCCCAACAGGATGTCAGTACCACGACCCGCCATGTTGGTAGCGATGGTCAGCGCACCCGGAC
This sequence comes from Pseudomonas sp. ML2-2023-3, assembly GCF_037055275.1. NCBI lineage: Bacteria > Pseudomonadati > Pseudomonadota > Gammaproteobacteria > Pseudomonadales > Pseudomonadaceae > Pseudomonas > Pseudomonas sp. ML2-2023-3. The sequence continues at coordinate 4,563,231 of NZ_CP146343.1, forward strand.
GACCGGCCTGGGCAATGATCTCGGCTTCTTTTTCGTGGAACTTGGCGTTCAGAACCTTGTGCTCAATACCTTCCTTATTCAGAAGGTTGGACATGTGCTCGGAGGTTTCGATGGTCGCTGTACCCACCAGCACTGGACGGCCTTTGGCCATGCAGTCCTTGATGTCAGCCACAATCGCCGCGTACTTCTCATCGGCGGTGAGGAACACCAGGTCGTTGAAGTCCTTGCGCGCCAGTGGCTTGTTCGGCGGGATAACCATCACCGACAGACCATAGATCTGGTGGAATTCAAACGCTTCGGTGTCCGCAGTACCGGTCATGCCCGACAGCTTGTTGTACAGACGGAAGTAGTTCTGGAAGGTCGTCGTAGCCAGGGTCTGGCTCTCTGCCTGAATATTCAGGCCTTCCTTCGCTTCGATAGCCTGGTGCAGGCCTTCGGACAAACGACGACCCGGCATGGTACGGCCAGTGTGTTCGTCGACCAGCAATACCTGACCGTCTTCAACGATGTATTCAATGTTGCGATTGAACAGCTTGTGAGCACGCAGCGCGGCGTACACATGGGTCAACAGGCCCAGGTTGTGTGCCGAATACAGGCTCTCGCCTTCTGCGAGCAAGCCGATCTGGGTCAGCATGTCTTCAACAAACTGGTGACCGGCTTCGTTCAGTTCTACCTGGCGAGTCTTTTCATCAATGGTGAAATGACCTGCCTTGGTAACTTCACCTTCGACTTCCTCGACGTGCATCTCAAGGCGCGGGATCAGTTTGTTGATTTCGGTGTACAGCTTGGAACTGTCTTCGGCCTGACCGGAGATGATCAGCGGAGTACGGGCTTCATCGATCAGGATGGAGTCGACTTCGTCGATCACGGCGAAATTAAGCTCGCGCTGGAATTTTTCTTCCATGCTGAAAGCCATGTTGTCGCGCAGGTAATCGAAGCCAAACTCGTTGTTGGTACCGTACGTGATGTCGGCGGCGTAGGCTTCACGCTTCTCTTGAGGCGGCTGGAACGGCGTTACAACACCGACTGTCAGGCCCAGGAATTCGTAAAGAGGACGCATCCAGTTGGCATCGCGGCGAGCCAGATAGTCGTTCACGGTGATGACGTGAACGCCTTTACCCGACAGCGCGTTGAGGTAAACCCCAAGGGTCGCGACCAAGGTCTTGCCTTCACCAGTACGCATTTCAGCGATCTTGCCTTCGTGCAAGGTCATGCCGCCGATCAACTGAACGTCGAAGTGGCGCATGCCCATGACACGCTTGCCTGCCTCACGGCATACCGCGAAAGCTTCCGGCAACAGTTGGTCGAGGGTCTCACCTTTGGCTATGCGGGCCTTGAACTCTTGGGTCTTGGCGCGCAATTGCTCATCGGTCAGGGCAACCATCTGCTCTTCGAAGGAATTGACGACCTGTACTGTCTTGAGCATGCGTTTAACTTCGCGCTCGTTCTTGCTTCCAAAAAGTTTCTTTAACAAAGGCGCAAACATATCGGCAGGATCTTCCACACATAGGGATGGAGGGCGGCCCCGAGAGTCGCCCGAGCAGCCCTGATGGCCGCATGCGAACGAGCATTCTACCCGGAAACGGCGGTGAGGAAAGTGGCGTTATTCCACGATACTGGTACAGCGTTGTGAAGGGGCTTACATAAAATAAGGGCTTTTTGCTGAACTTCAAGGCATAAGAACAAGAAGTTACTCATTGATTTCATGAATAAATGTTCATGACCCTTGATCTGAGCGAGTGAAACCGGCGGTTTCTGCTAAGATTGCGGCTCTGCTTTCTCAGGTGTTTGAACATGGCATTTCGCCCACATCCAGCACGGGCACCCTCCGTTCTGCTCCGCGAGGCCAAGCCCCTAAAAGCCATTTTTGGTCATGCAAAGCGTCTGGCGCACCTGCAGCGCTTGCTTGAAAGCCAGCTCCAGCCAGCCGCACGCGAGCATTGCCACGTCGCTTCGTGGCGTGAAGGCAACCTGTTGCTAATCGTGACTGACGGCCACTGGGCCACTCGCCTGCGCTATCAGCAAAAACGCCTGCTGCGCCAACTGCAGGCATTTGACGAGTTCGCCAGCCTGACCCGGATTCTCTTCAAAGTGCAGCCGCCCACAGTGCAGGCCAAGGTTGCGGGGCATACGCTGGATTTATCCGAGGATGCCGCCCAGACCATCCAGGCAACGGCCGACGGCATTACCGACCCGGCCTTGCGCGCCGCCCTTGAGCGCCTGGCGAGTCACGCACGACCTAAACCCTGACCCGCTCCCACCGTTTCACTTGCGCTTGCTGCTGCCCAACAACGACCCCAGCAGCCCCCGAACCAACTGGCGCCCCATCTGGCTGGCCGCCTGGCGCGCCATCGACTGCAGCGCCTTGCCTGCGGTCGAGCCCAGAAAGTCTCCCGCCTGATCCAGAAACCCCGGCTCGTGCGGCGCAGCCTGTGTCTGCGTCTGGTCTTGCGGCGCCACGCCCTTGCGGGCCATGAGAATCTCGTACGCCGACTCCCGATCCACAGGCTTGTCGTATCGCCCCAGCAGCGCAGAACCGCGAATCAAGGCCTCGCGCTCGGCTTCAGTCAACGGACCAATACGCGATTGCGGTGGCGCAATCAGTACGCGCTGGACCATGGCTGGCGTGCCTTTTTCTTCAAGCATGCCCACCAGCGCCTCCCCTGTACCCAGCTCTGTCAGTACCGCCAACGCATTAAACGCCGGATTCGGACGAAATCCGTCAGCCACGGCCTTCAGGGACTTCTGCTCCTTGGCCGTAAAGGCCCGCAGGCCATGCTGGATACGCAGCCCCAACTGCGCGAGCACCGTATCCGGCAAGTCCGCAGGCGATTGAGTGACAAAATACACCCCGACACCTTTGGAACGGATCAGGCGTACGACTTGTTCCAAGCGATCCTGCAACGCTTTTGGCGTCCCGGCAAACAGCAGGTGCGCCTCGTCAAAAAACAGCGCCAGCAGGGGTTTGTCCGCGTCGCCGCGCTCGGGCAGTTGCTCGAAAAGCTCCGCCAACAGCCACAGCAGAAAGGTTGCGTACACCTTTGGCGCTTCATGAACCAAGCGACTGGCATCAAGCAGATGAATCTGCCCGCGACCGTCACTGGCAGGCTGCAAAATATCTTCGAGTTGCAGTGCCGGCTCCCCGAACAGGGCTTCAGCACCCTGCTGTTCGAGGGTTGCCAGACGCCGCAACAGGGCCTGACTTGAGCCGGTGGTCATCAGGGCGGCGTCATCGCCCAATATTTGAGGGTTATCACGCAGATGATTGAGGAGCGCCTTCAGGTCTTTGAGGTCGAGCAACAACAACCCTTCACGATCCGCCACCTTGAAGGCTGCATAGAGCGCCGACTGCTGGCTATCGGTCAGCTCCAGCAGGCTGCCTAACAGCAACGGTCCCATTTCACTCAAGGTTGTACGCAACGGATGACCGGTCTTGCCCTGGATATCCCACAAGGTCACCGGATACGCCTTGGGCTGGTAATTGAGCCACGGCATTCCCGCAATCCGCTCCGCGATTTTCCCCTGGGGGTTGCCAGCCGCGCCCAAACCGCACAGATCGCCCTTGATGTCAGCGGCAAAGACTGCAACTCCGGCATCGCTGAACTGTTCGGCCAAACGTTGGAGAGTCACGGTTTTACCCGTCCCCGTGGCACCCGCCACCAGCCCGTGCCGGTTGGCAAGGCGCAAGGACTGAGCGATGGGCTGACCCGAAAGGTCGGCACCAAGTACTAGAGCAGAAGAGTCAGGCATTTTGCCACCTTTGATTAATCTTTCGCGATCGCGGGTCGATACACCTTGAATGCTAGACCAGAAAAAACCGGATTTAGCGTCGTAAAGCGCCTTGATGAACACTCAACCTGCCCGGTTAAGGCGGTGATGTGTAGCACGCGCGTTTTACCAGAGTGTATGCCTCACACTTTTAGACCTTAGCGGACCCTTCAAGCCATGAATAAAAACCTGCGTTTCAGCCATAAAATCCTGCTTGCCGCGTCCCTGATCGTAATAGCCGCCTTTTCGCTATTTACGCTGTACAACGACTACTTGCAACGCAATGCCATCCGCCACAACCTGGACAGCTACCTGCACGAAATGGGCAGCGTCACGGCCAACAATATACAGACATGGCTGGGAGGCCGGATTCTGCTGGCGCAAAACCTCGCCGAATCCATCGCCCTCACTCCAGAGCCCGCCCAGGTGGCGAACCTGCTGGAGCAAAAAACCCTGAGCAGTACGTTTATGGCCGTTTATTTTGGTGACAGCCAGGGCGGCTTTACCATTCGCCCTGACAGCAAAATGCCTGACGGCTACGACCCGCGTACCCGCCCCTGGTACAAGGATGCGCTGAACAGCGCCTCCTCAAGCCTGACTGAACCCTATATAGATGCAGCCACCGGCCAGATGGTTATTTCCATCGGTGCCCCGGTTAGAGAATCCGGGCAAACCCTGGGCGTCGTCGGCGCCGACCTGACGCTGCAAACCATTACCGACAGCATCAATGCCCTGAACTTCAATGGCATGGGCTACGCCTTTCTGATCAGTGCCGACGGCAAGATCCTGGTCCACCCGGACAAAACCCTGGTGACGAAAAACCTGAAGGATGTCTATCCCCAGGACACGCCTTCGATCAACGCCGGGTTCAGCGAGATCCAGGTCGACGGCAAAACCCGTATCGTGACCTTTGCGCCGGTCAAAGGCCTGGGTTCGGTCAACTGGTACATCGGCCTGTCAGTTGACAAGGAACAAGCGTTCGCAGCGCTCAGCGAGTTCCGCACGTCGGCCATCATTGCCACCGTGATTGCAGTGGTTTCGATCATTGCCCTCCTCGGCCTGCTGATCCGCCTGCTGATGCAGCCACTGCACGTCATGACCCGTGCCATGCAGAACATTGCCGAAGGTGAAGGCGACCTGACGCGCCGCCTGGTGGTTGAGTCCCAGGATGAGTTCGGCATGCTGGGCAGTGCGTTCAACCGTTTTGTCGAACGCATTCACTCGTCGATCAGCGAAGTGGCCTCGGCGACTGAACAGGTCAACGAAGTGGCCCTGCGAGTCGTCAGCGCATCCAACTCATCGATGCTCAACTCGGACGAGCAAGCAAGTCGCACCAACAGCGTTGCAGCTGCGATCAACGAATTGGGTGCCGCCGCGCAAGAGATCGCGCGCAATGCGGCCCAGGCATCACACCAGGCCAGCGATGCACGCGGCCTGGCCGAAGAAGGCCAGCAAGTGGTGGAACGCAGCATCAACTCGATGCAGAAACTGTCGCAAATGCTCGGCACATCCAGCGGTCATATCGAGTCGTTGAACGACAAGACCGTGAACATCGGACAGATCCTTGAAGTGATCACCAGCATTTCTCAGCAAACCAACCTGCTGGCGCTTAACGCTGCCATTGAAGCGGCTCGTGCTGGCGAGGCCGGGCGCGGTTTTGCCGTGGTGGCCGATGAAGTTCGCAACCTGGCACACCGTACTCAGGAGTCGGCGCAGCAAGTACAAAAGATGATCGAGGAGTTGCAGGTCAGCGCCCGCGGTTCAGTGAGCACCATGGAAGAAAGTCAGCGTCACAGCCAGGACAGCGTAGAAATCGCCAACCGCGCAGGCGAGCGCCTGATCAGCGTGACCGAACGCATTGGCGAGATCGACGGGATGAACCAGTCCGTCGCCACGGCAACCGAAGAGCAAACCTCGGTGGTCGAGTCGATCAACATGGACATTACCGAAATCAATACGCTCAACCAGGAAGGGGTTGAAAACCTTCAGTCAACGCTTCGGGCCTGTTCCGACCTTGAACAGCAGGCTGCCCGCTTGAAGCAACTGGTGGGTAGTTTCCGCATCTGAGTGACAGTCAGCCGCTTCAAGCCTGTCGCTTGAAGCTTGCTGCAACTGCTCCCAAAGCCTGGCGGCATCGGCAAAATCGGTGCCGTCCTCCGGGCTCAGCGCATCCGGATCATAACGACTCAAACAGCCTTCACCCACAGTGGCGGGTGCACGGGATGTAGCGTTGTCGAGTGGATCACTCATGTCACCTCCCCTGCACTGCTGCAAACCTTTGGGAGCTGGCTGCCTGCAATACAGGCAACCCGGCCCATATGAAACACCGAGGCGATACCATCGCGAGCAAGCCCGCTCCCGCACGTGTTGTGCAGTGAATGCTTAGAACACAACCGTCTTGTTGCCATGAACCAGCACGCGGTCTTCAAGGTGATAACGCAGGCCACGGGCCAGCACCATCTTCTCGACGTCACGACCGAAACGAACCATGTCTTCAATACTGTCGCTGTGGCTGACGCGCACCACGTCCTGCTCGATGATGGGGCCGGCGTCCAGTTCTTCAGTCACGTAATGGCACGTTGCGCCGATCAGTTTCACGCCACGCATTGATGCCTGGTGATAAGGCTTGGCGCCTACAAACGATGGCAGGAAGCTGTGGTGAATGTTGATGACCTGGCCTGCATATTCACGGCACAGATCAGGTGGCAGGATTTGCATGTAGCGCGCCAGCACCACCACTTCAGCATCATGATGCTTGACCAGACGCGAGACCTCGGCAAATGCCGGCTCTTTGTTCTTCGGGTCAACCGGGACGTGATAGAACGGGATGCCATGCCACTCGACCATGCTGCGCAAGTCATCGTGGTTGGAAATCACGCACGAAATATCGCAGTCCAGTTCATCGCTATGCCAGCGGTGCAGCAGATCTGCCAAACAGTGGGATTCGCGGCTCGCCATCAACACCACGCGTTTTTTCTGCGCCGTATCGGTAATACGCCACTCCATCGAGAACTCTTCGGCGATCGGGGCAAATGCCTCACGAAATGCCTCGAGACCGAAAGGCAGGGAATCGGCACGAATCTCGTGACGCATAAAGAACCAACCGCTCTGGTCGTCCGAGTGATGGCTCGCTTCAGTGATCCAGCCATTGTGGGAGGCAAGGAAATTGCTGACCTTGGCGACAATGCCGACGCCGTCGGGGCACGCAATCACCAACCGAAAAGTGCGCATGAGGGAAAAACTCCAAAAACTTTACTAAGGCCGCCATTCTAGCGAGTGCGCGGCAAAACTACAGTATTCGTTACGCCCTGCTGCCTGCGCCACGGCGTCGCGCTGCCTGTTCCACACGCCAGCACCGACGTGGCCTGCACTGTAATTGGCGTGTAACTGGCAGGCCTTATTAATCACCGTTATTAAGGCTGCTGTACCGCTCATTATTTAATGAGCGCGCATATAGAGACGGTGAAGTTAATGAATAAAATTTTAAATTAATCACCTGTTACAGGTTTACTTGCAGTTACTGTCTGACTACTATTGCGCCACTGTCTCCCTGTTACCCCTTTTCAACATAAGGTTATCCTCATGTCCTTGATCAACGAATACCGTGCAACAGAAGAAGCTATCAAAGAACTGCAAGCTCGCCTGAAGAACCTGTCCGAAGACGACAAACTTCAAACCGAGCTGGAATTTGAAGGCAAACTGCGCACGCTGATGGGCGAATACCAGAAATCGCTACGCGATATCATCGCGCTTCTGGACCCAGAGTCCAAAGTAAGCAAAGCACCACGCGGTGTTGTTAAAACCACCGGCACCAAACGTGCCCGCAAGGTTAAACAATACAAAAACCCGCACAACGGTGAAGTGATTGAAACCAAAGGCGGCAACCACAAAACTCTGAAAGAGTGGAAAGCCAAGTGGGGCAGCGACGAGGTTGAAGGTTGGGCTACTTTGCTCGACTAAGTGACACCCCGCGCGCACACTTTTTGCGCCGCTAATAAAAAACGCCAGCTTGCTGGCGTTTTTTATTGCCTGTTTTTTAATCCGTACTCTCCGTGCACGCATCCAGCCCAACGCGACGGCTCAACTCCCGTGCATAACGCTGCCATTCGCCCAGCAGCTTTAGCTGGGCCGCCGTGGCGCTGCGGGACAGCTCGTCCGCTGCCTGCATGAAGTTATCCAGGGTCATGGGGGCTCCCATGGCAGGATCAGTCAAACGTTGTTGGCAGAACAGATGCCAGCGTTCAACTTCTTCAGCACTCAAGGTATGAGGAAAGTTTCGGGCCCGGTAGCGGAATAATAATTCGGGTAACCGTTCATCATCAAAAGCCCATGTATCGTTGGCCAACTGCTCCGGGTCACTGAGTCTGACTTGCTCACACAAGCGACGATCGCGATCACCGAAAAAGCCGTCATACAATTGCTGCTCCGGATCTTCACTGGGGGCAAAGTCTTCGCGGGTATAAATGGCCGACAACTTATCCTTCCAAACTTCCTGTGCCTCGCTCAGGCGAGCGGCTCGTGCTTGATAGAGCGGCATATCCAATTGCAAGCGCTCTTGATCCTGTGCACGCACTACATTCAAGGGCGCCACCACCGGACAACGATTAATCTGAATCAGCTTTAGCGGAACCGGCAATTGACCTTCGGGCAAATCTTCACGACGGGTGTAAAGCATTGTGCGCAAAGTGTCGGCATCCATGTCCAGTAATGGCTGAGGATCAAAGTGCAGATCGCACACAATCAGCGCATTGCGATTCTTCGGATGCCAGGCCAGCGGCAATACCACGCCCACATAATGTCTGGCCGCAGAAAAGCGTCCCGAAATATGCACCATCGGTTGCAACAGACGAACTTGATCAAGCACGCGCTGCTTACTGCGCAACTGGAATAACCAGTCATATAACTTGGGTTGTTTGTCACGGATCAGCCGGGCCAGTGCGATGGTTGCCCTCACATCGGACAACGCATCGTGGGCCTGACCATGATCAATCCCGTTGGCGGCCGTCAAACGCTCCAGCTTGAGCGTCACCCGCCCGTCTTCCTGAGGCCAGACGATCCCTTCAGGGCGCAGGGCGTAGGCTGTACGCACGACATCGATCAAGTCCCAGCGACTGTTGCCGCCCTGCCATTCACGGGCATAAGGATCGAAAAAGTTTCGATACAGACTGTAGCGCGTTACCTCGTCATCAAAGCGCAGCGAGTTGTAGCCCGCGCCACAGGTACCGGGTTGCGCCAGCTGGGCATGCGTGCGGGTCATGAACTCCGCCTCGCCCAAGCCTTTGTCTTCAAGGCGGCTAGGGGTGATGCCCGTGATCAGGCAGGCCATCGGATGAGGAAGAATGTCGTCGCTGGGCTGGCAGTAGAGATTGACCGGCTGATCAATCTCGTTGAGTTCCAGGTCGGTGCGGATACCGGCCACTTGCACGGCTCGATCGCAGCGCGGATTAATGCCGGTCGTTTCGTAGTCGTACCAAAAAATAGAGGTCACGGGGTGTTCCTGAGCAGTAGACCTCAACAGTCTAGGCGCTCAAACCCGGGCAAGACCAGCCTTGGAGCTAGGCAGAGGCCTGCAAGGGCTGAAAACTGAAGTAGCGCTGCAGGGATGTAATCAATGCCGCGTATTCGGCAGGCGGCTGATACAGGACAAAGCCGGAGTCGTAATAATGAGGCGTTACATCCTCATGACACCACATGCAACGCGCCGTCAGATCAATAAACTGCGGGTATCCTTCGGTATCGGGAAGCTTGAGCCGAAACTCGAAGTTGGCGTCCACCAGCATCGGTAGCTGACTGATCAGCATCAGGCCACCCTCGGACACATTACCCAAAAAACCAATGGGCTTGTCCGTGAACCTATTGAACACTTTTAGGAAAAACGTCAGTTGATGCCGCTGGATAAGCCGCTCGATAACCATGATCACTATCACTTTAAAAGGCCATTCAGCATGGCCGCGCTAGCGCCTCGAAACACCCTGCCCGCCTGAGGCACAGCCCCCAGGCACTACACCTTATTGGATACGCACAAATACATGACAAGCTCAAACGAGTTGAATATTAGTCAACCGACTCCAAATGACCAGTTTAAATTTCGTACATCATGGAATGACTGCAGGTAGCGCCTGAGCCGTTGTCCCGGGCCCCGGGATGAATTTGAGAATGCGCAGGGTCTCAATCCGCGCCTTGGCCCGATAGGCGTACTCGCTCTTGGGAAATTCATTGATGATGTACTGATAGGTCTGGGCCGCATCCAGGTAAAACTTCGTACGTTCCAGACACAACCCACGGAGCATAGCTGTTTGTGGCCAGATATACGGACGACTGCGACTGTCGCGGTCAACCTCGGACAACTCAAGCATCACCGCTTCGCAGTTGCCGCGGTCATAAGCACGGTAGGCATTGTTCAAATGGTGATTCATCGACCAACGGGTACAGCCGGCCACACTGGCAACCAACACTAAAATGAGCACAATTCGCATGGGGATCTCCTGTTCACCACAGTGTATCGACCCCACGGTCAAATTCTTCAGGCAACAGATCCGATGCACCACAACTTAAGCAGAAAGTAGTGCAGAGGAACAATGACTACAGCTAAAGACCATAGTAGCCTTTGGCAGCGCTTGAACTCAGGAGTCTTTGCATGTCTGTTCGTCGAACCAAAATTGTTGCCACACTTGGCCCTGCCAGCAATTCACCAGAAATGCTGGAGCAGCTGATCCTCGCTGGCCTGGACGTTGCCCGTCTGAACTTCTCCCACGGCACTCCCGATGAGCACAAGGCTCGCGCCAAGCTGGTCCGTGAGATCGCGGCCAAGCATGGTCGTTTCGTCGCCCTGCTGGGTGACCTGCAAGGCCCGAAAATCCGTATCGCCAAATTCGCCAACAAAAAGATCGAGCTGAAGATCGGTGACAAGTTCACCTTCTCCACCAGCCATCCGTTGACCGAAGGCAACCAGCAAGTGGTCGGTATCGACTACCCCGACCTGGTTAAAGACTGCGGCGTGGGCGACGAGCTGCTGCTCGACGACGGCCGTGTCGTCATGCGTGTAGACACTGCCACCGACGACGCCCTGCACTGCTCCGTGCTGATCGGCGGCCCGCTGTCCGACCATAAAGGCATCAACCGTCGCGGCGGCGGTCTGACCGCTCCAGCCCTGACTGAAAAAGACAAGGCTGACATCAAGCTGGCTGCCGAAATGGAAGTCGACTACCTGGCCGTATCCTTCCCTCGGGACGCTGCGGACATGGAATACGCCCGTCAACTGCGTGACGAGGCTGGCGGTACTGCCTGGCTGGTCGCGAAGATTGAACGCGCTGAAGCCGTGGCTGACGACGAAACCCTCGACGGCCTGATCAAGGCCAGCGACGCGGTAATGGTTGCCCGTGGCGACCTGGGCGTTGAAATCGGTGATGCAGAGCTGGTGGGCATCCAGAAGAAAATCATTCTGCACGCACGTCGCCACAATAAAGCGGTGATCGTAGCGACCCAGATGATGGAGTCGATGATCCAGAACCCGATGCCAACTCGCGCCGAAGTGTCCGACGTTGCCAACGCTGTTCTCGACTACACCGACGCCGTAATGCTCTCGGCCGAAAGTGCTGCCGGTGCCTATCCACTGGAAGCCGTACAAGCTATGGCACGTATTTGCGTCGGCGCTGAAAAGCATCCGACCAGCAAGACCTCCAGCCACCGCATCGGTAAAACCTTCGAAAGCTGCGATCAAAGCATTGCACTGGCGGCCATGTACACCGCCAACCACTTCCCGGGTGTCAAAGCGATCATCGCCCTGACCGAAAGCGGGTACACGCCGTTGATCATGTCGCGCATCCGTTCTTCGGTGCCGATCTACGCGTTCTCCCCGCACCGTGAAACCCAGGCCCGCGCCGCGATGTTCCGTGGTGTGTACACCGTACCGTTCGACCCGGCTTCGCTGCCGCCAGAACAGGTCAGCCAGGCTGCCATCGACGAGCTGCTCAAGCTGGGCGCTGTTAAAAATGGCGACTGGGTCATCCTGACCAAGGGCGACAGCTACCACACCATCGGTGGCACCAACGGCATGAAGATTCTGCATGTCGGCGACAAAATGGTTTAAGCCCTACAAGGCTCTAGCCCAAAGCCCCGCCTGAGTGATCAGGCGGGGCTTTTTTATGGCTGCCAGACTTAGCTGCGCGTCAAGAAAGCATCCGCCAGCAGTTGATTACGAGGCAGTCCGGCCAGAAACAGACGCTTGGCAAACCCATCGACACTGTCGGGATGCCCACAGACCAGCGCGTGGGTCTGGCGCGAGACAATGCGCATCTCAAGCAAGTACTCCGGCAACTGATGACGCTCCAGGTGCTCGACTACAAGGTTGGGGCAAGTGCCCGCCAAGGCGGACAATGAGTCCTTGAGGTAATACTCGCTTTCATCACGCGCCACATGCACCAGCAAAATCGGCCCTTGATGGTCCTGACGCAACGCCTCGCGCAACACGCCATACAGCGGCCCCAAACCGGTACCCGACGCCAGTAGCCAGAGCGGCTGCTCCTGCCAGTCCGGGTCGTAACGCAGCGCGCCACCGCGCAACTCACCCAGCCGCACACCCTCCCCGACCTTGAAATGACGGGCAGCGCTGGCGAACTCACCGGGGTGAGCGCAATCGAGGTGAAACTCCAGAAAGCGGTCTTCTTCGGGCAGACTGGCCAGCGAGTAAGGACGAGCGATACCACTGGCGGTCCACAGCACCACATGCTGGCCTGCGCGATAACGCAAAGGGCGCTGCGGCAAAAGACGCAGACGCAATACCGTCGGGCTCAGCCAGTCGAGCGCCGCCACCTCGGCAGGCAAGCCGTCGCGCACGGGATCAAACGCTTCAACCTCCAGATCTTCGACCACCTGGCACTGACACGCCAGGCGCCAGCCCTGCTCACGTTGCGCCCGGACCAAAGCGTCGGGCTTGAGATCCACAGGCTCACCCCTCACGCAACGCACCAGACACGCATGGCAACTGCCCGCCCGGCAGCTGTAGGGCACAGCCACACCGGCCTGATTCAAGGCGTCGAGCAGATTGGTGCCATCGGCAACCGACCAATGCCGGTCGGCAACGTGTAATTCGGGCACTCAGGCCTCCGCAGGATAATTCTGTGGGAGCGGGCTTGCTCGCGATTGCATCACCGCGGTGTACCAGGTTCACCGTGCAGCCTGCATCGCGAGCAAGCCCGCTCCCACATGGGGTATGGGTTGATTGATAGATCTTTATCGCAGCCTTCGCCAGCGGCTACAAGTTTTGCCCGTGCGGGTGTATCAAGGAGTGTACCGGGTTATACTGCCGCGCCGTTTTTGTACCGGTCATGCGTGCCCGGTATGCCTAGCAAAGATGTTTTCGACAGACCGATACACCAAGGTCGCAAACACCTTAATTGAATGTTCCCGTCTTATAGAGGAGCGCGACCCATGACCGTGATCAAGCAAGACGACCTGATTCAGAGCGTTGCTGACGCCCTGCAATTCATTTCCTACTACCACCCCGTGGACTTCATCCAGGCGATGCACGAGGCCTACCTGCGCGAAGAATCGCCAGCGGCCCGTGACTCGATGGCGCAAATCCTGATCAACTCGCGCATGTGTGCCACTGGCCACCGCCCGATTTGCCAGGACACCGGCATCGTCACCGTTTTCGTGCGCGTAGGCATGGATGTACGCTGGACCGGCGCCACCATGGGCCTGGACGACATGATCAACGAAGGCGTGCGTCGCGCTTATAACTTGCCGGAAAACGTCCTGCGCGCTTCGATCCTGGCCGACCCGGCAGGCGCCCGTCGCAACACCAAGGACAACACCCCTGCGGTCATCCACTACTCCATCGTTCCGGGTAACACCGTGGAAGTGGACGTAGCGGCCAAGGGCGGCGGTTCCGAGAACAAGTCGAAAATGGCCATGCTCAACCCGTCCGACTCGATCGTTGACTGGGTGCTCAAGACTGTTCCGACCATGGGCGCGGGCTGGTGCCCACCGGGCATGCTCGGCATCGGCATCGGCGGCACCGCTGAAAAAGCGGCCGTGATGGCCAAGGAAGTGTTGATGGAGTCCATCGACATTCACGACCTGATCAAGCGTGGCCCGTCCAGCCGTATCGAAGAGATGCGCATCGAGCTGTTCGAGAAGGTCAACCAACTGGGTATCGGCGCCCAGGGCCTGGGCGGCCTGACCACTGTTCTTGACGTGAAAATCATGGACTACCCGACCCACGCAGCGTCCCTGCCGGTGTGCATGATCCCGAACTGCGCGGCCACCCGTCACGCCCACTTCGTACTGGACGGCTCCGGCCCTGCAGCACTCGAAGCGCCACCGCTGGACGCCTACCCGGAAATCGTTTGGGAAGCAGGCCCGTCGGCCCGCCGTGTCAACCTCGACACCCTGACCCCGGAAGACGTGCAGAGCTGGAAGCCGGGCGAAACCGTCCTGCTGAACGGCAAAATGCTGACCGGTCGTGACGCTGCGCACAAGCGCATGGTTGAAATGCTGAACAAGGGTGAAACCTTGCCGGTAGACCTCAAGGGTCGCTTCATCTACTACGTGGGCCCGGTTGATCCGGTGCGCGACGAAGTGGTTGGCCCTGCCGGTCCGACCACCGCCACGCGGATGGACAAGTTCACCCGTCAGATCCTCGATCAAACCGGCCTGCTGGGCATGATCGGCAAATCCGAGCGCGGCCCTACCGCCATCGAAGCCATCAAGGAACACAAAGCCGTGTACCTGATGGCCGTCGGCGGTGCTGCGTACCTGGTAGCCCAGGCGATCAAGAAATCGCGCGTGGTGGCATTTGCCGAACTGGGTATGGAAGCGATCTACGAGTTCGACGTCAAAGACATGCCCGTCACCGTGGCAGTCGACAGCAACGGCGAGTCGGTCCACATCACCGGCCCGGCGATCTGGCAGAAAAAAATCAGCGACAGCCTGGCCGTAGAAGTGCAATAAGCGCTTTTAAAGCCAGACATAAAAACGGCCGGGTTAATAACCCGGCCGTTTTTTTATGCCCTCAAACCAGCCCGCTTAAAACGCGTTACGGAAGATTTCCTCAATCTGCCCCTGATCTGCCTTGCGCGGATTGGTCAAACCACACGCATCTTTCAGGGCATTGGTGGCCAGGATCGGGATGTCATCCAGCTTGGCCCCCAGATCACGCAGCCCCGCCGGAATCTCGACGTCCCTGGCCAGCGTACGAATCGCCGCAATGGCCGCCTGGGCGCCCTCTTCCGGGCTCAGGCCGCGCACATCGGCACCCAGCGCATGGGCCACGTCGGTCAAACGAGCCGCGCACACACTGGCGTTAAAGGTTTGCACATGGGGCAGCAATACTGCGTTGCACACACCATGGGGCAAGTCATAGAACCCGCCCAACTGGTGGGCCATCGCATGCACAAAGCCCAGGGATGCGTTGTTAAAGGCCATACCGGCCATGAACTGCGCGTAAGCCATGTTTTCGCGCGCCGTCAGGTCCTTGCCGTCATTCACCGCCTGGCGCAGGTTCTGACTGATCAGCTCCATTGCCTTGATCGCGCAGGCATCGGTAATCGGGTTGGCTGCGGTCGACACATAAGCCTCAATGGCATGGGTCAGCGCATCCATGCCCGTGGCTGCCGTCAGGCCTTTAGGCATCGCGACCATCAACTCAGGGTCGTTGACCGACAGCAGCGGCGTGACGTTGCGGTCGACAATGGCCATTTTTACGTGGCGCTCTTCGTCTGTGATGATGCAAAAACGCGTCATTTCACTGGCCGTACCAGCCGTGGTGTTGATCGAAACCAGCGGCATTTGCGGCTTGGCCGAGCGATCGACACCTTCGTAATCACGGATATGCCCGCCATTGGTCGCGCACAGCGCAATGCCCTTGGCGCAGTCATGGGGCGAACCGCCGCCCAGCGACACGATAAAGTCGCAGTGCTGCGCCTTGAGCACCAGCAGTCCCGCCTCTACGTTGGCAATGCTCGGGTTAGGTTTGGCACCGTCAAAAATCACCGAATCAATGTCTTGCAGCGCGAGCTTTTCAGCGATCAAGGTCGCAACCCCCGCCTTGGCCAGCCCCGCGTCGGTCACAATCAATGCCTTGCGAAAGCCATAGTTGCGGATCGCAGTCATGGCCTCGTCCAGACAACCATTACCCATGATGTTGACGGCGGGAATAAAGAAAGTACTGGTCATGTCGAGTCCTCTTGACGGGTCATTGGCTAAATCGGTTCTTTACAGCTTCGCCCAATCACAATGCAGCAATGTTGATCTGGCTCAACACTTGAGCGTGATAAAGTCCGCTACCGCCCACGCCTTGAGACGATATTTGCGATGACACCCTTCCAGGAATTTGATGCCGAACTAGAAGACTGGAACCAGTTACGCACCAGCACGCCGTGCAGCGGTCTGCTGATCGGTAACGGCGCGAGCATGGCCGTGTGGCATGACTTCTATTACGACTCACTGTTTGATAAAGCCAAGAGCGTAGCCGAAAAACCGCTGAGCCAGACCGAACTCAGCGTGTTCGAAGCCCTTGGCACCCGCAATTTCGAACATGTACTGAGCGCCCTCAAGACCGCGAGCAAGGTCAACAAGGCACTGGCCATCAACTCGGCCTCACCGCGCAAACGCTATTACGCCATCAAGGAAGCCCTGATCAACTGCACTCAGGACATCCACATCCCCTGGCGCCTGATGCAGCCCGACACCCTGGCTTGCTGGCACGAGGAACTGGCGCGCTATGCCACCGTGTATTGTTCCAACTACGACCTGCTGGCGCCCTGGGCTGTCATGCAGGCACCCAAGCAGTTCAATGACCTGTTCAATGCATCCGGTTCGACCTTTGAATTGAGTGCGAGCGCCGCCAAGGGCAAAACCACCCGCATGCTCTACCTGCACGGAGCGTTGCACCTGGTCAGGAATCAGGAAGGCAAGGCCCGGAAAATCACGGCCAGCGAGCCCACCTTGTTGAGCAACTTCGCCATTAACCACTCGATCAGCGCACTGGACGATGTACCGTTATTTGTCAGCGAAACCAGCAGTGACGACAAGCGCAAATCCATTCGCCAGTCCGATTACCTGTCTTTTTGCCATGAGCAGCTAATGGCTCATAAAGACGCGCTGTGCATTTTTGGCCATAGCTTGAGCGAGCAGGACCAACACCTGATCGACGCCTTGCGCCTGGCGCCGCTCAAAACCCTGTGCATCGCCATCTACCCGCGCAGCGAGGCGTTTATCCGTTTCCAGAAAAACCATTACACCGCGCTGTTTGCCGAAAAGAAACTGGCACTTCGCTTCTTCAATTCAAAGACTCACCCGCTGGGCCTCAGCCGACACTCCGTGCCGGTAGAGGCTTGACCCACACCACGTCCCTCAGAGCTTCTCTTTGATCACCGTCGTCGGGCCGTTGTGTTTGACACTGGCAATGCCTTTGTCCCGCGCGGCCTCTGAGCTGTACAACTCACTGGTACCAATGACCTGGTGATTGGCCGCCTTCAGATTGAAGTAGGGCTTGCCATCCTTGGCCGCTTTTTTCTCGTAGCGCTCATCCAGCGGGCTGTTGGCCTGAACCGAGGCAATCCCGGCCTTGGCCGCCGCGAGCGTGGTGTACTGCTCACTGACCAATATCGTTTCGGCATTCGCCGCTTTCAATACAAAACGAAACTGCCCGCTGCTGGTCTTGCTCAATTCGTACCAACCCGACATAGCCTTTCTCCTGAAAATAAGGGTGCCTGCGCTTATTCAGTAAAGACCCCACAGGCTATTTATCCATTTATCGACAGGAATGAACGGGACACGCATTTTCAACGAGACAAATAGCAATGGTTATCGATACCATTCGCGACTTATTTGCATCGCTGTGTTCACAAGGATCTTCATGTCAGGCCTTAAACCCGACCCGCCCGCGGCCGATCACTTTCGCGAGTTCTATACGCAAATTCTGCACTTTCTGCGCAAGCGCACCGACAACACCAGCGATGCAGCCGACATGACCCAGGATGTTTTCACCCAATGGCTGGGTTATCAGGACCGGGCCAAGGTCGAGCAGCCACGGGCTTTTTTATTTCAGATGGCGCGCAATCTGTTGCGCGACCACTGGCGGCGCCAGCAAGTACGACAAGCCGTGCACGGCGAGCACGCCGAGAGTGAAGCCGAACCCTTAAGTGATGAGAGGGATGACCCGATGGCCGCGGCCCAGCGTCAGCAGCGCCTTGAGCAGCTCAAAAGCGTGCTTGCAGAACTCTCGCCCAGGCGCCGCGAAGCCCTTATGCTGCACCGTTTTGAAGGCTTGAGTCAGGCACAGATTGCCGCACGCATGGGGATTTCCGTGAGCATGGTCGAAAAGCACATTGCCCTGGCCTTACTGCACTGCAAGCAACATCTACAACGGGACAGCGGCAAGGAGCAGCCAAAATGAGTCCTTTTCAAGAAGCCGGGCACGAGAGCATCGATGAACAGGCGGCCCATTGGTTTTCGCGCAATCGTAACGAGCGCGACCCATCCAGCCGAGAGCAATTCAACAGGTGGCATGCCAACCCGGCCCATGCACAGGCCTATGCCGAATTCCAATCCCTGTGGGCTGATCTGGGCGAACTTGAACGGGTAAACCGTCCCGTAACGCTTCCCGTGCGCCCCCGGCGATTCAACGCAGCGCTGGCCACCGCGGCCGCCGTCCTGTGCGCCGTCTTTGCGCTGAACCTGGGAGCCCCAGTGGCCCTGCACCAGCAGCACGTGAGCACCTCGGCCCAAGGCGGGCGCACGGTATCACTGCCTGACGGCAGCACCTTGAATGTCAATGCCAACACCCGGGTACGCCTCGAATTCAGCGCACAACAACGCGATATATATCTGGATCAGGGCCAGTTCTATATCGACGTAGCGGCCAATAAAGAGCAACCACTGGTGGTGCATGCTGGCGATGCGCGCATCCGGGTAGTCGGCACCGGATTCGATGTCCGGCGCAGCTCACGCCAATTGGTGGTCAGTGTCGCCCATGGCCAGGTTGCGTTTACCCCCGATGCCACCTCTTCAACCCTGCTTGGCGCTCAGCAACGCGCCACCTACGACTACGCCAGGCACTCACTGCAAGAGCAAAACCTGGGCCCTGATGAAGTGGCGGACTGGCGCAGCGGGCACCTGTCCTTTCGCAATCGCGAACTGGCCAGCCTGGTGGACGAGCTGGACCTGTACCGCCCCGGCGTCATCCAGCTTGCCGATGGCCCCCTCGCTCGCTACAAGGTCTCCGGCAACCTGGACACCCGCGATCCACTGGCACTGGTCAAGGCCCTTCCCGCGTTGATCCCGGTAAAAAACGTGCTGCTGGACAACGGAATCATCCGCATCGAACCTCGCTAAAAAAACATATGCGAATATTTTGCATTCGCATATGTGGTTTTTTCAGGCTGTCGCGTCTTCCTCCGGTCTGCGTTGCTAACGCATGTCTTTTTGGCCTTTGTTGCCACACCGGGGGATTTCATGTTTCGCACACCACATCACTTCTCGCACGTTTACGCGCGCCCGACACTGGCGGCGGCTTGCCTGGCGATCAGCCTGCAAGCCCATGCCCAGTCGTTCCAGTTGCAGCTGCCGGCACAATCGCTGGCCAGCTCACTGAGTGAGGTGGCACAGCAAGCGAAAATCCAGCTGCTGTTTGACGAAGCCCTGCTACGCAACATAAAAGCCCCCGCGCTCAAAGGCGACTTCACACCACAACAGGCCATCCAGCTACTGCTCAAGGGCACCGACTTCAGCTTGATCCAGGTCGACCGCACCTACGTTGTCCGGCCTCGGGAAGACGGCACCACCACCAGCAACAGCCTTGAACTCGGCGCAGTCAGCGTCGTGGGTAATGGCAACGAGGTCGACTCCAGCAGCGTCGGCAAATCGACCATGACCCAAACCCAGATCAATCAGTATCAGGCCAACAACATCCCCAGCCTGCTGGCCACACTGCCGGGCATCAACCTCGGCGGATCGCTCAAGCCTGGCGGTCAGACCATCAATATCTGGGGCATGGGCGAAGCCGAAGACGTTCAAATGACGGTGGATGGCGCGACCAAAAGCGGCTTTGAGCGCTACAAACAGGGCACGATTTTTATCGAGCCCGAGCTGATCAAGCGCCTTGAAGTAGAAAAAGGCCCCCATGACATACACACCGGCAATGGTGGTTTTGCCGGCGTCGTACACATGGAAACCAAAGATGCCCCGGACTTGCTCGAAGACGGCAAAGACGTTGGCGCCATGCTCAAGTACGGCTACAGCAGCAATGATCATCAACAGGTTTACAGCGGTGCCGCGTACGGCCGCACCGAAGATGGCCGCGCCGATGCACTGGTGTACTACACCAAACGCGACGGCGACAACATGAAGCTGGCCGACACGATGCCCGATCCGAAAAACCTGTACCCGGTCAATCCCAAGCGCCTGCCCAACACCGCCCAGGATCTGGACGCGCAACTGCTCAAGCTCAACCTGAGACTCAATGACGAACACCGCGTCGGCATGTCTTACTCACGGGCGAACAATGACCTGTGGGTGCCCTTCTCGGCTGTCAGCTATCCGGAGCCACCCAGCAAGGCCAACATTGCCAAATATGGCTATGACATTGCCTCCCGACGATACCTGTCCAACCGCTCAACCATCGACACCACCTGGTCGACCCAATACAAATACGAGCCTCTGGACAACCCCCTGGTAGACCTTGAGGTCAAGTACTCCCACTCCAACACCGAACAAACCGACAAGCGCAGCGAACAGGCCCACACCCAGCCCACCACCGGCGGGCGCAAGATGGAAACCGGCTACACCGATGACATGCTGCAGATCGAAAACATCAGCCTGTTTGCCACCGGCCCGCTGGACCATGCCGTGACCACCGGCGTGCAATTTCGCAGACATCAGCGTGATGTGGACATGTGGATGCCAGGCGGGAATTACGAAACAGAGAAGTACAATTACGGCCACTACCAACCCAACTTCATGCCACGGGGCAAGGTCAATACCAACAGCGTCTACCTTCAGGACGCCATCACTTGGGGCGACTTCACCTTGACCCCGTCCATGCGTTACGACCATGTGCGCAATCGCGGTCAGGAAAACGACGCGCCCTTTTACAACCATCCGGAACTGGGTCACGACTACAGCGACAAAACCTACACTGGCTGGTCGCCTCGCCTGTCGGCCTTCTGGACAATTACCCCGAAAACAGCCTTGTTCGTTAACTACAGCAAGACCTGGCGCGCCCCGGTGATCGACGAGCAATACGAAGTCCAGGGCACTGGCAGCCGCACCTCCAGCAGCCGGAGCCTGGATCCCGAGCGCATCACCGGCTGGCGCGGGGGAAACATCACCACGTTTGATCAGATTTTCGGCGACAGCGACCACGCCCTGGTGCGCACCACCCTGTTCCACAACACCGTCGACGACGAGATTTTCAAAGCCACAGGTGTGGGCTGTGCCGCACAAACAGTCGATGTCAGCATGAGCACAGCCTGCGGCCCCAATATGCCCAACTACCGCAATATTGGCAGTGTGACGATCAAAGGGTTTGAGGTTGAGAGCTTTTACGAGTCCACCTACGTGTTCGGCTCACTGTCGTACGCATGGATGACGGGTAAACACGAAGGCGCCTACACCAACCCGTGGGGCCCCAACGTCTGGGCCCGAGACGTGCCTGCACCAAAATGGATTGCCGTACTGGGCACCAAAATACCGAGCCTGGATGCTCGCGTTGGCTGGAAGGGAGAATGGGTGCGTAAAACAGACCGCAGACCGAGCGACGATTACTACAGCAGCCCGATCAGCGTTCTGGGTGACCGTTACTGGGATCACTACAACAACGACGGCTACAACGTGCAGGGCCTGTTTGCCAACTGGAAGCCGCAACAGCCGTACCTCAAGGGCACCGAGGTCAACTTCACCCTGGACAATATGTTCAATAACAGCTTTCGCCCGATGCTCAGCGGCGATAACGCCTACAGCCAGGGCCGCAATGCCAAGGTCAGCGTAACGCGGTTCTTCTGAGTTGGCTGATCCGGCAAACCCTCTGTGGGAGCGGGCTTGCTCGCGATTCGGCCTGCACGGTGTATCTGGCCCACCGCGTCGACGCCATCGCGGGCAAGCCCGGCTCCCACAGGTGTGTGCCGCTCACACCCGCAAGCGCTATTGCGGGAGAGAGCGGTTACTGTGACGTGCTACCACACTCAACTCCGGCGCCTGCACCCGGCGCTGGCTCAAGTAGCGGGTGCAACTCACGCGCAGGAACGAGGCAAAGTTGACCACTTCGCCGCGATAATCCATGACCTCTTCATACAGCTTGGCCACCAATTGGTTGGTGGTCATGCCGTCTGCTTCGGCGATTTCACTGAGAATGTCCCAGAACTGGTTTTCCAGGCGCAACGTCGTGACCACGCCGCAAATACGCAATGAGCGCGAACGTGACTCGTAAAGAATCGGATCGGCTTTTACATACAGTTCACACATGGTCACGCCTCCTTCCTACAAAGTGATCTTGGTGCCCAACAAGCCCAGAAACGCCGCAAGCCATGCAGGATGTGCCGGCCAGGCAGGAGCGGTAGCCAGGTTGCCCTGTACATGGGCCTTGGTCACGTCGATGTCGATATACGTACCGCCCGCCAGACGCACTTCCGGTGCACACGCCGGATAAGCACTGCATTCACGTCCTTCAAGCGTGCCCGCCGCCGCCAGCAGTTGCGCACCATGGCACACCGCCGCAATCGGCTTGCCCGCCGTGTCGAAATCACGAACCAGTTCAAGAACCTTTTCGTTCAAGCGCAGGTATTCCGGTGCACGACCACCCGGCACGAGCAGAGCGTCGTAATCGCTGGCTTTAACCTTGTCGAAATCGAAATTCAGGGCAAACAGATGGCCGGGTTTTTCGCTGTAGGTCTGGTCGCCCTCGAAGTCGTGGATGGCGGTACGCACGGTTTGGCCAGAGGTCTTACCCGGGCACACGGCGTGCACGTGATGACCGACCATCAACAGCGCCTGAAACGGCACCATCACTTCGTAGTCTTCGACGTAATCGCCGACCAGCATCAGAATTTTTTTCGCTGCCATGGTGCGTGCTCCTGTGGGGTAAGACCTTGGGCCAGTAAGAGTAGCCAAAGTAACCCCTCAGCGCCCAAGCGGGTAATAGCCAAGTACTACGTACCCGCCAGACGCAACTTACAGGCTTATTTCAGCAAGCCATCGGCCTGCAGCAGCGTTTCAAGACAGTGTTCCTGGATGTTGTAGAACGCCTTGAGCTCCTGGATTTTCACCAACAGCTGAGCCGGATCAAGCGGCTCGGCGCGCTTGACCGCGAGGATCATCTTGTTTTTGTTGGTGTGCTCCAGGGAGATGAACTCAAACACCTTGGTTTCATAACCGCAGGCTTCCAGGAACAGTGCGCGCAAGCTGTCAGTGACCATTTCGGCCTGCTGGCCCAGGTGCAGGCCGTATTGCAGCATCGGCTTGAGCAATGCCGGGCTCTGGATTTGCAGGCGGATCTGCTTATGGCAGCACGGCGAACACATGATGATCGCAGCCCCGGAGCGAATCCCCATATGGATGGCGTAGTCGGTGGCAATGTCGCAGGCATGCAGCGCGATCATTACGTCGATCGGGGTCGGCGCAAAACTGCGCACATCACCATGCTGGAACGTCAGGCCCGGATGTTCGAGGCGCTGAGCGGCGTTGTTGCACAGCGTGACCATGTCTTCGCGCAACTCAACCCCGGTCACCAGGCCTTCGGCTTGCAGGCTGTGGCGCAGGTAATCGTGGATGGCAAACGTCAGATAACCCTTGCCCGAACCAAAATCCACCACCTTGACCGGTTGATCCAGCTTGAGGGGCGAGTTACTTAGGGCGTGGGAAAACACCTCGATAAACTTGTTGATCTGCTTCCACTTGCGCGACATCGCCGGGATCAGTTCTTGCTGCTTGTTGGTCACGCCCAGATCAGCCAGAAACGGCCGAGTCAGATCCACAAAGCGGTTCTTTTCACGGTTGTGCTCGGCCGACGGCACTTCCCGCTCTTGCTGGCTTTTGCCTTTGAACAGCGAGCTTTTGCCTTTTTTGCTGTATTCCAGCTGCACTTCGTCGGTCAGGGTCAACAAATGTGCGTTCTTGAACGCTTCCGGCAGCAGCTCGGCAATGTTGGCCACGCCCTCTTGCAGCGGGAAGTTCTTGGTGATGTCACGGGTTTTGTAGCGATACACAAACGACAGGCAGGCCTGATCCTTGACCGTGACCTGCTTGATGATGATCCGCTGCAGCTCGGCTTCAGCACCCACGTACTTGGCCAGGACCAGCTTGATAAAGGAGTTCTGGGCCAGGCCGGTTTCCAGCAGGCTCAAAAATTGCGCACGATGATCCGGCACAGACGCGGCGGTGGTAGCAGTCACTGACATTGAAAAAGGTGCCTCGGGGGTGCAGGAGGGGAAATCAAAAAACGAATGGCGGCCATTTTAGGCGTGTTGGCCGCCGGGGGCACGGAGTTATTTCAGACAGCGGCAATTACAACATCACCAACCGATTCGGTAA
Organism: Pseudomonas sp. ML2-2023-3; assembly: GCF_037055275.1. NCBI lineage: Bacteria > Pseudomonadati > Pseudomonadota > Gammaproteobacteria > Pseudomonadales > Pseudomonadaceae > Pseudomonas > Pseudomonas sp. ML2-2023-3. Next base: position 4,587,528 of record NZ_CP146343.1, read on the forward strand.
TTGATTACGTGTCTGCGTCTTGGGCACATGCTGTTTGAGCACTTCGGCACAGGCATCGATGCAGGTAATAAAGCCCTCTGCCGTATGCCCCAGCGCCACGCGCCGCACGAAGTCGTTAACGATGGTACCCCAGTCGCTGTTGTCCAGATGACGCGAGATGCCTTCGTCTACCAGGATTTCGACATAACGCTCAGCCTCACTGACAAAAATCAGCACGCCGGTGCGCCCCGCCGTGTGATGCAGTTTCTGTTCGAGAAACTGGCGTCGGGCCAGATTACTCGCGCGCCAGTGCCGCACACGGGGCGGAATGAGCCGGGTGGTGATGGCCGGGAGGCGAAAGATCAGACTAAGGAAGACAAAGCTGGCCCACTGCAGCATCAGCAGCGTGTAAGTCGTCAGCCCGCTGTTTAAAAAGTGCACCACAGCGGGCACCACCAGGGCGATGAGGCTGGCCCACAGCAAGGGGATGTAGCTGTAGTCGTCGGCACGGGGAGCCAGCACGGTGACGATTTCGGCGTCGGTGTGCAATTCGGCACGGGTGACGGCTTCTTCGACCTGCCGCTGTTGCTCTGGAGTTAATAAAGCCATAAGTCTCGATACTCGTTGAAAAATGAATTACCAGCCGCCTGAGGCCCCGCCGCCGCCAAAGCTGCCACCGCCGCCGCGAAAACCTCCGCCACCGCCTCCTCCGAACCCGCCACCCCCAAAACCGCCCGAGCGCGAACCACCGCCACCGCCCGAGTGGCAGATGCCCAGGAACTGGCAGGCAGCGACAATCAGCACAAACAGTATAAATAGCAGCACAACCACGCCCGGGTGCTCAGCCATGAAATCATTGCCGCCGCCCTGCCCGGTGGCGTAGGCCGGTTCGGCCAAGGGAGCACCGCCCAATACCTGCAGGATGGCGCCGACACCGTCGCTGATCCCCTGGTTGTAGTTCCCTGCCTTGAAGGCCGGAGTGATGACCTGATTGATGATCACAGAGGACTGGGCGTCAGTGAGCCGATCTTCCAGGCCATAGCCGACCTCGATGCGCAACTTGCGGTCGTCACGGGCCACGATCAGCAAGGCGCCGTTGTTTTTGTCCTTTTGGCCGATGCCCCAGGCGCGACCCAACTGGTAGCCGAAGTCTTCAATCGGGGTGCCTTGCAGGTCGGGCACCGTGACCACCACCACTTGCTCGCCGGTGGCTTTTTCGTGGGCTTGCAGGGTTTGCGTCAATTGCTGGCGAGTGGCGGGATCAAGCATTTGCCCGTCATCCACCACCCGCCCGCTGAGCGCGGGAAAGGTCAGTGCCTGGGCCGTGGCTATAAAGAGCCACAGCAACAGGCCAAGCCCCGGTCTTGATAAGCGCATCGCTACCTCGATATTAAAGCCCGGACTCTTGTAGTCGCTGCCGCAGGCTGCGAAGGGGTTCGCAGGGTCTTTGAGGAAACGGTTTGCTCCGCAAACCTTCGCAGCCTGCGGCAGCGACTACAACATCACACAAGCAATTAGAACTTCACTTCAGGCGCTTTGTCGGCGTCCGGGGTGGTGGCTTCAAAGGTCGAGCGTACTGGCAGGTCGCTGTACATCACCGCATGCCACAAACGCCCCGGAAAGGTGCGGATTTCAGTGTTGTAGCGCTCTACCGCAAGGATAAAGTCGCGACGGGCCACGCTGATGCGGTTTTCCGTGCCTTCAAGTTGTGACTGCAGCGAGAGGAAGTTCTGGTTCGACTTGAGGTCCGGGTAACGCTCGGACACCACCATCAATCGGCTCAAGGCTCCCGTCAGCTGGTTCTGCGCTTCCTGGAACTGCTTGAGTTTTTCGGGATTGTTCAGGGTGCTGGCATCGACCTGGATCGAGGTCGCCTTGGCCCGCGCCTCAATCACCGCCGTCAAGGTGGCTTGCTCCTGCTTGGCCGCGCCCTTGACCGTTTCGACCAGGTTGGGGATCAGGTCCGAGCGACGCTGATACTGGTTCTGCACTTGCGACCAGGCCGCCTTGACCTGCTCGTCCAGGGTCGGAATGGTGTTGATCCCGCACCCCGCCAGCAGGCTGCTCAAGGCCAGCAGGGCGATCACTTTCCAGCCCACAACTCTAACGTTTTGTATTCCCATGCTTGTGACGCTCCGAAATAACGACATTTGGTTATTGACCACACACCACGCCTAAAAACTCCCGGCAATACTGGATTGCACGCGGCGAATCAGCTAAAAGACTGCCTACCATTCAGGAATACTCCGTTCTAAAGGTAGGTCAATTCTTTAATTCGAGTACTCCTGATACCTCCCCAGAACAATATCGCTGCACAAGCGTGGGCTTCCCTCGCTTCAAGTGAGCGGCTGCGCAGAAGAATCCAATGAGAAAAATGTGTTTGCTGGGCATTGTCATCAGCCTGGCCAGTCACACCGTGTGGGCTCAAACCCCTGCGGCCCCGCTCCCGCATAAAGACGTGTTCGTCGCTGACCTGCTGAAGAAAATGACCGTCGATGAAAAGATCGGCCAATTACGCCTGATCAGCATCGGCCCGGAAATGCCCCGCGAGATGATCCGCAAGGAAATCGCCGCAGGCCGTATCGGTGGCACCTTCAACTCCATCAGCCGTGACGAAAACCGCCCGATGCAAGACGCTGCCATGCGCAGCCGTCTGAAGATCCCGATGTTTTTTGCGTACGACGTGATCCATGGCCATCGCACTATTTTCCCGATCAGCCTGGCCCTGGCCTCCAGCTGGGACATGGATGCCATCGGCCTGAGCGGTCGCGTGGCCGCCAAGGAAGCCAGCGCCGACAGTATCGACCTGACCTTCGCACCCATGGTGGATATCGCCCGCGACCCGCGCTGGGGCCGTACCTCCGAGGGCTTTGGTGAAGACACTTACCTGGTCTCGCGCATCGCCAGGGTCATGGTGCAGGCCTATCAGGGCGCGTCACCGGCCCTGCCCGGCAACATCATGGCCAGCGTCAAACACTTCGCCCTGTATGGCGCAGTGGAAGGCGGCCGGGACTACAACACGGTGGACATGAGCCCGACACGCATGTTCCAGGACTATCTGCCGCCCTACCATGCAGCGATTGAAGCCGGCGCCGGCAGCGTGATGGTGGCCCTGAACTCGATCAATGGCATACCGGCCACCTCGAACATGTGGCTGATGCAGGATTTGCTGCGCAAGGACTGGGGCTTTAAAGGCGTTGCTGTCAGCGACCACGGCGCAATCATCGAGTTGATCAAGCATGGTGTGGCCAAGGACAGCCGGGAGGCCGCCAAGCTGGCGATCAAGGCCGGTATCGACATGAGCATGAACGACAAGGCCTACGGTGAGGAGTTGCCCGGCCTGCTCAAGTCCGGCGAAGTGCCGCAAAGCGATCTGGATAACGCGGTGCGTGAGGTGCTTGGCGCCAAATACGACATGGGCCTGTTTGGCGACCCGTACCTGCGGATCGGCAAGGCTGAAGATGATCCGGTCGATACCAAGGCCGACAGTCGCCTGCATCGCAGCGAAGCCCGTGAAGTGGCGCGCAAGAGCCTGGTGCTGCTGAAAAACCAGTCTGAAACCCTGCCGCTGAAAAAAGAGGCGCGCATCGCGCTGGTTGGCCCGCTGGCCAAGGCCCCGATTGACATCATGGGCAGTTGGGCGGCGGCCGGTCAGCCAGCACAATCTGTCACCGTATACGACGGCATGCGCAACGCACTCGGCGAACAGGGCAACTTGATCTATGCCCGTGGCGCCAACATCACTGACGACCAGAAAATCGTCGACTACCTCAACTTCCTCAACTTCGATGCACCCGAAGTGGTCAATGATCCGCGCCCGGCGCAGGTGATGATTGACGAAGCGGTCAAGGCAGCACAGCAGGCAGATGTGGTGGTTGCCGTGGTGGGCGAGTCGCGGGGCATGTCCCACGAATCATCAAGCCGCACCAACCTCGACATTCCTGCCAGCCAGCGCGCCCTGATTACAGCGCTCAAGGCTACGGGCAAGCCGTTGGTGCTGGTATTGATGAACGGCCGGCCGCTGTCGATTGATGTACAACAGCAACAGGCCGACGCAGTGCTGGAAACCTGGTTCAGCGGCACCGAAGGCGGTAATGCAATCGCTGACGTGCTGTTCGGTGACTACAACCCGTCCGGCAAATTGCCGATTACCTTCCCGCGCTCGGTTGGTCAGATTCCGACTTATTACAGCCACCTGAGCATTGGCCGACCGTTCACGCCGGGCAAGCCGGGCAACTACACCTCGCAGTATTTCGATGAGCCCAACAGCCCGCTGTACCCGTTTGGCTATGGCCTGAGCTACACCGACTTCAGCCTGTCGGATGTCAGCCTGTCGGCCAAGACCTTGAAGCCGGGTGCCACCCTGACGGCCAGCGTGACCGTCAAAAACACCGGCAAGCGTGCTGGCGAAACAGTGGTTCAGCTGTATATCCAGGACGTCACCGCGTCCATGAGCCGTCCGCTCAAGGAACTGAAAAACTTCCAGAAGATCATGCTCCAGCCTGACGAGGAAAAGGTGGTGCAGTTCAACATCGACGAGAACGACTTGAAGTTCTATAACGCACAATTGAAGTACGCCGCAGAACCGGGTGAATTCAACGTGCAGATCGGCCTCGATTCGCAAAACGTCCAGCAAAACAGCTTCCAATTGCTGTAATTTCGCTCAATGACCGGGAAGGTCTGCCCTGACCTTCCCGGTGCTTCTTCGTAGCAATATCCCCTTGACCTTTCCTATCTTTGCACCCGCCTGAAAATGCGTTCGGACAGCGCTGTTTTTTATGGTAGGGTTCGCGCCCTCAAAATTCAGCACGCACAGTTTAATCCGGTAAAAATTGGTGACAAACGGTCTGATGCAGAGCCTGTGGGGCCTACGCCGTTTTTTATACTTTCATACACAAATCGAGCATGGATTCAAGCCAAGATCCTACGTTGCAGAGACTCGGCAAAACGCATATCTTGTATCTATCCAGCCAAAAAACCCCATATGTAGGGTTTTAAGCAAAAAGACCAAGCACAACTCAGACGAGAATTTCAAGCCCTTTTCTCGCGCCTGCCTGGTGAACCAAACACGATTTTAAAGACCAAACCGCTCATGCGGATGGCAACCGCTTTCCAACGTAAATGTCGGAAAGCGGCCCGGGTGTTGCAGTAAAAATACTGTCATCCAACAGGAATACGGTTTCACGCGGTCTGCGTGAATCAAGACTTCGGCACGGAAGCGGCTCAACCCCCCTTCTGTACGTCCCGAAGTTGTTATGCCCGGCTCATCACCGGTTGTAGTGCTTCAGGACGTAACGGTGGGCACCCAAAAGGCGCCCAAACAAACATAGAGAATGTGGAGACACCCCCCATGCAAACCGATACAACTCGCGAGAACTCGCAGGGTTCCGATTCAAATCTGGATCTGTCTGCGACCGCGCCAGGCCAACTGCGCGTGATCAAACGTAACGGGGCTGTGGTTCCTTACACCGATGACAAGATCACCGTTGCCATCACCAAGGCGTTTCTCGCAGTTGAGGGCGGCAACGCTGCTGCCTCGTCCCGCATTCACGACACTGTTGCGCGCCTGACCGAACAAGTCACCGCGACCTTCAAGCGTCGCATGCCATCGGGTGGCACCATCCACATCGAAGAAATCCAGGACCAGGTTGAACTGGCCCTGATGCGCGCCGGCGAGCAAAAAGTGGCTCGCGACTATGTGATCTACCGTGACGCCCGCTCCAAGGAACGCGCCATCCGCGCTCCGGCCCAAGACGCCGTGAATGCTCACCCGTCGATCCGCATCACCCTTGCCGACGGTACTTTTGCACCCCTGGACATGGGCCGCCTGAACACCATCGTCACCGAGGCCTGCGAAGGTCTGGAAGAAGTTGACGGCGACCTGATCCAGCGCGAAACCCTGAAAAACCTCTACGACGGCGTAGCGCTGAGCGACGTCAACACCGCCCTGGTGATGACCGCCCGCACCCTGGTAGAGCGCGAGCCCAACTACTCGTTCGTGACCGCTCGCCTGCTGATGGACACCCTGCGTGCCGAAGGCCTGAGCTTCCTGAAAGTAGCTGACAGCGCCACCCACCACGAGATGGCTGACCTGTACGCCAAGGCCCTGCCTGCCTACATCGCCAAGGGTATCGAGTTCGACCTGCTGAACCCTGTGCTGGCCACCTTCGACCTGGAAAAACTGGGCAAGGCGATCAACCACGAGCGCGATCAGCAGTTCACCTACCTGGGCCTGCAAACCCTGTACGACCGTTACTTCATCCACCACGATGGCGTGCGTTTCGAACTGCCGCAGATCTTCTTCATGCGCGTGGCCATGGGCCTGGCAATCGAAGAGAAGCAAAAAGAAGACCGCGCCATCGAGTTCTACAACTTGCTGTCGTCCTTCGACTACATGTCGTCGACTCCGACCCTGTTCAACGCCGGTACCCAGCGTCCGCAGCTGTCCAGCTGCTACCTGACCACCGTGCCGGATGACCTGTCGGGCATTTACCACGCGATTCACGACAACGCCATGTTGTCCAAATTCGCCGGTGGCCTGGGCAACGACTGGACGCCAGTACGTGCACTGGGTTCGTGGATCAAGGGCACCAACGGCAAATCCCAGGGCGTGGTTCCGTTCCTCAAGGTCGTGAACGACACCGCTGTGGCCGTTAACCAGGGTGGCAAGCGCAAAGGCGCTGTGTGTGCCTACCTGGAAACCTGGCACATGGACATCGAAGAGTTCATCGAGCTGCGCAAGAACACCGGTGATGATCGTCGTCGTACCCACGACATGAACACCGCCAACTGGATCCCTGACCTGTTCATGAAGCGTGTCTTCGATGACGGCCCGTGGACCCTGTTCTCGCCATCCGAAGTACCGGACCTGCACGACCTGACCGGCAAGGCCTTCGAAGAGCGTTACGAGTACTACGAAGCGCTGTCCCAGTACCCGGGCAAGATCAAGCTGTTCAAGACCATCCAGGCCAAAGACCTGTGGCGCAAAATGCTGTCCATGCTGTTTGAAACCGGCCACCCGTGGCTGACGTTCAAAGACCCGTGCAACCTGCGCAGCCCGCAGCAGCACGTGGGCGTGGTCCACAGCTCGAACCTGTGCACCGAGATCACCTTGAACACCAACAAGGACGAAATCGCCGTTTGCAACCTGGGCTCGATCAACCTGCCGAACCACATCGTCAACGGCAAGCTGGACACCGACAAGCTCAAGCGCACCATCGACGTAGCCGTTCGCATGCTCGATAACGTGATCGACATCAACTACTACTCGGTGCCGCAAGCACGCAACTCGAACCTCAAGCACCGTCCAGTGGGTCTGGGGATCATGGGCTTCCAGGACGCTCTGTACCTGCAGCACATTCCGTACGCTTCGCAAGCAGCCGTGGAATTTGCAGACAAGTCGATGGAAGCGGTCAGCTACTACGCAATCCAGGCTTCTTGCGACCTGGCAGACGAGCGCGGCGCTTACGAGACGTTCCAGGGTTCGCTGTGGTCCAAAGGCATCCTGCCCCTGGACTCGCAACAGATCCTGATCGAGCAGCGTGGCCAGAAGTACATCGACGTTGACCTGAACGAATCCCTGGACTGGGCACCGGTTCGTGCCCGTGTACAAAAAGGCATTCGTAACTCCAACATCATGGCCATCGCACCGACCGCCACCATCGCCAACATCACTGGCGTATCGCAGTCGATCGAACCGACCTACCAGAACCTCTACGTGAAATCGAACCTCTCGGGCGAATTCACCGTGATCAACCCGTACCTGGTTCGCGACCTCAAGGCGCGCGATCTGTGGGACTCGGTCATGATCAACGACCTGAAGTACTACGACGGTTCCGTGCAGCAGATCGAACGCATCCCGCAAGAGCTCAAAGAGCTGTATGCCACCGCGTTTGAAGTCGATACCAAGTGGATCGTTGACGCCGCCAGCCGCCGTCAGAAGTGGATCGACCAGGCTCAGTCGCTGAACCTGTACATCGCTGGCGCTTCGGGCAAGAAGCTGGACGTGACCTACCGCATGGCCTGGTACCGTGGTCTGAAAACCACTTACTACCTCCGTGCCCTGGCCGCGACCAGCACCGAGAAGTCCACCGTCAACACGGGCAAGCTCAACGCCGTGTCGAACGGCAACAACAGCGAAGACGTCGCTGCAGCCCCTGCCGGTCCAGCACCGGTACCAAAGGCTTGCGCGATTGACGAGCCGGATTGCGAAGCTTGCCAATAAGCTGAGCGGGCAGGCGGGTCAAACCGCCTGACCAAAAACCCCCGTTAAACCCTGGTAACAGTTGGGTTTAACGGGGGTTTTGTTTTTTGCGCGATTAAACGACGGGAATCCCCTGCCTGCCTCGTCAGCGACTACATTGCAGGTTGCAGAATTCAACAACAGGACGCCCCATGAACATCATCAATGCCACGTTGCGTAAAACACCCGGCCTGTTCACGGTCAGTTGCGAAGGCGAGCGCATCGGCGCCATCACGTTGCAGCAAGGCACTGTGCCCGTGCAAAACGGTGATATCGATGCCCGCGACCAACTGTTAATCGCCCCTCTGGTTGAACCCCATATCCATCTGGATGCAGCCCTGACCGCGGGCCAGCCCGAGTGGAATGTGAGCGGCACCCTGTTCGAAGGCATCGAGCGCTGGGCACAGCGCAAGGAAACCATCACCCACGAAGATACCAAGCAGCGTGCCCACACCACTCTGCGCATGCTGGCCGAGCATGGCATTCAGCACGTGCGCACCCATGTCGATGTGACCGATCCAACCCTGGCCGCACTGCGGGCGATGATTGAAGTGCGCGAAGAGGCCCGGCATCTGGTTGACCTGCAAATCGTTGCGTTTCCGCAGGAAGGTATCGAGTCGTACGCCGCAGGGCGCGCGCTGATGACCCTGGCCGTGGAGTTGGGCGCTGATGTGGTCGGCGGCATTCCGCACTTTGAAAACACCCGGGAGCAAGGGGTCAGTTCAATCAAATTCTTGATGGACCTGGCCGAGCGCACCGGCTGCCTGGTGGATGTGCACTGCGACGAAACCGACGATCCCCATTCGCGCTTTCTTGAAGTGCTGGCCGAAGAGGCCCGCGTACGCGGTATGGGCAGCCGGGTAACCGCCAGCCACACCACGGCCATGGGCTCTTACGACAACGCCTACTGCTCGAAACTGTTCCGCCTGCTCAAGGCTTCGGGCATCAACTTCGTCTCGTGCCCGACCGAAAGCATCCACTTGCAGGGCCGCTTCGACAGCTTCCCTAAACGTCGCGGCGTGACACGGGTTGGCGAACTGGATCGGGCCGGGATGAACGTGTGCTTCGGCCAGGACTCGATCAAGGACCCTTGGTATCCATTGGGCAACGGCAACATCCTGCGGGTGCTGGATGCCGGCTTGCATATCTGCCACATGATGGGCTTTGAAGACCTGGCGCGCTGCCTGGATCTGGTCACTGACAACAGCGCACGCACCCTCGACCTGGGCGAGCGGTACGGCATTGCGGTGGGCCGTCCGGCAAATCTGCTGGTGCTGGATGCCGAGAACGACTACGAAGCGGTGCGCCGCCAGGCCAAGGCGCGGGTCTCGATTCGTGGAGGCAAGGTACTGATGACCCGAGTGCCGGAGCGGGTTGAGTTCACCTGAACCTGCGCGCTTTGGGTAGGAGCTGGCTTTCCTGCGATGCTGACAACGCGGTCACTTGCCAGACCGCGCTGCTGCTATCGCGAGCAAGCCCGCTCCCACAATGGTGACGGGCATACCCTCCCGCGACCCGCCATTACGTCATCTGAATAATGGTCTGCATGATGGTGCTTTGGGTCGAGATGGTTTTGGCGTTGGCCTGGTAGTTGCTCTGCGCCTTGATCAGGTCCACCAGTTCGCTGGTCAGGTTGACGTTGGAGTCTTCCAGGGAGTTGGACTGGATGGCGCCCAGGCTGCCAATTTTCGGCGCGTCGTAACCGGCCACACCCGAGGAATAGGTTTCTTTCCAGGCGGTGCCACCCACCGGCTGCAAGCCTTGCTCGTTGGTAAAGCTGGCCAGGGAAATCTGGCCGATGGCGCGGCTCTGGTTGTTGCTGAAGTTGGCGAACATCACGCCCGAACCATCGATGGTCAGGTTGTTGATCTGGCCGGTGGCATAGCCGTCCTGGGTGGGCGGGTTACGGGAAGTATCGGTGTTGTACTGGGTGGTTTTGGCCATGTTGATCACGATGCCACCCGCTTTGGACGCCGCACCGTTGTCTTTCCATTCGCCATTGATCATGGCGCCCGGCTTCCAGCCACTGACAACCAGGGTGTTTTCAGCCTGGTCATCAGCCGCGCCTGGCTGCGTCACCTTGGTCAACGCACCGGCCGAATCAAACGCCATGGTTGAAGGCACTGGTGCCGTGGCATTCTCGCCTGTTGGCAAGGTGCCATCCGGGTTGCGGCCATCGATCAGGGTATAGACGCTCCAGTTGTTGCCACCGGTCTTGACCATGTACTGGTCCATCGGGTGCGCGTTGCCCTGGGTGTCATAGACCGTGGTGCTGAATTTTTTGGTGTAGCTGGTGGAGACGGTCGGATCGAACGGGACCTTGGCCTGATCGATCGCATCGGCGCTGGAGTTCAAGTTGATCTCGGACGTGACCGAACCTGTAGGCTTGGGCGCCAGGTTCGAGGTGTCGATACGCAGGTCGGTCAGCACGCCATTGACGATATTGCCGTTGGCATCCACGCCATAACCCTGCAAGCGCGCAGTGCCATCAGAGCTGGTCACATAACCGTCTTTATCGGACTTGAACGTACCGGCACGGGTGTAGCTCAAGGAGCCGTTGTCGCTCAGCACGAAGAAGCCGCTGCCCTGAATCCCCATGTCCAGAAGGTTGCCGGTGTTGTTGACTGCACCTTGACCAAAGTTTTGCGAAACCGCTGCCAGGTTCACGCCACTGCCGATGGTCTTGCTGCCGATCCCCAGCTTGTTGGCCGAGTAGATGTCGGCAAACTCTGCCCGCGAAGATTTGAAGCCGGTGGTCGCAGCGTTGGCGATGTTGTTGCCGGTCACGTCGAGCTGCTTGTTCGCCGCATAGAGGCCGCTAAGGCCGATATTGAATGACATGTTTCTCTCCTTGAGGCGTATGAGTCGGCTTAGAGGCCAATGGTCTGGACTTTGGATATGCCAATGCTGCCCAGGCCTGCGAGGTTGAGCATGATTTCGCCACCGGTCTTGCTCAGGGTCACGCTGTTAACCGTGGCTGGCAGGTAGGTGGTGAGCGCCGTCGTGCCGGTGTCGGTTTTGCTTGATGCGGTGAAGGTGTACGAGCCCTTGTCCAGCAGCACGCCTTCGTCGTCCTTGCCATCCCAGGTAAAGCCCGCGTTACCGGCCTTCTGGGTGCCCATGTCGATCGTGCGGACCACTTCACCGTCCGCATTGGTAATGCTGATCACGGGATTGGAGTTGGCGTCCTGGACCACCACGGTGCCGTTGAATGGCTTTTCGCTGGCGGGGTCCACATAGGCCTCACCGGTTTGCACAATCACCGAGCGCCCCACCAGCGACGAGGCCTGCAAGGCTTGCGAAGACTGGAAGTTGCCCGAGAGCGAAGTGACCGTATCGTTGAGCGTGGTGATGCCTTCCAGGCTGCTGAACTGGGCCAGTTGCGCGACGAACGCAGTGTTGTCCTGCGGGTCCAGCGGGTTCTGGTTTTTCAGTTGGGTAACCAGCAGTTGCAGGAACGCATCCTTGCCCAGCGCCGTGTTCCCGGACGCAGCCTTCGAGGCCGCCGCCAGACTGGTATCGGTGGTCTTGGCCTGGGCGGAGTTGGCAAGCACCTGGTTAAGGGTCATGCCGCTGGTGGAATCGGTCACACTCATTTGCGTCGCCCCTTATCACTGACCGAGGGTCAGGACCTTCTGCATCATGGTTTTGGCGGTATTCATCAGCTCGGCGTTGGTCTGGAACGAACGGCTGGCAGAAATCATGTCAGCCATTTCTTCAACCACATTGACGTTGGGGTAGTACACATAGCCCTTGGCGTCTGCAGAAGGATGGTTAGGTTCGTAACGGGCCTGAAGCTCGCTTTGGTCCTCAACCACGCCCAGCACCTGCACACCTTGGCCTGCACCGTCCTGATTCTGGAACAGCGAGTCGCCGGTGGTGCTTTGCGCGCCCTGAAACATAGTGGCAAATACCGGGTGACGAGCACGGTAGGTCTGGTCGATGCTCGAAGACACGGTGTCGGCGTTGGCGATGTTGCTGGCCACGGTGTTCAGGCGCGTGGTCTGGGCGCTCATGCCACTACCGGCAATATTGAAAACACTGGATAGAGACATGGATTACTCCCCACGCAGGGCCGACATCAGCCCTTTGAATTTGCTGTTGAGCAGGGTGAAGCTGGCCTGGAAGTTGACCGCATTCTCTGCGTAGTTCGATTGCTCCAACTGAGCATCCACGGTGTTCTGGTCGATCGAGGGCTGCATCGGGGTGCGGTACAGCAGCGACTCGTCGCCACTGCTCAGGCCCTGGGCTTCGATATGGCGAGTGTTGGTCTTGTTCAACGCAAAGGCGCCGTTCTGGTTTTTGTCGCTCTGTGCCGCGAGCACAGAGGCAAAGTCCAGATCCCGAGCCTTGTAGTTCGGGGTGTCGGCGTTGGCGATGTTGTTGGCCAGTACCTCGGCACGCTGAGCGCGAAAGCCCAGGGCTTGCTCATGGATACCGAGCGCTTTATCGAAGCTGATGCTCATGTCGGAAAACCTTTGTGGGCTGACCTGAGAATGTGATTCAGGTTTTACATGACAGGGATAGAGCAAACCCCGTGCCAGTTTTTACAGCCCCGTATTTCAAGGGTTTGCCGGGTTGCGGACAGCGGCAATGCCAGAAAAGCGGCAACGGTTGACCGCTGACTGCCGCTTTTCTGCCGCTTGGAGCAGGTTTTTTGTAGTCGCTGCCGAAGGCTGCGATAAGGGCCGCAGGCCCTTGAAAAGGTTTTGCACTGATCTCGGGAAACGGGTTGCTGCGCAACCCTTCGCAGCCTGCGGCAGCGACTACGGATAGAGGTCTATTTGGCCTGGTAGATGATTCCCGGGCTGCATTGGACCATCTGGTAGTGATCCGGCAAGCCGTTGAGGGCTTCAGAGGCGCCCAAAAACAAATAGCCACCCGGTTTCAAGGTGCTGTGGATACGCAGCAGAATGTCTTTTTTCACTTCTGCCGAGAAGTAGATCAACACGTTGCGGCAAAACACGATGTCGAATTTGCCAAACCCTGCGTAACTGTCCAGCAGGTTGAAGGAGCGGAACTCGACCCGATTCTTGATCGGCGTCTTGAGCACCCAGCGCCCCGGCCCCTTGGGATCGAAATAGCGCTGCAAGCGTTCTGGCGACAGGCCCCGGCCAATCGCAAGGTTGTCGTATTCGCCGGTTTTACAGGTATTGAGCATCTGGGCCGACAGGTCGGTGGCAAAAATCTGCACCCCCGCTTTCAACTGCCCAAGGTTGCTGCGCTCAAACTCGTCAATGGCCATCGACAACGAGTACGGCTCCTGCCCCGAAGAACAGGCCGCCGACCAGATTCGCAAACGCTGGCCAGGACTGGCCTTGATTTGCTCGGGCAGCACCTTGTTCTTCAATACTTCGAAGGGGTAGGTGTCGCGAAACCACAAGGTTTCGTTGGTGGTCATCGCATCGACCACCAGTTCGCGCAGCCCGCTGCGCGGCTGGCTCTGGATACGCTGAATCAGCTCGCCCAGGGACTTGATACCTTGCTGCTCCATCAGCTTGTTAAGCCGGCTGGAGACGAGGTACTGCTTGTTTTCACCCAGCAAAATGCCACAGGCTTTTTCCAGGAAGACCCGGAACTGTTCAAAATCCAAATTAGCCGTCGACAAATGTCCTGCCTCTTAAATCGATTTGACCGCCAGGGGTGAGCCCTGGCTATGGTCTGCTGCTTTTATCCGGTCAACTACCCGGGATGCCAGGTCATCAGGTCGGAACTTGGCCAAAAAGTCATCGGCACCGACCTTTTTCACCATAGCCTGATTGAATACCCCGGATAACGAAGTATGCAGAATGATGTGCAGCTTTTGCATCCGCGGATCGTTACGGATTTCAGCAGTCAGGGTGTAGCCGTCCATTTCCGGCATCTCGATATCCGAGATCATCATCAGAAATTCTTCAGACGGGTCCTTGCCCTCCTCCACCAGCTTGCGCAGGTAGTCCAGCGCCTGACGGCCATCATTCAACGACACCACTTCAACGCCTACCGTTTGCAGGCAACGGGCTACCTGCTTGCGTGCCACCGACGAATCGTCGACGGTCAGCACCCGCAATGACAGTGCCTTGCTCCGGGTTTCGACATCCACTACACCGTGGGTGATGGTTTCAGGTGATGGCGAGACTTCTGCCAGTACCTTCTCGACATCGATGATTTCGACCAGTTGATCGTCCAGCCGGGTGACGGCCGTCAAGTAATGGTCGTTACCCGTGCCCTTGGGCGGCGGATGGATCTCTTCCCAGTTCATGTTCACGATGCGTTCAACCGAGCGAACCAGAAAGCCCTGAGTCTTGGTGTTGTACTCGGTGATGATCACAAACGGGCTGCTTTGATCTTTCAGGGCCCCCGCCCCGGTGGCCATGGCCAGATCGAGAATCGGGATGGTCGCGCCTCGAATGCTCGCCACACCACATACCACGGGATGAGACTTGGGAATCAAGGTCAGTTTCGGGCATTGCAGCACCTCCCTGACCTTGAACACATTGATCCCGTAAAGCTGTGGTCCATCCAGACGAAACAACAACAGCTCCAGGCGATTTTGCCCGACCAGCTGAGTGCGCTGGTTAACCGCATCCATCATCCCGGCCATTCTCAGCTCCTCTTAAAAACTTCAAGTTTCATCACGCACTTCCCGGTAAACGGCACGGGGCTTGCTTTTTTATCGGCCATGAACGCAAAAACGACAATTTCCTGCCACCGGCCCTTCCTCCAGACCCTGCGCCGCAGCTGTCTGAGCGTCCTGGCGGCTGGCACCCTGCTTGGCCTGGGCACTCATACCCAGGCTGATGCGTTTACATCGCCTGATCAGCTTATCGGCGTGACCCAGGGCTTTCTTGAATTCACCGTTGAAGACTACCTGGCAACCAGCCAGACCGAGGGGCGATATCAGATCCAGGTCAACAACCTTGACCCCCGTCTGCGACTGGCTCATTGCGACAAGGAATTGACAGCAACCCTCGAAAGCCCGGCACAACCCATGGGCCGGGTGATCGTGCGCGTGCGCTGCGAAGGGGGCTCGCCCTGGACTATCTTCGTTCCAGCCCAGGTCAAACTGTTCCGTGACGTGGTCATCGTCAATCACCCGCTCAAGCGCGGCATGGTGATCGACTATGCCGATGTCACCTTGCGCGAGCGGGATATCAGCCTGATCAATCAGGGCTACCTGACGGCGACTGAACTGGCAGTGGGTCAAAAGCTGCTGCGGCCCATGATCACCGATCAGGTACTGACCCTCACGCACCTGGAACAGGTTGCCACCGTGCGCAAGGGCGACCATGTGGTCATCAGCGCCCGTAGCGGTACGTTAAGTGTCAAAATGCCCGGCGAAGCCCTGTCAGACGGAGGCCTCAGCGAGCAGATACGAGTCAAGAACCTGAACTCCAAGCGTGTGATCCGGGCCCGAGTGACAGCACCCGGTCAAGTTGAGGTGGCATTGTAGGAAAGTTGGCATCAGTCTCCGGACTTTCCTACACTGTGGTTTGACGCAGATCAGTACAGTTCTGTGTGAAGCTATGATTAATCGAGCCTAAAGTTTTTCCGGGTATGGCCGAAAACATGGCAAGCGTCCAAATACCCAGAGGTTTATCGTTATGGTCATCGACTTCAGTCGTCTTGGCAGCGCGCCGCCCTTAACCGGCAGTACGCGCAGCAATGCAAATCAGGAAGCAGGCAGCGCCACGCAAGCGGCCCCGGCTAAAGGCCCTGAGCAAACCAGCGCCAGCGCCCCTAGCGGGGAATCTGTACACCTCAGCCAAGAGGCTCAGCAGTTGCAGAAGATCAGCGACTCGTTGCGTGACCAACCTGTTGTCGACAAAAATCGGGTGGCCGAGCTTAAACAGGCCATCGCCGAGGGCAGCTACAAAGTCGACAGCAACCGGGTCGCCAGCAAACTGCTCAACATGGAAGCCCAGCGCTAGGCCCACATGGCCTGTGCCAGGCTTTTGGACGCTTAACTCCCAGAGCCCGTTATGCACGACGAAAATTTACTGCAACTGATCAATGATGACCTGGCCCCCGCCGAACAACTGCTCGGCCTGCTGCAAGACGAGTCCATTGCCCTGAAAGGCCGCGACATGCAGGTGCTGGAAAACATTCTGGCGCGCAAACAGTCGTTGATCATTTTGCTGGAGCAACATGGCCGCAAGCGCAGCGAGATTCTCGCGGCCCTTGGCCTGGCCACCAACCGCAGCGGCCTCGAAAGCCTTGCCAGCCACTCAAGCGTAGGCGCGCAACTGCTCAGCCAAAGCGATGTGCTGAACCAGTTACTGGCCCAATGCCAGGCTGCGAACCTGCTCAATGGACAGTCGATCCAGACCCAGCAGGCAATCACCGCCAACCAGCTGCGCATTCTTCATGGCGGCGAAGCCCCCTCGTTGTATGACGCCCGCGGCACCACTTCGATGCTCAACAAGCATCGCGCCTACAGCCAGGCTTGAGCCTGCGCATCCGCAGCCTGTAGCGAGACACGCACCATAATGGCAGAATGCCTCTTTTTTGCATGTCGCTGTATTTTGTCTGGAGATTGATCAACCGTGTTCGACGCCCAAGATGCTCCGCAACCGCCAAAGGTGCTGACCACCCCTTTGGAAATTGCCTCCAACCTGCGGATGCTGCAAGAGAGCCATGACCCGCTGATCATCACTTTCCAGGATCGCACCCAGCGCTTCCAAAGCTATGTGGTGGATATAGACCGTGAGCGCAACACCATGGCGCTGGACGAAATGATCCCCCGTGACGGCGAGCGCTTTCTTGAGGCTGGCATACCGTTTCGGGTTGAGGGTTTCCACGATGGCGTGCGCATTGCCTGGGAGTGCACCACGCCGCTGACCCTTGATGACAGCAAGGATCACCGCTGCTATCGCGGTGCGCTACCCCGCGAAGTGGTTTACCACCAGCGGCGCAACGCATTTCGTGCGGCCCTGCGGCTGGCCAATCTGGTCAGCGTGGAGGTCGCGGGTGAAAAACTCAAAACCCCGATCAAAGGCAAGTTGCTGGACGTTTCTGCAACGGGCTGCAAATTGCGTTTTGAGGGTGATATCGGCCAGGGCATGCAACTGGGTCAGGTGTATGAGCGCTTCAGCGCCGACCTGCCGTTTGGCCTGATGTCCACCCCGGTCGAGTTGCGTTACCTGCACTTTGAAGAGCGGCTGAGCATTACCTTTGCCGGCATGCGCTTTCACAACATCAGCGGCGCCGTACAGCGTCAGGTCGAACGTTTTGTGTATCAACTGCAACGCGAAGCGCGCCAGTTTGATAAAGACGACGATTACTGAACGTGAGTGAACCCTGCACATCCTGTGGGAGCTGCCTTCGCGAGCAAGCCCGCTCCCACAGGGAAAGTGTCTAGGGCTTGGGTTCTGGCTTGGGTTCTGGCTCCGGTTCCGGTTCCGGCTCCACGTTATCCACCATCTGCTCCTGCACCACCTGCTCATCCACCCGCGGGTCAAGCGCCGCTACCAGCGGTGAACTGGACATGCTGTCAGGCATTGCCACGTGATGCAGCGGCGCATCATCGACCTGGTGCAGGTTGGTCACTGCATTCGGGCGAATTCGCCACACCAGGATCAAACCCGCCACGCTGAAAAAGGCGTAGAGCATGTGGCTGCCAAGCACCTTCATCAGAACCCCCGCCACCAGCGGGCCCACACTCGCCCCAATGCCGTAGGTCACCAGTAACATGGCGGTCAGCGACACGCGACGCTCCGGCTCAATGTGGTCATTGGCAAATGCCACGGCCAGCGGATAGATGCAAAACTGCATCAACGCCGCCATGCCACCGGCCACAAACAGCACCTCCAGCGGTACCGACGGCAGGATCGCCAGCGGCAATGCGGCCAGCGCCAGCAAGAAGGCGAAGATGCGGATCAGCAACGGCCGGTCATAGCGGTCGGACAACCAGCCCAATGGCCACTGCACCAGCAACCCGGCAAAAATACAGCTACCCATGTACAGACCGACCAGCTCGGTCGACAGCCCCTGCTGCGAGGCATAAAGCGGCGCCAGACCGTAGAACGAACCCACCAGCAGGCCCGCGCCCATCACCGCGATCAACGACTGGGGTACACGCTTGATAAAAAACTTGGGGTCCATCGGTGCGGGGTGCAGGGGCGCCGGGTGAATACGTCGGGTCATGGCCACGGGCACCAGGCACAGGGCAAAGCACAACGCCACAACCATCAGCAATTCGAGCCCCAGGGCCGGATGGATCACCAGGATCAATTGGCCGAGCACCAGGCCCAGATAGGAAGCGATCATGTACAGGCTGAACACCACGCCTCGCTGCTTGGCATCGGCCTGCTCATTGAGCCAGCTTTCGATGACCATGTACTGGCACATCATGCCCAGACCGACGATCACCCGCAGCAGCAACCATACCGGCAACCAGTCCGTCAGCCCGTGACACAGCACCGCCGCACCGACAATACCGGCGCAGGTGGCGTAGGCACGGATATGCCCGACCCGGGCAATCAGCCGGTGGCCGATCTTGCCGCCCAGGACCAGGCCAAAATAGTTGGCCGCCATCAACGCGCCGACCCACAGGCCGTCAACGTTGTCGGCCGCCAGGCGCAGCGCCAGATAGGTACTCAAGAGGCCAGAGCCGATCAACATCATCAGCGAGGCAAAGTACAACGCTCGAAAAGACTTCCAGATTTGGTGCATTGGCTTTCCGTGCGGCTCCTTGTATCTGCAGCCGGGCAAGGCCCGGTGCCACAGATTTAAACAGTTAAGCCTGAGCCGCCAGAACGCGACGCTCCCAGGGAGTTATTTCGTCATGGAAGCTGGTAAGTTCCAGCGTCTTGGACGCAACGTAACCTTCGATGAACTCCACCCCGAACAGTTCAATCGCCAACTGACTGCGCTTGAGGCGATCAAGGGCTGCATGCAAGGTACAGGGCAATGACAGCGCCGGGGGCACTTCGAATTCGCCCTGAATCGCAGCGCTCGGTTCCAGCTCATGCTCAATGCCATATAACCCTGCCGCAAGGCTGGCGGCAATGGCCAGATACGGATTGGCGTCAGCGCCCGGCAAACGGTTTTCAACCCGCCGCGCCACGGGTGAGCTGGCCGGGATCCGAAGGCCTGCAGCACGGTTATCGTGGGACCAGCACGCATTGTTCGGCGAGGCATAGGGGTGGAACAGACGCTGATAGGAATTGACGTTGGGCGCAAACAGCGCCGTGAAGTCAGCCATGCCTGCCTGCTGCCCACCGATAAAGTGGCGAAAGGCGGCCGTCGGCTGCCCCGCCTCGTCGCTGAACACATTACGACCGCTGCCCAGCTCCACCACGCTCTGGTGAATGTGCATCGAGCTGCCGGCGGTGTGGGCCAGTGGCTTGGCCATGCACACAACGGTCAGTCCATGCTTGAGGGCGACTTCCTTGAGTAAATGCTTAAACAAAAACGTCTGGTCGGCGAGCAGCAGCGGATCACCGTGCAGCAGGTTTATTTCAAACTGACTGACGCCCATCTCGTGCATAAAGGTGTCGCGCGGCAAGCCCAGTGCCGCCATGCATGCGTAGACCTCGCTGAAAAAAGGCCGCAAGCCGTTATTGGAGCTGATGCTGAACGCAGAAAAACCTTCTTCAGGACGACCATCGAGCCCCACAGGCGGACGGAATGGCTGGGTCGGATCGGTGTTGGGCGCAAACACAAAGAACTCGAGCTCAGTCGCCACCACCGGCTCCAGACCGCGGGCCGCATAACGGGCGATAACGGCCTTCAACTGACCTCGCGTCGACAACGCCGAGCTTTCACCGCTGAACTCATCGGCGTCACAAATGGCCAGGGCACGGGGTTGCTGACTCCAGGGCAAGCGATGGAGTTGGGCAAGGTCTGGCACCAGGGCCAGGTCGCCATCGTCGCTGCCATAGAAACGCGACTCGGGGTAGCCGCCCATGATGCATTGCAACAGCACGCCACGGGCCATCTGCAAGCGCCGACCTTCGAGAAATCCCGCAGCGGTCATCACCTTGCCACGGGGTACGCCATTGAGATCGGGCGTGACGCACTCAACCTCATCAATACCCGCCAATCGCTGTGCGAGTGAGCCCTGGCCATCGCTCGTCATGACACGTTCCTTGTTGTGCAGGCCACTGAGGGCAATGGGTACAAAATACGCACCTGCTCCAGATTTGTGTAGTCGCTGATGATGGACCGTATCGGCATTGTGGGAGCGGGCTTGCTCGCGATTCAGGCGGCGCGGTCCACCAGGTACACCGCGTCGATACTATCGCGAGCAAGCCCGCTCCCACAGAGCCAATACGCCAGGTTGTGCGGTTTTTACCCGATAACTGTCTAAGCTCTTTGCCCACCGTGTCAGGAAGACCAAAAGGAAAAACGATGAAGCCGTTGCCCCCTCTTTTTACCAGCCTGCTGCTGGCCAGCCTGCTCAGCCCTGCAGCCTTCGCCCAAACCCCCACAAGCGATGGCTATGTGCTGGATAAAGTCGTGCAAATCAGCCGTCATGGCGTGCGACCTCCCACCCAATCCAATGAAAAACTGCTGACCTCCGTCACTCAGCGTCAATGGCCAACCTGGCTTGTACCCTTGGGCAACTTGACCGGCCACGGCTATACCGGTGCTGTCGAAATGGGCCGCTACCGCGGGGAGGTACTGCGCACCGCCGGACTGATCCCCAAGGGTTGCCCGGATGCCAGCCAGTTGCTGGTACACGCCAGCCCCCTGCAGCGCACCAAGGCCACCGCACAGGCCCTGCTCGATGGCATGTTCCCCGGCTGCGGGCTGCAACCGACCTATGTCAGCGGCAATCAGGACGCCTTGTTCCAGGCCAATGAAATGCCCTTTGCCGCCCTTGACCCGGTGAAAGCCAAAGCCGAAATCCTCAAAGCCCTGGGGGGCAGCGTCGAAGCGGCACAGGCGCGCTACCAACCCTTTGAAGAAAAACTCAGGGAAGTCGCCTGCCTGCCCGGGGCTGACTGCCCCTATGGCAAACAAGCCTGGACCCTTGAACAAAACGCCAAGGGCCGCTTCTCGATCAAGGGCCTGAGCGCGGGCGCCAACATGGGCGAAGTGTTCCGCCTGGAATACAGCCAGGGCTTGCCACTGGATAAAGTCGCGTTCGGCAACGGTCGTACCGCAGCCCAAGTGTCCAGCCTGATGGTGCTGACCAAAGCCAAGTACGACTACCTCAATGACATCCCCTATATCGCCAGTCGCGGTGCGTCAGAGCTGATGAACCAGATTTCGCTGGAACTCAAGCAAGGCACCCCGCTGGCCCAAAAAGACGGGCAAAGCATCCCGCCTGATGTGCCGCTGATGCTGCTCGTGGCCCACGACACCAATATCGCCTACCTGCGCACCATGCTCGGCTTCGGCTGGAAGCTGGGGGACTACATCGAGAACAATATCCCGCCCGTCGGTACGCTGCAGTTTGAACGCTACAAGGAAGTCAAAACCGGCGAGTACTTTCTGCGCATTGCCTTTGAGGCGCAGTCAATGGATCAGATCCGCAACCTGACGCAGCTGACCGGCGCCCAAAAACCGCTCAAGCGTGATTTCAACAGCGCCGGGGACTGCCGTAAAACCAGCGTCGGCCTGCTTTGCCCGCTCAAGGATGCGATGGCCACCGTGGATCAGAACATCGACCCGACTGCACTGACGCCGTACTCATTCGAGTGATCCGGCGCCGTTGAAACCTCAGCGCCAGGACTGGCTTCACGTTGTTGCAACCAGTGCAGCAAGTCCTGTCCGCTCATGGGTCGTGCAAACCAGTAGCCCTGCCCTTCAACGCACCCCATTGTCAGCAAGCGCTGAAACTGGGCCTCGGTTTCGATCCCTTCAATGACCACCGACAGGCCCAGGGTTTTACCCAGGGCCAGGGTGTTGGCGATCACCGCTTCGCAGCGCGGTTCATGCTCCAGGTGGCGAACAAACCCGGCGTCGAGCTTGATTTCATTAAATGGCAACTGACACAGCCGTTGCAGCGAGGAAAACCCGGTTCCAAAGTCGTCGATCGATAACCGGCAGCCCATCATTCGCAGGCGTACCAGGTTCTCCAGGCTGGCGGCCGGCGCTTGCAGCAGTCCGTTCTCGGTCAGTTCGAAGGTCAGCCTGGAGCCTGGCGTCGCATGCCGGGTCAGGATGCCCTTGAGGGTGTAAGTCAGCTGGTTATTGGCCAATTGCACGGTTTGCAGGTTGAACGCCATGTTCAAGGGAAAGCCCTGAATCCTGGCTTGCTCTTGCAGTCTCAACGCCTGATCCAGTTGGGCAAACAACATGTCGTCCATCAACCCGCAGCGCTCCAGCACCGGGATAAACATGGCCGGGGGCAGCACCCCTTTACTCGGGTGCTGCCAGCGACACAGCACCTCAACACCACACACCTCGCCGGTCTGCAGGTTGAACTTGGGTTGGTACCAGGCCTGCAGTTGCTGCAGGGCCAGGGCCTGGCGCACCTCGTCTTCACAGGCCAGTTGCACCTTACTGCCGGGCGTTTTCTCGGTGGTGCAGGCGCCCTGATACTTTGCCAGCAGAGGCCCAAGCACTTCGGCGTGCAGCGGCTTGCCGACATCACCCAGCAACTCCAACCCCAAAAGGGTAACGATCTGACGCGCCGTGCGGCGCAAGTCAGCCGACAGGGCACTGCTGATGATGATGGCTTTGGCTTGCCCCGACTTGCCCACCCGGCGCAAAAAGGCCAGACCGTCCATGCCTTCCATCTGCAAATCGCACACGGCGATATCCACCGCACCTGCCTGCTCAAGAACCGCCAGCGCCTCACTGCCATCACTGGCCTCAAACACTTCATGACAGCCCAGCGAGCGAAACAGGCTCACCGCTACGGCGCGCTGGAAGTCGTCATCTTCCAAAATCAGGATACGCAGTGAATGACCAGACATCAGGTTGACCCATCGAAAAACGGTGTAGGTCAATTGTCCCGGAGACAACAGGATAGTTACCTAGGAAATTTCCCCTTAAACGTAGGAATTATCCCAAGCCGACCCGGCTGTCGATTGAGCGTCAGCGAGCACTGCGGGTGAAGATGCGGATCACCTCATCCAGGTGCTCGGCCATGGCCTGACGCGCAGCGTCCGGGTCGTGCTGCTCCAGCGCTTGCAGCACGCGCCGGTGTTCATTTTCCGAACGATGAATCATGTCGTCCGGGGTGTAATGGCTTTGCAAACGCTGGAACATGCTGCCGTAACGGTGCCCCAGCAAATGCTGGATCATCAGCGCATAGGCCGGGTTGTCCGAGGCCTGGGCGATGCGGATATGGAACAGGCGGTCGCCCGGGTGGGTATGGGAGTCTTCGCGATTGTCCTGCACGTTGCGTTCGAACGCCTCGCGGATGCCCGCCAATTCTTCGTCACTGGCATTCACCGCCGCCAGTGCAGCGGCCTCGGGCTCGATCAGGCGCCGGGCCTGAAGCAAGGCGAACGGCGGGATTTCAGCGCTGAAATCAACTTCGATGCCCAGTTCGGGGTCCAGTTCTTTCCACTGATTGCGGGTGGCCTGGGCCATCACCGGCTCATCGGACACCGCCTGCACCGGAGGCTCACAGACCAGCACTCCGTTACCCACGCGCACATCCACCAGGCCGATGACTTCCAGCGCAATCATCGCCTCGCGCACCGAAGCGCGACTCACGCCCAGCAACTTGGCCAACTCCCGCTCAGCCGGCAAGCGGCTGCCCGGCGGAAATTCACCGCTGTCGATCAAGGCCCGTAGCTGATCAGCGATTTGCCGATAAAGCCTTTGATTATCAATAACTTGAAATGGCATCAGGAAATAAGCTCTGGTAAGGACAGCCTTCGACAAGCTCGTTTGGCAAAAAAAGGCGCTTGTTGAAGCTTGAGGTGCATGCTACAAAAGGACCAATGGCCTGACCATTGGACGGATAACGTAAAGCGATCATAGCAAACCTTATCCACACACTTGCGTCGTTTTGCCATTTGTTACGCCCGCAATGGCCTGACCATTAGGCCTATAACGACAAAAACAACAACATCGCAATGGAGCCCCCATGGATCTTTCCGGCAAACGCGTGCTGATCACTGCGGCCGCTCAGGGTATTGGCCAGGCCAGTGTCCAGGCGTATCTCGCCGCTGGCGCCGAAGTCTTCGCCGCCGACATCAATGCCGCCGCCCTCGACGCCCTTGAAGGCGCGCACACTCATCTTCTGGACGTCACCGACGCCGCTGCCATCGAGCGCCTGGCCAAAACACTTGGCCCGCTGGATGTGCTGTTCAACTGCGCGGGCGTGGTTCACAGCGGCAATATTCTGGAATGCAGCGAAAAGGACTGGAGCTTCGCCCTGGACCTCAACGTGACCGCCATGTACCGCATGATCCGCGCTTTCTTGCCGGGCATGCTGGGCAACGGCGGCGGTTCGATCATCAACATGGCCTCGGTGGCCTCCAGCGTCAAAGGCGTGCCCAACCGCTTTGCCTACTGCGCCAGCAAAGGCGCGGTCATTGGCCTGACCCGTTCAGTGGCGGCTGATTTTGTGAGCCAGAACATCCGTTGCAACGCCATCTGCCCCGGCACCGTCGACTCCCCTTCCCTGCGCCAGCGCATCAGCGAACAGGCTCTGCGCGAAGGCCGCAGTGTCGACGAGGTGTACGCCGCCTTTGCTGCGCGCCAGCCCATGGGCCGCATCGGCACCGCCGAAGAAATCGCCCAGTTGGCGCTGTACCTGGGATCGAGTGCCAGCGGCTTCACCACCGGCACGGCACAAATCATTGATGGCGGCTGGAGCAACTGACGCCATCGCTTTTGACTTTGCTCTCGTGGGAGCGGGCTTGCTCGCTTCCACAGGGCCCTACCCCTTCCAAAAAGGATTGTTTATGAAACTGCTGCGCTACGGTGACAAAGGTCAGGAACGCCCTGCCCTGCTCGACAACAACGGTCAACTGCGCGACTTGTCCGCAGTGGTCGCAGACATCGCAGGCCAAACCCTGAGCCCCGAAAGCATTGCCCGCCTGCAAGATATCGACCCCTCGACCCTGCCACTGGTTGAGGGCTCCCCACGTATCGGCGCCTGCGTTGGTCAGGTCGGCAAATTTATCTGCATCGGCCTCAACTACGCCGACCATGCTGCCGAAACCGGCGCCGCCATCCCCGCCGAGCCTGTGGTGTTCAGCAAATGGACCAGCGCCATTGTCGGCCCCAACGACAACGTTGAAATCCCGCGCAACTCGCGCAAAACCGACTGGGAAGTCGAACTGGGCGTGGTCATCGGCAAAGGCGGTCGCTACATCAGCGAAAGCGATGCCCTTGAGCATGTGGCTGGATATTGCGTGATCAACGACGTGTCCGAGCGTGAGTTCCAGCTGGAGCTGGGCGGCACCTGGGACAAAGGCAAGGGCTGCGACACCTTCGGCCCGCTTGGGCCGTGGCTGGTGACCCGTGATGAAATCGCCGACCCGCACCAGCTCGACCTGTGGCTGGAAGTGGACGGCAAGCGCTACCAGAACGGCAACACGCGGACGATGATTTTCCAGATCCCGAAAATCATCAGCTACCTCAGCCAGTTCATGAGCCTGCAACCGGGCGACGTGATTTCCACCGGCACCCCGCCAGGTGTCGGCCTGGGCATCAAGCCCGAACCCGTGTACCTGCGCGCAGGCCAGACCATGCGCCTGGGTATCAGCGGGCTGGGCGAACAACAGCAACGCACCGTGAATGCCGACTGACAGGGAGCTGCACCATGACCACGATTACTGCCGTACGGGTTGAAGACATCCGCTTCCCCACCTCGCAATCGCTCGACGGTTCTGACGCGATGAACCCGGACCCGGACTACTCGGCGGCCTATGTCATCCTCGAAACCGACACCCCGGGCCTTGAAGGCCATGGCCTGACCTTCACCATCGGCCGTGGCAATGAAATCTGCTGCGCCTCGATCAAGGCCCTGTCCAGCCTGCTGGTGGGGTTGAAGCTGGAATGGATCGCCGAAGACATGGGCCGCTTCTGGCGCCACGTCACCAGCGATAGCCAACTGCGCTGGATCGGCCCGGACAAGGGCGCCATTCACCTGGCCACTGGCGCGGTGGTCAATGCCGCCTGGGACCTGTGGGCCAAGGCAGAAGGCAAACCCGTGTGGCGCCTGGTGGCCGACATGAGCCCCGAAGAACTGGTGCGCTGCATTGATTTTCGCTACATCACCGACTGCATAACCCCGGCACAAGCCCTCACGTTGTTGCGCGAACGCGCCCAGGGCAAGGCCGAGCGCCTGGCTTCGCTCGAAGCTGACGGCTACCCCTGCTACACCACCTCGGCCGGGTGGCTCGGTTATGCCGATGACAAACTGCGCAGGCTGTGCCAGGAGGCGGTGGATGCAGGCTTCAGCCACGTCAAACTGAAGGTCGGCCATGACCTGCAGGACGACATCCGCCGCGTGCGTATCGCACGCGAGGTGTTGGGGCCGGATCGCCAGTTGATGATCGACGCCAATCAGGTATGGGAAGTGGACGAGGCCATTGACTGGGTGCGCGAGCTGTCATTTGCCAACCCGTGGTTTATCGAAGAACCCACCAGCCCGGACGACGTGGAAGGTCATCGCAAGATCCGCCTGGGCGTTACCCCGGTCAAGGTCGCAACCGGTGAGATGTGCCAGAACCGTATCGTGTTCAAGCAACTGATCATGCGCGAAGCCATTGATGTGGTGCAGATCGACGCCTGCCGTCTCGGCGGGGTCAATGAAGTGCTGGCCGTGATGCTGATGGCCGCCAAATACAACCTGCCCGTGTGCCCCCATGCGGGTGGCGTAGGTTTGTGCGAATACGTGCAGCACCTGTCGATGATCGATTACCTGTGCATCGCCGGGACTCACGAAGGCCGGGTGGTGGAGTTTGTCGACCATCTGCATGAGCACTTTGAAGACCCGTGCGTGATTCGCAACGCGGCCTATATGCCACCCCAGGCGCCGGGCTTCTCGATCCAGATGAAAGCAGCGTCCCGCGAGCAGTATCGGTACCGGGGCTGAACCCACGGGCGGAGCACAATAATAATGTCGTCCTTACACTCACTACGGCTCGATGCCCACCAGCACTTCTGGCGCTATGACCCGGCCAGCTATCCCTGGATAGGTCACGGCATGGACGCTTTGCGCCGCAACTTTGAGCCTGAAGACCTGCGCCCGCTGCTGGATGCGGCCGGGCTTGACGGCTGCATTGCCGTGCAGGCCCGGGCCTGTACCGGCGAAACCGATCAATTGTTGCTGTTGGCTGAGCGTTACCCGTGGATTCGCGCCGTGGTGGGTTGGGTCGACCTGTGCGCGGGGGATCTTGAACAGTCCCTGGAGCGCTGGGCGCAGGCACCGGCATTGCGTGGTTTTCGGCATCAACTGCAAGACGAAGACTCACCGGCCGGGTTCATGCAGAACCCGGCGTTCAACCGGGGGCTGAGCACCTTGCAGCGCCAGGGCCTGGTCTATGAAGTGCTGATCAAGGCCCAGGATCTGGGGGCGGCAACGGCACTGTGCCGACAACACGATCAGCATCATCTGGTGCTCGACCACCTGGGCAAACCCGATGTGCAGGCCAACCATTTAAAGGCCTGGGCCAAACAGCTCGCGCCGCTGGCTGCCTTGCCCCACGTCAGTTGCAAGCTGTCGGGGCTGATCACCGAAGCCCATTGGCAAGACTGGCACAGCGGGCAACTGACGCCTTATTTGCACACCGCACTGGAACTGTTCGGCCCCGACCGCTTGATGTTCGGCTCCGACTGGCCGGTGTGCCTGCTGGCCAGCGAATACGCACACACCTGCGACGTGCTCGCCAGCGTGTCGCAAGACGCGGCCATTTGGGGTGGCACGGCGTGCCGCGTCTACAACATAGAGGGATCGACTCCATGAATCTGTATCTGCAAGACAAGGTTTTTATCGTCACTGGCGGCGGTTCGGGGATTGGCGCGGCCATCTCCCTGGGGCTGGCCGACGAAGGCGCGATACCGGTGATTTTCGGTCACAGCCCACTGTCCGATGAACTGGCACGGCAACTGGATCTACGCGGTACGCAGAGCCTGTTCATCCAGGTCGAACTGCGTGACGAAGACGCCTGCCGCGCAGCGGTCGCGACGGTGCTGCAACGCTTTGGACGCATCGACGGGCTGGTCAACAACGCCGGGGTCAACGACAGCGTAGGCCTTGAGGCCGGGCGCTCGGCCTTTGTCGATTCCCTGGAAAAGAACCTCATCCATTACTACGTGATGACCCACTTGTGTGTCGACGCGCTCAAGGCCACTCGCGGGGCCATCGTCAACATCAGCTCCAAGACGGCCCTCACCGGGCAAGGCGGCACCAGCGGTTATACCGCGGCCAAGGGCGCGCAACTGTCGTTGACCCGCGAATGGGCCACTTCGTTGCTGGCCGACGGGATTCGGGTCAATGCGGTGATCCCGGCAGAAGTCATGACCCCACTGTATGAGCGCTGGATCGACACGTTCGCCGACCCGAAGGCCAAGCTTTCGAGCATCGTCGAAAAAATCCCCTTCGGCCAACGCATGACCACGGCCTCGGAGATCGCCGACAGCGTGCTGTTTCTGCTGTCCTCGCGTGCCTCCCACACCACCGGGCAATGGCTGGTGGTGGACGGTGGCTACACCCACCTGGACCGGGCGCTGACATGACTCGCCAGTGCCTGGCGCTGGACCTCAAGGACGACCCGGCATTGATCGCCGAGTACGAGCGCCTGCACCGGCACATCTGGCCGCAGATCAGCGCCCACCTGCGCCAGCACGGCGTACTGGACATGCAGATCTGGCGCCTGGGCACCCGGTTGTTCATGGTCATGGACACCGCCCCCGGCTTCAGCACTGAAGCTTTTGAACGGGCCAGCGCCAGCGACCCCAGGGTGCAGGAATGGGAGGCACTGATGTGGCGCTTCCAACAGCCCACACCCTGGACCTTGCCCCATGAAAAATGGGCGCCAATGAGCCGGATATTCAGTTTGAAACACTCATCCTGACCCGCTTCCACACAGAACCATGCAAGTCGCACACAACAATAAAAAGGAGATGCGTCATGTCACTCAAGCACTCGAACGTCGCAGAGCCGTCCTTTACCCGGGCGGTTACGTCCTATCGCTGGGCACTGATTCTGGTGACCTGCCTGTTTTTCCTGTGGGGGCTGTCCTATGGCCTGCTCGATGTACTGAACAAACACTTTCAGGAAACCCTGCACGTCAGCAAGGCCCAGTCGGGCCTGCTGCAAAGCGCGTACTTCGGGGCGTACTTTCTGATCGCCCTGCCTGCCGGCTTCATCATGGACCGATACGGCTACAAGGCCGGTATTTTGCTGGGCCTGTGCCTCTACGCCACCGGCGCCCTGCTGTTCATGCCAGCCGCTGCCGCACAGAGCTTTCAGTTCTTTCTGTTCGCCCTGTTTGTAATCGCCTGCGGCCTGGGTTGCCTGGAAACCGCCGCCAACCCGTATGCCACGGTATTGGGTGAGCCCGCCGGTGCCGAGCGACGCTTGAACCTGGCACAGTCATTCAACGGCCTGGGGCAGTTCTTCGGACCGTTGATTGGCGGCGCACTGTTCTTCAGTGGAGCCAACAGCACCGACACCACCCAATCGCTGCAAATGACCTACCTGGTGATTGCCGCGCTGGTGTTGCTGGTGGCGGTGCTGATCGCCCGCACCCCGTTGCCCGACTTGCGCGAGCAGGAAGTGCAAGCCGGGCAGCACGACCACAAAACCCTGTGGCAGCACCGCGAGTTCGTCACAGGGGTGATCACCCAGTTTTTCTATGTGGGCGCCCAGGTCGGCGTGGGTGCTTTTTTCATCAACTACGTCACCGAACACTGGGCACACATGAGCAGCCAGCAAGCCGCGTATTTGCTCTCGGTGGCGATGCTCAGCTTCATGTTTGGCCGGTTCTTCAGCACCTGGCTGATGGGCCGCGTCAACGCCCAGCGTCTGCTGCTGATCTACGCATTGATCAACGTCGGGCTGTGCGCGGTGGTGGTAACGGGGATTGAAGGCCTGTCGGTGGTGGCGCTGGTGGCGACGTTCTTCTTCATGTCGATCATGTTCCCGACGCTGTTTGCCATGGGCGTGAAAAACCTCGGGCCGCATACCAAGCGCGGCAGCTCATTCATGATCATGGCCATTGTCGGCGGCGCGCTGCTGCCCTACGTGATGGGCCTGGTGGCCGACCACACCTCCACGGCCGTGGCCTACCTGCTGCCGATGGGTTGCTTTGTGATCGTTGCGGCTTATGCCCGTGGTGCTCTCAGAGGCAAGCCAGCCCTTTAAATGCCGTTGTACTCCACAAAAAAAATAATCGGAGCACCTCATGTCCAACCCCGTCCTGCAACAGGCGCTGAGTAAAATTCGCTGGCGCATCCTGCCCTTTGTCGCGTTGATGTTCGCGATGGCCATCATCGACCGTTCCAACATCGGCTTTGCCAAACACGCCTTTCAGGCGGACACCGGCCTGAGCAACGCAGCGTTTGCGTTAGGCGCGGGGATTTTCTTTATCGGCTACGCGGTGTTCGAAGTCCCCAGCAACCTGATGCTGCACAAGATCGGCGCCCGCATCTGGCTGAGCCGGATCATGGTCACCTGGGGGCTGGTGTCGGCGGCGATGATGTTTGCCCACGACGAAACCAGCTTTTACATCCTGCGTTTTTTGCTGGGCGTGGCCGAAGCGGGTCTGTCGCCGGGGGTGGTGCTGTACCTGACCTACTGGTTCCCGCAGAACCAGCGCGGCTCGGCCTACGGCATCTACTATTTCGGCGTACCGGTGTCGCTGATGGTGGGCGGGCCCGTGTCGGGCTGGTTGCTGGAAACCGCGCAATTCGGCCTCACCGGCTGGCAATGGATGTTTGTGACCGAAGGCCTCGCGGCTTCGATCATCGGCGTGTTTGCGTTCTTCTACCTGACCGACAAACCCCGCGACGCCAAGTGGCTGAGCCCTGAAGAAAAGGCAGTCATCGAACACGAACTGGAAAAAGAACACCTGCTCAAGGCCAACAAGGGCCCTTCGTCGTGGCGCGCGGCACTGATCAACCCGGTGGTGCTGTACTTCACCCTGATCTATTTCACGATACAGGTCAGCGTCTATGGGGTGCTGTTCTACCTGCCGACGCGGATCGCCGAGTTGCTGGGCACCGGCATTGGCTTGAAAGTCGGCGCACTGACTTCAATTCCGTGGATTGCCACCGTGTGCATGCTGTACATCGTGACTCGCCATGCCGACCGCACAGGTCAGCAAACCCGCTTCGCCGCGCTGATGCTGGCATTGGCGGCAGTGGGCATGGTGGGATCGACATTGAGTGGCAGCCTGCCACTGGTGATTTTGGCGTTCTGCGTGGCAGCCGCCGGTTTTATTACCGTGCAACCGTTGTTCTGGACACTGCCTACCCGCTTTTTGGGCGGCGCGGCGGCGGCCAGCGGGATTGCGGTGATTGGTGCGCTGGGCAACCTTGGTGGTTTCCTGGCACCCACGGTCAAAACCTGGGCCGAGGGCTACTTCAACAACCCCCATGCAGGCATGTACTTTTTGGCCGGGACGGCGTTGCTGGGCGCGCTGATGTTGATCCGCTGTGCAAGAACCGGACAAGAACCCGGCATCCAGGTTGATTCACCGTCCGTGACAGCACCTGCGACACGCTGACCGCAGCGGCGGGTATTAACACGGGTCACATGTGAGCTACATTGGGAAACAGTTGGAATCAAAACAACAGCCCGAAATCTCACAAAGGGTGACCCGTGAATACCAATCAAAAACTGAGAACTTTCGACCTGATTCGCGAAGCGGTACTGCCCGAGTACCGCGACCGGGTGAACGAGTACCTGAGCCTTTATGAAGAGGCGCTCCAAAGCGAAAGCACCCGCACTGCCGATAGACACGCCAGCGCCCATCAACTGCGGGGCTACCTGCGCGGCCTGAACACCACCCGGGTGCTGGGCATGGCTGACTGGGAAGAGCTGGACCGACGCATTACCGAGTCGTGGTTGTAACGGTAAACACCTATCCCCCCCGTGGGAGCGGGCTTGCTCGCGATGATATCGACGCGGTAGTTCAGATACACCGTGTCGCCCGAATTGCGAGCAAGCCCGCTCCCAACAAACCCTCTCTCAGTCAGGCGGGGACAAACGCAGCCTGCGGTGCCTGCGGGGCTTTCGGCTCCTTGAGCAGCGCAAAGTAGGCGAAAGCCGAACACGCAGCCACCACCGCACTGATCACGAATGCCGAAGAAAACGAGCCGCTCTGCTGAACGCTGAACCCCGTCAGGATCGGGGCTATGGAGCCCGCCAGATAACCGCCAAAGTTCTGGATCGAACCAAACGAAGCGACACGCTCCGACGGCACGATGGTGTTGACGATCATCCACGCCGTGGCGCTGGAGATGTTGATGAAGAACATGGTCAGGCACAGCAGGATCACGCACGCCACCACGTTGGTGGTAAACGCCACGATCAGGGTAAACAGCGCCCCGCCCAGCAGGCCCAGAATCACCATCAGTTTTCGGCTGGCCAGTACCCGCATGCCCCTCGCCACCAGGCGGTCGCAGCATTTGCCGGCGACGATGGTGCCCAAGGCGCCGAACAGATAAGCCAGAGATATCACCCAGGCCGTGCGGTACAGGTCCAGGCCATGCTCGCGCTCAAAGTAGCCGGGCAGCCAGGTGAGATTGAGCCAGATCATGTAGATCACGCCCATGAACCCGAGGAATGCACCCCATGTATTGCGGTCCTTGAACAGCGAGGTCCAGCGCACTTTCGGCGCCTTGGCCTGCTGCACCGGTACCGGTTCTGCGCGGCCTGTTTCGGCCATGTATTGCGCTTTGCTTTTGTAGAACTTGAACCAGCACACCGCCAGTAACAGGCCCATCACACCGGTCAGGATGAACATCCCGCGCCAGCCCAGATGCACCATGAATACGGTCAACAAAGGCGGCGCCAGGCACGGCCCGATGCAGGTCGAGGACCACACCCAGCCGGTTGCCGTGCCCCGCTCCTGGGTGTCGAACCACTCCGACAAGGCCTTGGCCGCCGAAGGAAAGACCGGTGCCTCGCCAATCCCCAGCAATACCCTCAGCCCGACCAGATGGCCGTAGCTGCTGAATAGCCCGAAAGCCGCCTGCGCTACCGACCACACCACCAGCGAGCCACCCAGTGCCAGCTTGCTGCCCAGCTTGTCGATCAAGGCACCGAGGGGGAGTTGGGAGAAGGCGTAGGCAATGGAAAATGCAGAGAGCATCACGCCCATTTGCATCGGGCTGATGGCCAGGTCTTTCTGGATAGTGGTGTTGGCGATGGACAGCGCACTGCGGTCCAGGTAGTTGACCACGCCAATCAGGAACAGGAAGAAGATTGTCAGCGTCTTGTAGCTTTTTATTGTTCTCATTCGCGCCTCTCATGAGCGGTTTCGCCCCTACCCGGCAGGTGGGGCGACGCTCACTTTAGAGGGCGATCTGGCCTGTGCCCAATCACATGATTGGATCAGTTAATAACTGAGGGTTATCAAGATGTCTGGCGAGCACCGCGCAGGGCATCGGGACCACTTAACAGGGCATCGATAAAGGCTTTGGCAGACCACTGAGGCACTTCGTTGCGCCGGGTAATCACGCCGTAATCCGCCAGTACCAGGGGAAACGGCAACGCCAGACGGGTCAAGCGCCCGGCCTGGATTTCCGGCTCGACCATCGACTCCGCCAGCATGGCCACCGCAGGCGTTGTTTGCAGCAGTTGCATCGTGGTTTGCAGGGACACGGTTTCCACGGTGTTTTCAGGGGTTTGCATACCCGCCTCGACAAAGGCTTTTTCTACCCGCGCCCGCATCGGTGTGCCCGTGGGGTAAATCACCCAGGGCCAACTGCCGAGTTCGGCCAGGGGGACTTCGCTGGCCCCCGCCAACGGATGCTGACTGCCGGTGACCAGACACAACGGCTCCGGTGCCAGCGCCTGGAACTCGAACAGTTCACGGTGACGGTCGAGGGTAAACCGGGCCACCACCAGGTCCAGTTCCTTGTGTTCAAGCAGGGTCAGCATGTTGGCACTGGTGCCTTCAAGCACTTGCACGGTGAGCAACGGCCACTGCTGCTTGACCCTCACAATCGCCGCGGGCACCGCCAGAGCCGTTGCCGCATAGATAGTGCCGACCTTCAGCAGGCCATGCCCGCCCTGGCGCAGATGATTGATCTGGCTGACGAACTGGCCGGTATCGTTCAACGCGATCTGGGCGAACCGGGCCACGTGGGTACCCAGATCGGTAAGCGTCATGCTGCGCGGCAAACGGGCAAAGACGTCGAAACCCAATTGGTGCTCGATCTCACGCAGCATCTTGCTGACTGCTGGCTGGCTGATGCTCATTTCCTGCGCGGTGGCATGCATGTTTTGCGTGCGCGCCAGCGTGTCGATAAGCACCAAATGGCGAAACCGCAGCCAGTTGCACAGTTGGTTAAACCCGACATCCGCCATCCGATAACCTCCGGTTATTAAGTCCTGAGAATATCTCATTGGCGATTATCGCAAAGCAACTTTAGTGTGAAGGGGTTGCGCCAAATAATAACAACGGACTCTTGTCATGAACCTAGCCAACAAACGCGTTCTGATCACCGCTGCAGCGCAGGGCATAGGCCGCGCATCGGTACTGGCCTTTCGGGATGCCGGCGCTCAGGTCATCGCCACCGACCTGCATATCGAAGCATTGCACGACATTCCCGGCATTCAAACCCTGTCTCTGGACGTGACCCGTGCCTCGGACATTGACGCGATCTGCCAACAGGTGGGCAACGTGGACGTGCTGTTCAACTGCGCCGGTTACGTGCACAGCGGTGCCGTCCTTGAGTGCGACGAACAGGCCTGGCAATTCTCTTTCGACCTCAACGTAACGGCCATGTACCGGATGATCCGTGCCTTCTTGCCAGGCATGTTGAGCAACGGTGGTGGCTCGATCATCAACATGGCTTCGGTGGCCTCCAGCGTCAAAGGTGTGCCCAACCGCTTTGCCTACACCGCCAGCAAAGCCGCCGTGATCGGCCTGACCAAATCGGTGGCCGCCGACTACGTAGGCCAGGGCATTCGCTGCAACGCCATTTGCCCCGGCACGGTGGACTCCCCGTCGCTGCGCCAGCGCATCGCCCAGCAGGCACTTGAGCAAGGGCGCTCCGAAGCCGAGGTGTACCAGGCTTTCGTCGACCGCCAGCCCATGGGCCGCATTGGCAACGCTGAAGAAATCGCCCGGTTGGCGCTGTACCTGGCCAGCGATGCCAGCAGTTACACCACCGGCACGACCCAGGTGATTGATGGCGGGATGAGCAACTGAAACCAGACTCACTGTAGTCGCTGCCGAAGGCTGCGATGGGTAGCGCAGCTACCCCGCTTTTGAAGGGCCTGCGGCAGCGGCTACAGGAAATGGCTGCACTCTTCTTATTTGGATAAAGGAGCTTTTATGAAACTGCTGCGCTACGGCGATAAAGGTCAGGAAAAACCCGGTCTGCTGGATGCTCAAGGCAATATCCGTGATGTGTCGGCGCACATCGCCGATGTCGCAGGCTCCGCGCTCAACCCCGAAAGCCTGGCCGCACTCAGCAAGATCGACCCCGCCACCCTGCCGCTGGTCAGTGGTTCGCCCCGTATCGGCGCCTGTGTCGGCCAGGTCGGCAAGTTCATCTGCATCGGTCTCAACTATGCGGACCACGCCGCAGAGTCCGGTCTGGCCGTGCCGTCGGAACCGGTGGTGTTCAGTAAATGGACCAGCGCCATCTGCGGCCCGAACGATAACGTAGAAATTCCCCGCGACTCGACCAAGACCGACTGGGAAGTCGAGTTGGGCGTGGTGATCGGCAAGGGCGGCCGCAATATCAACGAACACAACGCACTGGAACACGTGGCCGGTTACTGCGTGATCAACGATGTGTCCGAACGCGAATGGCAGCTGGAGCGTGGCGGCACCTGGGACAAGGGCAAGGGGTTCGACACCTTCGGCCCCCTCGGCCCGTGGCTGGTGACCCGTGATGAAATCACCGATCCACACCAGCTCGACCTGTGGCTAGAGGTAGATGGACAGCGCTACCAGAACGGCAATACCCGCACGATGGTGTTCCAGATCCCGGCATTGATTGCCTACCTGAGCCGCTGCATGTCGCTGCAACCAGGCGATGTGATTTCCACCGGTACGCCACCGGGTGTGGGCCTGGGCGTCAAGCCGTCGCCGGTCTATCTGCGCCCGGGTCAGGAAATGCGCCTGGGCATCAGCGGCCTGGGCGAACAGCGCCAGCGCACCGTGCAGGCCGACTGATTCACCGCTCAAACAACTATAAGAAACAGGGGCTGTACATGAGAATTCTAATCACCGGCGGTACCGGCTTTATCGGCAAGCAACTGGCTCAGCGTCTGCTTGACCTGAACACCCTGACCCTCGAAGGCCAGGCACCTCGTGCCATTGAACGCATCGTGCTGTTTGATGCCTTTGCGGGCGAAGACCTGCCCAGTGATCCGCGCATCGAACTGGTGACCGGTGATGTGGCTGACCCTGAAGTCATCGCCCGGGTGACTGACGGCGTGGATCTGGTATGGCACCTGGCAGCGGTGGTCAGCTCGGCTGCCGAGGCGGATTTCGACCTCGGCATGCAGGTCAACCTTCACGGCCTGATGTTGCTGCTCGAAACCCTGCGCAAACAGGGCAACGCACCGCGCTTTGTGTATGCCAGCGGCTTCGCCGTATTTGGCGGCACGCTGCCGCCTGTGGTCGATGACAACACCGTACTCACCCCTCAGTCCTCCTACGGCATGCAAAAAGCCGTGGGCGAACTGCTGGTGGCCGACTATGCGCGCAAGGGCTTTGTCGATGGCCGCGTGCTGCGCCTGCCAACGGTGGCCGTGCGCCCCGGCAAGCCGAACAAAGCGGCATCGACCTTCTTCAGCTCGATCATCCGCGAACCGCTGGCAGGCCTGCCTGCCGTCTGCCCGGTGCGCCCGGACACCCAGGTGTACCTGACCTCGCCGCGTCGCATTATCGAATCGATGTTGCTGGGCATGACCCTGTCGCCGCAAACCCTGGGCAACGAACGCATCATCCCGCTGCCGGGTGTGACCACCACCGTGGCGGACATGGTCTCGGCGCTGCAACGGGTCGCCGGTGAGGACGTCACCCAACTGATTCGCTGGGAGCCGGACGCCACCATCCAGCGCATCGTCGAAAGCTGGCCGAGCAAGGTCCAGGCCCCTCGCGCCCGGGCACTGGGCTTTACCGCCGACCCGGACTTCGACGCCATCGTGCGCGCCCATATCGAGGATACGGCCCCCAAATAACCCCACACCTCTGTGGGTGCGGGCTTGCTCGCGACGGGATCGATGCGGTTGTTCAGTGACACCGCGTCGCCTTTATCGCGAGCAAGCCCGCTCCCACAAAAAGCAAAAAAGCTCGCGTTACACACAACAATAAAAACTGAGGCCGTGCGATATGACCACAACGCCACTTCCCGATGTCTCCGACATCGAACAACAGACGATCAAGCGCGTTACCAAACGCATGATCCCCTTTCTTATCCTGCTGTTTGTGGTCGCCTTCCTGGACCGCAACAACGTCGGGTTCGCCGCACTGCGGATGAACGAAGACATCGGCATCAGCCAGACCATTTATGGCCTGGGCGCGGGTATTTTCTTCCTCGGCTACTTCATGTTCGAAGTGCCGAGCAACATTCTGCTGCACCGCTACGGCGCCCGTGTCTGGATTGCACGGATCATGGTGACCTGGGGCATCATCGCAGGGGCCATGGGCTTTTTGCAGACGCCCGTGCACTTCGTCTCCCTGCGCGTACTGCTGGGTATCGCTGAGGCCGGGTTCTTTCCGGGGGTCATTTACCTGCTGTCGCTGTGGTTCCCGAGCCGTTACCGCGCCCGCATGATCGCTACCTTTTACCTGGGCGTTCCCATTGCACAAATCATCGGCGCGCCCCTGTCGGTAGGCCTGATGGAACTGGGCGATGCCTGGGGCTTGGTCGGCTGGCGCCTGATGTACATCGTTGAGGCCGTACCGGCCGTGATCCTCGGTGTGGTGTGCTACTTCTACCTCACCGACCACCCGGCGGATGCTCACTGGCTGACCGACAAACAGCGCAACTGGC
The DNA here is from genome assembly GCF_037055275.1 of Pseudomonas sp. ML2-2023-3. Taxonomy (NCBI): domain Bacteria; kingdom Pseudomonadati; phylum Pseudomonadota; class Gammaproteobacteria; order Pseudomonadales; family Pseudomonadaceae; genus Pseudomonas; species Pseudomonas sp. ML2-2023-3. The sequence continues at coordinate 4,625,785 of NZ_CP146343.1, forward strand.
TGATCAACACCCTGGCCCAGGAAGAGCGCAACAAACCGCTGGTGGTGGGCATTCAACCGACCAAAGGCCAGATGATCCGCAAGGCACTGTGCAACCGTCAGGTATGGCTGCTGGCGCTGGTGTATTTCGGCATCACGTCGGGCTCCAACGCGATGAACTTCTTCATGCCCACCGTACTGGCCTCGTTCCGTGGCTCGTTCGGGCTGGAGATCGGCCTGATGCAGAACGGCTTGATCACCGCCATCCCGTACGCCGTCGCCGCTGTGGCGATGATCTGGTGGAGCCGTCGCTCTGATCGCCTGCAAGAACGTCACTGGCATGCCGGCGGCGCCGCCATGCTCGCGGCCGTGTCCATTGCCGTGGCGCTGTGGCTCAACCAGCCGTGGATCATCGTCGTCGGTTTCATCCTTCTGGCGATGGGTGTTTACAGCGCGATCAACGTGTTCTGGGCCGTCCCGGGGCAAGTACTGACGGGCGTCGGGGCCGCCGTGGGGATTGGCCTGATCAACTCCATCGGTAACCTCAGCGGCTTTATCGGCCCTTACCTGACCGGCTATCTGTTCACCGTCACCGGCAGCTACACCCCAGGCTTCATGGTGATTGCTGCACTGGTCGGCCTGGGTGGCCTGGGCATGGTGCTGATGCCACGCAACAAGGTGTCGCAGATTGGCGAGCAAATGGTCCCGGCGGCTGGAGGCAAAGCATGAGCCTGCCAACCGTAGCCTTCATCGGTACCGGGATCATGGGCCAGCCCATGGCCCGCAACCTGCTGCACGCAGGCTTCCCGGTGCGGGCATGGAACCGTTCTTCCGCCAGGGCGCAGGCACTCGCGGCACAAGGTGCCGAGGCTTTTCAGGCCCCGGCGCATGCCGCAAACGGCGCCCAGGTGCTGATCTGCATGCTCAGCGATGGCCCGACCTGCGACGAGGTGCTGTTTGGCGAGAACGGCGCTGCCCTGGCCTTGGCGCCGGGTGCGCTGGTGATTGTGATGAGTTCGATCCCGGTCGACACCGCCGCCGCACAGGCACGGCTATGTGCCGAACGGGGCCTGCGCTACCTCGACGCCCCGGTGTCGGGGGGCGAGCGTGGGGCGCGGGAAGCCAGCCTGGCGATCATGGTCGGTGGTGAAACCGTGGCCTTCGAGCAAGGCCGCGAGGTGCTGGCCGCCATGGGCCGCCCGGTACACGTCGGCCCGGCGGGCACTGGCGAACTGTCCAAACTGGTCAACCAGTTGATTGTCGCCAGCACCATCGCCACCGTCGCCGAAGGCCTGCTGCTGGCCGAGCGCGGCGGCGCCGACCCGTCAAAAGTCCACGAAGCGTTGATGGGGGGCTTCATCGATTCGCCGATCTGGCGTCAACACGGCCAACGCATGCTTAACAACGACTTCACCCCCGGCGGCCCGGCCAAGTGGCAACTCAAGGACACCCGGACCGCCCTCGCCCAAGCGCAAAAGCTGGGCCTGAACCTGCCCGTGGGCACCCTGGTGGACAGTCTGTTTGCAGCGATGGTCGAGGCCGGTGACGGCGAACTCGACCACGCCGGACTGATCCGCCAAGTGCGCCGCAACAACCCTTTGCCCGAATAATCTGCTGGAGCCTGCCATGACCGATTCAACCCCACGCCGCCTGCGCAGCCAGCTGTGGTTCGACGATCCAAGCCACGCCGACCTTACTGCGCTGTACGTTGAGCGCTACATGAACCAGGGCCTGACCCGGGCCGAACTGCAATCGGGACGGCCCATCATCGGTATTGCCCAGACCGGCAGCGACCTCACGCCCTGCAACCGCCACCACATCGAACTGGCCAAGCGGGTCAAGGACGGTATTCGCGACGCGGGGGGCATTCCGATGGAATTCCCGGTGCACCCGATCGCCGAACAGTCACGTCGCCCAACCGCGGCGCTGGATCGCAACCTCGCCTATCTGGGCCTGGTGGAAGTGCTTCACGGCTACCCGCTGGACGGCGTCGTGCTGACCACCGGCTGCGACAAGACCACCCCGGCCTGCCTGATGGCGGCGGCCACCACTGACTTGCCCTCTATCGTGTTGTCCGGCGGGCCAATGCTCGACGGCTGGCACAAAGGCCAGCGCATCGGCTCCGGCACCGTCCTGTGGCATGCGCGCAACCTGCTCAGCGCAGGGGAGATCGACTACGAAGGGTTCATGACCCTGACCACGGCTTCATCGCCGTCCGTGGGCCACTGCAACACGATGGGCACCGCGCTTTCCATGAACGCACTGGCCGAGGCACTGGGCATGTCGCTGCCTGGTTGCGCGAGCATTCCGGCACCGTACCGCGAGCGCGGTCAAATGGCCTATGCCACCGGCATGCGCATCGTCGACCTGGTGCGCGAAGACGTGCGCCCATCGCACATCATGACCCACGCCGCCTTTGAAAACGCCATCGCCGTGGCCTCGGCACTGGGCGCGTCCACCAACTGCCCGCCACACTTGATTGCCATTGCCCGCCACAGTGGCATCGATCTGTCGCTGGAAGACTGGCAGCGTGTGGGCGAAGACGTCCCGTTGCTCGTCAACTGCATGCCTGCCGGTGAATACCTTGGCGAAAGCTTCCACCGCGCGGGCGGCGTACCGGCAGTGATGCATGAACTGGACAAGGTTGGGCGCCTGCACCGCGACTGCCTCACCGTCAGTGGCCGCAGCATGGGGGACGTGGTTGCCGACTGCGTCACCGGCGATCGCGACGTGATCCGCTCATACGAAGATCCGCTGATGCACCGCGCCGGTTTTATCGTACTCAGCGGTAACTTCTTCGACAGCGCCATCATGAAAATGTCGGTGGTGGGTGAAGCCTTCCGCAAGACCTATCTCAGCGACCCGTTGCAACCCAACAGTTTCGAAGCGCGGGCCATTGTGTTCGAGGGGCCCGAAGACTATCAGGCGCGCATCAACGACCCGACGCTGGACATCGATGAACGCTGCATTCTGGTGATTCGCGGCTGCGGCACTGTCGGTTTTCCCGGCAGTGGCGAGGTGGTGAACATGGCACCGCCTTCCAACCTGATCAAGGCAGGGATCGACTCGCTGCCGTGCATGGGCGATGGCCGTCAAAGCGGCACCTCGGCCAGCCCGTCGATTCTCAACATGTCTCCGGAGTCTGCCGTGGGCGGCGGCCTGTCGTTGCTGCGCACGGGGGATCGCCTGCGCGTCGACCTGAATGCGCGCAGTGTCAATTTGCTGGTGGACGAAAGCGTGCTCAACGAGCGTCGCCAGGAACCCCTGCCACCGCTGGCCCCGTCGCAAACGCCGTGGCAGGAACTGTATCGCCAACTGGTAGGCCAGTTGTCCACGGGCGGCTGCCTGGAACCGGCAACACTGTACTGGCGCGTGATCCCGGAAAACGGCCCGCCCCGCCACTCTCACTAAACACTATGGACACATGACCTGTGGGAGCGGGCTTGCTCGCGATGCAGGCGGCGCGCTCTCTCAGGTACACCGCAGCGGCGTCATCGCGAGCAAGTCCGCTCCCGCACTGCCCATTTTTTCAAGGATCAGGCCTATGCAAACGCTGCAATTGACCGTAGAAAACTCCCTGCCGAACGACTGGCAGCGCGCGACGCTGGTGGGTCGTGTATGGCTACCTGGCGAGCGTGGTGGTCCGGCCGTGGTGGTGATTCGAGACGGCGAGGTGATCGACTGCACCGCGCACTTCGCCACCCTGAGCGCGCTACTGGAAAGCGACAAACCGCTGCAAAGCGTACGCGAAATCAGCGGTACGGCCTTGGGTACGATTCAGGCCCTGCTGGCCAACAGTGGCGAGCAGCGTGACATGGCCAAGCCCTATCTGCTGGCCCCTGCAGACCTGCAAGTGATCAAGGCCGCAGGCGTGACATTTGCCGCCAGCATGATCGAGCGAGTCATCGAAGAAAAAGCAGGCGGCGATGCCCTGCGTGCTCAAGAGATCCGCGCCCTGGTACAGGACGTCATCGGTGACAACCTGCGCGACCTGCTCCCCGGCTCGCCCGAGGCCATGCGCCTCAAGCAGGTGCTGATCGAACAGAACATGTGGTCCCAGTACCTGGAAGTCGGTATCGGCCCGGACGCCGAGATTTTCACCAAGGCCCCGATACTGGCGGCGGTGGGCAGCGGTAATGCCATCGGCATTCACCCGGGTTCAAGCTGGAACAACCCGGAACCGGAAGTCGTGCTCGCGGTGGACAGCCAGGGCCGGATTCACGGCGCAACCCTGGGCAACGACGTCAACCTGCGCGACTTCGAAGGCCGCAGTGCGCTGCTGCTGAGCAAGGCCAAGGACAACAACGCATCCTGCGCACTGGGACCGTTTATTCGCCTGTTCGACGAACACTTCAGTCTCGACGACGTGCGCCAATGCGAAGTGACCTTGCGCGTCGAAGGCACGGACGGCTACGTACTGGACGGCAAGAGTTCCATGAACCAGATCAGCCGCGACCCGGCCAATCTGGCGGAGCAAACCCTCAATGCCAACCACCAGTACCCGGACGGCTTTGTGCTGTTTCTCGGCACCCTGTTCGCGCCCACAGAAGACCGCGACCATTCGGGTCAGGGGTTCACCCACAAGGCGGACGACGTAGTGAGCATTTCGTCACCCGCCCTGGGCGCCCTGCACAATCGCGTGACGGGTAGCGACCAGGCTCCACAATGGGCATTCGGGGTTGGGGCACTGATGAAGAACCTGGCGGGGCGCGGGCTGCTGGGCCAGGCCTGACTGATTGAAAGCCACAAAAAAGGCCCCGCCTGTTCAACAGTGCGGGGCCTTTGCGTATCTGGTGTCCCAGGCGGGGTTCGAACCTGCAACCTTCCCCTTAGGAGGGGGATGCTCTATCCAATTGAGCTACTGAGACAAATGACGGCGAGCATGGTAACGGTCATGCCTTTGTTTGTCATGTCGTGCGTGGCCTTTTTAACGGTCAGACACACGCCCCTTGACCGTTAATGCCGTGTAACCGTCAGACCTGACGCCCAGGACTTACGACCGATCACAACCTCACGCAGCTCAACGACAACCACAGGCGCATACAGCGCCTAATGATCGTATACAAAACGTCACATAACGGTGCACCCAACCGCGCCACAAACCTTTTATGCATCAAAAAGTAACAACCCTCTCTCTGGTCACAATTGACCACGATCCATCTCCCTTTCTATTCGCTGGTTTTTCAGCTGGCCCGCAAAAAATAAAAAATCCATTAATTTCATACAGATAAAAAACAGCATAGGGATCCGTGAACACGGCTACTGATCTGTGTGTTTCTGCTGGCATGAATATCGCTTACACCCACACGACACTTGTATACAAAACGAACAAAAACTAAGTACACATTGTTTCGTGGCCTGCTACATAAAAGCAGGCATACCGCGAATTCTCACAACCAGTGATTTCCGCTGCCGTGACGAAGATTTGTCGAGCCAACGCTCATGAACAGTCATCACACCAGCGGACATCAGGAGCTTGCCAGAATGCGTTCAAGACTCTCCGATACCCTCGCTCTGGATTTACCTTCACCGGTTTCAACTCCCCTCCCCGACTCCCTGGACGCTACTGCATCCACCCTGGCGCTCAGTCCGCGCCTGCACAACAGTGACCTGGCCCCCACTAAAACCGAAGGCCGCCGCTGGGGCCGCTACAGCATCTTTGCCCTGTGGACCAACGATGTGCACAACATCGCCAACTACTCGTTCGCCATCGGGCTTTACGCCCTGGGCCTCAACGGCTGGCAGATCCTGCTTTCACTCGGGATCGGCGCTCTGCTGGTGTTCAACTTCATGAACCTGTCGGGCTATATGGGCCAGCGCACCGGCGTGCCCTTCCCGGTCATCAGCCGGATAAGTTTCGGCATTCATGGTGCGCAGATTCCTGCGCTGATACGCGCGGTCATTGCTATCGCCTGGTTCGGTATTCAGACGTATCTCGCCTCGGTGGTGTTACGGGTGCTACTGGTGGCCGTGCATCCTGGTTTCGACGCTTACGACCATGACTCGATCCTTGGCCTGTCGAGCTTGGGCTGGGTGTGTTTTGTCGCGATCTGGCTGGTGCAGCTGACGATCCTGGCCTACGGCATGGAAATGGTTCGCCGCTACGAGGCGTTTGCCGGACCGGTCATTTTACTGACGGTACTGTGCCTGGCAGGCTGGATGTACTTTCAGGCCAACGGCACCATTGCCTGGTCAGACCGCGTGCCCTTGAGCACCGCCGAGGTGTGGCGCAACGTGTTTGCCGGAGCCGCGCTGTGGCTGGCGATCTACGGCACGCTGATCCTGAATTTCAGTGATTTCTCACGTTCATCGCCGTGCTGCAAAACCATCAAGGTTGGTAATTTCTGGGGCCTGCCGGTGAACATTCTGGTGTTTGCCGGTATCACCGTCCTGCTGTGCGGCGCCCAGTTTCAAATCAACGGCACCATTATCGAAAGCCCGACGCAGATTATCGCGTCGATCCCGAACACCTTCTTTCTGGTGCTGGGCTGCCTGGCATTCCTGATTGTGACGGTGGCGGTGAACATCATGGCCAACTTCGTCGCACCGGCTTTTGTGCTGAGCAACCTGGCACCCAGGCATCTGACGTTCAAGCGCGCCGGACTGATCAGCGCAACCCTGGCAGTGCTGATCCTGCCGTGGAATCTCTATAACAGCCCGCTGGTTATCGTGTACTTCCTGTCCGGCCTGGGTGCCCTGCTTGGCCCGCTGTACGGGGTGATCATGGTCGACTACTGGCTTGTACGAAAAGGCCGTATCGACGTGCCGGCGTTGTACAGCGAAGACCCGAGCGGCGCTTATTACTACAGCCGAGGCGTTAATTTACGCGCCGTCGCGGCGTTTATTCCTGCTGCTCTGATCGCCATCGTGCTGGCATTGGTGCCAGGTTTTCATACTGTTTCGCCGTTCTCCTGGATGATCGGGGCCGGCATCGCGGCAATGCTTTACCTGATCATCGCCAGGCGCCAACCCCACTACGCCCACGTCAGCGGCGAGTCGATCGCGGTCGACAACGCTGGCCATTGATACGTTTGCGGTCTGGCCAATTCAGACCGCCCACTCTTGATTTGAAGGAGCCCCCATGCGAATTCTCGTGGTCAATGTCAACACGACCGACAGCATCACCCAGGCCATTGCACGTCAGGCGCAGTCCGTCGCCGCGCCGGGCACCGAAATCATCGGGCTGACGCCCGGTTTCGGCGCCGAGTCGGTTGAGGGGAATTTTGAAAGTTATCTGGCCGCAATCGCGGTGATGGACTGCGTCATGTCCTACGACCAGCCCTTCGATGCCGTGATACAGGCCGGGTATGGCGAGCATGGCCGTGAAGGGTTACAGGAACTGCTCAACGTGCCCGTGGTGGACATCACTGACGCAGCGGCCAGCACCGCCATGTTTTTGGGCCGCGCCTATTCGGTTGTCACCACGCTGGATCGCACCGTGCCGCTGATTGAAGATCGCCTGAAACTGTCCGGGCTCTGGTACCGCTGTGCATCGGTGCGCGCCAGCGGCCTTGCCGTTCTGGAACTCGAATCTTCGCCGCAACGCGCGGTTGAAGCCATTGTTCACCAGGCAGAACTGGCCGTCAGCGAGGACAAGGCAGAGGTCATTTGCCTGGGCTGCGGCGGTATGGCGGGCCTTGATGAGCAGATTCGCCAGCGCACCGGCGTGCCCGTGGTCGATGGCGTTACCGCTGCGGTGACCATTGCCGAGTCGCTGGTTCGCCTGGGGCTGTCGACGTCAAAAGTACGCACTTACGCGACCCCACGGCCCAAGGTTATCAGTGGATGGGCCGAACGTTTCGGGCGATAACCGATCGCCTGCAGGCGATATCGACTGAATCCTTGCCAAGCCCGCTCCCGCGGGCTCTGGCCTGTATCGTGCAATTTGCACTACATCAAAAAGCCATCATTGCAAATTGCACTGAAACCCTCTTGAATACATACTCCAAGCAGCTGTTTTATAAGGGTTTTTAGCTCTTTAACAGTTGGCACGAAGACTGCTCTATTAACAGTATCCCGTCCATGCTCTCAGAGATGACCGCCATGAACAGCACCCTGTTACTGTTAAATGCCCTGGCACTGGCTGTTTTAGTGATTTTTCACTTTCAACCTGAACCCGCCACCGATGAGCAATACGTCCAGACCTATGACAAACCCCTCGCGCCGCTGCCGCAAGTGGCGGTCATGAATAGCGTGAGCAGCGCGACACCTCATCTGACTACAGACCACCCTGCAGCCAACCTGGCTCCCGAGGGTGAGCGCTGGGTCTTTTGAAGCGCATATTGAGAGGTTGGCAGTAAATCATGTCCAAAATTGCTTTGAGTTTGTTGATGCTGGCGCTATCAAGCCTTGCACTTGATGTCTTCGCCCGTAACGAATTCGGAAACCTGCCCTTGATCGCTGCGGGAGTATTTTTCAGTTGCTGGCTGGTGGCGCTGATCATCGGGCGCAGGTTCAAATTTGACCCGCAATTACGCTGAGAGCGCCCTTCTGCTGGAGAACAGACCTTTCAGGATGAACGGTGGATTTGTGCACTATCCACGTCGATGCATTTTTTTAATAATCACTACTGGCATAACGCCTTTATCCGGTTCAATATTTGTCACAGAATTGACGCCAGGGAAGTGGCAGATTTGAGGCATGATGCGCGCCTCCTAGCAATTCAGGTTGAACTTTGGCTATAAGGACGGTCTTAATCACATCCTGCGGCCAATTCCCGAGAACCGCTCCCCTGAACTAACCGGTTAACTAAAATGCGCCCATTGAAACAGGCAATTTACTCCAGCCGTACGGCTGACAAGTTCGTCGTACGCCTGCCAGACGGAATGCGCGAGCGCATCGCCGAAGTGGCTCGCAATCATCACCGCAGCATGAACTCAGAAATCATTGCTCGCCTTGAGCAAAGCCTTATTCAGGAAGGCGTACTGGGTGACGAACTCAGCATGCGCCTGGACAGCCCCGAGCTCTCCCTGCACGAGCGCGAACTACTGCAACGCTTCCGCCAACTGTCCCATCGCCAGCAAAACGCTCTGGTTTCACTGATTGCTCACGACGCTGAGGCAGCTTCGGAGGAAGCCTGATTTAATTCAGGTAACAAAAAGCCAGCATTGCGCTGGCTTTTTTTATGGGCGCCATTTGCGCCAGAAACAAAAACGGCCTGATCTGACAGCTGTCAGATCAGGCCGCTGGCCGTCAGAGCAGGAAGATGGTTGCCAGCCCCAGGAAGATGAAGAACCCGCCGCTGTCAGTCATGGCTGTGATCATCACACTTGCACCCATCGCCGGGTCACGCCCAAGCCGGGCAAGTGTCATGGGGATCAAGACGCCCATCAGCGCTGCCAGCAGCAGGTTAAGCGTCATGGCCGCGGTCATCACCACGCCCAGTGACCAGCTGCCGTACAACAGATACGCGACAACACCGATCACCCCACCCCACACCAGGCCATTGATCAAGCCCACGGCCAGCTCCTTGCGCATCAGACGCGAGGTGCTACCGGTATTGACCTGATCGAGCGCCATCGCCCGTACGATCATGGTAATGGTCTGGTTGCCGGAGTTACCGCCAATACCGGCCACGATGGGCATCAGTGCTGCCAGTGCCACCAGCTTCTCAATCGAACCTTCGAACAGACCGATCACCCGCGAAGCAATAAACGCGGTGACCAGGTTGACTGCCAGCCAGGCCCAGCGGTTACGCAGGGACTTCCAGACCGAAGCGAAGATGTCTTCTTCTTCACGCAGACCGGCCATGTTGAGCACTTCGTTCTCGCTCTCTTCACGGATCAGGTCGACCATTTCATCGATGGTCAATCGGCCGATCAGCTTGCCGTTCTTGTCGACCACCGGGGCCGAGATCAAGTCGTAACGCTCAAACGCCTGTGCAGCATCGTAGGCGTCCTCGTCCGGATGAAAACTTACCGGATCGCTGGCCATGACCTCGGACACTTGTTTCTCGGGGTCGTTGACCAACAAACGCTTGATCGGCAACACGCCTTTGAGCGCACCGTCGTAATCAACCACGAACAGTTTGTCGGTATGGCCCGGCAATTCTTTGAGACGACGCAGGTAACGCAATACCACTTCAAGGCTGACGTCCTCACGGATCGTCACCATCTCGAAGTCCATCAGTGCGCCGACCTGATCCTCGTTATAGGACAGCGCGGAGCGAACACGCTCACGCTGCTGACCATCAAGGGTCTCCATCAGCTCATGGACGACGTCTCGCGGCAGCTCGGGGGCCAGGTCAGCAAGTTCGTCGGCGTCCATCTCCTTGGCAGCTGCCAGGAGCTCGTGATCGTCCATGTCGGCGATCAGGGTTTCACGTACCGAGTCAGAGACTTCAAGCAGGATGTCGCCATCGCGATCGGCCTTGACCAGCTGCCAGACCGTCAGGCGGTCGTCCAGTGGCAATGCTTCAAGGATGTAGGCAACGTCTGCGGAGTGCAGGTCTTCCAGCTTGCGCTGGAGCTCAACAAGGTTCTGCCGATGAACCAGGTTTTCAACCCGGTCATGGTGATGGCCTTCCTGACGATGAGTCAGGTCTTCGACCACACGCTGGCGATTAAGCAGCTCAATGACTTGAGCGAGGCGGCTTTGCAGGCTTTCTTGTGTTTTCTTTACTTCAACTTCGGTCATAGGCGAACTCCACTCCCAGCAGCAGGGCACGCCGGAAGGATCAATCAGTCAATTCATGATTGGAAAAACGGGATGCTGAGTTACTACTGGGTAAGTCCATGGAGGTATTCCACAAGCCCCGGCGGGGCTGACGGGCGCAATCATACACGGCTTAAAAATTAATGACGCAAAAATCTTGGCAATAACAAAAGCTTGCGCAGCACTGCCAGAATAAACAGAAGAGAAGTCGTCAGGATGACAGCAATAGCCAAATCGCAGATAGCAAAAAGCCCGCATATAATGCGGGCTTTTTGGTGTTTGGTGCACTCGACAGGATTCGAACCTGTGACCGCTCGGTTCGTAGCCGAGTACTCTATCCAGCTGAGCTACGAGTGCAAGTTGTGCTTGATAAACCAGACCACCCTGGTTGAAGCCAAGTTAACCGCCGAAGCAATTGACTCTTAAATGGTGCACTCGACAGGATTCGAACCTGTGACCGCTCGGTTCGTAGCCGAGTACTCTATCCAGCTGAGCTACGAGTGCAAGTTGTGCTTGATAGACCAGACCACCCTGGTTGAAGCCAAGTTAATCGCCGAAGCAATTGACTCTTAAATGGTGCACTCGACAGGATTCGAACCTGTGACCGCTCGGTTCGTAGCCGAGTACTCTATCCAGCTGAGCTACGAGTGCAAGTTGTGCTTGATAGACCAGACCACCCTGGTTGAAGCCAAGTTAACCGCCGCAGCGATTGACTCTTAAATGGTGCACTCGACAGGATTCGAACCTGTGACCGCTCGGTTCGTAGCCGAGTACTCTATCCAGCTGAGCTACGAGTGCATTTGAAGCGGCGCATTATAGACCGTTGAATCTCTCTGGCAAGATTTTTTTCAGTAAATTCAATAACTTACCGAAACTACCCAGACCCAACGTGCTACATGAATAATGGCGGAGAAGGGGGGATTCGAACCCCCGACACCCTTTTGAGATGTACTCCCTTAGCAGGGGAGCGCCTTCGGCCACTCGGCCACCTCTCCGCAACACGGGGCGTATAATAACCAGCCTTTTCCCCGCTTGCAACTAAAAACTTAAATAAAATTAGAGACTTGGTTCTTCATCCTTTTCTTTCTTGATCCGCAGGTAGATCTCCTCACGGTGCACCGCCACTTCCTTGGGGGCGTTCACACCGATACGCACCTGGTTTCCTTTGACGCCGAGTACGGTCACAGTAATTTCGCCATCGCCTATGATCAGGCTTTCCGCACAACGGCGAGTCAGAATCAGCATACTTTTCTCCTCACACTTTTCATTTCAGTGGCCACAGTCTGCAAAAAAAAAGGGCTTCGGGCTATTCGCTAAACAGCTATAGCCCGCCGCTCCTTAGTATTGACCAACATGACGAAACAGGAGGTCTTCGTTCATGCCCGCCAAAAAAACAAAGGGCGCGGATTAACCGCGCCCTCCAGACAACGCCTTATTCGCCCTGTCGGGCTGGCGCGTCCAAATCAAAAGCGGTGTGCAAGGAGCGCACTGCCAGCTCCAGGTACTTCTCTTCAATCACCACCGACACTTTGATCTCGGAGGTCGAGATCATCAGGATGTTGATGTTCTCTTTGGCCAGGGACTCAAACATGCGGCTGGCAACGCCCGCGTGAGAGCGCATGCCCACACCGACAATCGAAACCTTGGCAATGTTGGTGTCGCCGACCACTTCACGGGCACCGATCTCACGCGCCGTGTTTTCCAGCACGCTTTGCGCAGCACTGTAGTCATTGCGGTGCACGGTGAAGGTGAAGTCGGTGGTGTTATCGTGCGCAACGTTCTGCACGATCATGTCGACTTCGATATTGGTCGCACTGATCGGACCCAAAATCTTGAACGCCACGCCCGGGGTGTCTGGCACGCCACGGATGGTCAGCTTGGCTTCATCGCGATTGAACGCAATACCAGAAATGATCGGCTGTTCCATGGATTCCTCTTCATCAATAGTAATGAGGGTGCCTGGACCCTCCTTGAAGCTGTGCAAAACGCGCAGCGGTACGTTGTACTTGCCTGCGAACTCGACCGCCCGGATCTGCAACACCTTGGAGCCCAGGCTGGCCATTTCCAGCATTTCTTCGAAGGTGATCTTTTCCAGACGCTGAGCTTTTGCCACAACCCGCGGGTCAGTGGTGTAAACACCGTCGACATCCGTATAGATCTGGCACTCATCAGCCTTGAGGGCCGCCGCCAGCGCCACACCAGTGGTGTCAGAGCCGCCACGACCCAGGGTGGTGATGTTGCCGTGCTCATCAACGCCCTGGAAACCTGCAACCACAACCACACGCCCGGCCTTCAGGTCGGCGCGAATCTTCTGATCGTCAATTTTCAGGATGCGGGCTTTGGTGTGCGAACTGTCCGTCAGGATGCGCACCTGGCTGCCGGTGTAGGACACCGCTGGCACGCCGCGCTTGTTCAGCGCCATTGCCAGCAGACCAATCGTCACCTGCTCACCCGTGGACACAATCACATCCAGCTCACGGGGTAACGGCTGATCGCTGATCTGCTTGGCCAGTTCGATCAGGCGGTTGGTTTCGCCGCTCATTGCAGATAGCACGATCACCAGATCATTGCCGGCTTCGCGGAACTTCTTAACTTTATCGGCGACCTGCTCGATTCTCTCGACAGTGCCGACCGAGGTGCCTCCGAATTTCTGTACGATCAAAGCCATTTCAAAGCAGCCTCAGCCCATAAAGGGCGCCCATTTATCATTCAAACGACGCGCCATCACTAGACGATGGCGCGTACTGGACCTCAGATACCCTGTTCGACAAATGGCACAGTCAGGGCCAATGCGGCATCAAGGGCTGCAGCATCAACACCGCCGCCTTGCGCCATGTCAGGACGACCACCGCCCTTCCCGCCCACTGCCGCAGCAGCCTGCTTCATCAAATCACCGGCTTTGAGTTGGCCAGTCAGGTCTTTGGTTACGCCTGCAACCAGTACAACCTTGTCTTCATGGACACTGCCGAGCAGGATCACCGCACGGCCGAGTTTGTTCTTCAGCTGATCTACCAGCGCCAGTAGCGCCTTGCCATCTTGACCGTCCAGGCGGGCAGTCAGGACTTTCACGCCTTTTACGTCCACCGCCGACGATGACAGATCGTCACCGGCCGCGCTTGCTGCCTTGGCCTGCAATTGCTCAAGTTGTTTTTCCAACTGGCGATTGCGCTCAAGTACCGCCGACAGCTTGTCGACCAGATTCTCACGAGAACCCTTGACCAGGCTCGCGGCTTCCTTGAGCTGCTCTTCGGCGGCGTTCAAGTAAGCCAGTGCGGCTGCACCCGTAACCGCCTCGATACGACGGATACCGGAAGCTACGCCGCCTTCGCTGATGATTTTCATCAGGCCGATGTCACCGGTGCGTTTGGCGTGAATACCGCCACACAGCTCAACCGAGAAATCACCACCCATGCTCAGCACGCGCACGTTGTCGCCGTACTTCTCGCCAAACAGCGCCATGGCGCCTTTTTGCTTGGCGGTTTCGATGTCGGTTTCTTCAGTCTCGACCTGAGTGTTCTTGCGAATCTGGGCGTTGACAATATCTTCCAGCGCCTTGATCTGCTCGGGCTTGATCGACTCGAAGTGACTGAAGTCGAAACGCATGCGCTGGCTGTCGACCAACGAGCCTTTCTGCTGAACGTGCTCGCCCAGCACCTGACGCAAGGCCGCGTGCAGCAAGTGGGTCGCCGAGTGGTTCAGTGCCGTGGCGTGACGCACATCGGCGTCAACCTGGGCTTCAACGGTTTCGCCAACATTCAGGCCGCCCGCGGCAACCACGCCGTGATGCAGGAATGCGCCGCCGGTTTTGGTGGTGTCGCGCACGTCAAAGCGCGCCGCGCCAGCTTGCAGGAAACCGCAATCGCCAACCTGGCCGCCCGATTCGGCGTAGAACGGGGTCTGATCAAGAATGACCACGCCCTCGTCGCCTTCGCTCAGGCTGGCAACCGATTGACCGTCTTTATAGAGAGCAACGATGGTGGCCGAAGCCTGGGTCGCGCTGTAACCGACAAACTCGGTCGGCACGTCAACTTTAACCAGCGTGTTGTAGTCCAGGCCGAAAGAGCTGGCCGAACGTGCGCGAACACGCTGGGCTTCCATCTCGCGCTCGAAGCCTTCTTCGTCCACGGTCAGGTTGCGTTCACGGGCGATATCGGCCGTGAGGTCCATCGGGAAGCCATAGGTATCGTAGAGTTTGAACACCACGTCGCCAGGCACTACGGTGCCCTTGAGCTCTGCCAGATCCAGCTCAAGGATTTTCAGGCCCTGCTCCAGCGTCTTGGAGAACTGCTCTTCTTCGGCTTTAAGTACGCGCTCGATGTTGGCCTGCTCGCGCACCAGCTCCGGGAAGCTTTCGCCCATCTCGGCAACCAGTGCCGCGACGATCTTGTAGAAGAAGTTACCGGTAGCACCCAGCTTGTTGCCGTGACGGCAGGCGCGACGAATGATGCGGCGCAGTACATAGCCGCGACCTTCGTTCGATGGCAGCACGCCGTCAGCAATCAGGAAGCTGCACGAACGGATGTGGTCAGCCACCACCTTGAGCGATGCCTGGCCTTCGTTGGCACAACCGATCGCATCGGCTGCAGCCGTCAACAGGCTCTGGAACAGGTCGATGTCATAGTTGGAGTTGACGTGCTGCATCACCGCACTGATCCGCTCCAGGCCCATGCCGGTGTCTACCGACGGCGCTGGCAACGGATGCAACACGCCATCGGCGGTGCGGTTGAACTGCATGAACACGTTGTTCCAGATTTCAATGTAGCGGTCACCGTCTTCGTCTGGCGAACCTGGCGGGCCACCCCAGATTTCTGGACCGTGATCGTAGAAAATCTCGGTGCACGGGCCGCACGGGCCGGTATCGCCCATGGTCCAGAAGTTATCCGACGCGTACGGAGCACCCTTGTTGTCGCCAATACGGATCATGCGTTCGGCAGGTACGCCGACGTCCTGGGTCCAGATGTCATACGCTTCGTCATCGCTGGCGTAGACCGTTACCCAGAGCTTGTCTTTAGGCAGGTTGAGTACGCCGGTTAGGAAGGTCCAGGCGAAGTTGATCGCGTCTTTCTTGAAATAATCGCCAAAGCTGAAGTTGCCGAGCATTTCAAAAAAGGTGTGGTGACGGGCGGTGTAACCGACGTTTTCCAGGTCGCTGTTCTTGCCGCCGGCTCGCACGCACTTCTGGCTGCTGGTCGCTCGGGTGTAGGCACGTTTTTCTTGACCCAGAAAACAGTCCTTGAACTGGTTCATCCCCGCGTTGGTGAACAGCAGGGTCGGGTCGTTATTAGGGACCAAGGAGCTGGAAGGGACACGGGTGTGACCTTGCTCCTCGAAGAAGCGAAGGAAGGCTTCACGGATTTCTGCGCTTTTCATAGGTTCTTCCACGGAGGCTGCGGCCAGAGGCAAGTAAATCACGTCAATCGACAGTGCGACTCGCAAAGGGCCGCATTATATCGGCCCTTCGCCCCGGGTACAGCGTGTTTATACGATAGCGACAAGCAATTGGACGGATCGCAAGCTTATTGGCTGGAAAACTCGGCAAAAACGGCTATTACCTGTTCAATCTGGCTGCGATTGACATCCATGTGCGTCACCATTCGCAAGCGCGACGCGGCACTGAGCACAATCCCCTGCTCGGCCGCAAAGGCCTTGAGGGCTTCGGCCCGCTCACCGATCTGAACGTACACCATGTTGGTCTGCACCGGTTCGACGTCATAACCGGCCGCACGCAAACCTTCAGCCAGTAACTGGGCGTTGGCATGGTCATCGGCCAGACGCTCGACCTGATGATCCAGCGCATACAGACCGGCTGCCGCCAGTTGACCGGCCTGGCGCATGCCGCCACCGACCATTTTGCGCAAGCGCCGCGCCCTGGCGATCAAGTCAGCAGTGCCGCACAACACGGAACCCACCGGAGCGCCCAGTCCCTTGGACAGGCACACCGATACCGAATCGAAATGCCGGGTGATCTCACCCGCATCGACACCCAGCTTGACCGCTGCGTTGTACAGCCGCGCGCCATCAAGGTGCAGCGCCAGGCCATGTTCACGGGTCAGGCGACTGGCAGCTGCCAGATACTCGAGTGACAGCACCTTGCCCTGCATGGTGTTTTCCAGTGCGAGCAAACGCGTGCGGGCAAAGTGAAAGTCGTCAGGCTTGATTGCAGCTGCAACCTGCCCCAAGTCCAGCGAGCCATCAGCCTGAACCTCCAGCGGCTGTGGCTGGATGGACCCCAGAACCGCCGCTCCGCCGCCTTCATATTTATAGGTGTGCGCCTGCTGACCCACAATGTACTCATCCCCGCGCCCGCAATGCGCCATCAGTGCCAGCAAGTTGCTCATGGTGCCGGTGGGCACGAACAACGCTCTGGCAAAGCCCAGACGCAGCGCCAGTTCGGACTCCAGCTTGTTCACCGAAGGATCTTCGCCATACACATCGTCGCCCATCGGCGCACTCGCCATGGCCTCGCGCATGCCGGTGCTGGGTTGGGTAACGGTGTCACTACGAAGATCGATAACAGTCATTGGAGCGGCCTCGGCAATAAGTGATCAGCTCTGGATGCTAATCGGGGAGCTCCCTTTCGGACAAGAGTCGTGCGGCCAGGATTTGACATATTCAGCGGCTTGAGCGGGATCGCGCTGATAACCCAGCGAAAAAATTGATGGCTATTAGCCAAAAGCAGCCATGCATCTGCGAAAAAATTATGATACAAAATGTCCGCCACCAGAAAAGCTGGTGGCAACGTTCTCAGGGCGGGGTGCGACTCCCCACCGGCGGTAATTGCGCGCAATGCGCATAGCCCGCGAGCGCTTGGCTGATCCACCCGCTTGGGTTGTGGGCAGTCAAGGTCAGCAGACCCGGTGTGATCCCGGGGCCGACGGTCATAGTCCGGATGAAGAGAGAACGGGATTGGCGCCAAAGGGCCGTCAACCAGGTGGGCAAGTGGCGATGCCGAAAGGCCATGCGCTGCCCTCCTGAACGCACCCTTTAATCCCATTCGATTCATATGCCCTGTTTTTCACACAAACAGGAATCTGAACATGCAACCCACTGCAATCGACAGCAAAAGCAAAAGCCACCACAACGAACGCGTGGCATTTATCCAGGCCTGCTGGCACAAAGATATTGTCGACCAGAGCCGTAAAGGCTTCCTGGCCGAAATGCTGGTACAGGGCTATCAGGAAAGCGACATCGACTTTTTTGAAGTCGGCGGCGCCTTCGAAATCCCGCTGCACGCCAAGCTGCTGGCCAAGACTGGCCGTTATGCAGGCATCGTCGGCGCAGCGCTGGTAGTGGATGGTGGCATCTATCGTCACGACTTCGTGGCCCAGACCGTGGTCAGCGCCTTGATGCAAGTGCAGCTGGAAACCGAAGTCCCGGTTTTCTCGGTCAGCCTGACACCGCACCATTTCCATGCAGGTGAAGAGCACCAGAAGTTCTTCTTCGACCATTTCGAACACAAAGGCCAAGAAGCCGCGAAAACCTGCGCCGACACCCTGCACAAAATCCGCACCATCAAGCGCATGGACTCCCAGCAAAAACGCGCGGTGTAAAGCCAGCTCTTGCAGGAGCGGGCTTGCTCGCGACTGGAGCGGCGCGGTTTGACTCTCTGACCGCGTCGCCTGCATCGCGAGCAAGCCCGCTCCCACAGTTATCCTTAACTGACAGGCACTGCCCTGGCTACGCTAACGCCAGAGCGCGAGCCGGCTCGATGATCATCCCGGCCCGCAGGCCGTTTTTCACCTTCGGGTTGGGAAAGATAATCCGCGCACCCTCTTCTTCGACAACCCATCGGGTCTTGCCCGCGTCTTGCGCCAGCAAGTAGCCCTTGGGCAACTCACAGAAATTTTCGACGTCCGCCGGCAAGTGCAGGATAAAGGCATCGCTGTGCTTGATCACCTCGCGGGCCACGCTGAACAGCTGCAAGCCTTCGAGCGAGTCATCGGCCAGTGGCGGCTCGGTGCCTTCGATCATCTGCTGCAAGCGCAGCTCAAGACGCTCGACATTGACTCCGCCGTTCTGCCCAAAAGGCCGGGCCTTGCCCAGCTCAAGGGTAAACGCCTCGGCGCCCAACTGATCGTAGGTGTAAGCACTGAACACAATCGATGGCTTATTCTGCAACAAGACCGCTTCCATCCCGGCTGCGCGCAAGCGGGCCAGCTCATCGCGAGAGTGGACACGCCCTTCTTTATAGGGATACAGCGCGAACTGCTCGATCTTCGACCCACGAATGGCCGTGTGCAAATCGTAATGAAGGCGGGAGCGCTCAGGGAGGCTGAAAAACGTTTCGGCCAGGTGTTCAAGTTCACACGCACGCAGAGCCTCGGGGCCACTGCTGCTTTCGTGGCGGCCGTTGAACAGCCGGTTAAGGTCTTCTTCGACAAAGCGCGCACCGGTGCGCATGGCACCCGGGTTGCCGAACAAGAATAGAATTCGTGCGCGGGGCTTGATAACGCCCCGGGCAATGGCCTGCAACAGGCGATCGAGCAATTCGATCGGCGCTGTTTCATTGCCGTGGATGCCGGCTGACAACAGCAGATCCATACCGTTGTCACTCGCCTGGGGCGGGCGTACTTCGAGCGCGCCCTCGGTCAGCCAGCGCATCCGCACGCCGTCGACAGTCAGTTGAGTTTTCTCGGCCGGTTCACGTCCGGCCAAGGTCAGTTCAAGCAGTTTGCCGAGAGCGAGCATGGTGCATCCTTAATCAGTGGTTGCAGTCTGGACCGTGTACGTGGCCATCTTCACCGTCTTCTTCAATGTCTGCCGGTTCCATTTCCAGTTGCAGGCTGACAAGGTTAGTCGCCAATGGACGCAGCAGCAGGTTGGCGTATTCGGCATCGCCTTCTTCAACATCAACACCGATCAGCAGTTGGCCACGGCCGTCATGCTGGATCCACAATTCCTTGCCCTGCCACATCACGGCAACGCGGGTGCAAGAGGTTTCCAGTTGAGTGCCATCGGTGTCTTCAAGGATCAGCTTCAGGGTATCGGTCATTATTTCGCTCTCATTTGGAGGTGAAGGTGCGTGCCACAGGTTAATAATCCCTCAGGCACGCAGCCGTTCAATTGATCTGGAAGGGGTAAACCGCGCCCAGTTTAAGGATTTGCGTCAGTTCATCCAATGCCGCGCGGCATTCAAGCAGCAATTGTGGATCAGCCAGGTCACTTTCGCGCAGAGCATCGCGATAATGTTTGTTCACCCAGGCCGTCAGGGTGTCGTACAGCGCCGGCGTCATGATCACGCCGGGGTTGACCGCCGCTAGTTCAGCTTCATTGAGCGCTACACGCAACCGCAGGCACGCCGGGCCACCACCGTTCTGCATGCTTTGCTTGAGATCAAACACCTTGACCTCACGAATCGGTCCGCCAGCAGCGGTCAGCCCTTGCAGGTATTGCCAGACTCGCGGATTGGAGCGGCACTCTTCAGGCACGATCAACAACATCGAACCATCTGCACGGCTCAGCAGCTGGCTGTTGAACAGGTACGAACGCACTGCATCTTCCACCGCCACCTGATCGCGCGGCACGCTGATCGACTGGAAATTGCCGCCACGTGCTGCCAGCTTGCCATGCAGCTCGGCCAGCATTTGCTCGGTGTTGAGGAACGCATCCTGGTGATGGAACAGCAGCTCGCCATTACCCACTGCGATCACGTCGTTGTGAAACACGCCCTGGTCGATGACCGACGGGTTTTGCTGAGCGAATACCACGCCCTCTTCGCTCAGGCCGTGCAGACGCGCCACAGCCTGTGAAGCTTCAAGAGTCTGGCGTGCCGGGTATTTTTGCGGTGCCGGGTAGCGGCTGTCGAACGCACTGCGCCCGTAGACAAAAAACTCGACACCCGCTTCGCCATATTCACGGCAAAAACGCGTGTGGTTGGCGGCGCCTTCGTCGCCAAACTGAGCCACTGCAGGCAACGCAGCATGGTGCGCAAAGTGTTGCGGGTCGGCGAACATCGCGCCCAACACGCGACTGGTGGTCGGATGCTCGATGCTGCGGTGGTATTTGCAGTTGAGGTTGGCTGCGGTGAAGTGCACGCGGCCATCTGCGGTGTCGGCACTTGGGCTGACCGTCGCGGCATTGGCCACCCACATGCTCGATGCCGAGCAACTGGCTACCAGCAATGGCATGGCTTCTTTGGCGGCGCGCTCGATGACCTGAGCGTCAGTGCCGCAAAACCCCAGACTGCGCAGACCCGCGACATCCGGGCGCTCTTGCGGCGCCAGCACGCCCTGGACAAAACCCATGTCCATCAGCGCTTTCATTTTTTCCAGGCCCTGCAGCGCGGCTTCCTTGGGGTTGGAAGCCTGCTGGCTATTGCTCTGGGAGGCGACGTTGCCAAACGACAAACCGCCGTAGTTATGGGTCGGCCCCACTAAACCGTCAAAATTGACTTCAAAGGACTTCATCAGCGAGGCTCCGGAAAACGGTTGTTATAGACACGAAAAATGCACTTCTGTAGTCGCTGCCGCAGGCTGCGAAGGGTTGCGGAGCAACCCGTTTTCTTGAAACCCCACCGATCCCTTCGCACCCTGCGGCAGCGACTACAAAGCCCGCTTACATCCGCACGCCCGGGGTCAGCGCAGCAGGCAAGGCCAGCGCCGGCGCTTCCAGGGATGCCACCGGATATGCGCAATAATCCGCCGCGTAATAGGCACTGGCGCGATGATTACCCGACGCTCCGATACCACCAAACGGGGCACTGCTAGCTGCGCCCGTCAACTGCTTGTTCCAGTTCACGATCCCTGCACGGCTTTCAAGCCAGAACTGCTGATAACGTGCTTCGGAATCCGACAACAAGCCTGCCGCCAGACCAAACGCTGTGTTATTGGCCTCGGCAATGGCCGCGTCAAAGTCGGCATAGCGAATCACTTGCAGCAGTGGCCCGAACAGCTCTTCATCCGAGCGGTCGCTGACCTCTGTCACATCGATAATGCCCGGCGTCAGCAAGGCTGCATTGCTGTCAGGCTGATGCATTTCCAGCAAGGCCACGGCGCCCGAACCCAACAACACTTCCTGCGCATCCATCAAGGCACGCGCTGCGCCCAGGGAAATCACCGACCCCATAAAGGGCGCTGGCTGCTGGTCAAAAGCACCCACTTCGATACGTTGGCTGACTTCAACCAGACGCGTCAGCAGGCTGTCGCCCCAGGCGCCTTGCGGCACCAGCAAACGGCGGGCGCAGGTACAGCGTTGCCCGGCGGAGATAAACGCCGACTGAATGATGGTGTACACCGCAGCATCCAGATCCTCGACCTGATCGACCACCAGCGGGTTATTGCCGCCCATTTCCAGGGCCAGGATCTTGTCAGGGCGACCGGCAAACTGCTGATGCAGCGCATTGCCAGTACGGCTCGAACCGGTGAAGAACAACCCGTCGATACCCGTGTGCGCCGCCAGCGCGATACCGGTTTCACGGGCACCTTGCAGCAGGTTCAGCACCCCGGCTGGCAACCCGGCTTCGATCCAGCACTTGACCGTCAGCTCGGCGACTTTCGGGGTCAGCTCACTCGGTTTGAAAACCACGCTGTTACCGGCCAGCAACGCCGGAACAATGTGCCCGTTGGGCAGATGCCCCGGGAAGTTGTACGGGCCAAACACGGCGACCACGCCATGTGGCTTGTGACGCAAAACGGCGGTGGCATCACCCAGCGGGCCGCTCTTTTCACCGGTACGCTCACGGTAGCTCTGTACCGAGATCGCCACCTTGTTGATCATGCTGGTGACTTCGGTGGCCGACTCCCACAGGGGCTTGCCGGTTTCTTCACCGATGCAACGGGACAGTTCGTCCGCGTGGCTTTTAAGACTTGCGGCAAACGCTTCGAGCACGCTCAGGCGCTCTTCAAACGTGCGCCTGGCCCAGGCCGGAAATGCCTGGCGTGCGGCCTTGACGGCGGCATCTGCCTGCTCGGCATTCGCGCCATTGCCTGTCCACAGCACGTGCTGCGTCACCGGGTTCAGCGATTCAAAGGCTTCGCCCTGCCCGTCCTGCCAGATGCCTGCGATGTACAACGTGCTCATTATTTCGACTCCCGTGGGACAACTGGCTGGGCAGACAACGCAACAGCGCGCACTTGATCGCCCGCCGTCAGTTGCAAGCGTTTGGCAGTCAACGGATCGACCACCAGAGTGCCCGCAGCCAGGCGCGCAGGCGCGGCCGTGATGCGGCAATCTTCGCGTTTGCGGTTGTGCATCAGGTAAGGCGTGGCATCGTCACCCGGTGTGCCGATCGCCAGCACCAGCGCTTCGCTGTCGCGTACAGCGCGGATTTTGCTGGTTTCACATTCAACCGCCGGGCCTGCGTCGAAAATATCGACGTAGCCCTGATAGCTGAACCCTTCGCTTTTAAGCATGTTCAAGGCAGGTTCGGTGTGGGTATGGACCTTGCCGATCACCCCACGGGCATCTTCAGACAAGAAGCAGGTGTACACCGGGAATTTGGGCATCAACTCGGCAATAAAAGCCTTGTTGCCTACACCAGTCAGGTAGTCCGCCTGGCTGAATTCCATTTTGAAGAAGTGCCGGCCCAGGCTTTCCCAGAACGGCGAGCGCCCGGCTTCATCGGACATCCCGCGCATTTCAGCAATGATCTTGTTGCCGAACAGCTCCGGGAACTCGGCGATAAACAGCATCCGTGCCTTGGCCAGCATGCGGCCATTGAGACCGGTGCGGTAATCGGCGCTCAGGAACAACGAACACAGTTCCGAGTTGCCAGTCAGGTCGTTGGCCAGAAACAGGGTTGGAATTTCGCGATAAATATTCAACTCCTGGGAGGCGCTGACGGTCAGGCCCACCCGGAAGTTGTACCAGGGCTCACGCAGGCCAACGGCACCGGCAATGGCGGAAATACCCACCACCTTGCCTTCGTCGTTTTCAAGCACAAACAGGTAGTCCGCATCGCCGCGCTCGGCTTCGCCACGGAAGGTTTTTTCAGCCCAGGTCACACGATGCAGCAAGCGCTCTTCGTTGGCCGGCAAGGTGGTCAGGCCGGTTCCGGTGCTGCGTGCCAGCTCAATCAGGGCCGGTAAATCGCTGTTGCGTACAGGACGAACGATCATGCTATCTCCTCAAACAGGGCTCGCTGACGAACCTCGCGAAACTCGCTCAAACGCGTTAAACCGCCACGACTCGTACGCTGGCACCTTCGCCAACGCCCAGTGCTTCGGCCGCTTCCAGATCCAGCGTGACCGGCTTGCCCGGTGCCCAATCCAGCTCCAGCAACACCGCGCGGTAATCCTGCAACTGGGCATTGGCCACCAGGTACTGGCGACCGCCACCTTTGCTCAGCGTGCCGATCTTGACCGGCACCACACGGCTTTGGGCGATCGAGCGAATACCCGAAACCCGCGCATGCAGGGTTGGGCCGCCGTCGAAAATATCGATGTAATGATCGGTCTCGAAGCCTTCGCGCATCAGGATGTCGAAGGTAATCTGCGCCCGCGGATGAACCTGCCCCATGGCTTCCTGGGCAGTGTCTGGCAGCAGCGGCACGTAAATCGGGTAATGGGGCATCAGCTCGGCGAGGAAGGTGCGGCTTTTGAGCCCGCACAGGCGCTCGGCGGCGGCATAGTTCAAGTCGAAGAAGTTGCGGCCAATGGCGTCCCAGAACGGCGAGTCGCCATTTTCGTCGCTATAACCAACAATTTCGGTCACGACAGAATCGGCAAAGCGTTCCGGGTGGTTGGCCACAAACAGCAGGCGTCCACGGGAGTTGAGTTCCGACCAGGCCGAACCCACCAGCTGCGGGACCACATAAAAACTGGTCAACAGGCTGTTACCGGTCAGGTCATGGCACTGCGAGAGCACGTGGATCTTGTTGTGAATCTTCAGCTCGCGGGAGGCATGCACGAAGGTCTCGTTACGGAAGCTGTAAAACGGCTCCGAGTAACCGGCCGAGGCCACGATCGCCGAACACCCCACCAGCGTGGAGGTGGCGGTGTCTTCAAGGACGAAGAAGTAGCTCTCTTCACCGTTGAAACTGACTTCGGCGGCAAACGAGGTTTCGGACGCAGCGATCTTGTCGCGCAGGCGTTCGATATCGTCCGGCAATGAAGTGACACCAATCGGGCTGTCCGCAGCCAGACGCTGTACCTCGCCCAGATCAGCCATTTGCGCAGGGCGCATCACCAGCATGGTGTCACTCCTTAAATCCTTGAACTACATAGAGGGGGTGTGGAGCGGGCTTGCTCGCGATGGCATCAGCGCGGTTGTGCAGACAGACCGCGGTGCTGCCATCGCGAGCAAGCCCGCTCCCACATTAATTCGGTTCGACGCCCGGCAAGCCGGGCGTCGAGGTCACACTCAGGCTTGCGTCAGATTCTTTACGGCGCGCTCGAAGCGGTTCAGGCCCTCTTCGATATCGGCTTCTTCTACCACCAGGCTTGGCGCAAAGCGCACCACGTCGGGGCCAGCCTGCAAAATCATCAGGTTTTCTTTTTCGCAGGCGTTAAAAATGTCTTTGGCGCGGCCTTTCCAGGCATCGTTCAACACGCAGCCGATCAACAGGCCCATGCCACGCACTTCAGTGAACAGGCCGTATTGCTGGCCGATCTGCTCAAGACGGGTTTTGAACTGATCGTGTTTGGTTTTGACGCCAGCCAGCACTTCAGGGGTGTTGATCACATCAATCACCGCATTGCCCACCGCGCATGCCAGCGGGTTGCCGCCGTAGGTGGTGCCGTGAGTACCGACAACCAGATGCTTGGCCAGTGCTTCGGTGGTCAGCATGGCTGCGATCGGGAAACCGCCGCCCAGGCTCTTGGCGCTGGTCAGAATGTCCGGGGTCACGCCGTAATGCATGTAGGCAAACAGCTGGCCGGTACGGCCCATGCCGGTTTGCACTTCGTCGAACACCAGCAGCGCGTTGTGCTCGTCGCACAGCTCGCGGGCGCCTTGCAGGTAAGCCAGCTCGGCTGGCAGCACGCCGCCTTCACCTTGAATCGGCTCCAGTACCACCGCGCAGGTCTTGTCCGAAATGGCCGCTTTGAGTGCGTCAAGATCGTTGAACGGAATGTGGGTAATGCCGGTGATTTTCGGACCGAAGCCGTCGGAGTACTTCGACTGCCCGCCGACGTTCACGGTAAACAGCGTACGACCGTGGAAGCTGTTGAGTGCGGCGATGATTTCGTACTTCTCGCTGCCGAACCGATCAAAGGCCACACGACGGGCCAGCTTGAAGGCGGCTTCGTTTGCTTCGGCACCGGAGTTACAGA
Organism: Pseudomonas sp. ML2-2023-3; assembly: GCF_037055275.1. Lineage (NCBI taxonomy): Bacteria > Pseudomonadati > Pseudomonadota > Gammaproteobacteria > Pseudomonadales > Pseudomonadaceae > Pseudomonas > Pseudomonas sp. ML2-2023-3. Next base: position 4,651,625 of record NZ_CP146343.1, read on the forward strand.
AGAACACACGCTCGGCAAAGGTCGAGTCCACCAGCTTTTTGGCCAGGCGCAGCGCCGGCTCGTTGGTGAAAACGTTGGATACGTGCCACAGGGTATTGGCCTGCTCGGTCAGCGCGCCGACCAGTGCCGGATGCGCATGCCCCAACACGTTAACGGCAATGCCGCCAGCGAAGTCGATCAATTCACGACCGGCCTGGTCCCACACTCGGGAACCGGCGCCGCGCACAGGAATAAAGGCTGCAGGCGCGTAGTTGGGAACCATGACCTGATCGAAATCGGCGCGTTGCACCGGGGCTTGCTCAACGGACATCGGAGTCTCCTGAAGAGGAACGCCTGCCTAAACTGGCGAGCGATGGGAGGATTGTAGGGACACACGGGGGGCACGCCTTGTCGCCAAGCGACAACTTCTTATAGCGCCCAACCATGATTTTCCAAGGCATTACGACAATGCGACATATTCCGTCACAAAGGCGCAGTTTAAACGCTGAGGCACTTTTACGGCAGCACTCTGGCGTTTTGTTTGCGCGAAAAGCGTGAGCGTTTCCAGAGCGGCTTAGGCGGACCGCTTTCGGGTGCCAAATGTGTATCGGCTGAACGCTGTTTATTGATCGGAACCCCAGTGGGTTGAGCAGGTATTTGCGCTTTTTTTCAGTCCCGGGCTGGCCGATCTTGATGGCCATTCTTCGAGGCAATTGCAAGGTGTCGACTTGGGCCAGGGCCTGGGCAACGACGCCAGGCTAATGCGCACCCTCTTGTTCCACTCTCTGAAAATGGACTCATCATGAGCAGCATTCCCGAAACCCCGCCGCCCCCCGAACAGCTGTTTCACTACAGCCCTCACTTCACCCATGTGAGCAAGGCCCTTCCGAGCTGGGCAGGGCACTTGAAAAACCCCGATTTGCAGCGCCTGAAAACAATCAAACCAACCCTGCACCGCTCCCTTGCAGCCCTCACCGCCACTCAAAACCGCACCTTCAAAAACACACTGACCGAGCGCTGGGCCGCGCACGGCGCTGTGAACCAGCAACTTGAGCACATCCTCGATGTGCGCGCCTTTGCCGAACCGTTGCTCAAGCGACTGATCAAGCAACGCCACGGCCTGGACCTGGACGTCAACCAGATCTACATCAACCTTTACATACCTACCTACCTGCCAGTGATCGGCCTTCGGGACAGCGGTGCTACAACGTGGCGCGTGTCGCTACTGGACGCCGCCCTGCACAACTTTGAACTGCATGAAACCTTGCCCTATGCCTACGAGCCTGACTCCGGCTATATCACTCGCCCCGACGAGCTGGGTCATTACAAACTCAGGGACGATATCACCGAAAAAATGCCGGTACTGGCCTTCACCGCCCTGTGCCGCGCACTCAACCTTGGCGCCCGCTATGACGCTCATTTGAGAACCCATCTGGGGCTCAATGACCGTGCCAGGCAATTACGGCTAAAAACCACCCTGGGCGAATGCCATCAGGCCGATCTCAAGGCTGACCTGCTCCATGGGGTTCTCACCCGGCAAATGCACGCGCCCCTGTACGAGTCTTTGAATGGCTTTATGAGCGGCACGAGCGACAAGTGGCTGACCTACAGCCTCTCGGTGTGCGCATTGGCGGCAGAAGGACCGGTCATCTTCATTCCCGAGCATCAGCGCTCCATTGTGGTGTACCTCCCCCACGATCCGCTGCACCCGATAAAAGAATACTCATCCATCGGTAGCTTTGTTGAGCACCTGACCGCACGCCTGAGCGCTGACGACTACCAGCATTTCTTTCGTCGTTTCATCCCTCACGAGCATCTGGCGACGTACTTTTCAGCATTGAAAAGAACCTACTTCCACATCATCACCGACACCCCCAATGCCCCCGACCTGGAAGACCGCGACTTCGGGGTCGGACAATCCCTGATCCCGATCGACAACCCCCTGCTCGATTGTTCGATTGAGCCGATCACTGAAGACCTGTGGGAAACCCTCTACAGCAGAAAGCTGGTCAGGATATTCAGTGACGCCAAGAGCATTGCCGTCTCTACCGACGCAGAAGACCGCAAGACCCGCCAGGATCGACTGGAGCGCTGGAAGCGCATCGGCCTGGCCCTGTTCAATGCGGCAGCCTTTGTCATCGCCCCGTTTGTGCCGGTGGTCGGCGAGCTGATGCTGCTACAAATGGCCTATCAACTGCTGGATGACGTCTATGAGGGCGTGCACGACTGGGTGGAAGGCCAGACAACCGAGGCCTTCGAGCATTTGATAGCAGTGCTGGAAAGCACAGTACAGGCAGGGCTGTTTGCCGCGGGAGGACACATCGTCAGTGACCTGCTGCCAAAATCGTCAGCCTTTGTAGAGGGCATGACACCCGTGACGGGCAGCGACGGCAACACCCGGCTATGGAATCCTGACATCAGCGTCTACAACCATGAGTTGAATGTGCCCGACAGCGTAGCCACTGACGAACTGGGCCTGCGGCACCACAACGATCAAATGCTGCTGACACTCAACAGCACCGGTCTGGCTGAACACACCCTGGTGCTTGAGAAAGCCGAAGGCGCGCAACAGTTCACCCTGCACCATCCCACTCGCCCGCACGCGTACCGGCCCAAAATCCTGCATAACGGCGAAGGGGCCTGGCTGATGGAGGGCGAGCGCCCGCAGACCTGGAAGGATGCCACCCTGATGCGGCGACTGGGGCATGCAACGGACGGACTCAGCGACACGGAGCTGCAAAACCTGCGACGTGTCAGTGCGACCTCCAATGGGGTCTTGCGCCGGGTACACATGAACAGCGAGAAGATCCCGCCCTTGCTCAAAGACAGCCTGACGCGCTTGAAGCTGCACAAACAAAACATCAAGGATATTGAGCATGTGCGCCAGGGCCTGACCACGTCAGAGAAGAGCAACTGGCTTGAAAGCCTGCCAACCGAGTTGCAAGGCTGGCCTGAGGAAAAGGCACTAGCCATCTACTCGGATCAAACTCTGTCCGGCCAGCCCCATGTGTACGGCAACCGTGACGCCCTGCCTGAAGACACGTTGAAAATATCCCAGGGCGAGGTCAAGCAGGGACAGCTTTGGCCACTGATTGTCGACAGCCTCGACTCAAGCCAGCTCAACGCATTGCTGGGCCCCGAGACCGTCAAGGCGGATGCCGTGAAAGCACTCCACGCCAAAGTGGCCGATTACGCCTATCAGCGCCGGGAAGATATTTTCAACCACACCTACGCCAAAGAGCGACTCACACATAGCCCCCAGGCCCGCTTGATTGAAACCGCCTTTGCGCAGCTTCCCGCCCCCGCGACCCAGGCCATGCTCGATACCGCCAGCACCCTTGAAAAGAAAGACTTGCTGATGGGTCATAACCTGCCGCTACGGATCAGGAACCTGGCCACGGAGCTGCAAATCCAGACAAGGATCGCCCACGCACAGGAGGGGCTGTTTGAAGAAGACCTGGTCAGCCCCGACGCCGAGAAAGCCGCCATTAACACGCTGAGAATGCACACCGACGCCATCAGCGACCTTAAGCTCGATGTTCGTGAATCAGTCGTGGACGGGGCTTTGCGCCATGCCCATCACCCGGAGGGGGCCAGTCAGTCACGAGTCATCGTGCGGCTGGGGCCGGGCAAGTACGAAGTTTATGATGAGCATGGGGCTTTGCTCCACCCGGCCTCGGGCTTCTACAGCGCCCTTCAGAAATCACTGCCCGAGACCAGCCTTGAACACGTGAGATCACACCTCAAGCCTGGGCAAAACTTCAAGCAATGGCTCATCGAAAAATACCAGCTCAACAATCAGGTGCGAACCGCCCTGGAGTTTGGTAATGCCAATCGCTCCGTGACCCTGGAGACTGAAACGCTACTGCGCGGCATCGGCAGCAGCCATATAGATCCCAACTCCCCGTCCAGCCCCCTGAAAAACCAGGTCAGAGCGCTTTACCCGATGCGCGATGAGGCCGAAATCGGGCTGATAACCGCACGCATCAACACCGAACAGGCGTTGACCCAGCTCAATGTTCTTATGGATGAAAAAAACCTGTTGTTTCGCGAACTGGATGAGTGGGTACAGTCGCCCCGCGCCAGCTCAGCATCAGACACCAACGGCCTCGAAATTCACGAAACCCGCAAATATGTCAGTGCCAGGATCAAGGACTCATGGCACACGGCAGATAAACCACACATCAATAAGGCCGGCAGAATCGAGATACGTGCAGTGCTCGACTTTAGCCACGCCGAGCTGGGCGCTATCGAACTCGACAGCCTGAACTTGAGCAGCCCCTTGCGTCATGTCGCCGGGCTGTTTCTCGATGATTGCCAGTTGTCGTCCTCCAGTGAAGAGTTCCTGAATCACTTTCCGAACCTGCGGGTGCTTTCTCTGGCGTCCAATCAGCTGGAACGCTTTCCACCAGCCCTGACCAGGCTGCGCCGACTCAGGCAATTGACACTCCCCAACAACAAGCTGGTGATGACCCGCGAGGCACAGGATCGTCTCAATGGCCTGACGCGGCTTTTGCATCTGGACCTGAGTAACAATCCCCTTGGACAACCTCCGGCCATTGGGATAACGTCGAAAAAGAGCACGGATCCCAGGGCTTTTTTGAAGTCATTTCCAGAATGGAAGTCCAGCCAGAGGTATTTGAGACCGAAAGTGACAGGATCAACTATGAAGAAGCCTGGGAGGATCTGGCCAGCAAAGTGTGGCGACTGATCGATGCCGCCCATAACGATACCCTTATGCGCGAAAAACTCTTCACCCTTGCCAGCGCCCCCACACATTGCGCGGATGCCGGGGCACAGATTTTCAATGCGATGGGCCTTGAGGTCATGGCCTACGAATACTACGAAGCAGCAACCCCTGCCAGGGAACTGAAAAACAACCTCATCACCCTGGCACGGGGCAAGGCCCGGCTGGCGAAAATCCATGATATCGCCCGCGCTGATGTCGCTCAGCGAGTAAAGCCTGTCAGCGAGGGCGGCCTGGGCTTGAGGTTCAGCTCTGAAGTCATCGATGGTGTACCCGGCACCGTGGATGAGGTCGAAGTACACACCGGCTATCAGGCTCGCCTGAGCTCCAGCCTCGAACTGCCCTGGGTGCCCAATTACATGGTGTACCGCCTCACCGCAGGGGTGGGGAACGCAGAATTTACGCGGGCCTACAACCTGATCAAGGAGGGCGAAAAAGGTGATGGCCTGGTTAACCAGATCCTGGCAGAAGCGCCGTTCTGGGAAACATACTTGAACAAAACCTATCCGGGACCGCTTGAAGACAACGCACGGATATTCGACGAGCGCGTGGACTGGCTAAACCAGTTGCTGGAACTACAAAACGCCTGGATCAAGTCACAGGAGCAACTGCAAAATCGCGATCCGGTGTTGAGAGCTTCGCTGGTAGAAATAGCCGCAAAACTGAAGGTCACTGAAGCTGAAGTGCTGACCCAAGAGCCCCTCAGCGACAGCCTGTATAACCGGATTTACCTGCAACTCGCCGATGAGCGCCTGGAAGTAAGCCGGAATATGACCCGCATCGCCCTTGCCCAGGCCAAGCGGCTCTGACTTCAGCCACGCTCGGCAGGAGCCGAAGACAACTCGAACGGGCTGCTGCTTCGGCGCTGATTGCGGTCTTCACGGGGTGTCGCGCCAAAGAAGTTGCGATACGCACTGGAGAAATGCGGCCCCGATGAAAAGCCGCAGGACAAGCCGATCTGGATAATCGACTTGCTGGTTTGCATCAGCATTTGCCGAGCCTTGTTCAGGCGCAGTTCCAGGTAATACTGGCTAGGCACGCGGTTGAGGTATTGCTTGAAAATCCGCTCCAACTGCCGACGGGATACGCACACATGCTGGGCGATTTCGTCGGTGGTCAGGGGTTCTTCGATGTTGGCCTCCATCAGCAACACGGCCTGGGTCAGCTTGGGATGGCTGGAGCCAAGACGGTTTTGCAGCGGAATACGCTGGCGCTCGCCACCTTCGCGGATGCGCTCCACCACCAGCTCTTCGGACACCGCACCGGCCAGTTCAGCCCCGTGATCGCGAGCCAGAACAGCCAGCAACAAATCGAGCACCGACAACCCGCCACAGGCGCTCAGACGATCACGGTCCCAGTCAAACAAGTGACTGGTGGCAATCACCTTGGGGAAACGCTCGGCAAAATCGTCCTGCCAGCGCCAATGCACTGCAGCACGATAACCATCAAGCAAACCTAATTGCGCCAGCGGATACACCCCGGCCGACAGCCCGCCAATCACACACCCTGCCCGCACCAGTTGCTTGAGCGCACTGCTCAAGGCCGGAGCCAGGGTGGTCGGGGGCTCATCAGCCAACAGGAACAGCTTTTGGCAGCCTTCAAGCTTGCCGTTCCAGGGCTCGCCGGGCAATTTCCAGGCGCCCTCGGGCGCAGGTTCTGCCTGCAGGAACAACAACTCGTAGACGACTTCAGGATGCACGCGCTGAGCAACACGCAACGCTTCCTCGGCCAGCGCCAGGGTCAAGGCTTTGGTGCTGGGCCAAATGAGGAAACCAATTCGATGGGCGGTCATAGCGTGCTATCCGGAACGAAAACGGGAATAAAACATGTGCACCTGACCTAAGCCAACTGCGCTGGATGCGGAGCATGACCTATTTTGGTGCACAGAGGCAGTCTTAAAATTGCAGTTACTTCAAGCTGCCCGACAGAAACTGCTGCAACCGCTCACACTGTGGATTAACCAGCACTTCACGGGGGTTGCCGCTTTCCTCAACAATACCTTTGTGCAGGAATACCAACTGGTTCGACACTTCACGGGCAAAGCCCATTTCGTGGGTCACTACCACCATGGTCCGGCCTTCCAGAGCCAGGTCCTGCATCACCTTCAGCACATCACCCACAAGCTCCGGGTCGAGGGCCGAGGTCGGCTCATCAAACAGCATGACCTCAGGCTCCATCGCCAGTGCGCGGGCAATCGCCACACGCTGCTGCTCACCGCCGGACATATGCCCCGGGTAGGCATCCTTGCGATGGGACACACCTACCTTGTTGAGGTAGTGCTCGGCTTTTTCACGGGCTTCGGATTTGGTCATCCCCAGCACATGCACCGGCGCTTCCATGATGTTTTCCAGTGCGGTCATGTGCGACCACAGGTTGAAATGCTGAAACACCATCGACAAACGCGAGCGCATGCGCTGCAGCTGCTTGGGATCAGCGGCCTTGAGAGCGCCGTCCTTGTTGGCAATCAGCTTGAGCTCTTCGCCATTGAGCAGGATCTTGCCGGCATGGGGCTGCTCGAGCAGGTTGATGCAACGCAAAAAGGTACTTTTGCCGGAGCCACTGGAGCCGATGATGCTGATCACATCGCCTGCCTTGGCGGCCAGTGAAACGCCTTTGAGCACTTCATGACTGCCATAGCGTTTATGCAGGTCTTGGACTTCAAGTTTGTACATGCTGTCGGTTCTCACAAAAACAGTCAGTCGTTGAGCAAGCGCCCGTGGCGCAAAGGCTCGCGCCCCGCCACTTTAGCCAGCCAGAAACCGGGTTGGGCATAACGCAGTCGCTCAACGGCAAATAACACGCCGGAGGTGCCTGCGCATACCGTACTGACCCGGTCAGATATAGGATCAATCACTTCGAACAGCGGCTCGCCAGTCTCTACCCAGGCGCCCACCGGTCGTAAAAAACTCACCACACCGGGGTGCGGTGCAAATAACAGCTCAGTGCCTTCAAACGGCATCCCTTCGCACGTTTCATACTGCGCAGAAGGCCATTGGCCCGTGATCAGCCCCTGCTCGGCCAGAAACGCCAGAATGCCCTCGGCATAAGCTTCGGCCTCTGGGCGTCCGGTGTCGGCCTGCCCTCCCAGCTCCAGCGTGGTCGACATGCAAGCCAAAGGGATCTGCGCGTCGCTGAACTGGCGCTGCAACCGCAACCAGGGCACCGAACAGGCTTCATCGAAGGAACTGCCGCCCGAATCTTCGGCCAACAGCCCTACACGCACATCCAGCTGCGCAGCCAGAGAACGCCACTGCGGCCAATGCTGAGGCAAGGCGTACATGTGCAGTGCGGCGTCGGTCTCGCAATGCAAGTCGAGCACAATGTCAGCACTGCAGGCATGGCTGAGCAGCACACGCTGCATACCTTGCAACTGACTGGTCGCAGGGGGCAGTTCAGACAATACATCCATCATCGCCTGACGGATCAGTCGGGTGTTGGCGTGGGGGTCATCCCCCAGGCACCCGGCCAGTCTCTGCGCTACCGGCTCGCTCAACTCAACGAAATCACGGTTGAAATTCTTGCCGCTGCCAAACTCAAAGCGCCCCTGATGGCTGCCCTGCAGCAATTGGCCAAGCCCCAGGGGATTGGCCACGGGCACCAGCTCGATCACACCGTTCAAGGCGCCTTGTGCTTCAAGCTCGGCCAGACGTTTCTTCAGCTCCCAGGCACACCGCATGCCCGGCAGTTCGTCGGCATGCAAGCTGGCCTGGATATAGGCCTTGCGCTCACCTGCACCGAAACGAAACACCGTCAAGTGGCGCTCAGAACCCAGGGTACTCCACGGCAACACGTGATCAATACGTTCCATGGGTCAGGCCTTGCGCGGGGCCATGTAGCCCAGCCAGCGGCGCTCGGCCAGTTTGAACAGGCGCACCAGAATGAAGGTCAGGCACAGGTAGAAAGCACCTGCCGTGATGTAGGCCTCAAACGGCAAGTAGTACTGCGCATTGACGGTACGTGCAGCGCCCGTAATGTCGATGAGGGTCACGATGGAGGCCAGACTGGTGGTCTGCAACATCATGATCACTTCGTTGCTGTATTGCGGCAGCGCCCGGCGCATGGCCGACGGCAGCAAAATACGGCGGTACATTTTGGACCGCGACATCCCCATGGCCTTGGCCGCCTCAATCTCGCCATTAGGCGTGGCCCTGAGGCTACCGGCAATGATTTCTGCAGTATAGGCGCTGGTGTTGATAGCAAACGCCAGGCATGCGCAGAAGGTTGCGCTGGACAGCAGTGGCCACATGAAGCTGTCACGAATGACTTCGAATTGGGCCAGGCCGTAGTAGATCAAAAACAGCTGTACCAGCATCGGCGTGCCGCGAATCACGTAGGTAAACAGCCAGGCCGGGAAGTTGACCCACGCCTGCTTGGAAACCCGCATCAGCCCCAGTGGCACTGCTGCGAGCAGACCGAAAAAGAGTGAAATGCCCAGCAATTTCACGGTTTCCAGCAGCCCGCTCAAGTACAGCGGCATGCTGGCCCAGATGACGTTGTAGTCAAAGATCATAGCTCAGCCGCCCTTACGCCTACCGAGTAGCGCTTCTCAAGTTGTCGCAACGCCAGCAGCGAAACACTGGTCAACACCAGATACATCGCTGCTACGGCCAGGAAGAAGGTGAACGGCTCGCGGGTGGCATCAGCCGCCTGCTTGGCCTTGAACATCATGTCTTGCAAGCCGACCACCGAAATCAGGGCCGTGGCTTTGGTCAATACCAGCCAGTTATTGGTAAAGCCCGGAATCGCCAGGCGAATCATCTGCGGCACCAATACCCGGAAAAACACCTGAAACGAACTCATGCCATACGCCATGCCGGCCTCAGCCTGCCCCTTGGGGATGGCCATGAACGCACCACGAAAGGTTTCGGACAGGTAGGCACCGAAAATGAAGCCCAGGGTGCCGATACCGGCCGCCAGCGGATTCAAGTCGATATAGTCGTCGTAGCCCAGCATCGGCGCCACGCGATTGAGCAAATCCTGGCCACCGTAAAAAATCAGCAAAATCAGCACCAGATCGGGAATCCCGCGGATTACCGTCGAATACAGATCGCCCATCCAGGCCAGCCAGCGTACCGGCGACAAGCGTAACGAAACACCGATCAGACCTAGAACAATGGCCAGGGCCATGGACGACAAGGCGAGCTGAAGCGTCAGCCAAGCGCCATCGAGGATGACAGCCCCGTAGCCTTTCAACATGATTCAGGTCCTCAGAAATGGGGATGAAAAAATGGCGCAAACTTCAGAGAATCTGTTGCTTGCGCCATTTCGGACTTACCGCTGCGATGTATTACTGACCGTAAATATCGAAGTTGAAGTATTTGTCCTGGATTTGCTTGTACTTGCCGTTTTCACGGATAGCGGTAATTGCAGTGTTGATCTTGTCTTTGAGGGCATCGCCCTTGCGCACTGCGATACCTACGCCGTCACCAAAATATTTGACGTCGGTGAATGCCGGACCTGCAAATGCATAGCCTTTACCCGCCGGGGTTTTCAGGAAACCGTCTTCGAGCAGGGTGGCGTCTGCAACGGTGCCATCAAGGCGGCCCGCTTCTACGTCCAGATAGATTTCGTTCTGCGAACCGTAAGGAACAACGGTTGCACCTTTAGGCGCCAGAACTTCCTTGGCGAAACGGTCGTGGATCGAACCGCGCTGTACGCCGATTTTCTTGCCCTTGAGCTCTTCAAGGTTATCGCCGACCACAGTGCCTTCCTTCATCACCAGACGTGCCGGAGTGAGGTAGTACTTGTTGGTGAAATCAACCGACTTCTTGCGGTCTTCGGTAATCGACATCGAGGACAGGATGGCATCGATCTTGCGCACTTTCAGCGCAGGGATCAGACCGTCGAATTCTTGTTCGACCCACACACACTTGACCTGCATCTGCTCGCACAGAGCATTACCGATGTCGTAGTCAAAACCCACGATACTGCCATCCGGGGCCTTGGAGGCGAACGGAGGGTACGCCGCTTCAATACCAATCTTCAGAGGTTTATCAGCAGCAAAAGCCTGCAGGGACAGCACGGACAGTGCCAGGGCGCCAAGAAGCACGAGTTTCTTCATCTTAGGACTCCATCGGTAAAGGGCAATAAATGCAGAGTGAGCCTAGGCCCAATATGCGGAGGTTAAACCGGGAATGCGGCGCCACGTCCTACTGGCGTTGCACTGGGATCAGCACAACAACGACGAGCGAGTGATCGGCATTCTAACGACAGGCTTCAAGCCGTAATTTCTTCAATGCGACAACTAATTACAGATGCACCGAAAAAGGCGACCCTAGGCATTGACAGCTCTCCAAAATAATGCAAGAGCAAAAGATGTAGAACCTATATGAGTTGCAAATAGCGGGCCTATTATTCGCAAACCCTTCTATTCCGGCAAGTGTAGCGTTTCATCTTATTTTATGACGGGCTGAAAAGGGCTCTAAATCAGTGCTTTGGGTATCGCAAAGCCCCACCTTGGAGCAGCCGGTTACACATTCGGTAACACTGAGGGCCTACACCTACAGGAGCAACCGTCTTACTGGCCCTAAATGCCCGCTCCCACTGCAGATTCCAGGCCACCATAAAAAAGCCCCGCCAGGCAACGCCGGACGGGGCTCGATGACACTCAGCACGTGTTATGCGACTTTCATGCCTTTGTGGGTTTCAATCAAGTGCTGCACCACACCCGGGTCAGCCAGGGTAGAGATATCACCCAGACCATCGTATTCACCGGTGGCAATCTTGCGCAAAATGCGGCGCATGATTTTGCCCGAGCGGGTTTTCGGCAGCCCCGGTGCCCACTGGATGACATCCGGCGAGGCGATCGGGCCGATTTCCTTGCGCACCCAGTTTTTCAACTCAAGGCGCAGCGCTTCACTCGGCTCCTCGCCACCATTGAGCGTGACGTAGACATAGATCCCCTGCCCCTTGATGTCATGCGGCACGCCGACAACTGCGGCCTCGGCAACTTTAGGGTGCGCCACCATCGCGCTTTCGATTTCGGCGGTACCCATCCGGTGGCCGGACACGTTGAGCACGTCATCCACGCGACCCGTGATCCAGTAGTAGCCATCCTCATCGCGACGCGCGCCGTCACCGGTGAAGTACATGCCACGGAAGGTCTTGAAGTAGGTGTCGACGAAACGGTCGTGATCGCCATACAGGGTCCGCGCCTGCCCCGGCCACGAATCCAGAATCACCAGGTTGCCTTCGGCAGCCCCTTCTATAAGGTTACCCAGGTTATCCACCAGCCCCGGCACCACGCCGAAGAACGGACGCGCCGCAGAGCCAGGCTTGAGTGCGTGCGCCCCCGGCAGCGGGCTCATCATGCAAGCACCGGTCTCGGTCTGCCACCAGGTATCCACGATCGGGCAACGCTCCTTGCCCACGGTTGTGTAGTACCAGTTCCAGGCCTCAGGGTTAATCGGTTCGCCCACCGAACCCAGCAAACGCAAGCTGGAGCCATCGGCATCCTTAACCGCAGCCTGACCTTCAGCCATCATGGCGCGAATGGCGGTTGGCGCGGTGTAGAGAATGTTGACCTTGTGCTTGTCGACAATTTTCGACACGCGGGTGATGTCCGGATAGTTCGGCACACCTTCAAACAACAGGGTGGTCGCGCCATTGGCCAATGGCCCGTAAACGATATAGGTGTGACCGGTCACCCAGCCCACATCGGCCGTGCACCAGTAAATCTCGCCAGGACGGTAATCGAACACGCGCTCGTGGGTCAGTGCCGCATAGAGCAGATAGCCGCCCGTGGTGTGCTGAACGCCCTTGGGCTTGCCGGTTGAGCCAGAGGTATACAGGATGAACAGGGCTTCTTCGGCCCCCATTTCTTTCGGAGCGCAGTGCTTCGAAGCAACGGCCATCAAGTCGTGGTACCAGATGTCACGGTGCTTGTACCAGGCGATGTCGCCACCGGTACGCTTGAACACAATGATCTTCTGCACACTGGAAGTGTCCGGGTTGGTCAATGCCACATCGACATTGGCCTTGAGCGCTGTGCGCTTGCCACCACGCAGACCTTCGTCAGCGGTAATGACCACCTTGGATTTGCAATCGATGATCCGTCCGGCCAGTGCCTCAGGCGAGAAACCACCAAACACCACGGAGTGAATCGCGCCGATCCGGGTACAGGCCAGCATGGCGACTACGGCTTCAGGCACCATCGGCATATAGATAGTAACGACATCACCACGGTGCACATCCTGACCGCGCAGGGCGTTGGCAAGCTTGCACACTTCTTCGTGCAGTTCGCGGTAGGTGATGTTGCGCTGTTCGGAAGGGTCATCCCCTTCCCAGATGATAGCGACCTGATCGCCGCGCTCGGCAAGGTGGCGATCCAGGCAGTTGTAGGAAACGTTGAGCGTGCCATCTGCAAACCATTTGATGTCGACATGATGGTCGTCGAAGGACGTCTGCTTGACGGTAGTAAAAGGCTTGATCCAGTCGAGACGCTTTGCTTGTTCGCGCCAGAAGCCATCCGGGTTGACGACGGACTGCTGGTACATCGCCTTGTAGGTCACCTCGTCAGTCAGCGTGTTGGCAGCGACTTCAGGGCGTACGGGATACAGGGAAGCGGCACTCATGTTTCATACCTCAATGCTTGTAGTTGTTGTTTTATGACCCTGTTTTAGCCGGGCCAAGCCGTGAGATCCATTCGACGTTGGTAGTAAGAAACACGCAAAAAAACTATGGTTTTCCTGCGCAAGGCTCAAGCACAGTACTTACAGCCCGTTACGGCTGGGTGCCCACCTTGCAAACGTCCAAAACCAACCCTGTTTTCGACGATTGTTGCAGAAACTGTCAACAGTCTTTATCAAAACCCCCTCTATATGCCCGTGCGGCGCAGGCCTAAAATTCATCTCGCCAACCAAGGCACCGCGATTAACCCAAGTTACAGCCCCCACGAAGGCAAGTTTAGTCGCTCTTCATCACTCAGTTTCACACACAGCCTCACAAGGGCTGTGTGACCCCACTCGACCTAAAACAGGTAATTTCGAAATGAAAGCGTTGTTAGTTCTGGCTCTGAGCAGTGTGTGTTTAACCGCCATGGCGGATGAAACAAGCACACAGGCTACGCACCAGCAACCTGCCGTTGAACAGTATTCCTACTCTTCCGAACTGGACATTGCCAAAGTGATTTCCATGAGCGAAATCCCCAGCGTCTGCGAAGTCGTACCGGCGCAAATGGTCTACGAAGACTCCCAGGGCATGCAGCACACCCTCGAATACCGCGTGATGGGTAACGGTTGTTCCAACGGCTGATTCATCGCACCCGGTTTATTAAAGCGTTAATCAACTTACTTATATAAGCGATCCCTCGCGGCACTTAATTGCAACTTTCAACGCAACTTATATCGCCCTTGAACAGTTGTGCGCCTGCGCCTGTATCGCACGGGAATTATTAAATGAAACGCTCCTTGATAGTGGCTTTTAGTTTGTCAGTTCTGGCCAGCGCAGCGTTTGCCGCTGACGGTTATGACCGCACTCACGCAGCCAGCTTTACAGAAGACGGCTACAACAGCACACGCTCGGCCAGCTTTGCAGAAGACGGTTACGACAGCACACGCTCGGCCAGCTTTGCCGAAGATGGCTATGACAACACCCGCTCGGCAGGTTTTGCCGAAGATGGTTATGACCGTACCAACGGCCATCGCCTCAGCTGACACCGCATCGACTTAACGCCCGGTTTCGGCCGGGCTTGATCCTGCCTCGCACCAAAGCCCGACTCATTCCCCCTCTAGCCACAGGTCATTCGACCTCTTGGCCCCATGACAAAAAAACTTCTGCTCCTATAAACCCTCGCCCAGCCCCAGCCTTCCTTAAGCCCAGGATAAATTTAGGGCGTTTCGTCGCATCCCCTGAAAAAAAACTGGCTGAAATACCTTGTGCAAAAGCCGTATACTGCGGCCATCAAAAAGGCTTGATATATCCCCTTGGCGGGCTGTAAATCCACGCTGCTACGGCCTCAAGGCCCAGGGTGAGTGCAGGTAAAACCTCCTCCCCTGAGCGACAGCGGTACAAGCCAACGTACACATTCATGTTTTTGCGTGAGCACAACGCTACTGCAAGCAACATTTCTTAGATCCAAGTGGCCTATGGCCGTGTAAAAACCAAACCATCAGTGTTTTCACACAGCCAACAGGCCCTCACGCAGGAGACGATACGTCATGCTGAGCTGGGACGAATTCGACAAAGAAGACGAAGGCGAAGTCGCTGTTAAAGGCGCCAACGCAGGCCACGCAACCGAAGCCAACATGGACCGCCTCGACGCCGCCGGCGGCGTAGCAGCCCAGGAAGCCCGTGCAGTGACCGCCAGCGACTCGGCCGCGATCATTCGCGCCAAGGCTGCCCTGGACAACCTCGACATCGCTGAAGGTCTGGCCGAACTCGAAGGCGCTTCCGCCCGTGTTGCGGTTGACGAAAAGATGATGATCAACTGCCGCGCCGACCTCAACCAGCTCGTGCCGTTCAAGTACGACTGGGCCTGGCAGAAGTACCTGGACGGTTGCGCAAACCACTGGATGCCGCAAGAAGTCAACATGACCGCCGACATCGCCCTCTGGAAAAACCCGGAAGGCCTGACCGACGACGAGCGCCGCATCGTGATGCGCAACCTGGGCTTCTTCTCCACCGCCGACTCCCTGGTTGCCAACAACCTGGTGCTGGCCGTGTACCGCCTGATCACCAACCCTGAATGCCGCCAGTACATCCTGCGCCAGGCATTCGAAGAGGCGATCCACACCCACGCCTACCAGTACTGCATCGAATCGCTGGCCATGGATGAAGGCGAGATCTTCAACATGTACCACGAGATCCCGTCGGTCGCTAAAAAAGCCACCTGGGGCCTCAAATACACCCGTTCGATCTCCGATCCGAAGTTCGAAACCGGCACCGTTGAGACCGATAAAGAGCTGCTGCGCAACCTGATCGCCTACTACTGCGTTCTGGAAGGCATCTTCTTCTATTGCGGCTTTACCCAGATCCTGTCGATGGGCCGTCGCAACAAAATGACCGGTGTCGCCGAGCAGTTCCAATACATCCTGCGCGACGAATCCATGCACCTGAACTTCGGCATCGATGTGATCAACCAGATCAAAATCGAAAACCCGCATCTGTGGGACGCTGAAATGAAGGAAGAAGCTTCGCAGATGATCCTGCAAGGCACCCAACTGGAAATCGAATACGCTCGCGACACCATGCCGCGCGGCGTACTGGGCATGAACGCCGCGATGATGGAGGACTACCTCAAATTCATCGCCAACCGCCGCCTGTCGCAAATCGGCCTGAAAGAAGAATACCCGGGCACGACCAACCCGTTCCCATGGATGAGCGAAATCATGGACTTGAAGAAAGAGAAAAATTTCTTCGAAACGCGGGTAATTGAATACCAAACCGGTGGTGCATTGAGCTGGGATTGATACGAGGCTTGAGTTAAGCCATACGTAGCAAACAAGAAGGGCCAACGATTGTTGGCCCTTTTTTTTGTGAAAAAATTAACTGCGTGTGGCCAACAGATACGACACCCGTGAATCGACTGGGGGGCAGTCCAACCGAGTGGTCGGTATCTTGAGAGGAGATAAATGAGGCGACTTTTCCGGTCGGGACTTATCAGATAACGAGTTTGATCCACGCCAAAAATAACTGTATAAAAACACAGTATATTTTCAAGCACTGACTCAGCCCTGGAGAACACCCATGCCTCATTCAGCCACGCGCAGTACGTTTGAACGCATTGTCATTAATCAATTTACCCCGCTGCACTGCGCGCAAGCCCGCGAAATGCTTGGCTGGAATCTCGAGTATCTGAGCCAGCAGTCCGGGGTTTCAGTCCCGGCAATTGAACGCTTCGAAGCCCAAGGCCCTGTGCGCGACGTTACCCGGCTGGCCCTCGCCTACAGCCTGGAGGCGCAAGGGCTGGTGTTCTTTCCCGGGTTTGCGCCCGGTCGCGGGGGCAATGTTCGCGGCACTACACCCGACCCGATGGGCCGCGAAGACTTTGCCATGATCGAGTAAACCCCGGCCCTACTACTCCGGGGTGTGTACTTCAAGCCACCAGGCACGCCCTTTGTGGGGCTGCATCAGGTTGAACACTTCCCCCATTTGTGGCGTTGTAATGAGTACATTGCGTTGCTCCGCCAACGCCACAATACGGTCAAACGGCTCGGACCAGGCATGGAAAGCCAGATCAAAGGTGCCGTTGTGAATCGGCATTAGCCAACGTCCATTGAGGTCGATGTGGGCTTGCAGGCTGTGCTCGGGCTGCATGTGTACATGTGGCCAATCGACGTTGTAGGCCCCCGTTTCCATTAGAGTCAGGTCGAATGGTCCCAACTGTTCACCAATCAGCTTGAAGCCGTCGAAGTACCCCGAATCTCCACTGAAGAAAATCCGCACCCCATCAATGATCATCACCCAGGATGCCCAAAGCGTCTGGTTGTGATCAAACAGGCCGCGGCCTGAAAAGTGCTGGGATGGAGTGGCGATAAAACGAATGCCTGCAACATGGGTGTCTTGCCACCAATCCAGTTGCTGAACTTTGCTGGCCTGTACTCCCCATTTGATCAACAGGTCGCCGACACCCAGCGGCGCCAAAAAATGCTGCGTTTTAGCCGCCAGTTGCAACACGGTTTTTTGGTCCAGGTGATCGTAGTGATTATGGGAAAGAATCACGGCCTCCAACGGTGGAAGCTCTTGAAGGCTGATGGGGGGAGCATGGAAACGCTTGGGGCCAATCCACTGCAGCGGTGAGGCACGCTGCGCGTAGACGGGATCGGTCAGCCAGTACTTGCCATTGAGCTTGAGCAGCAAGGTCGAGTGCCCCAATCGATAGACACTGAAGTCAGGTGCCGCAGCCAACTGTTCACAGGTTAACGGCTTGACCGGAATCACACCTGCAGGACGTGTACTCGCAGGCTTTTGAAAAAGCATTCTCCAAAAAATACCCAAGGTCTTGCCAAGACTGGAGGACGGCCGGGCGCCATCATTTCGAAATGCACCTTGATAACGCTCAGCGGGTTTAAGCCGCTCAGCACTGCGTGAGTCGAGTGCCATGGCATGAAGCCTCCGGTGAAAAAATGAGTATTATCTTGCTTTCCGGCCTGTTAGCGGTTGATCGTCATTCTATAAGAACTAACAGTGGCCACAGACATTGTCACCAACGCTGACTCGCCTTCGACTTAATAGAGCTAGTCTGCATCCATAACCGTTCCAAAAATGTGCGGAATATGTGCGATGTATTCTCGACAACGGGTGTCAGCAAGCAATCGGCGGCCCGGATACCCAGCGGTATCCGGACTCATGGTCCAAACATCTCACGCAGATAACCATGGACAATAAAAGAGGCAAAGGCTTGTCGTTTGCCAAGCGTATTTATACGCCACGTGCCATAGGTTCAGGGTTTGGCGGGCTCAGTCTGGTAGCCGCCCTGTACCCTCTCGACAAGCCCATCTGGCTATGGGGACTGCTGCTGTTCAATGCACTCGTATGGCCACACCTGGCATTCCAATTGTCTTCACGTGCGACCTATCCGTATCGGACTGAGCGGCGAAACATCTTGATTGACTCGCTGTGCGGGGGGTTCTGGGCAGCAACCATCCAGTTCAACGCGCTGCCGACAGTCATTATTGTGTCCATGATGATGATGCATAACGTCGCGGCAGGAGGGCCAAGATTTCTCCTGTACGGTGTGTTGGCGCAGCTGGCAGGGGTCCTGATTTCGCTTCTGTTTCTGGGAGCTGCCTTCACGCCTGAAACCAACAGCCTGCAAGTCTATGCCTGCATACCGGTGCTGATTCTTTATCCGTTTTCTGTAGGCATGGTCAGCTATCGCCTGGCGATAACCTTGGCCGAGCATAAACGCGCACTGAGCACCCTGAGCCGCACCGACAGCCTGACCGGGCTGCTCAATCACGGCTCATGGAAAGACCTGCTGCACCTGAGCTTCCTGCAAAGCCGGGAGAGTCGTTCGCCCGCCACCCTGGCCCTGATTGATATCGACCATTTCAAGCAGATCAATGATACCTACGGGCATATCGTCGGTGATTGTGTATTGCGCCAGCTCAGCAAGGAGCTCAAGGACAACTTGCGCGCTCAAGACCTGGCTGGTCGGTATGGCGGTGATGAATTCTGCATCATCCTGCCCAACCGCTCTCTGCATCAGGCCCAGGAAATCATGGAGCGACTGCGTCAGGTATTTTGCAACTTTCAACACGCGGACGAGCCTGAACTGCGGATAAGCGTAAGCCTGAGCATTGGACTGGCCTCTTGCCGCCCCGAGTTTCAAAACGCTTCCACTTGGTTGAATGAAGCCGATAAAGCACTGTATATCGCAAAAAATACGGGCCGTAACAAAATCAGTATCAGCGCTGCAGACACTCTTTCACAGCCGTATTGAATAGCAGCCCAGGAAAAAATAGTGTCCTGGGCTGCTCCACTCAATTGACGCAACGGCGTACAGCCGAAATCTCAGGCACGTCCAGACGCTGCATGTACACACGCAATGGCTCGGTGATGTTCAAACGATCATCAATATTTTGATCCAGTAATAACTGAATCAGCTCGCGCTTGAGGGTCATGGTGTCTGCGCCATCGGCGTGCCAGACAAACTCGCTGGCGGGCGTAATGTTGTCGTCAGCGACATCCATCCCGAAGGAATCCTCACTGAAACGGACAATGTGCTGGCCTGTCTTGCGATTTAAACCGACAAAGCCGTTTAGCTGGTCGGCGGCCTGGCAGATTAGTTGCGAAGTGATACGCATGGTAAACCTCACTGACGAGCCCAGAGGCTCTGGAACGATGGTTTACACGCAAGATTTAACGCCTGCCCCTCTGCCGGGGGCACTGATGTGGCCAAGAATACTGCACATTTGTAAGAAAAAACGCTTAAAACCAAACAAGACACTCGTTTGTGTCGGATTCTTGATAGTACCCATGGCTGCCGTGTTGTTAAAAAGGCGACCTCTATTTTTCTGATTGAAAGGAACTCAACCCATGCCTGACCCTTTTGGCAAAACCGCCCTGCTACTGAGCCTGCTTCTGGGCATGGGCGGCGCACAGGCCGCCAGCGCATCCAGCACGACCGAGGCGGCACTGGCCAACGCTCATGGCATACCGCGTCCTGCAGTGATTGCACATCGGGGTGCCTCCTTCGACGCCCCGGAATCAACAGCAGCAGCCTATACCCTCGCCCGGGACCTGGGCGCCGACTATCTGGAAATGGACCTTCAACGCAGCAAGGACGGGGTTCTGTTTGCGTTACATGACAACAGCCTGTTACGCACCACCGACGTGGCCAAAAAATTCCCGGAACGCAAGGACAGTCCCGCCAGCGCCTTCACGCTGGCCGAGCTTAAAACCCTGGATGCCGGTAGCTGGTTCAATCAGGCTTATCCCGATCGTGCGCGCCCATCCTATGTTGGGCTGCCCATTCTGACGCTGGACGAAATAATCGATATTGCCCAAGGCAACCCGCAACACAAGCCTGGCCTGTACATCGAAACCAAAGAGCCCAAACAGTTCCCGGGGCTTGAGCACGACCTGAAAAACAAACTGAGCGAACGTGGCTGGCTCGAACCGGCAACAACAACGGCAGAGCCTCTGGTCGGCCAGGGAAAAGGCCGGATAATGTTGCAAACCTTTGACAAAAACAGCCTCGAACTGCTGCAAAAAGAAATGCCCAACACACCAAAAATCCTGCTGTTATGGGTCGGTGAAGGCGGTATGACACCGAACACCACTCAGCGCTTCGCCGACTCGGGCGAGAAGGATAAAGCTGCGTATTACGCCAAGCTGCAGCCTAAGGACAAGGCCGAGTTCATCCAGTGGCTCGACTTTGCCAAGGCCAACGGAGCCATCGGTACAGGCCCTTCGGCAGCGTTGACCCGCGGCGGTGACCAGAGCTACTTCGACCTGATCAAGCCGTGGATGAACAAGGCGACCCACGACAAGGGCTTGCTGGTACACGTGTACACCCTCGACGAACCCGTGGACTTCAAGAAGGCAATGGACGCAGGCGTCGACGGTATTTTCACTAACCGCGCAAGCGAACTGCTCACGTACTACCAGCGATCGGCTCCACACAGCGTCAACCAAGTGCTGGAAAAGAATGGCTACTGAAACCGCTAACCTGTAACGGGGTGGAAATTAAGGATGAGTTAAGTTGCGCCGGATAATCTGATCCCACTTAAACACCTCAACCCCAAGGGATTAAACATGAAAGCACTGAATATAGTATTCGCCACTCTTGCCCTGGCACTGACTGCCGGTGTTGCCCAGGCAGATGTACGCCCAGACCATATTCCAGGGCTGATCAAGTCGGGTGAAATCACCTCATTTGAAAAGTTGAATCAAGCGGCGCTGGATAAACACCCAGGCGCAACCATTCTCGATACAGAGCTTGATCATTCCTACGGCAAACTGGTTTATGAAGTTGAATTACGCGATACCAAAGGCGTTAAGTGGGACGTTGATCTCGACGCCAAAACAGCTGAGGTCCTGCAGGACAAACAAGACACTTGAGTTGATTTAAATAAAAAGGCCGCCCCTTATTTATGAAGGAGGCGGCCTTTTTTATTGGCCCAACTCAGGCCTGTATACAAATCCTCCAGGAATTTGTGCCACGCTCAGTGTTATGACTAGAATCAATTTTTTAAGCAAGAGCATCCACCATGGCGCAAGGCGCGATTGACGATATCGCAACGATTAACCGGATCAGTGCTGTTCCAGCGATCCTCAAGGTCATTACTGAAATGACCGGAATGCGCTTTGCCGCCGTTGCCCGTGTCACCCAAACAACCTGGACCGCCTGCGCGGTACTCGACAATCTGAACTTTGGTTTGCAGCCGGGTGGAGAGCTGGACCTGGTCAGTACCCTGTGCTTTGAAAGCATGAACTCGCACCTGCCGATCGTCATCGACAACGCCAGCGAAGATCCGCTGTACCAGAACCATCACACGCCAAAAATGTATCGTTTCAAGAGCTACATCACGATTCCGGTGTGGCGTACCGACGGCAGTTTTTTCGGCACCCTGTGTGCACTTGACCCAGAGCCTGCACGCCTCAGGGACAGCACCATCCAGTCGACAATGGAGTCTTTTTCACGCCTGCTATCGCTGCAAATCGAAGCAGAAGAAAACCTGCAGCGCACAGAAACAGCGCTGCAGCAGGAGCGAGAAAATGCTGAGTTGCGCGAACAATTTATCGCCGTTATCGGCCATGACTTGCGCAACCCGTTATTCGCCATTACGGCCGCCGCCGAGCGCTTGCTGCGCAAGCACTCCAACCCGCAGACCTACGTTCTGGTGCAGCACATCCTGACCTCTGGCCATCGGGCCTCGCAGCTGGTCAATGACGTCCTGGACTTTGCCCGGGGACGGCTCGGCAGCGGAATCCCCGTGACCTTGAGCGAATGCCGGGATCTGAATCAGGTATTCAGCCACGTGATTTCAGAGATACAAAATGTTCATCCCGAGCGGTTGATCCTCTCGCAGATAGGTCAACTCAAAGGTCTTCAATGTGACAGTGGCCGCTTGGCACAACTGCTCTCCAACCTGCTGATCAACGCCATCACCCATGGCTCTTCCACCGGCACGGTGCGCGTCGCCATCCAGACCCAGGATGGCGTGTTCAGTATCAGGGTGGCCAACCAGGGCAAGACCATTCCGGCTGATGTGCTGCCACACTTGTTCAAACCCTATTCACGTCCGGCCAACCACATCCCGCAAGCCGGTCTTGGACTTGGGTTGTACATTGCCAGCCAGATCGCCCTGTCCCATGGAGGCCAACTCGAAGTCGCCTCCGATGAAGTTCATGGCACGGTTTTCACCTTCAGCTTGCCGATGAACTGAAAACCGATAGACGAATAAATCTGTATTTGGCCCCCTGATGGGTAGAAACTGACGTGCTGCTCAGCAGTAACTGATCCAACCCGTCAGTTGCCCCCTATTGCGCCTCGACAGAATCCAGATATGAACACCCGCCTCTGCGCTTATGAAGACCTTACCCCCCTGCAACGCGAGCAACTGCGCAAGATTGAGGTAGCTCCTGAGCAAATCGCTTTTTGCGGCGACATTGCTTCGGCCTTGCACTCACTGCCTGCTCAGCCGCACGCGGGGATCAAGGGATTGGCGCTGCTCAGTGAGGAGTTTCCGGTTGCCTTTATGCTGCTCAAGCGTGAGCCGCTTTTGGCCCATTGGGCTGAGCCTGGCAGCGCAACCTTGCATGCGTTTCAAGTCGACAGCGGCGTTCAGGGCCTGGGGTTGGGTAAAGCCTGCCTGCGCGAACTCCCCCGGGCCATTCGACAGTTCTGGCCCGAAATTCGGCTATTGATGCTGTCGGTAAGCCCGTTCAACGCCAGCGCCCTGGCTTTTTATCTGAGCCAGGGCTGGATCGAACAAGGCGAAGCCTACCGTGGCGAGCGACGCCTGGTACTGCCCCTGATATCACCGTCGCAGCCCCAACTGCGCGCAAGCTAAATCGGCTTTTTAACAGGCAACCAGATTTCTAACAGCCCTGCGCCGGTGTCCGGATTGAAGTCCGCGCTGTAACGTTCAAACTCGGGCGCATCAGCAGCTTCGTAGCCCGAATGAGGCAACCAGTCTTGCCAGATTGCCTGAAACGTCTGCGCAAGGGTGTCCAGTGGGCCGCGATGTTCAAAGACCGCATACGACTGCTCTTGCAGTTCGATCCAGCGATACCGTTCAGGAAGATCGTCCAACTTGCTGATGGCCACGCCGGCAATGTATTCGAAGCCTCCTTTGCCATCAGGGTTACAACAAACGCCGTAGGTTTCATCGCCAATTTGACTTGGCACTTTTCCGATTTCCGGGATGAATTTTTCCCACAATTGTGGAATTCGATCAGCGGTCTCCTCAGTGAAACGGCCACCCAAACCCGCGATCAGTTGAAACTGACCTTTGGCAAATCGCGGAGCTGACAGTTCGAACTTTTCTATTTGATCCATGGGGCATGCTCGATAGAGTAAGTAGGAAACTTAGCAGCTGAGTATAGGAACAAATATACAGCTGGGTCGGATCAGCGGAAAAATAGACCCCGACAGCATCTAGACAAAAGGCCATCACCGCCCGTATTGTTTTGCCCGGACCACCGCAGTGGTCAACGTCGCTCGGACGGTTCCGGGCGCTTACGTATCAGAGGCTCACATGGCAGACCAAGGTTCGCCGCGCCGTTTTGCGCGCATCGATCGACTCCCCCCTTACGTTTTCAACATCACGGCTGAGCTGAAGATGGCCGCCCGACGTCGCGGCGAAGACATCATCGACTTCAGCATGGGCAACCCTGACGGCCCGACGCCTCCTCATATCGTCGAAAAACTCTGCACCGTCGCACAGCGTGAAGACACTCACGGCTACTCGACTTCGCGGGGTATTCCCCGTCTGCGCCGGGCTATTTCTCGTTGGTATGCCGACCGTTACAACGTTGAGATCGATCCGGAACACGAAGCCATCGTCACCATCGGCTCCAAAGAGGGCCTGGCACACTTGATGCTGGCCACCCTGGATCAGGGCGATACCGTGCTGGTGCCTAATCCCAGCTACCCGATCCACATTTACGGTGCCGTGATTGCCGGCGCCCAGGTGCGTTCGGTGCCGCTGATCCCCGGTGTGGACTTTTTTGCCGAGCTGGAAAAAGCCATTCGCGGCTCGATCCCCAAGCCAAAAATGATGATTCTGGGCTTCCCGTCCAATCCGACGGCGCAATGCGTGGAGCTGGACTTTTTCGAGCGCGTGGTGGCCCTGGCCAAGCAATACGATGTGTTGGTGGTTCACGATCTGGCTTACGCCGATATCGTCTACGACGGCTGGAAAGCACCTTCGATCATGCAAGTACCTGGCGCCAAGGACGTAGCCGTGGAGTTCTTCACGCTGTCCAAAAGCTACAACATGGCAGGCTGGCGTATTGGTTTCATGGTGGGCAATCCGGAGTTGGTCAACGCTCTGGCGCGGATCAAGAGCTACCACGACTATGGCACCTTCACTCCGCTGCAAGTGGCCGCGATCGCTGCGCTCGAAGGCGACCAGCAGTGCGTCAAGGATATTGCCGAGCAGTACCGCCAGCGCCGTAACGTCATCGTCAAAGGGCTGCACGAACTGGGCTGGATGGTCGAAAACCCGAAAGCTTCGATGTATATCTGGGCCAAGATCCCGGAGGCTTATGCACACATGGGCTCACTGGAATTCGCCAAGAAGTTGCTGGCGGATGCCAAAGTCTGTGTGTCCCCAGGCGTAGGATTTGGTGAATACGGCGACGATCATGTGCGTTTTGCCCTGATTGAAAACCAGGACCGCATTCGCCAGGCGCTACGTGGTATCCGCGCCATGTTCCGGGCTGACGGCTTTAACCCGGGCTAAGCCATAAACCAGTGTGGAAGCGGGCTGGCTCGCGATTGGATCGCCGCGGTGCAATAGATACACCGCGTTGCGCTTATCGCGAGCCAGCCCGCTCCCACAGGTTTGGTGGCGCTTAAACCACCAACGACAGCAGCAGAATAAAGATCAAACCTACAATCGACAGGATGGTTTCCATCGCGGTCCAGGTCTTGAACGTTTCAGCCACTGTCATGTTGAAGTACTGCTTCACCAACCAGAAACCGGCATCGTTGACGTGAGACAGAATCAACGAGCCCGCCCCTGTTGCCAGCACCAGCAGTTCGCGGTTAACGCCCGGAATCATATCCACTACCGGCAATACAATCCCCGCCCCGGTAATCGTTGCCACGGTCGCAGAACCTGTTGCAATACGAATCACCGCCGCCACCAGCCAGGCCAGCAGGATTGGCGAAATTTGCGCGTTCACCGCCATATGGCCGATCACGTCACCCACACCGCTGGCTACCAGCATTTGCTTGAACCCGCCGCCCGCGCCGATGATCAGAATGATCGCTGCGGTAGGGGCCAGGCTCGCGTCCAGCAGTTTGAGGATGCGCTTGGAGTCGATCCCCTGGCGCGCGCCAAAGGTGTACAACGCCAGCAGCAATGCCAGCAACAGGGCACTGATCGGGTGACCGATCATGTCCATCCAGACACGGAAGAAGTTGCCATCAGGCAGCGCAACGTCGGCAAACGTCTTGAGCAGCATCAGGAATACTGGCAGCAGCACAGTGATCAAGGTGATGGAGAAGCTCGGCAGCGTGCTGGATTCCGGCTCGCTCGCCAATTGGTCCATCAACTCCTGGGAAGCGTGACCCGGGATGTACTTGGAGATGAACGTGCCATAAATCGGACCGGCAATGATCGCGGTAGGCAGTGCAACGATCAGGCCGTACAAAATGGTCTTGCCGATGTCAGCACCGAATACACCAATGGCCAGCAGCGGCCCCGGGTGCGGCGGCACCAGACCGTGAACGGCTGACAAACCTGCGAGCAACGGAATACCGATTTTGATGATCGACACGCCGGTACGACGCGCAACGATAAACACCAACGGAATCAGCAGCACAAAGCCGATTTCGAAGAACAACGGAATACCCACCAGGAAGGCGGCAAACATCATTGCCCATTGCACCTTTTCCTTGCCGAAGGCACGAATCAGGGTCCGGGCGATCTGGTCAGCCCCCCCGGAGTCGGCCATCATTTTGCCAAGCATGGTGCCCAGCGCCAGGATGATCCCGACAAAGCCCAATACACCACCAAAACCGTCCTGGAACGACTTGATGATCAGGTTGGCAGGCATGCCGGCGGTCAAGCCAAGAAACGCCGAGGCAATGATCAAGGCAATAAACGGGTGCAGCTTGAATCGGGTGATCAATACGATCAGGCCGATGATGGTGACCACTGCATCGAGCAGCAGAAACGTATTGTGGGACATGCCTAGCATGGGGCGTCTCCTGCCTTTTTGTTCTTATCAAGTACGTAGGTGCCGCTACAGCCGAGGCAGGTAGCGCTATCTGTTTGAAACAACATCATGAGGTTGCCATTACCGTCTGCTCGCACCACCAATCCCGGGCAGCGCTCGCTAATTGCTTAATGTTCATCTCGGCTGCATTCAAGGTCAGCACCAATGACTCATTGGTCGGAGACTCAAGTGCAGCGAACTGACTGTCAATCAGGGTCTTGGGCATGAAGTGCCCAGGACGATCGGCCACTCGCGCAGCGGCAACCTCGGGGGTCAGCTCCAGAAAAACAAAGCCCAGACCGTCAACCGCATCACGCAAACGCTCGCGATAACGCAGTTTTAGCGCCGAGCAGGTCAAGACCGGACGCTGGCCACTGGCAACCGCACGACGCAATTCATCGCACAAGCTATCTAACCAGCCGGCACGATCTTCATCGGTCAGGGGAATACCGGCACTCATTTTGTCGATGTTGGCCGCAGGGTGAAACGCATCGCCTTCAATCGGGGTCGCGCCATTGAGCTGGCACAGTGCCTGGCTAACGCTGGACTTGCCGCAGCCGGCAACGCCCATGATGACCAGAGCAGTGATAGGTTGACTCATGAAACACCTCAGTCCGTAGACAGCGCTGTCTTTGTCCATGCGTTCAATACTTGAAAGCAAAGCACAAAGCCTAGGCTACCGACGTCTATTTCTCATTTTTATGGGGAGACGCGGTGACGCTCTCGACATACAAAGCTGGGGTAACTGATTTACACACAATCAGGCAATTGCGGGCACGTCAGGACAGCGCTACCTTAGTGACTTGTTTTTTGTTTGGCAAGCCGCCCCGATGACCACCTCTAAAAACGATAAAAACACCCGAACCACGGGTCGCCCCACCCTTAACGAAGTAGCCCGCCTGGCCGGGGTCAGCCCCATCACTGCCTCCCGTGCCTTGCGCGGTATCAGCAGCGTCGCCACGGACCTTGCCGAAAAGGTGCGAATTGCCGCCGATGAGCTGAACTACGTGGTCAACCCGGCCGCCCGGGCACTGGCTTCAGCACAGAGCCACTCCGTCGTGGTGCTGGTTCCGTCCTTGTCCAACCTGCTGTTTATCGACACCCTCGAAGCCATACATGACGTATTGCGTCCTCGGGGTTTTGAGGTGCTGATCGGCAACTTTCACTACTCCCGTGATGAAGAAGAGAACCTGCTGCGCAACTATATGGCCTATCAGCCGCGCGGCCTCCTGCTGACCGGATTTGACCGTTCCGAAAGCTCACGACGGATGATTGAAAGCAGCAATGTACCCTGCGTGTACATGATGGAGCTGGATGCCGCCGAGGGCCTGAACTGCGTCGGGTTCTCCCAATTGAAGGCCGGTGAAACCGCTGCCCGGCACCTGATCTCCCGTGGCCGCAAGCGCCTGGCCTATATAGGCGCCCAACTTGATCAGCGCACGCTGTTGCGTGGCGAAGGTTTTCGCCGCGCCTTGCAGCAGGCGGGTTTGTACAACCCGGAGCTTGAACTGCTGACGCCGCGCCCGTCCTCTGTTGGCCTTGGTGGCGAACTGTTCCTGCAGTTGCTGGCCAGCCATCCGCAGGTAGATGCGATCTTTTTCGGCAACGATGACCTTGCCCAGGGCGCACTGCTGGAAGCCGCACGCACCGGCATTAAAATCCCGGAGCAAATCGCCATATTAGGTTTTAACGACCTGCCGTCCTCGGAATTCATGGTGCCGCGCTTAAGCAGTATTCGTACCCCCCGAGAAGCCATCGGCCGTCGTGCGGCCGAGCAGATGCTCACACTGATGGCCGGCAACAAAGTGGCCAATCCGGTGCAAGACATGGGTTTTGAACTGATGGTGCGTGAGAGCAGCTAAGGCCCCTGCTCCCGCAGTTAATTAATGCAGTTGCAACGTTGAGTTGAACTGGCTGATGGCATCGACCACATGCCTGGAGCCTTGCTGGATTTCCAGAATCGCCTCCCCGGCTTCATTCGCCAGTTCGACCCCCAGGCCGGTTCGACTCAGACTTGACTGCATACTGGTCACTGCACTCAGCGAGAGGTCATGGTTTCTGCGGACCACTTCGACAATCTCCAGGGTGGCCGCACTGGTACGCGCCGCCAGACTTCTCACCTCATCCGCCACCACGGCAAACCCGCGACCATGCTCCCCTGCCCTCGCCGCTTCGATCGCGGCATTGAGCGCCAGCAAATTGGTTTGATCGGCAATCCCGCGAATGGTCTGCACAATCTTCCCGATGCTGTCCGACTGCTTGCTCACCGCATCAATGCTTTGCGCCGCCTCGTTGAGGTCTTTGGAGATGGCTTCAATGATTTGCACAGTCTGCTGAACCACCTGTGAGCCTTTCTGCGCACAGGCGTCGTTTTGCACCGACGTGCTGTGGGCCGATTCGGCGGCAGTTTGCAGATTGGTGACTTGAGCTGTGATATCACTGGCAAACTTCACCACCTTGTACAAACGGCCCTTGGCATCAAAAATCGGGTTGTAGGAGGCTTCGAGATAAACCGTGTGCCCATGTTTGTCGACCCGTTCAAAACGCCTGGAGTGATACTCGCCACGATTGAGCGAAGCCCAAAATGCTTTATAACCCGATGATTCGGCCTCATGGGGCCGACAGAACATGCCGTGGTGCTGACCGACGATTTCACTCAGCGAGTAATGCATGGTATTGAGAAAGTTCTGATTGGCATTGATCACCCGGCCATCAGGAGAAAACTCGATCATTGCCATCGAGCGGCTCAAGGCGTTCACAATGCTCTGGTTTTCGTGCTCTTTGTTGATTCGAGCGGTGATATCCGAAGCCACCTTGATCACGCGGGTGACGTGCTGATCTGCGCCGACAATAGGCATGTAACTGGCTTCAAGCCACACCTCGCGCCCGGCCTTGTCGAGCCGTGAAAAGGTACCGTTCAACGGTTCTCCACGGGCCAGATCACTCCAGAAATGACTGTAGTCGCTGGACCTCTGGTAACTATCTTCGCAAAAAATCCGGTGATGCTTACCCCGGATTTCGTCAGCGCAATAGCCCATTACCCTGCAAAAGTTCTCGTTGGCATCAAGAATGGTGCCATCCGGAGCGAATTCAATAATGGCCATGGACCGACTGATGGCCTGCACCTTCGCTAACGTGTCATTCAATGAGCCGTTTAGACGTTTGTTCTCAAGCAGGTCGGCTTTGTTATGCAAATTAAACATGGCTCAATCCCTGGAGGTGCTGTCTATTGATAATTCAAAAGTTTCAAGGCTGCGCTTTAAACTTTTAACGTTAGAGCTGTACGCACTTCGAGGGTTAAAGCATTTATCGCCTACGCCCCGTAACGGTGGAGCATAGCTAGGCAAATGATCCGTGCAAGCACATAGCCATCAAGCTGCGACGGAGCGCTCACGCTTTAAAAAATAGCTAAATGGAGGATGTGCACTTTAAAACTGGCAGGGGCCCAAGAACTGAGCCCCCGGCAAATTACTTAATGCCCAAACAATCCAGTATCGGATTTCTTGGATTTTTTATCAGCGCGTTTTTCATCCGCTGTTTTGGCCGGCTTTTTCTTCGCCGCCTTTTTTGAATCCATGCCTTTAGCCATGTCGTGCGCTCCAGTGTTCAAGGATGTGAACTCAGGTATAACACTGATCCGTTGCGAACTTTTAATTAAAACCCGTTATTCAAAAAAGAATGAATGCTCTTGCGTTTTAATTTCGAATAACCCTTTCCAGTAAAAACCGACAACGGCACAAAACCACTCCGTTGTTTGTTTATACTGCGAGCCCTTCCCTAAAGCCTGTGGACTTATGACTGCGATTGTTTACGCCCCGCTTGACGCACCTTTATGGCCGTTAATGAACAAGTTTTACCGTGCCCATCAATCGTCGATGAAAGCGGTCAAGGACGCACAATTATGGGTCGCTCGCCAAGAGGACATTGTCGCCGGATTGTGTCTGCGGCCAATGGCTCACGGCCACTGGCTGACCGGGTTGTTTGTCGCACCAGCACTGCGCGGCCAAGGCGTTGCAGGGGAGCTGGTGAGGCATGCGGTGAAAGCCTGCGAAGGACCGGTCTGGTTGTTCTGCGATCCCGAGCTGCAAGGGTTCTATGAAAAGCTGGGGTTCAGCCTGGACGTGGAGTTGCCCCACGCCCTGCACGAGCGGCTGGTTCGCTATCAACGCAACAAGGCGATGATAGCGCTGGGATCCACTACTCCTGGGTACCCGGCTCCAGATCAGGAAACAGCACCTCGATAAAACCGAACTTGCTGAAATCCTTGATCCGTGACGGATAAAGGCGACCTATCAGGTGATCACACTCATGCTGTACCACCCGCGCATGAAAACCTTCGGCCACCCGTACGATCGGCTCACCCTTGGGCGTGAAGCCTTCGTAGCGGATCTTGTGAAAACGCTCAACGACCCCACGCAGACCGGGCACTGACAGGCACCCCTCCCAGTCTTCTTCAAGGGCCGGGCTCAGAGGCGTGATCAAGGGATTGATCAGGATGGTCTGAGGCACGGCTTCAGCATCCGGGTAACGCTCGCTGTGCTCGAATCCAAAGATGACCAATTGCAGGTCAACCCCGATTTGCGGAGCCGCCAGGCCCACGCCTCCTGCGTGCTCCATGGTCTGCAGCATGTCGTCGATCAATTGCCAGAGTTCTGGCGTGTCGAACATTTCATCCGGCACTGGCTCTGCGACACGCAATAGACGCTCATCGCCCATTTTCAAGATTTCACGAATCATGGTCAGTATTCATCAGAAGTGGGTTTAAGGGAGTGGTCGCGCCCAAGGCCGGAGACATGCTTCTTTGGATCAGGGTCGTCAGACTCATCGAACGTCTTCTCACCCGGATTCTTGCCTTCAGCCGACATGTGTTCAATCACAGCATTCATTTCAGCGCCCAACAACAGCACTGCGGACGAAATGTAGAAGTACAGCAACAGCACGATGATTGCCCCGATACTGCCATACATGGCGTTGTAGTCCGCGAAGGTTTTGACATAAAAGGCAAAACCCAATGACGCGATGATCCATACCACCACTGCCAGCACCGAGCCCGGCGTAATGAAGCGAAACTTCTGCTCCACGTCGGGCATCACGTAATACATCAACGCCACGGCCACCATCAGCAGCAGGATGATCACCGGCCAGCGCAGGATGGTCCACAACGTCACCACAAAGTCTTCAAGGCCTACCTGCCCCGCGAGCCAGCTCATCACCTGTGGCCCGAGCACCATCAGTGCCGCAGCAACCAGCAGCATGCCGGCAATACCGATGGTGTAAAAAATCGACAGCGGAAAACGCTTCCAGATGGGACGCCCTTCTACCACGTCATAAGCGGCATTCATTGCACTCATCATCAGCCGCACGCCTGCGGAAGCTGTCCACAACGCAATCACGATACCCACCGACAGCAATCCGCCCTTGGATTGCTGTAATTGATCGATCACCGGATTGACCTGTTCCAGCGCTTGCGGTGGCAGCACCAGTTCGGACTGCAGGCGCAGCCAGGTAAAGAAATCGGGAAGATGCAAAAAGCCGATCAATGCAATCAGAAACAGAATGAATGGAAATAACGAAAACAGCATTTGATAGGCCAACGCCGAGGCATAGGTCGACATCTCATCGTCGATAAATTCCTTGACCGTTCTGATCAAGACTTTGCCCAAAGGCAGGCCGTTCAAGCCTGGAAAAAACATAGCGTCTCCTTTCGCCGCTGAGTTATTGAGATCACACGCCTCCAAGCGAAGGGTTGTACCTAAAAGTAGTCCAATTGGCGACTTTGAAAGCACTTGATCGCCAAACCTGTGAAAAGCCCACTCCAAGGTTGACCCCCCGGCCCGGCAGCGAGTTTCATTTAATTCTGCCGATCATTTCGTCGATCAGAGCAGGTTGGGCTTTATGTTTGCTCGCTAACCCCCGAGAATACGCGACGTATTCAGGCTATGGCGCTGAAGATCCGCAATTGTAGGAAGTTTATGAAACTCGATAAAAAGCTGGCTATTGCCCGCAGAAACCAGGAACTCGGCGGCGCGGTACTCGGCGTCAACAACTGCCATTTCGCCGCACTGAACACCAACAAGAACATCTGGTGGTTCGATATTCCGCTGGCCCGCCTGGCCGTCGGTCAATACGAATGGGTGCACCTGTTGCTGCACACCCCAAGCACCGACGAACTGCTCCACCTGAAGGTGACCACTGCATTCCTGCGTGAAAAACGCGAAGGCATGGTCGTTCGCGCAACGCACAAACGTACGCCGACCATGAGCCTTGAGCTGAGCGCGGACAAAGACTCCTACTTGCAGGACGTGCGTCCGACAGGTACCGGCGTCAACTTCGCACAGTTTGTGTTGTAGTCGCTGCCGAAGGCTGCGAAGGGTTGCGTAGCAGCCCGTTTTTTGAACGCCACACACCTGCACCGCAGCCTTCGGCAGCGACTACAAGCGTTGCGTTCAAAACAAAAAAGCCCCGCAATGCGGGGCTTTTTCGTATCCAGGTCCGTTACTTCTTGAGGCCCAGTTTCTTCAGTTCTTCGTCTCGCAGTTCACGGCGCAGAATCTTGCCTACGTTGGTAGTCGGCAAACTGTCGCGGAACTCGACGAATTTCGGAGCCTTATAGGCAGTCAGATTGGCACGCATGTGCGCCATGACCTGATCCTTGGTCAGCGTCATGCCCGGCTTGACCACGATAAACACCTTGATCAATTCACCGGTCTTTTCATCCGGAATGCCGATTGCTGCTGACTGCAATACGCCAGGCAAGGAAGCCATCACATCTTCCAGTTCGTTCGGGTAAACATTGAAACCCGACACCAGGATCATGTCTTTCTTGCGGTCGACGATACGCATGTAGCCATCAGGCTGAATGACCGCAATATCACCGGACTTCAACCAGCCATCGCTGTCCATGATCTCGGCGGTCGCGTCGGGACGCTGCCAGTAACCCTTCATGACCTGCGGGCCCTTGATGCACAGCTCGCCAATTTCGCCCAGCGGCAGTTCTTCACCGGCATCATTGATCACTTTGCACAGGGTCGAAGGCATCGGAATGCCGATAGTGCCTACCTGAATGTTCTGGATCGGGTTCACCGAAGCCACAGGGCTGGTTTCGGTCATGCCATAACCTTCGCAGATCGGGCTGCCCGTCACGGTTTTCCAGCGTTCAGCTACCGACAGTTGCAAGGCCATGCCGCCCGACAACGTCATCTTGAGGGCCGAAAAGTCCAGCTTGCGGAACGCCTCGTTATTGCATAGCGCAACAAACAGGGTGTTAAGACCGACAAAACCGCTGAACTTCCACTTGGACAGTTCCTTGACCATCGCAGGCAAATCACGGGGGTTGCTGATCAGCACGTTGTGGTTGCCGAGCAACATCATTGCCATGCAGTGAAAGGTAAATGCGTAGATGTGATAAAGCGGCAATGGCGTAATCAGGATTTCACTGCCCTCGTTGAGGTTGGAACCCATCAACGCCTTGCACTGCAGCATGTTGGCGATCAGGTTGCGATGGCTCAGCATCGCGCCCTTGGCCACACCCGTGGTACCACCGGTGTATTGCAGCACGGCAACTTCACTGCTTACCGGGTTCGCTTCCTTGACCGGCTGGCCACGGCCTTTGCTCAACACGTCGTTGAACTTGATGGCCTGAGGCAAGTAATAGGCCGGGACCATCTTTTTCACATACTTGATGACAGCGTTGATCAGCACACGCTTGAAGGGCGCCAGCATGTCAGCCACTTCGGTGACAATCACATACTTGACCGAGGTCTGCGGTACGACCTTCTCGGCCAGGTGCGCCATGTTCGCCAGGCATACCAGCGCTTTGGCGCCGGAGTCCTTGAATTGGTGCTCCATTTCCCGCGCGGTGTACAGCGGGTTGGTGTTGACCACGATCAAGCCGGCGCGGATGGCTCCGAACACAGCGATCGGGTATTGCAACAGGTTGGGCAACTGCACGGCGATGCGATCGCCGGGTTGCAGGTCGGTGTGCTGCTGCAACCAGGCAGCAAATGCGCCGGACTGCTCGTAAAGCTCACCGTAGGTGATGGTTTTGCCGAGGTTACTGAACGCCGGTTTATCAGCGAAACGCTGGCAAGACTCTCGCAGTACCGTCTGAATATTTGGATATTCATCGGGATTGATTTCAGCAGCAATCCCAGCTGGGTACTTATCCTTCCAAAAGCCTTCAATCATGGAAGCCCACTCCTCAGCGTCGCGAATTCTTCACCGCATCGGGTGCGGTTCTTATTTGTTTGATTTTTATAATGGACAGATCTGGCTTTTACTTACCTAGAAGTCACAAAGCGCGCCGAGAGTAGCAGCTTTGCCAAAGGCCGCCTAGAGCCAAAAACAGGGTTTAGAGTCACCAACCTGACTGTAGGACAATCCAAAGTCATCATTAGTGCAAAAACTCTATTAACGACAAAACCCCTCTATATCGGGCCTCACAGATCATTCATTTGGGGCTATCGATAACGATTGGTCATTTTCATGGCTGAAAAAAACGCCCACTGCCTCAAGGCAAGCGGGCGTCTGTCGCCAGGCTGAACGAATCAGGCGATATCTCGTAACTCGCGACGCAGGATTTTGCCCACCGGGGTCATGGGCAAGGAATCGCGCAACACGATTTGCTTGGGCACCTTATAACCGGTGAAGTTGTCCTTGCAGTAAGCCTTCAGTTCTTCAACGGTCACTCCGCCTGCACGAGGCACGACAAACAATTTGACCGCCTCCCCGGTGCGATCGTCCGGTACGCCAATGACCGCGCAATTGGCCACTTTTGGATGGGCCATCACGATGTCTTCAATTTCGTTGGGGTACACATTGAAACCGGAGACGATGATCAGGTCTTTTTTGCGATCGACAATACGGACAAAACCATCCGGATCAATCACTGCGATATCACCGGTCCTGAACCAGCCCTCGGCATCCAGTACTTCGGCCGTGGCCTCGGGGTTTTGCCAGTAGCCTTTCATCACTTGAGGGCCTTTGACGCACAGTTCGCCTCTCTCGCCCAGGCCCAGGTCGACACCTTCGTCGCTGATCACCTTCATGGCCGTACCGGGAACCGGCATGCCCACCGTCCCCAGCCTTGCCAGTGAACCGCAAGGGTTGGCACTGGCCACCGGGGAGGTTTCAGTGAGCCCGTAACCTTCAACAATCCGGCACCCCGTGAGTTTTTCCCAACGCTCTGCCGTGGCCTTGACCAGCGCCGTGCCGCCCGAGTTGGTGATTTTGAGCCCGGAGAAATCCACGGTCTTGAAGTCAGGGTGATCCATGAGCGCAACAAACAAGGTGTTAAGGCCCAGGAAACCAGTGAATTTCCAGTTTTTGAGCTCCTTGATAAACCCTTTGATGTCGCGCGGATTGGTGATCAGGACGTTATGGTTGCCCGTGACCATCATCCCCATGCAATTGGCGGTGAAAGCATAGATATGGTAGAGCGGCAATGGGCCGATCATGATCTCGCGGCCGTCCTTGAGCATCGGCTGACCATCCGGGCCATGCTGGGACAGGCAGGCACGCAGTTGCAGCATGTTGGCGATCAGATTGCCATGGGTCAGCATCGCGCCCTTGGGCAAGCCGGTGGTGCCGCCGGTGTATTGCAGCACCGCGGTGTCATCCAGGGATGTCGTCAGCGGGCGGATAACCTGACCCGCGCCACGGCGCAAAACATTTTTGAAGGGGATCGCCTGGGGTAACTGATAGGCCGGCACCAGCTTTTTAACCTTGTCGACCACCAGATTTGTGACCCAGCCTTTTACGGCCGGCATCATGTCGCCCATTCTGGCTTCGATCAGGTAGTCGATTTCGATGTCTTGCAGCACTTCCTGCACGCGCTTGCCAAACATGTTCAAGTACACCAGCGCACGAATCCCGGCGCTCTTGAACTGATGGTGCATCTCGCGCGAGGTGTAGAGCGGGTTGGTGTTGACCACCACCAGCCCCGCACGCATCGCACCAAATACGGCAATCGGGTACTGCAGGGTATTGGGCATTTGCACGGCGATACGATCGCCGGGCTTGAGATCGGTGTGTTCCTGCAGGTAACCGGCAAAAGCAGCACTGTAGCGCTCCAGTTCGGCATAGCTGATGGTCACGCCCAGATTGCTGAAGGCCGGGCGGTCCGCGAATTTCTTGCAGGAGCGCTCAAACACGTCAACGACCGATTTGTAGGTCGTCATATCGATATCCAGCGGTACCCCGGCGGGACGTTTGTCATTCCAGAAATCAGGTTGCATTATTTTTATCCTCGTACCTGAGCGTGTCTTGCCGCAACTTTCACTTCGTGAAAAGCGGAACTTGCGGACGGTAACAGTTATCAAGTTGTAGGCAAATACAGCGATCTTCGCCATTTACATCTTGAATCTTATTACAACACGACTCCTTGATAAGTGGCCGCTCTGCAAATGCGCTATACACTGCTACGACAACAAATGAAGGAACTGCCATGACCCCTGAGACTTTTTGGCTGGACGCGAATGACCGAAGTGGTCTTTTCGTTAACCAGTGGCTGCCTGCTGGCACGCCCAAGGCCATAGTCCTGCTGGTTCATGGCATGGCCGAGCACAGTGGTCGTTATTCCCTCCTGGGCAAAACCCTGAATGATGCCGGTTTTGGACTGTATGCCCATGACCAGCGCGGACACGGCAAAACGGCCGAACAGGGGACTCTGGGGTACTTTGCCGACAATGATGGCTGGTGCGCAGTCGTCAGCGATGTGGCCAGCCTTGCTCAACACATCGGCCAGGCTCACACCGGGGTGCCGATTTTCCTGCTGGGCCACAGCATGGGCAGCTACATCGCCCAGGCGTACTTGATGCATCACAGTGCCAGCCTGCAAGGCGCAATTCTCAGCGCCTCAAATTTCCAGCCGGTGGCGCTCTATCGTGCAGCCAGCCTGATCGCCCGCTTCGAGCGTTTGCGCCAGGGACCAAAAGGTCGAAGTGCGTTGATCGAGTGGCTGTCCTTCGGCTCTTTCAATAAAGCCTTCAAGCCCAATCGCACACCTTATGACTGGCTTAGCCGTGATCCGGCGCAGGTCGATGCCTATGCCAGCGACCCTCTGTGCGGGTTTCGGTGCACCAACCAGCTATGGATCGATTTGCTTGGCGGGTTGCAGCAAATCAGCAAAGCGTCCAATCTCGCTCAGATCGATCCAGGCCTGCCTTTACTGATAATGGGCGGCGAATGTGATCCGGTGAGTGAAGGCAAGCGTCTCACTGATCTGGCCAAGGCTTTGCGAGATGCCGGCAATCGCCAGTTGCAGCTGAATCTGTATCCGCAAGCGCGGCACGAACTCTTCAACGAAACCAATCGCGACGCAGTGATGGCGGATGTGATCGCCTGGCTCAATCATGCATTGAGCCATACCCGCCCGCCGCGCAGCGAATGAGCAACCACAATTTCGCTATAAAGTACTTTAAAATCAATATCTTAAAACCGAACACTCGTCACAGGACATGCGCTAGATGACCCAGGTTACCAACACCCCGTACGAAGCCCTCGAAGTCGGCCAGACTGCCAGCTACAGCAAGACCGTCGGAGAGCGCGACATTCAGCTTTTTGCGGCCATGTCCGGCGACCACAACCCTGTGCACCTCGATCCTGAGTTCGCGGCTGCGACCATGTTCAAAGAGCGCATTGCCCATGGCATGTTCAGTGGCGCACTGATCAGTGCTGCCGTGGCCTGCGAACTTCCGGGCCCTGGCACTATCTATGTCGGCCAGCAAATGAGCTTTCAGAAGCCGGTAAAAATCGGTGACACCCTCACCGTGCGTCTGGAAATTCTGGAAAAGCTGCCAAAATTTCGCGTGCGCATTGCGACCCGTGTCTTCAATCAGCGCGATGAAATTGTCGTTGATGGCGAGGCTGAAATCATTGCGCCACGCAAACAACAAACCGTGACCTTGCCGGTGCTGCCGGCAATCAGCATTGGCTAAAACCCAATGCATGCGGGAGCGGGCTTGCTTGCGATGCAATCAACCCGGTACATGCCTCATACCGGGTTGTTGCTGTCGCGAGCAAGCCCGCTCCCGCTGTAGATCTAAACTGGATCTACCCGCCCCGGGCTAATCAAGCCCGGGCACGTGCCTCGTTACGCAAGGCCTTGACCTGATCGTGATTGCGTTGCACGCCATGCAACTGACGCTCTACCAGATCACGAATACCTACCAGATTGTGCTTGCTGATTTTTTCCAGCGCTTCCTTGTAGGCTTTCAGGGCATGATCTTCGCCGCGCTCGGCTTCGTTGAGCACCGCTTCTTCATCCTTGCCTGTAAACACGGATTTCACGTCTACCCAACGGCGGTGCAAATCACCGGCCACGCTGGTGCTGGTTTCAGGATCGCCGCCCAAAGCGCGTACCTGAGCCTGCAACTCGGCAGCAGCGGCTGCACATTCGGCTGAGCGCTTGGCAAACAGCGCCTTGAGCTCTGGGTGCTTGATGTCTTCGGCGCAGGTTTTAAACCCTTCCTGACCGTCTTTGCTGGTTTCGATCAAATCGTTCAGGACGCTAATGGCTTCTTTATTGAGGTCAGTCATTGTTCAATTCCTTACAAGGTTGAGGATCGTGCAATAGAGATTGCAGGGCTCGTGCCAGTTTTTTAATTAAATAAAATGCTTGAATATCAATAGCTTACAAAAACACAAAAAAACTGTATCCGGTTTATATGCATGATCTGTCAATTGGCCTTCATGCAAATTGCCTGTATTTTCATTCCATCGCGTTACGCACCTGAAGGCCTTTGCATGAACCCCGAAAAACTCGAACTCCTGATCACTCGCGAGATGCCCTTCGGCAAATACAAGGGCCGAATCATCGCCGACCTGCCCGGCCAGTACCTGAACTGGTTTGCCCGCCAGGGCTTCCCCCACGGTGAACTGGGCGGCTTGCTGGCCCTGATGCAAGAGATCGATCACAACGGCCTGTCGGACCTGCTCGACCCATTACGCGCCAAACACTCGAAACCCAAACCCCGTCACTAATAGAGTTGCCCATGCCAAGGATTGAAGATAACGCCCGCGACGAAAACTTCTGGCACGCCATCGCCGAGCGCTACGACGTAGCTCCCGGCCCGATCAATCTGGAGAACGGCTACTTCGGGCGCATGACTCGCGACGTGGCGCAGGACTATCAGCGCACTGTCGACTTTATTAACCGCATCAACTCGCTACCGGTGCGCCAGCACTTCGATGAGACTCAGAGCGTTGAGATCCGCGACCAGCTCGCTGACCTGCTGGGCGTTGACCCGTCCGGCGTCGCGTTGACTTCGCGCGCGTCCGATGCCCTGCAATCGCTGATTCGCAACTACAACCGCCTGCAGCCCGGCGATCAGTTACTGATCTGCGACCTGGAGTACCACAGCGTCGAATATGCGATGCGCTGGGTCGCACAGCAGCGCGGGCTTGAGGTCATTGAAATATCCCACAAGCACCCCGCCACCCATGAAAGTCTGGTGGCCAGTTATCGCGAAGCCTTTGACCGTCACCCACGGATCAAACTGATGGCGCTCACCCACGTCACCCACCGCACCGGGCTTGTATTACCCGTGCAGGACATTGTCGCGGCGGCCACATCCCATGGTGTGGACGTGATCCTTGACGGCGCCCACGCCCTGGGCCAGATCGAGTTCGACCTGCAGGCTCTGGGCGTTGCCTTTGCGGGGTACAACCTGCACAAATGGATCGGCGGACCGCTGACCCTGGGCTTCATGTATATCGACCCCCGGCGCCTGGCCGATATTGACCCCGACATGGGCAACCAGCATTACCCCGAACCGGATATTCGTAACCGCTCACCCTATGGCACGCCAAACATACCGGCCTGGCTGACCCTGCCCAAAGTGTTGCAGGAGCACCAGGACATGGGAGGCACACAGGCCAAAGGGGCACGACTGAACTACCTGCGCGACCTGTGGGTCAGTGAAGCGCGAAAAATGCCGGGGATTGAAGTGCTGATCGAGGATGATCCGCGACTGCGCTGCGCGATTACCTCGCTGCGCTTTACCCATGTGCAGGATCAGCAGCCGATGGTTGAGCGCCTGCTCAAGGACTACAACCTGTTCACCGTCGCGCGCAATGGCTCGGCGTGTGGCAGCTGCATCCGGATTACCGTTGGGTTCACTACCACCCTGGATGACATCAATCAGCTGGTCAACGCGTTGCGCGAGCTGTCGCAGGGCAATTAGTCGATCCTGTGGGAGCGGGCTTGCTCGCGATGCTGACGACGCGGTTTTTCAAATAGACCGCAGTGAGATCATCACGAGCAAGCCCGCTCCCACATCACCGACCATGTGTTTTTCAGGCA
Organism: Pseudomonas sp. ML2-2023-3; assembly: GCF_037055275.1. Classification (NCBI taxonomy): domain Bacteria; kingdom Pseudomonadati; phylum Pseudomonadota; class Gammaproteobacteria; order Pseudomonadales; family Pseudomonadaceae; genus Pseudomonas; species Pseudomonas sp. ML2-2023-3. The sequence goes on from NZ_CP146343.1 coordinate 4,692,493, forward strand.
AAAAAAAGGTGCGCCGACCAAGCGCACCAAAAACCGTAGAACACACAACTATTCGTACTAAAACATCAATCCAGCAGAGCAAGCGCCTCAGCGGTGCATTCCTGGATACGGGCCCAATCGCCGTTTTTGATCCACTCGCTGTCCAGCATCCAGCTACCACCCACGCACATCACGTTTTTCAACGCCATGTAGCTGCGGATATTGGCCGGACCGACACCGCCAGTCGGGCAGAATTTCACTTCACCGAACGGGCCGCCCAATGCCTTGATCGCGGCCACACCGCCACTGACTTCAGCCGGGAACAGTTTGAAACGACGGTAGCCCAACCCGTAGCCTTCCATGATCCCGGAGGCATTGCTGATACCCGGCAGCAGCGGGATGTCGCTGGCAACGCTGGCCTGGAGCAGGTCACGGGTGATGCCTGGGGTGACAATAAATTGCGAACCGGCTTCTTCAGCCGCCGCCAGCATGTGCCGATCCAGCACAGTACCCGCTCCCGTCACCAGTTCAGGGCGCTGATCTCGCAAAATGCGGATGGCCTTGAGGCCGAACGCCGAGCGCAGAGTCACCTCAAGGGCCGTCAGGCCACCTGCCGCCAGCGCATCTGCCAATGGCAGAATGTCTTGTTCGCGAGCAATGGTAATCACCGGCAGAATGCGTGCACGGTCACAGAGGCTGTCGATCAGGGCGACTTTATCCGCCATCGATACGTTCGCAATTGTTGTTGTCATGGCAGCTGATCCTTGGCTCATGGGCACCAGTAAATCTCTAACGTAGGTTGCAGAAAGGCACGAATCGGCAAGGCGGCAACATCGTTGCTCCCCAGCGCTTCGTTGAGGGTGTTCAATTTGGACTGTCCCTGAATCGACAGCACCTTGTGCCTGGCGCTCGCCAGCAGGCTGCGGCTCATGCTCAGGCGCTGATGCGGCACCGTAGGCGCCAGCATCGCCCAGCAACGACGAGGGTTGTCCAGTTGCAGGGCTTCGGTCAGGTTCGGGCTGTTGGGGAACAACGACGCGGTATGCCCGTCATCGCCCATGCCCAGAATCAGGACATCAATCGGCGGCAGCTCGGCCAGGCCCTGATCCGCTTCCAGTGCAGCCTTTTCAACTGTCGCAGCCGCGTTGTACAAGCCGACAAAACGGGCCTTGGCAGCCGGGCCTCGCAGCAGATGCTTCTTGAGCAGGCCAGCGTTGCTGTCGGCATGTTCAACCGGCACCCAGCGTTCATCGGCAAGGCTGACGACCACTTTCGACCAGTCGATCGGTTGTTTGATCAAGCTCTCGAAAAACGCCACCGGGCTGCGACCACCAGACACCACCAGCGTCGCAACGCCCTGACTGGCAATGGCCTGGTTCAATTGCCCGGCAACGCTTATTGCCAGCCCCTCGGCCATGGACGCCGGGTTCTTGAAGGTGTGCGCATGGACACCCTCAGGCAGTTTCAAATCAGATATCGCCATACCAAGACCTCCCGTCCCGCGTAATCAATGCAATGGAACTCATCGGTCCCCAGGAACCCGCCGCGTACGGCTTGGGCGCATCACCGGACTTTTTCCAGCCCGCGATCAACTGGTCGCACCATTTCCATGCCGCTTCAATTTCATCTTTGCGTACAAACAGGTTCTGGTTGCCACGCATGACTTCGAGTAACAGACGCTCGTAGGCATCCGGAATCCGAGCACTGCGATAAGTGTCGGAAAAATTCAATTGCAACGGACCGCTGCGCAGTTGCATGCCTTTGTCCAGGCCCTGCTCCTTGGTCATCACACGCAAGGAAATACCTTCGTCCGGCTGCAGGCGAATGATCAGCTTGTTGCCGATTTGCAAACGCTGCTCCGGGGCGAAGATGTAGTGCGAAGGTTCCTTGAAGTGGATCACGATCTGCGACAGCTTTTGTGGCATGCGCTTGCCGGTACGCAGGTAGAACGGCACACCCGCCCAACGCCAGTTACGGATATCGGCACGCAGTGCAACGAAGGTTTCGGTGTCGCTCTGGGTGTTGGAGTTTTCTTCCTCCAGATAACCCGGCACTGACTGGCCTTCGCTGTAACCGGCGATGTACTGGCCGCGCACCACTTGGGTGGTCAGGCCTTCGGCGCTGATCGGGGCCAGGGCCTTGAGCACTTTTACCTTTTCGTCGCGAATGCTGTCAGCCGACAGGTCCGCTGGCGGATCCATCGCAATCAGGCACAGCAACTGCAGCAGGTGGTTTTGAATCATGTCGCGCAGCTGGCCAGCCTTGTCGAAATAACCCCAACGACCTTCGATGCCCACTTTCTCGGCCACGGTGATTTCAACGTGGGAGATGTAGCGCTGGTTCCACTGGGTTTCGAACAGGCTGTTGGCAAAGCGCAAAGCAATCAGGTTCTGGACCGTTTCTTTGCCCAGATAGTGGTCGATGCGGTAGGTGCGGTTCTCGGGGAAGAACTGCGCCACGGAGTCGTTTACCTTGCGCGACGACTCGAGGTCCGAGCCGATGGGCTTTTCCAGCACCACGCGGGTATTTTCAGCCAGGCCGACTTTCGACAGGTTCTCGCAAATGGCGCCGTAAACCGCAGCCGGTGTGGCGAAGTAGGCAATCAGGCGTTGTTCTGTTCCGGCAAGCTCTGCCAGAGGCACATAATCTTCAGTCTTGAAAAAATCCACATGCAGGTAGCTCAACCGAGCCAGGAAGCGGGTCAGCGCCTCAACTTCGATTTCCTTCTCGCCCAGATACTGGCGCAACTGGCTGTCGATGTGCGCCAGATGCGCAGTGGCTTCGCCCGGCTCACGGGCCAGGGCGAGAATGCGCGTATCCGCATGGAGCAGACCGGCGCGGTCCAGTTGGTATAAAGCAGGAAACAGCTTGCGCAAGGCCAAATCGCCAAGGGCGCCGAACAAGGCAAAGGTGCACGGTTCAACCGTAATCGAAGGCATGATGTTTGTTCTTTTATCAAGTTAAGCTACAAATACCTTTTTTCAAGGCATCACTCAAGGAAAAATGTAGTAATAAACACAACATTTTCTCAAAATACAGATTCCTGCTAGTGGTCATCACAGGCCACCAGTAGGATAGGCCACCTTCCAGAACCGCTTTAGAGCGGTTCTTGCATCGCTGACCCAAGGATCATAAATGGACCGCGTGCGAAATTTACTCGAACAGATCAAGGGCCGCCTCGAAGACCTGAACAAGGCCGAGCGCAAAGTGGCTGAAATCATTTTGCAGAACCCGCAGCAGGCAACCCGATTCAGCATCGCAGCACTGGCTCAGGCGGCTTCGGTCAGCGAGCCGACGGTTAACCGTTTCTGCCGTTCATTTGGCGTCAGCGGCTACCCTGAACTGAAGCTGCAACTGGCACAAAGCCTGGCCAGCGGCGCAGCCTATGTCAGCCGCGCGGTCGAAGCCGACGACAATCCCGAAGCCTACACCCAAAAGATTTTCGGCAGCGCCATTGCCTCACTGGACAGCGCTTGCCAGGCATTGGACCCGAACCTTATCAGCCGCGCCGTCGACTTGCTGATCCAGGCCCGGCAAATCCACTTTTTTGGCCTGGGTGCTTCGGCTCCGGTGGCGCTGGATGCACAACACAAGTTCTTTCGTTTCAACCTGGCGGTCACCGCCCATGCCGACGTATTGATGCAACGCATGATCGCGTCCGTGGCCCATACCGGTGAGTTGTTCGTGATTATTTCCTACACCGGACGCACCCGCGAGCTGGTGGAAGTGGCGCGCATTGCGCGAGCCAACGGCGCTTCAGTGCTGGGTCTGACGGCAGAAAACTCGCCACTGGCCAAGGCCAGTACCCTGAGCCTGAACATTCCACTGCCCGAAGACACCGACATCTATATGCCGATGACCTCGCGCATCATCCAGCTCACCGTACTCGATGTACTTGCCACCGGCATGACCCTGCGCCGGGGCGTGGACTTCCAGCCGCACCTGCGCAAAATCAAGGAAAGCCTCAATGCCAGCCGCTACCCGGTAGGCGACGAGTTCAACTGATAGCCTCGCTACGTTCCTAAGCGGCTACACATTCACCGCCTGCCCGCTTTTGTAGCCGCTGCCGCAGGCTGCGATCGGCCGCGTAGCGGTCGTTAAACCGCAATACACGGTTTGCCTGATTAAACTGGGAGGCTGACTTTACGACGGCTGCGCCGCCGATCGCAGCCTCGCTACGCTCCTCAGCGGCTACAAATACGACTACCGTGCCAGCCGACAAGCGGCAGCGCCCTGCTCTTCCCCCCCTCCTCTTTCCAGCCCCTGTTTTCTAAAACAATCGCTCCCTTACCGCCTATAAAGCTGTAGCTCCAAAGACGTTTAACTGTCAGATATGACAGGTTACAGCTGTCGAAAACAGTCATAACGTGAACACCTCGGGGTCATTTTTTGAAACGGGGTTCAGACGTTGCTGCGCCTGCTGCTCCTGCCCCTACACATTCAGATCGATCTATCTGAAAAGTCCCCGTGGCAGGAGCTCATGATCATGGCCCAAGAACCGCTCAGTATTGCTGCACCCTCACTGCCTAAAGGCGGCGGCGCCATTCAAAGCATTGGCAAGGGCTGGGGAGCCGTAGGTTTTACCGGTGCCGCTTCATTGGCAATCCCGCTGCCCATTACTCCAGGTCGCGGTTATGCCCCCGCACTAAGCCTGAGCTACAGCAGTGGCGGTGGGCGCACCGAGTTTGGTCAGGGCTGGTCCATCAACCGCCCCTCGATCAGCCGGCAAACCAGTCTGCAAACACCTCAGTTCGAGCCCGACTCCAATGGCCATTTGGCCGAGCCGGTTTACCTCTCCCCCAGTGGCGATGTGTTATTGGCGCAACGGGATGCCAGCGGCCAGATCATCACCCGAGACACTTCACTGTTTCGCGACCGACAGCTGCCTGAAAACTATCAAGTGACCGCTTACCGTCCACGGGTAGAAGGCGACTTCAGCACGTTCGAGCACTATGTCGGTACAACCGACTCGTTCTGGTTGATCCAGCTCGCGGACGGCAGCGTTCATGTGTACGGCCACAGTCACAACGCCCGCCTGCAACACCTGCGGGGCGCCTCGACCTGGGTGGCCGAGTGGCTTCTTGAAGAGTCGGTCGCCGCCAATGGCGAGCACGTGCTGTACGAATACATCTCTGAGAACGATGCATCGCTCAACACACTGACCGGGCCAGTAGCCGATACCTGGCTAGGCCGCGACAGCAGCACCCATCGTTACCTGCAACGGGTGCGATACGGCAACCTGACAGGGGATCGGGTGCCCTTCTTGCTGCAAAAGCCGGTGGTACCCACCTGGCTGTTTGATCTGGTCTTCGACTATGGCGAATGTGATGCCCGACTGACGGTCAAGCCCCTGTACCCCCAAACCCAGGGTACGCAGTGGCCGCTGCGGGCCGATCCGGTCAGCAATTACCGCTACGGGTTCGAGGAGCGCACGCTGCGACTGTGCCATCAGGTGCTGATGTTCCATTGGTGCGCCGATGGCCCGGACAATAGCGGCCCTGTCCTGCTCCAGGGCGAGCCCTCGCTGGTACAGCGCCTGCAACTGGAATACCGCCAGGAACCGGCCGTGTCCTTGCTGACCGCGGCCCACGTCATCGGCTATGTCGGGCAAGAAGCGCAATTCAACCCGCCGCAAGAGTTCGACTACACCCCCTTCACTTTCACCCCGGAGTCCGCAACGTTCTCACCGTTTTTTACCGAGCAGACGCCCCCCCAGAGCCCTGGCATCGATGCCGATAACTACCAGTTGGTGGATCTGTTTGGCGACGGATTGGCCGGGATCCTCTATCGCCTGCAAAACGCCTGGTACTAACGTCGCCCCATCCGTCATCCGATGCCCGGCCCGAATAAAAACGCGGTGAGTTACGCGGCCCAGGAGCAGCTCAAACAGATTCCGGTCGCCAACAACAACTCGCCAACGCTGCAGGTGCTCACGGACATCAATGGTGACGGCAAGCTCGACTGGCTGGTGGCCCAACCGTCCTTAGCGGGTTTTTTCACCCTGGATACCGACCAGCAATGGAACCACTTCACGCCCTACGCGGCCTTCCCCACCGAGTTTTTCCACCCGCAGGCACAGCTGGCCAGCCTGATGGGAAACGGCCTGTCGGACCTGGCAATGATCGGGACCCGCAGCGTGCGCTTGTATGTGAATTTGAAAAACAAGGGCTTCGACAACCCCGTCGACGTCAGCCGCTCAAGCACTGAGACGCCTTTGCCCGCGGTCAGTGACCAACGCTGCGAACTGATGGCGTTCAGTGACATGCTGGGCTCCGGGCAGCAGCATTTGATCCATATCACCGCCCAGTCCGTGCGCTGCTTCCCGAACCTGGGGCGCGGCCGATTTGGCGAACCGGTCAACTTTGGCAAGCTGGACTTTGCGGGCGAGTTCAACCCTGCCCATATCCGCCTCGCCGACCTGGATGGCTCCGGCGCGGTCGATATCCTGTACCTGCAAAGTGATTCGGTGCAGGTTTTCATGAACCTCAGCGGACACGGGTTCGCCGCCCCTGTCACGATCACTTTGCCTGAAGGACTGAAGTACGAGTCCTTGACCCGAGTCAGCGTGGCCGACCTGCAAGGACTGGGCTGCTCCAGCCTGGTCGTGACCAGCAGTACCCACAACACCCAGCTGCGACCCGAGCATTGGCGCTGTGACTTTGTCGCTGGCAACAAACCGTATTTGCTGTGTGCCTCGGACAACAACATGGGCGCCGGGGGCGAGGTGGTGTATCGCTCATCGGCGCAGGAATGGCTGGACGAAAAAGCCCTGCTGCCAGATCCGTCCCTGGCCGTATCGGAATTGCCCTTCGCAATGCATCTGGTCAGCGAGCAGCGCCAGTTCGACCAGATTACCGACAACCATTTGTCCCAGTTCTTTAGCTATCGGCACGGCTATTACGATGGCGTGGAACGGGAGTTTCGCGGGTTTGGACTGCTGCTGCAAACCGACACCGAGGCTGTCACCAGCGATACCGAGGGCTACAGCGCACCCGTACAGAGCAAGACCTGGTTCCACACCGGCAAAACCTTGCATATGGACGTGCCTGATGCCTGGGCCGGTGATATCCAACTGGCACCGCTGGGCAACACCCTGTGTACCCAACACATTGATGGCACCGAGCAAACGCACACTGACTGGGATGCCCCGACACTGCGCGACGCGGCCAGAACCTTGAGCGGCTCGGTGTTACGCGCCGAAACTCTGGGCGTCGATGGCAACGCCGTGCCTTACAGCGTCACGCAAAGCCGGTTTGGCGTTCGCCTGCTGCAAGCGCGCTCCGACGTTGCGCCTTACAGCGTCATGCTGGGGTTTGTCATCGAGCAACGCAGCCTGCAGTACGAGCGCCTGGCCGATGACCCGCTTTGCCAGCACCAAATCACCCTGGCCATTGATGACTATGGCAGTGTCAGCCACGGCGTCAGCGTTGCTTACGCCCGCCGTGCCAGCGCACAACCGCCCTATCCCGACGATGAAGAGCACACCCATTTGCGGCGCTGGTGGATGGATGCCAGGGATGACGCCCAACTGTGCTTCTACCTGAGCGAGATGCGTGAACGGGTCTTGCATATCCACCAGACCGATTACCTGCGATTGGGCCTGCCCTACCGCAGCCAGGCGAGCGCCTATGTTGTGCCCGCTGACGATCCGTCGGTCGACGTCATCGGTTACGAAGCCTTTCTTGGTCCGCAATCGCCATTGGGCAAAGACCCGGCCAACGGCCAGCGCATGCTGGCGGGCCAGAGCCGCGTGCAATACCAGGGCTGCACGGACGGCACGGTGAACTTCGATGCGCTGCCTGAATACAGCGAACAGGGCCAGCTGGATGCCGCTGCCCTGCAAGCCTACGTCGTGAAAGATGATCAGGGCGCAGACAAAAACCTGTTGGGCAGCACCCCTGGCGAGGTGAAAGCCCGACTCGAATCAGCGGGCTATGTCGATGTCGGACTGTGGCGGCCAACCAGCAATACCGTTGACACGTCCACCAGCATTTGGGCAGCGCGCACGGGATACACAACCTTTGCCGGGGTCGAGCATTTCAACACGGTGCTTGAGCAAAAAGCGGTCGCATGGGTCAAGCCATCGAAGGTCAGCTATGACAGCCTCTGCCTATTGCCTGTCAGATTCACGGCACCTGACGACGGCGTGACCGATGCAGTCCATGACTACAGCACGTTGCAGGTCAAATGGATTCGCGACCCCAATCAGAATGTCAGCCAGGCCCGCTACGACGGGATGGGCCGTGTGGTGCTGACCACCTTCTGGGGCACCGAATGGGACGAAGGCACTCAAGCCGTTAAAGAGGTCGGCTTTGGTAACATGGACAGTCATTCGTGGGTGCCGGCAAGCGCCGCCCAGGCCATTGCCGACAGCTCGGTCATGGGCGATCTGGCAACCGCACTCTTCTACGAAAGCAGTAGCTGGATGGGCCAAGCCCCGCCGGACCTGTTACCCAACGGAGTTGAGCTGGGCGTGCTGATGCCCTCCGGACATTTGCGTGCCAGTGCGCGCAAGCGCCTGGCCAAGGGTGATTACCCTGTAAGCCAGATTCCGGCCCAGACCTGCTCAGCCTTGCTGGCCCTGCCTCGCGAACCGGCACACAGTGCCGTTCTGCAAGCTGACCGCTATCCGGAGGATCCCGATAAACAGGTGAGGATGTCGCTGAGCGCCTCGGATGGTTTTGGCCGTGCCTTGCAAAGCAAACAGAAAGTCGAACCGGGCCTGGCCTACGCCGTCGACGACAAGGGCAACCTGATAACCCTGGGCGGTGAACCGGTTCAAGTGCAGGCCACCGAGCGCTGGTGCGTCAGTGAGCGTGTGGAATACAACAACAAAGGGCTGGCCGTTCGCATCTACCGGCCTTATTTCGCGAACCAATACCGTTACATCAACGATGAGTCGTTCCGCCAGTTCGGCTACAGCGACCAGCAGTTCTATGACCCCCTGGGGCGCCCCACCAAAACCATTACCGCCAGTGGCTATTGGCGCCGCCAGACGTACATGAACTGGTACACCATTGCCGAGGATGAGAACGACCTGTATCAAGAGGCACTGGAACACCCGAGAGTCGCCAGCGTATTGCAGGCGCGCGGCAACCGGCTCGATCCGATGCAAGCCCTTGAAGGCGCAACGGTGCGGGTTGAATACCCGGGCATGCTGGCCACCGACAGCATTACGATGAGCTGGAGTGGTGTCGCCGGTGCAGGCTCACCTTCGCTGGCAGCAAAACAAGGCAGTGCGACAGGTCGAGTGCTGTTTGATATTCCAAAAACAGCCGTGGCTGCCAACATCGGCAAAACGGTGGAAGTGGCCTATACCGTGACACGCACAAGCGAGGTGCTCAATTCGCAGGTCCTTGATCTGAACATTGCGACGTCCCCCCCGCCAGCTACCTGATGCAACTGGCTGACGGCAGCACGTTCACGGTGATTTTCAAAGTCGCACTCTCGGGTAGCGATGAAACACAGGCGTTAGCGCTCCCCTTGAAAAAACTGGTCATTCTTGACAGTACAAATGCCTCGTAATGGACGACGAGTCTCGATAGCCAACGCAACAATCAGGTATGGCAACGATGACTTATCAATTGCACCAAAAAACGCCATTACTGATCTCGATAGATCCGCGGGCAGCCCTGCTGCGCAGCGTGGCTTACCATCGCCGGGACATCAGTCAGACACCATCGGTCCACACCACGCGGCAACGGTATAACGCGCTGGGTCATCTCACCGAACAATGGGATGCGCGACTGTCGGTGGCCAATCAGCAAACTCGCTTCAGCCTGACGGGGCAGGAGCTATGCAGTGATTCGGTGGATGAAGGCTGGCGCGTGCGTTTCTACAACGCGGCCGCACAGGCCGTGCACAGTTGGGACGGGCGTGAAAGCTTTATGCGCCTGGACTACGATGAGCAACTGCGACCTGTTGCACTGTTTGAAAAAGGGGCTGATGAAAACGTAGAGCAGTGCGTCGAACGCTTTACCTATGCCGCAAACAATACTGAAGATGCTCAACGCAACCGGTGTGGCCGCATGCTGCGTCACGACGATCCAGCCAGCAGTGTGTGGCATGAAGCGTTCGCCGTAACCGGCCAGCCACTGATTGAGACCCGGCGCTTTTGCGTCTCGCTGACCGCTCCCCACTGGCCGGATGCCCCGCTTCAGACCGTCAGCTACAGCACCCGCTGGCAGTACGACGCACTGGGCGCGGTGATCGCGCAAACCGATGCAGCAAACCACGTAAGCTCGATAAACGTCGACATTACCGGCCGGCCCTGCGCGTCACAGCTGGACGGTATAGCACTGCTCAAAAGCTGCGAATACAACGCCTTCGATCAGGTGGAGACAGAGCAAGCTGGCAACAATGTACTGACCATCGCGAGCTACTCAGCGGCAAATGGTCGGTTGCAACGGCTCAAGGCCAGCACTCTGACCGGGCATTTACTGCAAGACCTGCACTACCAGTACGACCCGGTGGGCAATATCGAGCGCATCGAAGATCTGGCCCAGCCCGTACAGTGGTTTGCCCAACAACAGGTTGAGGCAATCAGCACCTACCGTTACGACTCCCTCTACCAACTGATCGAAGCCACGGGCCGGGAAAACGCCAGCCAACGTATCGGACCTGAACTGCCCGGGCTGGAGATTTTCGGCGCCAGGGATGACAGCCACTGGCGCAACTACACCCAGACCTACACCTATGACAGCGGCGCCAACCTGACTTCACTCAAACATGATGCTGGCGCCGGTAACACCTATCTGCGCCAGATGGTGGTGGCAGAACACAGCAACCGCAGCCTGTTCAAGGGTGAAGCACCCGCGGAGTTTGCCAGTGGTTTCGATGCCAACGGCAATCAACAGGCACTGGCACCGGGGCAGCTCATGCACTGGAATACTCGCAATCAATTGCATCAGGTCACGCAGGTGGTGCGCGAGGCACCTGATGGCCGGGACGACGATGTCGAGACTTATATCTATGACGGCACGGGTCAGCGCGTGCGCAAGGTACGCCGGGCCAAGACCGGCGGTGGTGAACAGGTCATTGAGGTGCTGTATTTGCCGGGTCTGGAAATCCGCACACCCACCACGGGCGAGCAGTTACATGTCGTGACGACCCAGGCCGGTCGCAACCAGGTCCGGGTGCTGCATTGGGCGACCGAGCCCGATCAGTGGCGCTACAGTTTGGGTGATCATCTGGGCAGCAGCACCCTGGAGCTGGATCACGCGGGCGAACTGATCAGCCAGGAAAGTTACTCCCCCTACGGCGGTACATCCTGGTGGGCCGCACGCAGTGCCGTGCAGGCCAGATACAAGACCCTGCGTTATTCCGGCAAAGAGCGCGATGCCACAGGGTTGTATTACTACGGCGCACGGTATTACGCACCGTGGTTGCAGCGGTGGATTTGCCCGGATCCGGCGGGCAGTGTCGATGGGCTTAATGTGTACTCAATGGTCAATAACAATCCTGTCACTCACCGGGACTTGCACGGACTGGCCAAAGAAAAATCAGTACCGAACGTTATCCATCACTTCTGGCAAGGAGAACTCAAAAATCTTGAGCAGCATCATTCCAACTTGAAAAAAATAGCGCTCACTAACAGTGCCTATAAAGTTGAATTGCACGTCCTGCCAAATCCGGGGGAAGACACTCAGCTCAAGGCCCTGCAAAGCAGCCTTGGCAGTGGTGTAAAAGTGATTAATATCAAAGAGGAAAAGTGGTTTAAAAAATTCCAGACCAAGGAGCGTTACACACAATTTGAAGCATCAAGAAGCGGAGAACGCGCCCATCTGGCATCCGGTTCGGACATTTTAAAAACCGAGCTGACTTATAAATTGGGTGGCGTGTTCAATGATGTGGACAACGTGCCTATCGCACCTCTGCCCGCCTCCCTGCAGCACCAGGAAAAAACATTAATGACTGCAGGCCCGACTCAATTCAATCGTTGGGGCGGAGAAAAAGGCATTCATTCCAGTACGTTTGCCACTTACAAAAAAAATCCGATCTTGAAAGAGATGAACAAAGAAAGCTTCAAAAAGTTCAAAGCAATTCAGCACATCATTTACCGTAAAAATGATATGACAGCCAACCCTGACGACCACTTCAAAATGGTTTCGGAAACCGCAGGTTCTTTACATTTTTCCCGCGAATTGAAGAGACTCGATACGGGCTTTAATTCCGCGCTGGAAAATCTGATGCTGACTAGCAACAAATATGATGAAGGCAACATCGTATTCGATAAATACTTCAAGCCCACCACCACCACGGGAGCAGGGGATCTTGATGAGGATCAAATGATTGCACTTTTTAATGCCATGTCCGCACCCGGCCATGTAATGATTTGAGCATCTCTGAGGTTGGGTTAATAAAACCCGACCTCAGACTCTCTTGTCGCTGCTCTGGCCTGCCGACTTCACAAAGCTCTCAAACCCCCACCAACCTCGCCCGCGCCTGCAAACTCAAATGCGCCTGCTCCCCCGGCGCCAGGGTTTGGTTGTGGATGCCACCGCTGGTGGACTCCACGCACACAAAACCCATCACCTCATTCCAGCTCACGCCCAGCAAGGGTCGTTTGCCCGGGTGCCAGACCACCGTATTGGCCTGATGCCCGGTATCGATGCTCAGCGCCCTTTGCCAGGCGTGATCATTGAGCTGCATTTCTCCGTCATGCTGGAACACGCGCTGACAACCGCCCGCCACCCGCAACTCACCCTGCTGCTGGCAAACCTCACGATTCAACTGATCGTAGCCGTGAACACCGTCCAGACCAGACAGCGCTACCTTGGCAACATCTCCGATGCGCCAGTAAGCACGTAAGGCTTGGCTGACCTGGCAAGGCTCATCATCCTGATGCTCGGTGCTCAAGCGCAGTTCCATTTCTTCGCCCAGTCGTGCATGTAAATCGACCTGCCAATCGCACAACTTCAAGCGCCAGTGCAGGGTCACCCCTTCTTCGTCGCTGCTGCTATCGAGCAGTTTCCAGTCGATCAACCGCGCCCAGCCATGGGATGGCCATGCATTTTCACTGGGGTGGCGACCATACCAGGGCCAGAAAATCGGCACTCCACCGCGAATCGCACCCACCTGCGGCCACTTGGCAGCGCACCACAACCAGGGCTTTTGCCCGGTTGGCTTAAAATGCAGCAGCTGCGCGCCCTGACGGCTGAACACCGCCTGACAATGGGGGTGATCGATCACCAGCACGTCGCGCTGCTGAAAACGCTCCCATTGGAAGACCGGCTGCTCGCGCCTGGATTTGAAAAAACGGTGAAGCGGATGCTCATGCATGTGCCGCAGTCCTGAAAATCATGCGCCGAGGTGTGCAGCCCCGAAAAAAAGCGGATAGCCAAGGCTATCCGCTGGAAAAACAAGGAGCTTAGCGCATTTAGAACGTCGACTGAATCTTCAGACCGGCCACCAGTGCGTTGTCAACCTTGTCCACACCACCCGGGTGAGTGATGTACTGCAGGTTTGGACGCACGGTCAACCAGTTGGTCACGTGAAAACCGTAGTTGAGTTCGTAGTTGTACTCGGTGGAGCGCAGTGGCGAGTACAGCGGATCGTTGTAATCGGTGGCACCAATGGAGGCGTTGATCTGCTCGGCGCTTTTCTTCACGTCATCATTGACGTGGATGCGGGCGGCGCCAATGCCGATGTCATCCTTGGGACGGGCATCGAAAGGCCCCTTGTACACAAACATCAGCGACTGGTAGTTGTCGACGATGTTGGTGGCCTTGTCGTGAAAAGTGGCGTTGGCCGCGATATTCAGACCGCGCGACGGGTCACCGTTGTGGCTGGTGAGTTGCTGCTGCACCACAAACCAGTAACCGTGCTTGCTGTCGCGTACACGATAGTCCTGACCAGTGCTGGTGATGTCGACGCGCACGTCATCGGCAGGCGCCGTGCTCTTGTAGTAACCAACACGGTATTCGCCCGGCAGGTCGTTGACCTTCGGCGACCAGACCAGCTCGACCGGCAACACCGTACCCTTGGTGCCGCTGCCGCTGAGTTTGAAGCCGTTGCCGTGTTCCAGTTGCGACGGGTTCTGGTTGTACGCGCCGATCTGGGCATACAACTCAGGGGTGATGTTGTATTTCACCCGCAGTGCCGCCTGGCTGACCGGCCAGTTGTACCAGACGTTGGTGGCCCAGTTACCCACCTGGGAGCCACAGAACGCCAGGTTCTGGAATTCGCACGGGAAGGTGTTGAAGTCTTCGCCTTCACCGAAGTAACCGGCCTTGACGTCCAGTTTGCCGTCGAGGAACTGGTGCTGAATCCACAATTGGGTCAAACGCACCATATGGCCACGGCCATAGACTTCCTGCGAGGAGCTCAGGGTACCGGCACGGGGGTCGCCGATACGGTCATTGGAGATGTTCTGGCCATTACGGTTGGTGAGCTGGATCTTGGCCTGGGTGTTGTCCCAGCCCCACAGCTTTTGCAGGTCCAGCGCGACGCCCAGACCGAACTGGTCACTGTAGCGCGCTGTCTTGTCATCGTTGTAACCGCCATGCAGGTTGGCGCCGACTTCACCGACGTAATCGGCCTTGATGTCGATGCCCTGTTCGATCAGTCTGGTTCGCTCACCGCCCCAGTCGCCGGTCATCCATTTCGAATCGGCACTGAACGCTTCGTCAGCGTAGACACTGCTTGCACCCAGGCTTAGCGCGACAATCGCCGATAGCTGGCAGGCCAGACGGGTACGGGTCATTCTGTTAGTCATCCCTTAAATCCTCGTTGTTTTCTTATTGGCTTTCTATAACGCGGCACCACCCAAGGAGGCCCGGTAACAGGCTCCCTGTTGACTTAACGACCCTTGAATTGCGCCACGTTATCAGCCCGGCCGAGCGTCTGAGGCGAACCCATCGCCCCCAGACGCTCGCCCGTATTCGCATCAAACAGTAGCACTTTGGCTGGATCGAACTGCAAATTGAGGCTCTGACCCACCTGAGGCGCATCATCAGGGGCCATTCGGCAGCAGACCTTGCTCCCGTTCAGGTTTACAAAAACCAGGGTGTCCGGGCCGGTAGGCTCGATGACTTGGGCTTCGGCGCGAATGACGGGCAAGCCGTTGGGCTCTGCGGGCGCCAGTACAATCTGCTCGGCGCGTATGCCCACAATCACATCACGGTCCTCAAGCCCCGCGTCCTGCATGCTCAACGGCAGTTCGCAGCGTGCCTGGCCGCTGTCGAGCAAGGCCAGCAAGCGGCCCTCGCGGCGTTGCAGGCGCAGGGGAATGAAGTTCATCGGTGGCGAGCCAATAAAGCTCGCCACAAACAGGTTGGCCGGATCGTTATAGATCTGCTTGGGCGTACCGAACTGCTGAATGATCCCGTCCTTCATCACGGCCACTTTGTCGCCCAGGGTCATGGCTTCAATCTGGTCATGGGTGACGTAGACAGTGGTGGTTTTCAGGCGCTGGTGCATCAGTTTCATTTCGGTGCGCATCTCGACCCGCAGCTTGGCATCGAGGTTGGACAGCGGCTCGTCAAACAGGTAGATCTTGGGCCGCCGTGCCAGCGCCCGGCCCATGGCCACGCGCTGTTGCTGACCACCCGACAGTTGGCCGGGCTTGCGGGTCAGCAGGTGTTCGATTTGCAGCAGCTTGGAAACCCGCGCCACCTCTTCATCGATCGCCGCCGCGCTCATCTTGCGGATCTTGAGACCGAAGGCAATGTTGTCCCGCACATTCATGGTCGGGTACAGCGCGTAGGACTGGAACACCATGGCGATATCACGGTCTTTGGGGCTCATGCCGCTGATGTCGGCATCGTCCACCAGGATCGCCCCGCCGCTGATGGTTTCAAGACCGGCGATGCAGTTCATCAGGGTCGATTTACCGCAGCCCGAAGGCCCCACCAGAATCAGGAACTCGCCGTCATCGATTTTCAGTTCGATGTTTTTCAGCGTGTCGGGCAAACCCTTGCCGTAGGATTTATTCACGTTGCGTAATTCGAGAGTCGCCATGCCTTACCCCTTGACCGCGCCGGACGTCAGCCCGCGCAGAAAATACTTGCCCGCAAAGATGTAAACCAGCAGCGTCGGCAGCCCCGCGATCATGGCCGCAGCCATATCAACGTTGTATTCCTTGGCGCCGGTGCTGGTATTGACCAGGTTGTTCAACGCCACCGTAATCGGCTGCGCATCACCACTGGCAAACACCACACCAAACAGAAAGTCGTTCCAGATTTGAGTGAACTGCCAGATCAGGCAGACCATCACGATCGGCACCGACATCGGCAGCAGGATTCGCCCGAAAATCGTGAAGAAACCCGCGCCATCCAGCCGTGCAGCCTTGACCAGCGCATCCGGGATGCTCACGTAGTAGTTGCGGAAAAACAGCGTGGTGAAGGCCAGGCCATACACCACGTGCACCAGCACCAGGCCGGTGGTGGTATTGGCCAGCCCGAGCTTGCCGATGGTGAACGAGGCCGGGAGCAACACGGTTTGAAACGGCAGGAAGCAGCCGAACAGCAGCAAGCCAAAAAACAGCTGTGAGCCGCGAAAACGCCACATCGACAGCACATAGCCGTTCATGGCCCCGATAAAAGTCGAGATCAATACCGCAGGCACGGTGATCTTGACCGAGTTCCAGAAATACCCGCCCACCGTATCCCAGGCCTTGATCCAGCCAATGCCGTCAATCACTTGCGGCCAGCTCAACAGGTTGCCGGTACGGATGTCTTCCGGGCTTTTGAAGCTGGTGAGCAGCATCACCACCAAGGGGATCAAATAGACCGCCGCAGCAAGAATCAGGGTGGCGTAAATGGCCAGGCGGCTGAAGGTGAATCGGGACGCGCCGATGCCGCTTGTCATGTTAGTCATGGCGTTTGTTCCTCAGCTCGGAATACAGATACGGCACGAGGATGGCCAGAATCGCTCCCAGCATCATGATCGCGCTGGCAGAACCAATGCCCATTTGCCCACGGCTGAAGGTGAAGGAGTACATGAACATGGCTGGCAAGTCGGAGGAATATCCCGGACCACCGGCGGTCATTGCCGACACCAGATCGAAGCTCTTGATGGCAATGTGCGCAAGGATCATGAAGGCGCTGAAAAACACCGGGCGCAGGCTCGGCAACACAATGCGCAGGTAGATGGTCGGCAAGCTCGCACCGTCGACCTGGGCCGCACGAATGATCGACTGATCGACCCCGCGCAATCCGGCCAGGAACATCGCCATCACAAATCCCGAAGCCTGCCACACCGCAGCGATCACCAGGCAGTACACCACCCGGTCCTGATCCAGCAGCCAGTCAAAACGAAAACCTTCCCAGCCCCAGTCACGGAGCATTTTGTCCAGGCCCAGGCCCGGGTTGAGCAGCCACTTCCAGGCCGTACCGGTGACGATCATCGACAGTGCCATCGGGTACAGGTAGATCGTGCGGATGAAGCCTTCCTTGCGAATCCGCTGGTCGAGCAGGATGGCCAGAAACACGCCGATCACCAGGCTGATGACGATGAACATCCCGCCAAAAACCGCCAGGTTTTTGCTGGCGACCCACCAGCGGTCGTTGTCCATCAGTCGTGCGTATTGCTGCAAGCCAACCCATTTGTAGCTGGGCATAAAGCTGGAATTGGTGAACGAGAGCAGGAACGTCCAAAAAATGTAGCCATAAAAGCCAACCAATACGATCAGCATGCTCGGTGCCAGGACCAGCTTGGGCAACCAGCGTTGCAGCGCATCAAACGGCGAGGCCTTGATGAACACAGCCACGGAACTCATCGAAATACTCCCGAGAGGGTATGCCGGCATCTGCACACGCAGATGCCGCACAACCAGGGATAAGGGGGAGCCACGCGCAGGCGTGGCAGGTCAGATCAACGAATTACTGTGCGGACTTGATGGCCGAGTAGAGCTTTTTACCGGCCGTGGCCGGATCAGCACTCTTGTCGCTCATAAAGTTGCTGACGGTGTCGAAAATCGCGCCTTGCACCGCCAGTGAAGTGGCCATGTTGTGCGCCATGCTCGGCAGCTGGCTGTTGGCCTTGCCCGCTTGGGCGAAGTCTTTGGCTGAGGCCTGACCACAGCTGTCGAACTTGCTCATGTCCAGGTCACTGCGTACCGGGATCGAGCCTTTGTTCTGGTTGAACACGTACTGGAATTCAGGCTCAAGCGCGACTTTGGCCACGTCGTTTTGCGCGGCGATATTGCCCGGCGTGTTGTTCTTGGCCGACAGTTTGAACATCGCCAGCGAGTCGATGTTGTAGGTAAAGCTGCCCTGGGTGCCCGGGAATGGCACGCACTCAAAATCAGTGCCGGCCTTTTTACCCGCAGCAGCCCACTCGCTTTTCGCCCAGTCACCCATGATCTGCATACCGGCCTTGCCGTTGATCACCTTGGCGGCTTCCAGGTTCCAGTCCTGACCGGTGCCATCCGGGTCCATGTAGCCCTGCAGTTTTTTCAGGTGGGTGAAAACTTCAGCCATCTGGGGGCCGGTCAGGGTTTTCTCGTCAAGATCGACGAAGGCTTTCTTGTAGCCATCTGGCCCCATGACGCTGAGCACCAGGTCTTCAAAGACCGTACTGTCCTGCCACGGCTGACCACCGTGGGCCAGAGGGATAAAGCCCGCGGCCTTGAGTTTGTCGCCTGCCGCGTAGAGTTCATCAAGGGTGGTTGGCGCTTTGTCGATGCCTGCCTTCTTGAAGACTTCGGGATTGATCCACAACCAGTTCACCCGGTGAATGTTCACCGGTACAGCCACGTAATGGCCGTCGTATTTCATGGTGTCGGAGACGGTTTTCGACAGCAGGGTGTCCCAGTGATTGGCCTTGGAAACCTCATCGAGGTTGGTCAACAAACCGAGCGCGCCCCATTCTTGCAAGTCAGGGCCTTTGATTTGTGCTGCTGAAGGCGGGTTGCCGGAGACGGCCCGGGTTTTCAGTACGGTCATGGCGGCGGCACCGCCACCGCCTGCCACGGCACTGTCCTGCCAGGTGTAACCGTCTTTTTCGATCAGCTTTTTAAGCACATCAACCGCTTTGGCCTCACCACCGGAGGTCCACCAATGCACCACTTCAACCGTGCCTTTGGAGTCGGCAGGGGCAGCGGCATAAGCACCCAGGGGGAATAATGTAGCCAGAGAAATGACAACGGCGAGGCGATTGAATGAATTCATGTCTGGACCTTTCTTGTTGTTATAGCTGTGCAAGTCTTTTTGCTTGCGCTGCCAAAGAGTGTATCCATCACCGTCTGCCCGCACGTAACGAAGAGACGCTCAAATGTCACAACCTGGTGACACAGAAGCAGGGTGAGGGCGTTTGGTTCCGAGGATATTTCAACGATGTCTGACTCTGCTTTCCTGTAAGCCATAAAGCTGCCCCCAAAGCCACGTAAGGCATTTTCTGCGTTGACTGTAGGACGCATCCCGAAGTCGTTTTCCCACGTTGAACCTGTAAATAACTTCAGCGAGTCTGCAACACATCGCCACGTTTCAAGAACGGATGCAGACACCCATCAGGAGATGAGACTCATGCAGAAATATCGTGCAACGGCCCAGAACCACTGTTTCATTTGCCCGTTGGAGTATCCGGACGGTTGCCGCTACGCCTGGAAACTGGACATCCGGCGCTCAGGCAAAGTGCATGTCCACCAATTCGACTTAGCCGAGTATGGCGGTGAGGCCGCGGCCCTGGATGCAGCTGAACATTTGCGCAACCAGCTGGTGCTGGAAATGCCCCAGCCCCTCACCTATGAAAATCGCCAACGCCTGACGCGCCTCAACACCAGCGGGCACCCCGGGGTCTATCGGGTGCACGCCAACCAGATCCATTACTGGCGCGCCACGACCCGCATTCACGGTTACAACCTGAGCAAGAGTTTTCGTGTGGATCGCTATGGCGATGACGAGGCCAAGCGGTTGGCGCTGCAAGAGCGCGAGAGGCAACTGACCCTGTGCAACGAACCCTATGATGTGGCCATGGAAAAACTGCAGCTGCACTTCAGTCAGACCAGCAGGCGGGTGCGCGAAAACCGTATCAACGCCGCGATGAGCAGTCACCGCCAGCCAACGTCCATGATGGAAGTGGCCTCAGACCGCCCACTGGAACCCTTGCTACCCATCAGTGCCGAACAGGCGAGCCAGTCGATCAATCGCCATTTCGCGGCAAGTGCAAAGTGACCCGCAGGCCGCCCACGCGCAGGTTTTGCAGACTGACTTCACCACCGTGGCTATGGGCAATACTGCGGGCAATCCCGAGCCCCAGCCCGTAACCCTGCTGCTGCCCGGCCAGGCGAAAGTGAGGCTCGAAGACTTGCTCCAGGCGTTGCTCGGGCACCCCCGGTCCTTCGTCATCAACGGTCAGCACAAAGGCCTGCTCATTGTCATCGATACGCAAGTGCGCGTTGTTGCCGTACTTGAGGGCGTTGTCGATCAGGTTGCCCATGCAGCGGCGCAGGGCCAGCGGCTTGCCGGGGTAAGGTTTGAGGGCTCGCCCCTGAAGGGTTACGCGACCGTTTCCCTGGGGGAGTAAATACGGCTCGATCAAGCAGTCGAGCAGGTGATTCAAGTCCACTGCCTCGATGTTTTCGTGAATGTCCGTATCTTTCACACACTGCAGCGCACCTTTGACCAGCATCTCCAGCTCATCCAGATCGCGTCCGAACTTGTGCTGCAACTGCTCGTCTTCAAGCAGTTCGACCCGCAGGCGCAGGCGGGTGATCGGGGTGCGCAGGTCATGGGAAATGGCGCTGAACAACTGACTGCGCTCGGTCAGATAACGGCTGATGCGAGCACGCATGGTGTTGAAGGCTCGCCCCACTTCGACCACCTCACTGCCGCCTCCGATCTCGACCGGCCTGACTTCATCCTCACCCAGCGACATGTCACGGGCCGCCCGGGCCAGACGCTTGAGCGGGCGGCTTTGCCAATGCACCAGCAAGCCGATGAACAACAATAAAAAGACGCTGCTGAGCACGATGAACCACACCTGCAATGCCGGCAGTCCTTCTTCTTCGAGGCTGGTGTACGGCTGCGGCAACAGGGACGCGATATACAGCCACTCGCCCGGCACCATCTGGATTTGCGTCACCAGCACCGGTGGATTGACCGGCTCAAGCGTCAAGGCGAAATGCGCCCAGGAACGGGGCAACTCATCGAGCTTGAGGCCCGCATTGAAAATGCGCAGGTCCTGGGGGCTGACAAACGTCACCGACATGTCGACATCGGGTCCCACTGCCTCGCGCAACACCTTGTCCACGGCGTCCAGCACCGCCTGTTTGCGCTGGGTCGGCGGCAATACGGGCATGTCCAGGGGCCTGTCATTGAGGCTCACCACAAACCGTGTTCCGCCCATGCTGCGCAATTGATCCAGCACCAGCGGACGATAGGCCAGCGGCAGGGAGCGCAGGTAAGCCACGGTCGCATTCATCGAGTGCGCCATGCTGCGCGCACTGTTGACCAGCCCTTCGAGTTGCGTGGTGCGCAACTGCGACAGCCAGATCGCGCTCGACAAGGTTTGCGCCAGCAAAATGGCAAGCAACGTCAGCAGCAACATACGCCCCAGCAATGAGCGGGGCATGTGCCATTTGCGCAGGAAATTAAAGGTCATTGCCGGACAAGACCTGAGCCGCCAACTGATAGCCGCTGCCGCGTACGGTACGGATCAACCGGGGGGGCTTGTCGGTGTCGCGCAGACGCTGGCGCAAGCGGCTGACGGCCATGTCGACAATTCGGTCCAGAGGCATCAGGTCCCGACCGCGGGTCGCATTGCCGATGGTGTCGCGGTCAAGAATCTGTTGCGGGTTATCCAGAAACAGCTTGAGCAACGAAAAATCAGCCCCGGACAGAATCACCTCTTCGCCATCGGTATGAAACAGTCGATGGGTCACGGTGTTCAGTCGCCACTCTTCGAACGCCAGGACTTCGTTACCCGAACTGGTATTGGCAAATTGCGCCCTGCGAAGCAATGCCTTGATTCGTGCCAGCAGTTCACGGGGGCTGAAGGGTTTGCCCAGGTAGTCGTCGGCGCCCAGTTCAAGGCCAATGATGCGATCGGCCTCGTCAGAACTGGCGGTGAGCATGATGATCGGGATCTGGGCAAAGCGCGGATGCTGTCGCACCCATCGGCACAGGCTGAAGCCATCTTCGTCGGGCAACATGACATCGAGGATCAGCAGATCACTGGCGGTCCCATCAAGTGCTTCACGAAAGCCCGCACCATCGCCCACGGTACGCACCTGAAAACCGGCGCGGGTGAGATAGATATCAAGGAGTTCTCGAATTTCCTGGTCATCATCGACCAGCAAAATGGATTTGCCGGGTGCACTCACAGTGATGTTCCTTATTGTTTTTATCACGCCTGTGGGAGCGGACTTGTTCGCGATGCAAGCGACTCGATGTCTGCGCTAACGCGAGCAAGCCCGCTCCCACAGTGTGTGCATGGCTTTTAGCCAAATGCCTGTTGCAACGCCACTCCCGCGCCGATCAATCCCGGATACGGTGCTGTCACCAGCCACACCGGGATGCCCTTGAGGTAGTCGCTCATGCAGCCTTTGTCGGCGAAGCTGCGGGCAAAGCCGCTGGCCAGAAAAATATCGGCAAAGCGCGGGATGACCCCGCCCACGATATAGACCCCGCCCCGCCCACCGATGGTCAATACATTGTTGCCCGCCACACGCCCCAGCCAGCAACTGAAGTGTTCCAGCACCTGCAGGGCGACCGGATCACCGGCCAGGGCCGCTGCCGTGATTGCACGGTCGCTGTCCAGCACCGGCGTATGGCCATCCACCGCGCAAATCGCCCGATAGACCCGCGGCAAACCGCTGCCGCTCAAAATGCTTTCAGCACTCACATGGCCAATTTCGTTGTAAATGTGCTGCCACAACTGCACTTCACGGGGGTTGCTCATGGGCAGGTCAACGTGACCACCCTCCCCCGGCAAGGCCATCCACTGCGCCTCACCCAGGTTCAGCAAGGTACCCACGCCCAGCCCGGTTCCCGGCCCGATAACCACGGCGGGTCGTGTCGGGTCCGGGATGCCAGGGCACACCTGACGTACGTCTTCAGGTTGCAGGCGGGTCATGCCCAGGGCCATAGCGCTGAAGTCGTTGATCAACAGAAGATTGTCGACCTGCAGGTCCTTACAGAACCCCGACCGGCTCAAGCGCCAGTGGTTGTTGGTAAAGCGAAACTCATCGCCACTCACGGGACCTGCCACTGACAGGCACACCGAACCTACAGCACCCAGGGCCAGATCCAGGTCGCTCAGGTAAAGCTTGATGGCTTCTTGCGGGCAGGCGAAATCAGCTGTTGCCAGCACACGAACCGAGCGCAGTTGGTCGTTATCCCACAACGCAAACCGGGCGTTGGTTCCACCAATGTCACCGACCAGTGCAAGCTTCATTTCAGATTTTCCAGAGACGAGGTAAAGGTACTCGCGCCCTGCTCGGCCGAACTGAAAGCCTGACGCATGAACGCAAACAACTCACGCCCGGACCCAACGGCATTATCCAGAGTGCCGATTGCCGGGGTGCGCGCCGCGAATTCTGCCTCATCCACCAACAGTTGCAATGTTCCTTTTACGCCGTCCACGCGAATCATGTCGCCGTCCTGAACACGGGCCAGAGCGCCGCCGATCGAAGCTTCCGGGCTGACATGAATCGCTGCCGGGATCTTGCCCGAGGCGCCTGACATCCGTCCGTCAGTGATCAGTGCCACTTTAAAGCCCCGATCCTGCAACACACCCAGGAACGGCGTCATCTTGTGCAGCTCGGGCATGCCGTTGGAACGCGGGCCCTGAAAGCGCATCACGGCCACAAAGTCGTGTTCCAGCTCACCGGCCTTGAACGCATCGGCCAGTTGTTGCTGATCCTGGAATACCCGTGCCGGGGCTTCGACGATTTGATGCTCAAGCGCTACCGCCGAGACTTTCATCACGCCGCGCCCCAGGTTGCCTTCCATCACCCGCAACCCGCCCTCGGCCGAAAACGCACGTGCAACCGGACGCAAAATCGACTCGTCGAGGCTCTCGATCGGGCCTTCGCGCCAGACCAGCTCGCCATCCACCAGGAACGGTTCGCGGGTGTAACGGCTCAGACCGAAGCCCGCCACCGTGTTGACATTCTCATGGAGCAGGCCGGCTTCCAGCAGTTCGCGAATCAGGAACGCCATGCCGCCTGCGGCCTGGAAGTGGTTGATATCGGCCTTGCCGTTTGGATACACGTGGGACAGGGTCGGCACCACTTCGGACAGGTCCGCCATGTCTTGCCAGGTCAGCTGAATGCCCGCGGCCATCGCAATCGCCGGCATGTGCAGGGTGTGGTTGGTCGAGCCGCCAGTGGCATGCAGCGCAACAATGGAGTTCACCAGGGAGCGCTCGTCGACGATTTCGCCCAACGGGGTGAAGTCGCCATTTTGCTTGGTCAGGCGAGTGACTTGATGAGCGGCTTCGCGGGTCAGCGCATCACGCAATGGCGTGTAGGGATTGACGAAAGAAGCGCCCGGCAAATGCAGCCCCATGACTTCCATCAGCAACTGGTTGGTGTTGGCGGTCCCGTAAAACGTACAGGTGCCAGGGCTGTGATAGGACTTCATCTCCGACTCCAGCAGCTCTTCGCGGCTGGCCTTGCCTTCAGCGTAACGCTGACGCACGTCGGCCTTTTCCTTGTTGGAAATACCCGACGGCATCGGCCCGCCCGGCACAAAGATGGTGGGCAGATGACCGAAGCGCAGCGCGCCCATCAGCAGGCCCGGCACGATCTTGTCACATATGCCCAGCATCATTGCCGCATCGAACATGTTGTGGGACAGCGACACGGCCGTCGACAGCGCAATCACTTCACGGCTCAGCAGGCTGAGCTCCATGCCCGGCTCGCCCTGGGTCACGCCATCGCACATGGCCGGCGTGCCGCCCGCGAACTGGCCCACCGAGCCGATTTCACGCAGTGCTTTTTTGATTTGCTCAGGAAAGTGTTCGTAGGGCTGATGCGCCGACAGCATGTCGTTATATGACGAAACAATTGCGACGTTGGCGGCGTTCATCATCCGCAGGCTGTTTTTATCTTCAGCGCCACACCCGGCCACGCCGTGGGCGAAGTTGGCACATTGCAGCTTGCCGCGTTGCGGGCCGTCACTGGCGGCACCGCGAATAAGCGTCAGGTACGCCTCACGGGTGGCACGACTGCGGGCAATAAGACGCTCGGTGACTTCAAGAACGCGGGGATGCATGTGTTGAACTCCAGGCTAACGGATGTGGCGACCTGTACGTGTCCTATGCTGACCGAAGGGCTTTGAGGAGCGCCTTCGACCATTCGGACCCGTTGATTCAGGTCACTCGTTGTAGATAAAACAAAATATTGCCACTTAAATGGCTTGTTTTCTATTTTTATGCGAATAATCTTGTAATTCCAACAACAAATCGATGGCAGGCGCTTTCCATGACTCTACGAATCGCAATCAATGGTTTTGGCCGGATCGGCCGTAACGTCCTGCGCGCACTGTATACCCAAGGCTACCGTCAGGACCTGCAGATCGTCGCAATCAACGATCTGGGTGACAGTTCGATCAACGCTCATCTGCTCAAGTACGACACGGTTCACGGCACGTTCGACGCAACTGTCGAGCATGATCAGGAGAGCCTGACGGTCAATGGCGACCGCATCAGCGTGACCGCCATTCGCAACCCGGCCGAACTGCCTTGGGCGGCGCTGAAAGTAGATGTGGTGTTTGAATGCACAGGTTTGTTCACAGATCGCAGCAAAGCTGAAGCGCATATTAGCGCTGGTGCCCGCAAGGTGATTATCTCTGCACCCGGTAAAAATGCCGATGCGACGGTGGTCTACGGCGTTAACCACGACATTCTGCGCCAATCCCACCAAATTATTTCCAATGCTTCCTGCACCACCAACTGCCTGGCACCTGTGGCGCAAATCCTGCACCGCGAGTTCGGCATTGAAAACGGCCTGATGACCACCATCCACGCCTACACCAATGACCAGAATCTGACCGACGTTTATCACTCGGACCCGTACCGTGCGCGCTCGGCCACCCAGAACATGATCCCGAGCAAAACCGGTGCCGCCGAAGCCGTGGGCCTGGTATTGCCTGAGCTGGCCGGCAAGCTGACCGGCATGGCCGTTCGGGTTCCGGTGATCAACGTGTCGCTGGTTGACCTGACCATCGAGCTTAAGCGCGAAACCACCGTGGCTGAAGTCAACGCGCTGTTCAAGGAAGCCAGCCAGCACTCCAAAGTTCTGGGCTACAACACCCTGCCGCTGGTATCGAGCGACTTCAACCACAACCCGCTTTCGTCGATCTTCGACGCCAATCACACCAAAGTCAGCGGCAAACTGTTGAAAGTACTGGCCTGGTATGACAACGAGTGGGGCTTCTCCAACCGCATGCTCGATAACTGCCTGGCGCTGTGCAACGCGGAGTAACGCGATGATCGGTATCAGCTTCACCACGGCCACCCTGGCGGCGCGCAAGCGCATCGCCCTGGTGGCCCATGATCACTGCAAGGGTTTCTTGCTGGACTGGGCCGAGCGCCACAAATCGGAACTCAGCCAGCACGACCTGTGCGCCACCGGCACCACGGGCCTGCTCTTGAGCCAACGCCTTGGGCTGCCGATCGAAAGCATGATCAGCGGCCCGTTGGGCGGCGATCAGCAGGTGGGCGCCAGGATCGCGGAGCAGCGGGTCGACATGCTGGTGTTTTTCTGGGACCCGTTTGAACCCCAGCCCCATGATCCGGACATCAAGGCCTTGTTGAGGGTGGCTGCGGTCTGGAACATTCCGGTGGCCTGCAATGAGTGCAGCGCTGACTACATGCTCAGCAGCCCCCTGATGAGCCAGCCCCACGAATACCGCATCCCGGATTACAGCGCGTACCTCAAAGGCCGCGTTTAACCATCCCTCTGTAGCCGCTGACGAGTAGAACGAGGCTGCGTCCGAGCGCGAAGCGGTCGCAAAATCGGTAGCTGCGAAGTGTCTGAACGTACGGATTGCCCGGGTTTACGACGGCTTCGCCGCCGAACGCAGCCTCGGTGCGCTCCTCAGCGGCTACAGGTCAGGGGGCGTTCATCACGGGGCTAGCGTTTTTTGTTATTCATGGCTTTTCAAAACAGCGCTTGACCAACGGCATAGATGATAAGCATTATCATTTGCTCAAAATCGGTCGGGTAGCACTGTGAGTCAGTCCCACTTCAATCAAGTCTTCCTGACCCAGCGGGTCACCTTGCTGCGCACGCTGGAGCGGATGGTCAATAACCACAGCACCGCCGAAGACTTGTTGCAAGAAACCTACTTGCGCGTGACGCGGGCCTTGAGCGAGCGCTCCGTCGAACACCTTGAACCCTTTGTTTTCCAGACCGCACGCAACCTGGCGCTCGATCATCTGCGCGCCCGGCGCATTCAGTCACGCACCGTCGTCGAAGATGTGCCGCTGGAAGTCATCGAAGGCGTCGCCTCCCCTCTCAGCACCCCGGAAGAAGCCCATCAAGCCGCGCAATTACTGGAGCGTTTGAGTGTGAGCCTGAGCCAGCTAAGCGCCCGCCAACAGCGAATTTTCATCCTGAGCCGCCTTCATGGCTGCAGTTATCAGGAGATTGCCGAAGAGCTTGATGTGTCCTTGAGCACGGTTCAAAAGGAGCTCAAATTAATCATGGCAATCTGCATCGGGGTAGCCGACAGGCTGAATCGGCCTTAACCTTGACGGGCTATGCCTGTAAGAACGCTCTGTAACTGCCAAGGAACACCCGTGCCGGACACTCATAATTCTGCGCAAGACGTGCTGCAAGACAGCGCCATGGATCAGGCACTGGACTGGCTGATCACCCTTGAGTGTGCGAGCGACGAACAAAAAGCCGCCTTCCAAAACTGGCTCAATGCCGACCCTGCCCACGCCCTCGCCTTTGCCAAAGCCAATGCGATCTGGAATGGAGAGCCGGTTCTGGCTGCCGCGCAAACCCTGCAAACCCGCCGCACGCCACGCCTGTTGCAACGCATCGGGCGGCACTGGAAGCACCTGGCAACAGCGGCGGTCGTGATTCTTTGTGTCGGCAGTTACGGCAATGTGCCCTTGCGACTGCAAGCCGATCATCTGACCGTGGTCGGCGAGCGCCAGCGCCTGCAACTGGAAGACGGTTCAAAAGTACTGCTTAACACCAACTCCGCGTTCTCCAGCAAAGTGGTCAATGCCCAGGCCAGCGCTCGCCTGTACCAGGGCGAAGCGTACTTCGAAATCCCGGCCGACCTGGAACTGCCCATGGTCCTTGATGCTGGCCCCGTGCGTGTCAGTGTGCGCGATACCGACTTTGCCGTGAGCTACCTCAATGGCGAAGCCCAAGTGCGGGTGCAACGCGGCGATGTTGACTTGCGGGTGAGCAGTGTCGGCACCCAAATGCGTTTGTCTGCCGGTAACAGCGTGCGCATCGGCCCCAACGGATTCAGCAAGACCGCCAGGCTCAACCCCCAGACCGACCTGGCCTGGGTTCAAGGGCGCCTGGTGTTTGAAAACTGCCCGATGGGCAAAGTACTGGATGAAGTGCGCCGCTATTACCCCGGATGGATCGTCAGCAACAACGACAAACTGGCCAGCATTGCAGTGACCGGAAACTACCGGCTCGACCAGCCGCTGGACATCCTGCGCTCACTCGCCCACATCACCTCGAGCAACATCTCGGAATTCCCCGCGCTGGTCATTCTTAATTAGTTGTAAGTTTTTTTACGCGATAGCCACAGGTCGTTCGTCTCGTTGTAGTCAATGCAACTGATTCGCATTTTGAATCAGCTTCGCAACTATAAGATTCGTTCACCACGGAGCGCTATCAATGCCCACTCGTTTCAACAGCCGGTCCTCATCCAACGTCCGCACGGGCGGTTTGCAGCAGTGCACGTTGTCGTTGTTGACCGCTGCCATGCTCCTGGCCGGTGTACAGGCGGCTCCCGTCATGGCCGCGACCGATGGGCAGTCGGCCACCCGCTCCGTGGGCAATTACAAATTCGCGATTTCCCAGCAGCCGCTGGCGTCTGCCCTGAACGATTTCAGCGCCGTCACCGGCTGGCAGGTCGGGTTACCGGCAGAGCTGGCGCAGAATGTGTCCTCGCCCGGCGTACGCGGCTCCCTGCCCCCGGAAAAAGCCCTTGAACGTCTGCTCATCGGTACCAACCTGGGCTACCGCAAACTGGGCAACAACAACATTGTGCTGGAAAAGCGCAGCAGCTCCACCGGCACCCTGGCCTTGCAACAAGTGACCATCAGCGCCACTCGCCAGGAACAGGACGTGAACTCGGTGCCCAGCACCGTCACCGTCCATGACCGCCAGGAGCTGGACCGCGATAACGTCAATACCATCAAGGATCTGGTGCGCTATGAGCCGGGTGTCACGGTAGGTGGCGCCGGTCAGCGCGGCGGTATCAGCAACTACAATATCCGCGGTATCGATGGCGACCGGATTCTGACCCAGATTGATGGCGTTGAAATCCCCAGCTCGTTCTTCAACGGCCCTTACGCCAAGACCCAGCGCAACTACGTCGACCCGGAAATCATCAAGCGTGTTGAAATCCTCCGTGGTCCGGCGTCAGTGCTGTATGGCAGCAACGCCATCGGCGGCGCCGTCAGCTACTTCACCCTGGACCCGGATGACATCATCAAGCCGGGCCAGGATGTCGGTGCCCGCCTGAAAACAGGCTACAGCTCGGCCGATCGCAGCTGGCTGAAATCGGGCACGGTGGCCGGTCGTTCGGGTGAATTCGATGGCTTGCTGCACCTGAGCCAGCGCGACGGGCATGAAACCAAATCTTATGGCGATCACGGCGGCACCGGCCTCTCCCGGACCGCGGCCAACCCCGAAGACGTGAAAACCACCAACGTGCTGGCCAAGGCCGGCTGGAACTACAACGATGACGATCGCCTGGCCTTCACCTACGAGAAGTACAAGGACCGTACTGATATCGATGTGAAAAGTGCCGTCGGTGGCCCGTTCAACAACGGCCAGCCGCTGGGCATGTATCGCTCCCGAACCGGCCAGGACACCATCACTCGCGAACGTTTCGGTGTGGAAAACAGCATGGTTCTCGACACCATGCTGACCGATCACTTCAAGTGGAGCCTGAACTACCAGATCGCCAAGACCGACCAGAACACCCTGGAAAACTACTTCCCCTTCACCCGCAATGTGATGCGCTCGCGCAACACTAAATATGAAGAAAAAATGTGGGTACTGGACGTCCAGGCGGACAAGGCTTTCCATATTGCCGACACCGATCACCTGCTGACCTATGGCGCCACCGTCAAGCATCAGAATGTCACCGGTTCGCGCAGCGGCTCGGGCACCTGCCTGGCAGTGGGCAGAGGCTGCACGGCTGTTGGCGCCAACAGCCCGAGCGATTATCTGGTCAAGTCCAGCGACTTCCCCGACCCGACCATCAACACCTACAGCCTGTTCGCCCAGGATCAGATCAGCTGGAACGACTGGACCTTCATGCCCGGTCTTCGCTACGACTACACCAAGCTGACGCCGCACGTCACACAGGAATTCCTCAATACCGTCAACAGTGACCAGCGAGGCACGGTGAACGACGATGAAAAAGTCTGGCATCGACTGTCGCCCAAATTTGGCGTGACCTACGCGTTCAACGATAACTACACGTGGTACGGCCAATACAGCGAAGGCTTCCGCACCCCAAGCGCCAAGGCCTTGTATGGTCGCTATGACAACCTTCAGGCGGGCTACACGGTCGAGCCAAACCCGAATCTGGAACCGGAAAAAAGCAAAAGCTACGAGACGGGCCTGCGCGGCAACTTTGAGGCGGGGTCATTCGACGTCGCAGTTTTCTATAACAAATACCGCGACTTCATCAATGAAGACGCCATCACCCCCGGCTACAACGAACTTGCGTTCCAGAGCAATAACATCAAGCACGCCACCATCAGGGGGGCTGAAGTCAAAGGCCGCTTGAACCTGGACGCCTTCGGCGCACCGCAGGGCCTCTACACCAAGGGCTCGGTGGCGTATGCCCACGGCCGCAACAACGACACTGGCCAGCCGATCAACAGCGTCAACCCGCTGACCGCCGTCATGGGCCTGGGCTACGAACAACAGAACTACGGTGGTCTGGTGAGCTGGACACTGGTCAAGAGCAAAAACCAGGTCGACGACAACACCTTCTTTTCCCCGGATGGCACCAGCAAACAGTTCAAGTCGCCGGGCTATGGCGTGCTCGACCTGACCGGTTTCTACAAGGTCACCCAGGACGTCACCGTCAATGCTGGCCTGTACAACCTGACCGACAAGAAATACTGGAACTGGGATGACGTGCGCGGTTACGACAGCGTGGGCGAAGCCGGTGTGCTGAACCCGGCCAATATGGAGCGCTTGACCGCTCCGGGCCGCAACTTCGCAATCAATCTGGTCTGGGATATCTGACCGCGCGCCTCACTGCGCAGACTTTTGTTCTGCGCAGTGAGGATTTTTTACTGTGATCCGTCTTCCTGATCGTCTAGTTACAAAGCGCATCTCATTCTCAAGGATATTGGCATGACCACTCCAGATTCCGCACCGCGTCCTTCCGAGCGCTCCAAGCGCCTGACCCTCGCCACCCGTGAGACTCACGACACCCTGGGCGAGAAAGTCATGGGCCGCGACCCCTTTGGCAGCCTCGAAAACTACACCCACTTCGCGACCGCCCAGTACCTGTTCCTGACCGAGCTGGCCGCGCTGCACACCGATCCACGCCTGACCCAGCACATCCCCAACTTGCCTGAGCGCTGCCGTGCAGAGCAAATCAAGGCTGACCTGATCGACCTGGGCGTCGAGCTGCCGACACCGGTTGCCGGCGCGGTCAATGCACCGAGCAAGGCACAGGCACTGGGTTGGGTATTTGTGTCCGAAGGCTCCAAGCTGGGCGCGGGCGTATTGATCAAGCAAGCCCGCCTCCTGGGCCTTAGCGAGACCCACGGTGCCCGTCACATGGGTGAACCTGCCGAAGGCCGTGGTCGTAACTGGAAGAGCTTTATCGAAATGCTCGACAGCGTCGAACTCACCCCAGAGGAAGATGCCGAGCTGGAACAAGCCGCCAACGATGCCTTCAGCCGCTTTACCTTCCTGCTGGAACAGACCTACGTGAAACAGCCAGAACTGGCTTAAGCTTGTTGCCCGGCCAGCACTCGCTGACCGGGCGTCCTTTACGCGTCTTGAGCTTATGACCCGCCAAACCCAATCCTCGTCGAAAATCGCGCGCATCCTGTTCGGCTTGCTGGCCTACGTGAGCCTGGGCATTGGCTTGATCGCGATTGTGATTCCGGGCCTGCCGACCACCGAATTCATTTTGCTCGCCGCCTGGGCCGCGACCAAAAGCTCTCCGCGCCTGAGTGCCTGGCTGGAAAACCACCGATTGTTCGGCCCTATCCTGACCAACTGGCGCAACGGCAAGATCATCAAGCGCAACGCCAAAATCAGCGCCACTGTCAGCATGTTGTTGTGTGCAGGGCTGATGCTTTATGTACTGGATCACAACTGGCCGGTGTTTCTGGCGATTGCCGGCATGAGCATGGGCAACCTGTGGATCTGGTCGCGGCCGGAGAATATGCCCGCAACCATTGCGACGACTAAACAGCTGTAGTCGCTGCCGCAGGCTGCGAGGGGATCGCAGGGTTTTCGAGAAAACGGTTTGCTACGCAACCCTTCGCAACCATTGCGACGACTACACAGCCTGCCTACAACGCCAACGCCCCGCTATACAGCGCATAAGCTGCCGCCATGGCAGCCAGCAGCACCATCGCGAATATGACTTTCTCCCAGGGTGTGAACAGTGTCTCGCCCTGTTCGCGTTTGGCCTTGGCAAAAAAGATGATCCCCGGCGCATACAGCAATGCCGAGAGCAGCAGGTACTTGGGCCCCGCCGCATACAACAGCCACATCGCGTAGATCAGCGCGACAGCCCCCACCAGCAGATCCTTGATGCGCCGCCGTCTCGCCCTCTCGTAAGTCTCACCCCTCACGCACAGCAGCACCCCATAGGCTGCCGACCATAGATAAGGCACCAGAATCATCGACGAGGCGAGGTAGATCAGGCTGGTGTAGGTCCCCGCTGACACCAAGGTAATCACCAGGAAAATCTGGATCATGGAGTTGGTCAACCACAGGGCATTGACCGGCACATGGTTGGCGTTTTCCTTTTTCAGGAACGCCGGCATGGTGTTGTCCCTGGCCGTGGCATACAGAATTTCGGCGCACAGCAATGCCCACGACAACAACGCGCCCAGCAGCGAAATCGCCAGGCCGATACTGATCAGGATCGCACCCCACTCCCCCACCACATGCTTGAGCACACCGGCCATCGACGGGTTTTGCAGGTGTGCCAGCTCCGGCTGACTCATGATCCCCAGCGACAGCACGTTCACCAGCACCAACAGCGCCAGCACCCCGAGAAAGCCGATGACCGTGGCCTTGCCGACATCCGAGCGTTTTTCCGCACGGCCCGAGTACACACTGGCACCTTCAATGCCGATAAAGACAAACACCGTGACCAGCATCATGTTGCGTACCTGGTCCATCACGCTGCCCAGGCTTGGGGTTTCAGTGCCCCAAAAGTCCCGGGTGAAAATATCCGCTTTGAAGGCCACGGCGGTCAGCACGATAAACATCACGATCGGCACGATCTTGGCCACGGTGGTCAACTGGTTGATGAACGCCGCCTCCTTGATCCCGCGCAGCACCAGAAAATGCACTCCCCACAGCAGCAGCGACGCACAGCCGATGGCGACAGGCGTGTTGCCCTGGCCAAACACCGGAAAAAAATACCCCAGAGTGCTGAACAGCAACACGAAATAGCCGACGTTACCCATCCAGGCACTGATCCAGTAACCCCAGGCGGACGAGAAGCCCATGTAGTCGCCGAAACCGGCCTTGGCGTAGGCATACACCCCCGAATCCAGTTCCGGCTTGCGGTTGGCAAGGGTCTGAAACACGAAGGCCAGCGCCAGCATGCCCACGGCAGTGATCGCCCAACCGATCAACACGGCACCACCCGCGGCACGCTCGGCGATATTTTGTGGCAACGAAAAAATCCCGCCGCCAATCATCGAGCCCACCACCAATGCAATCAAGGCGTTTAGCCGAAGCTTCTGCGTCTGTTGCGACATCGACACCTCTGAATGTGCTGGTTAGTTAATTCATCATTATCGGGTTTAAAACGTTCACCGACTAATTATATGTACCCGCCGAACGTTTAGTAGAGTTACGCAATAAGCCCGCCCTTATTAATAACGTTATTTTCTATTGAAACCTAAAAATCAGTACACATATAGATGACGATTTAATTTCATCGACAGGGGCATGAAACATGAAGATGACATTTGCAAATCTCAAAATACTGTCTAGCTTCAATCTCCACGACAACGCGATTAAGCAACGTATTAACACCTGCAAACATCTCTGGCGTAAGGCTTTGAGCAAGCGTCATAAAAATACGATATCGCGACCTTCCCCGCTCTACTGACAATGGAATGTAGTAATGCCCTGATCTATGTCAAATGGCTTGATTATCAATGGACTTAACTTCGAAGCCTAACTTCTCCTAGATTGGAGTCACTACAATGTCTGATACTCCTGGAAAACTGCGACTGGGTGCGCTGGTTGCTCTGGTAGTCGGTTCCATGATTGGCGGCGGTATTTTTTCATTGCCGCAAAACATGGCCGCCAGTGCTGATGTAGGTGCAATCCTGATCGGCTGGGCAATCACCGCAGTCGGTATGCTGACCCTCGCTTTTGTGTTCCAAACCCTCGCCAATCGCAAACCTGACCTGGACGGTGGTGTTTACGCCTACGCCAAGGCCGGCTTCGGCGATTACATGGGTTTCTCATCCGCATGGGGTTACTGGATCAGCGCCTGGCTGGGTAACGTCGGCTATTTCGTGTTGCTGTTCAGCACCTTGGGCTACTTCTTCCCGATCTTCGGCGAAGGCAACACCCCCGCCGCCATCATCGGCGCCTCGATCCTGCTGTGGGCCGTGCATTTCCTGGTACTGCGCGGGATCAAGGAAGCAGCCTTCATCAACCTGGTGACGACCGTTGCCAAGGTCGTACCGCTGGTCCTGTTTATTCTGATCGCCATCTTCGCGTTCAAACTGGACATCTTTACCAGTGACATCTGGGGCGTAAAAAACCCGGACCTGGGCAGCGTGATGGATCAGGTGCGCAACATGATGCTGGTCACCGTGTGGGTGTTCATCGGTATCGAGGGGGCAAGCATCTTCTCGTCCCGTGCCGAAAAACGCTCCGACGTAGGTCGGGCCACCGTGATCGGTTTTATCACCGTGCTGCTGCTGCTCGTACTGGTGAACGTACTGTCGCTGGGCATCATGACTCAGCCTGAACTGGCAAAACTGCAGAACCCGTCGATGGCGGCCGTGCTTGAGCATGTTGTCGGTCACTGGGGGGCGGTGCTGATCAGCGTCGGCCTGATCATCTCTCTGCTGGGTGCCCTGCTGTCCTGGGTGCTGCTGTGTGCCGAGATCATGTTCTCGGCCGCCAAAGACCACACCATGCCGGCCTTCCTGAAAAAGGAAAACGCCAACCATGTACCGGTCAACGCCCTGTGGCTGACCAACGCCATGGTGCAACTGTTCCTGATCATCACCCTGTTCTCGGCCAGTACTTATCTGTCACTGATCTACCTCGCGACCTCGATGATCCTGGTGCCTTACCTCTGGTCGGCGGCCTACGGCTTCCTGCTGGCAGTACGCGCCGAGACTTACGAGAACGCCCTGGCCGAACGCAAGAAAGACCTGATCATCGGTGGTATCGCGCTGATCTACGCCATCTGGCTGATCTATGCCGGCGGCCTCAAGTACCTGCTGCTCTCGGCCCTGCTGTATGCACCTGGCGCCATTCTGTTCGCCAAGGCCAAGCGTGAAAGCGGCCAACCTGTTTTCACCCACATCGAGAAAGTGATTTTTGCCGCAGTAGTGATCGGCGCCCTGGTGGCTGCCTATGGCCTCTACGACGGATTCCTGACCCTGTAACAACCTGTTTGTGTACTTTGGAGGATGACTGTAATGACCACGGAAAAAGTGAAGTTCGGCGTGCATTCCGAAGCCGGTAAGCTGCATAAGGTTATGGTGTGTTCCCCAGGCCTGGCTCACCAGCGCCTGACCCCAAGCAACTGCGATGAGCTGCTGTTCGATGACGTGCTGTGGGTCAATCAGGCCAAGCGTGACCACTTCGACTTCGTGACCAAAATGCGCGACCGCGGCATTGATGTGCTGGAAATGCACAACCTGCTGACCGATATCGTTGCCATTCCAGAAGCCCTGGACTGGATCCTGGACCACAAAGTGACACCGAATCAGGTGGGTGTGGGCCTGGTCAACGAAGTCAAATCATGGATCAAGAGCCTTGAGCCTCGCCAGGCAGCCGAATACCTGATTGGCGGTGTGTCGGCAGACGACCTTCCCGACAGTTTTGGTGGCAAGACCATCCAGATGTTCCGTGACTTTCTCGGTCACACCAGCTTTATCCTGCCACCGCTGCCCAACACCCAGTTCACCCGTGACACCACCTGCTGGATCTACGGTGGCGTGACGCTGAACCCGATGTACTGGCCGGCGCGTCGTCAGGAAACCCTGCTGACCACTGCGATCTACAAGTTCCACCCCGAGTTCACCAACGCCGACTTCCAGGTCTGGTACGGCGACCCGACTGTCGACCACGGCAATGCCAGCCTTGAAGGTGGCGACGTAATGCCCATCGGCAACGGTGTGGTACTGATCGGCATGGGCGAGCGCACCTCGCGCCAGGCCATCGGCCAACTGGCGCAGAACCTGTTCAAGCATGGCGCCGTAGAACGCGTGATCGTTGCCGGCATGCCCAAGTCCCGCGCTGCGATGCACCTGGACACCGTGTTCAGCTTCTGCGACCGCGACCTGGTCACCATCTTCCCTGAAGTCGTGAACCAGATCGTTGCGTTCTCGGTGTACCCGGACGACAAGAAACACGGCGGCGTGGACGTGCGCCGTGAAGAAGGTCACTTCCTCGACGTCGTGGCCAAGGCCCTGGGCGTGAAAAAACTGCGGGTCGTCGAAACCGGCGGCAACTCCTTCGCGGCAGAACGCGAGCAG
The DNA here is from genome assembly GCF_037055275.1 of Pseudomonas sp. ML2-2023-3. Taxonomy (NCBI): domain Bacteria; kingdom Pseudomonadati; phylum Pseudomonadota; class Gammaproteobacteria; order Pseudomonadales; family Pseudomonadaceae; genus Pseudomonas; species Pseudomonas sp. ML2-2023-3. The sequence continues at coordinate 4,729,525 of NZ_CP146343.1, forward strand.
TGGGATGACGGCAACAACGTGGTCGCCCTGGAGCCTGGCGTGGTAATCGGCTACGACCGCAACACCTACACCAACACCCTGCTGCGCAAGGCGGGCGTTGAAGTCATCACCATCAGCGCCTCCGAACTGGGACGCGGCCGTGGCGGCGGTCACTGCATGACCTGCCCGATCGTACGTGACCCAATCGACTATTAAGTAACCCATTTGATTGCTTGCACGGCCCCCAAAAGGGGCCGGTGCAAGCCGGTTAACCCGAAACCAAGGAGATCACCATGGCTTTTAACATGAAAAACCGCAGCCTTCTGAGCCTGGTGCACCACACACCACGTGAGTTGCACTTCCTGCTCGATCTGTCCCGCGATCTCAAGCGCGCCAAGTACACCGGTACTGAAGAGCCGCACTTGAAAGGCAAAAATATTGCGCTGATCTTCGAAAAAACCTCGACCCGCACCCGCTGCGCGTTCGAAGTGGCGGCCCACGACCAGGGCGCACACGTGACGTACATCGACCCGGTTTCTTCGCAGATCGGTCACAAAGAAAGCATGAAAGACACCGCCCGCGTTCTGGGCCGCATGTTTGACGCCATCGAGTACCGTGGTTTTGAACAGGCCATCGTGGAAGAACTGGCCAAGTACGCTGGCGTACCGGTGTTCAACGGCCTGACCGCTGAATTCCACCCGACGCAAATGATCGCCGACGTGCTGACCATGCGTGAACACAGCGACAAGCCGCTGCACAACATCAGCTACGCGTACCTGGGCGATGCCCGCAACAACATGGGTAACTCGCTGCTGCTGATCGGCGCAAAACTGGGCATGGACGTACGTATCGCCGCACCGAAAAGCCTGTGGCCAGAAGAAGCGTTCGTTAAGCAGTGCCAGGAATTCGCCAAGGAAAGCGGTGCCAAAATCACCCTCACCGAAGACCCTAAAGCGGCAGTCAAGGGCGTGGACTTTATCCACACCGACGTCTGGGTATCGATGGGCGAACCGGTCGAAGCCTGGAACGATCGCATCAAGCTGCTGCTGCCTTATCAGGTCAACAGCGACATGATCAAAGCGGCAGAAAACCCACGCGTGAAGTTCATGCACTGCCTGCCTGCGTTCCACAACTGTGAAACCAAAGTCGGCAAGGACGTGGCCGAGCACCATCCAAACCTGAAAAACGGCATTGAAGTGACCGAGGAAGTGTTTGAGTCCCCAGTCAATATCGCCTTCGAGCAAGCTGAAAACCGCATGCACACCATCAAGGCGATTCTGGTCGCGGCACTGGCTGATATCTAAGCCTGTCCACGGTAGTCATGTGAACGCATGACTACCGTGGGAGCGGGCTTGCGCGCGATGCAAGCCCGCTCCCACACACACGGCTCCCACACATTTAAAAGGATATTTTTTATGCGTATCGTCGTTGCACTGGGCGGTAACGCCCTCTTGCGTCGCGGACAGCCCATGACCGCAGAGAACCAGCGCGAAAACATCCAGACCGCTACCGCCCAAATCGCTCGCATAGCCCACGGCAATGAACTGGTAGTGGCCCACGGCAATGGCCCTCAGGTCGGCCTGCTATCGCTGCAAGCCGCCGCCTACACCGCCGTTGCTCCTTACCCGCTGGACGTGCTGGGCGCTGAAACCGAAGGCATGATCGGCTACATGATCGAGCAAGAGCTGGGCAACCTGCTGCCACCCGAAGCGCCTTTCGCCACGCTGTTGACCCAGGTTGAAGTCGATCCAAAAGACCCGGCGTTCCAGAACCCGACCAAGCCGATCGGTCCGGTGTACACCGAAAGCGAAGCCAAGAGCCTGGCCGCAGAAAAAGGCTGGAGCATTGCTCCGGACGGCGACAAATTCCGGCGCGTGGTCGCCAGCCCTAAACCCAAGCGCATCTTCGAAATTCGCCCGATCAAATGGCTGCTGGAAAAAGGCACCATCGTGATCTGTGCGGGCGGTGGCGGTATCCCGACCATGTACGGCGAAGACGGCAAGCTCAGGGGGATTGAAGCGGTGATCGACAAGGACCTGGCGTCCTCGCTGCTGGCCCAACAGCTGGACAGCGACCTGCTGGTGATCGCCACAGACGTGAATGCGGCCTTTATTGACTGGGGCAAGTCAACCCAGAAAGGCATTGCCCAGGCCCATCCGGACGAACTGGAAAAACTCGGTTTTGCCTCGGGTTCAATGGGACCGAAAGTCGAAGCTGCTTGCGAGTTTGCCCGTAAAACCGGCAAGACCGCAGTGATCGGCGCACTGGCGGATATCGAAGCAATCGTTCAAGGTAAGGCCGGTACTCGGGTCAGCACCGAAAAACCGGGTATCACTTACTTTTGAGCCCCAGGGCAGGCCCAGGGGCCTGCCCTTTCCCATAGCATCAAGGAGTAACCCTATGGCCTCGTTCGAACCCGGTCACCTGCATATTCATCGCGAACCGCTGCAACCGGGCGACTTTGGGTATGACATCAAGATTGATTACCAGGTCGTTCAGGATCCCAAGGAAGGCAAGTCGATGCAGTTCGACATGCATGGCCAGATCAACAAGAAGGACTTCAAAGAGTCGTTCACGCTGCCCAAGGACATGGCCTACAACTTTGCCCATGACGCTTTCCGGATTGCCGTCAAGCATGGCATTCCCAAAACCGCTGACATCCGCGCGATGCACGGTTACTACGACAAGATGTTTTCCGACGTCCTGGCCCAGCTCAACCACAAGCCGGGTGATCCGATCAAACCAGAACATCTGGAGTAATTCAGCCACTTGATGGTGGCTGCGCTTTTGTGGGAGCGGGCTTGCTCGCGCTGGTACCATCGCGGGCAAGCCCGCTCCCACGGAATTTCACCTATCTCCCCCACCAAGGCATACTGGCCATCCCTGCTGGCCAGAAGTGTTTGCCGTTCCCATGCGTATCCATGTCAGTTTCATCGACCGTGTCGGCATCACCCAGGAAGTCCTGGCGTTGCTGGGCGGGCGTAACCTCAATCTGGATGCGGTGGAGATGGTCCCGCCCAACGTGTATATCGACGCCCCGACCCTGAGCCCGCAAGTACTCGACGAACTGCGAGAAGCGCTGTTCGGGGTCAGGGGTGTGCAGACCGTGACCGTGGTCGATATCCTTCCCGGCCAGCGCCGCCACCTGCAACTCGATGCCCTGCTCGCCGCCATGACCGATCCGGTATTGGCGCTGGACAGCGAGGGCCATGTGCTGCTGGCCAACCCGGCACTGGTGGCCTTGTATGGCCGAGAGCCGACCGGCGAAAGTATCGGCGAGCTGTTCAGCGACCCCGGACTGCTGGCTGTGTTGCTGGAAAACGGCTTTCGCCTGCCATTGCGCGAAGTCACGCTCAATGGCCATCCGTTGATGCTCGATGCCACCCCGATAACCGATGCGGGCGCCCTGCTGACCCTTTACCAACCAAGCCGTATCGGCGAACGCCTGGCTGCGCTGCATCACGATCACGCTGAAGGCTTTGATGCCCTGCTGGGCGACTCACCCGCCATTCGCACGCTCAAAGCCCGGGCGCAGCGTGTGGCGGCCCTGGACGCGCCCTTGTTGATCCAGGGTGAAACCGGCACCGGCAAGGAACTGGTCGCCCGTGCCTGCCATGCCATCAGCGACCGCTTTGGCGCGCCGTTTCTGGCCCTCAACTGCGCCGCACTTCCGGAAAATCTGGCCGAAAGCGAACTGTTCGGCTATGCCCCCGGGGCCTTCACCGGCGCACAGCGCGGCGGCAAACCGGGACTGATGGAACTGGCCAACAACGGCACGGTTTTTCTCGACGAAATCGCTGAGATGTCGCCCTACCTGCAAGCCAAGCTGCTGCGTTTTCTCAATGACGGCAGCTTCCGGCGGGTGGGCGGCGAGCGCGAGGTCAAGGTCAATGTGCGCATCCTCAGCGCCACTCACCGCAACCTCGAAAAAATGGTCAACGAGGGCACGTTTCGTGAAGACCTGTTCTACCGCTTGAACGTACTCAACATCGAAGTGCCGCCCCTGCGCGAGCGCGGCCAGGACATTTTGCTGCTGGCCCGCGCCTTCATGCAGCAGGCCTGCACCCAGATCCAGCGTCCGGTGTGCCGCCTGGCGCCCGGGACCTACCCGGCCCTGCTGGGCAACCGCTGGCCCGGCAACGTGCGCCAGTTGCAGAACGTGATCTTTCGCGCTGCCGCCATTTGCGAAAGCACCCTGGTCGACATTGGCGATCTGGACATTGCCGGCACGTCGGTTGCACGCCAAAGCGACGGCGAGGTTGAAACCCTGGAACACGCCGTTGAAACCTTCGAAAAGGCACTCCTGGAAAAGCTCTACGTCAGCTACCCCTCGACGCGCCAACTGGCTAGTCGCCTGCAGACCAGTCATACCGCCATTGCCCACCGATTGCGCAAGTACGGCATCCCGGGCAAAGCCTGAGGCTCACCCCCTTGTGGGAGCGGGCTTGCTCGCGATGGTATAAGCGCGGCAAGCCTGAAATACCTCGCCGAAGCATCGCAGGCAAGCCAGCTTGTGTCTTCAAGGTCTCTTAAACTCAGAAGGGTGAGAGCAGTGGATGGCAGACTGAAAGCCAGCGGTGCTTAAAGCACGAGTGGGAGCCAAGTCGCCATCCACCTCTCACTCTGACAAGAAGCCCGAACAGTTGGATGAGCGGCAAACTCGAAATCACAAGCTAGGGATAGGTCAGAGTGCTCTCACTTCTTGAGTGTAAGAGGACTTGGCGATGATTTCCTACTACGTTGGTCTCGATGTTTCGAAAGCGACTGTGGATGTGGGGTTTCTTCCTGCAAATTACCCGCAGTTTCAGGTCAGTAATGACCTTGAGGGCTTCACTCGGCTGATCACATGCCTGAACGAGCTTGAGGTGGGGCGGATCTTGCTTGAAGCCACCGGCGGCTATGAAAGGGCATTGCTCAGAGCCTTGCGGTTGGAGGGTTTGAATGTCTTTCGCGTCAATCCCAAACGCGCTCGCGACTATGCGAGAGCTATGGGCAAGATAGCTAAAACCGATAAGATCGATGCTCAGATGCTGGCGAAGTTTGCGAGAGATTTCGAGGACTTGCCGCATGTTGAACCGAATAAGGATCGGGATGAGCTGGGCGAATTGCTCAAGCTGCGAGGCAGCTTGGTCAAGAGCCGGGACAGCGACAAGCGCCGGATGAAGCAAACCACATGCGCTAAAGCCATATCCACTTACACCGATCACATCGCTTACCTGGAGGGCCAGATCAAGTCATTGGGTAAGGAGATTGAAGATGCCTCGACCGTGCTGGATCAGGAGAAAGCCAGACGACTGAGGTCGGTGAAAGGGATCGGAGCCATCACCTGCGGAACGCTCTTGGCATTTCTTCCTGAGCTCGGAACCGTGTCGGGACGCAAGATTGCGGCTTTGGCAGGGTTAGCGCCCTACAACAACGATAGTGGCAAGAAGAGCGGCCCCAGATCAATCGAGGGCGGGCGCTATACAGTGCGTGGCGCAACCTATATGTCGACCTGGTCAATGGTCCAGCACGATCCGCAAGTCAAAGCCGAATATGAGGCTCTGCGAGCGCGAGGCAAGCTTGCGAAGGTCGCTGTTGTGGCATGCATGCGCAAGCTATTGATTCGTCTTAAGCAATGCTGCGAGATGGCACGGGTTGGAGGGAGAAGAAATCTCAGGCCCCGCATTTTGATAACAAATGAGGGGCACTTTACTGAAGCGAGGGCTTCGCCAGTAATACCGCTACGCGGTATCGCTGGCGAAGCCATGTCCGAAAGGATTATTTGAAAATAAATCCTCAATGACAGTTGCTCCCACAGAAAAGCCCAAAGACTTGTATCGAATTCACTCCAGCGGAACGAATTCGATACACACCCTCTGCACCCATACTGCGCAAGGCTTTGATCCTCTTGGATTTTTCCATGCCCCATAGACTGTATCGATTTCGCTACACAGCTATCTGCCAGCGCCCTTCAACAAGCATACAAGCCATTGATAAATAACGACATTTTCAAACTGGCAACCATCTTGCAGTGAACTCCTCCATAAGCTCGAGCTGCACGAGCATTTACCTGTGACCACCAGACATGTCTGGCCCTGAGGAGTTTCCATGAGCGAATTGCGTTTTACTGAAGACCACGAATGGCTGCGCGCCGAAGCCGATGGCAGCGTAACTGTTGGGATTACCGCGTTTGCGCAAAACGCTCTGGGTGATGTGGTATTTGTGCAATTGCCTGAGTTGCAGCCCTACGACAAGGGCGCAGAAGCCGCCACCGTTGAGTCGGTCAAGGCGGCCAGTGGCGTGTACATGCCTCTGGACGGTGAAGTGCTCGAAGTCAACCCGGCACTGGACAGCAGCCCGGAACTGGTCAACGAAGACCCGCTGGGTCAGGGCTGGTTCTTCCGCTTCAAGCCCGCCGACGCCGACGCTGTAGGCCAACTGCTCGATCAGGACGCCTACGACCGCCTGATCAAAGCCCAAGACGACAACTGAGAAGCCTGCCATGACCCTTAATCTCAGCACTGCCAATGAATTTATCGCGCGCCACATCGGCCCGCGCCAGGCCGATGAGCAGGCGATGCTCGCCACCCTCGGCTTTGATTCCCTTGAAGGCCTCAGCGCCAGCGTAATCCCGGAAAGCATCAAGGGCACCAGCGTGCTCGACCTGCCGGCCGGTCTGAGCGAAGCCGACGCACTGGCTTCGATCAAGGCCATCGCCGCCAAGAACACAGTGTGCAAAACCTATATCGGTCAAGGCTATTACAACTGCCACACCCCTTCTCCGATCTTGCGCAACCTGCTGGAAAACCCGGCCTGGTACACCGCCTACACGCCGTATCAGCCTGAAATCTCCCAAGGCCGTCTCGAAGCCCTGCTTAACTTCCAGACCCTGATCAGCGACCTCAGCGGCCTGCCGATTGCCAACGCTTCGCTGCTCGACGAAGCCACCGCCGCTGCCGAAGCGATGACCTTCTGCAAACGCCTGAGCAAGAACAAAACCAGCCACCGCTTCTTTGCTTCCAGCCACTGCCACCCGCAAACCCTTGACGTGCTGCGTACCCGTGCCGAGCCGCTAGGCATTGAGGTTGTGGTCGCCGACGAGCGCGAACTGACTGACGTGACGGCCTACTTCGGTGCCCTGCTGCAATACCCGGCCAGCAACGGCGACGTGTTTGATTACCGCGAACTGGTTGAGCGCTTCCATACCGCCAACGCACTGGTGGCGGTTGCCGCCGACCTGCTGGCCCTGACCCTGCTCACACCTCCGGGCGAGTTCGGCGCGGACGTGGCCATCGGCAGCGCCCAACGCTTTGGCGTGCCACTGGGTTTCGGTGGCCCCCATGCCGCCTACTTCGCCACCCGTGACGCGTACAAGCGCGACATGCCGGGGCGTCTGGTCGGTGTTTCGGTTGACCGTCACGGCAAACCGGCACTGCGTCTGGCCATGCAAACCCGCGAGCAACACATCCGTCGCGAGAAGGCCACGAGCAACATCTGCACCGCCCAGGTGCTGCTGGCCAACATCGCCAGCATGTACGCCGTGTACCACGGTCCCAAGGGCCTGATCCAGATCGCGCAGCGCATTCACCAGTTGACCGCGATTCTGGCCCAGGGCCTGAGTGCGCTGGGGCTGGCCGTCGAGCAAACACATTTCTTCGACACCCTGACCCTCAACACCGGCGGCGACACCGCAGCCCTGCACGACAGGGCTCACGCACAGGGCATTAACCTGCGTGTGATCGACGACCAGCATCTGGGCCTGTCGCTGGATGAAACCAGCAGCGAGTCCGATGTGGTTGCCCTGTGGGCCCTGTTCGCCGCTGATGGCCAGGCCCTGCCTGACTTTGACGATCTGGCAAATACCGTCACTGGCACCCTGCCAGAGGCCTTGCTGCGCCAGTCGCCGATCCTCAGCCACCCGGTATTCAACCGTTACCATTCCGAAACCGAGCTGATGCGCTACCTGCGCAAGCTGGCCGACAAGGATCTGGCGCTGGACCGCACCATGATTCCGCTGGGCTCGTGCACCATGAAGCTCAACGCTGCCAGCGAAATGATCCCGGTCACCTGGGCCGAGTTCGGCAACCTGCACCCGTTTGCGCCTGCCGAGCAAAGCCAGGGCTACCTGCAACTGACTACCGAACTGGAAGCCATGCTCTGCGCGGCCACCGGCTACGACGCCATCTCCCTGCAACCGAACGCCGGTTCCCAGGGCGAGTACGCCGGTCTGCTGGCCATTCGTGCCTACCACCAGAGCCGTGGCGAAGAGCGCCGTGATATCTGCCTGATTCCGTCCTCGGCCCACGGCACCAACCCGGCAACCGCCAACATGGCCGGCATGCGCGTGGTGGTCACTGCCTGTGACGCTCGCGGCAACGTGGACATTGAAGACCTGCGCGCCAAGGCCCTGGAGCACCGCGATCACCTCGCCGCGCTGATGATCACCTACCCGTCGACCCACGGTGTTTTCGAAGAAGGCATCCGCGAAATCTGCGGCATCATTCATGACAATGGCGGCCAGGTGTACATCGACGGCGCCAACATGAACGCGATGGTGGGCCTGTGCGCACCGGGCAAGTTCGGCGGCGACGTGTCCCACCTCAACCTGCACAAGACATTCTGCATTCCCCACGGCGGTGGCGGCCCGGGCGTTGGCCCGATTGGCGTCAAGTCCCACCTTACGCCGTTCCTGCCGGGTCACGCGGCAATGGAACGCAAGGAAGGCGCGGTCTGCGCAGCACCGTTCGGCAGCGCCAGCATTCTGCCGATCACCTGGATGTACATCAGCATGATGGGCGGCGAAGGCCTCAAGCGTGCTTCGCAACTGGCCATCCTAAACGCCAACTACATCGCCCGCCGTCTTGAAGAGCATTACCCGGTGCTGTACTCGGGCAGCAACGGCCTGGTTGCACACGAGTGCATCCTGGATCTGCGCCCGCTCAAGGAAACCAGCGGGATCAGCGTCGACGACGTGGCCAAGCGCCTGATCGATTTCGGCTTCCACGCTCCGACCATGTCGTTCCCGGTCGCGGGCACGCTGATGATCGAGCCGACCGAAAGCGAGTCCAAGGAAGAGCTGGACCGCTTCTGTAACGCCATGATCTGCATCCGCGAAGAAATTCGCGAAGTCGAAAGCGGCGGTCTGGACAAGGAAGATAACCCGCTGAAAAACGCGCCCCACACCGCGGCTGAAATAGTCGGTGAATGGACCCACCCTTACAGCCGCGAGCAAGCGGTGTACCCGGTTGCATCCCTGATCGAAGGCAAGTACTGGCCACCGGTCGGTCGGGTCGACAACGTGTTCGGCGACCGCAACCTGGTGTGCGCATGCCCGTCGATCGAGAGCTATCAGGAGGCGTAAGCAAGACTTGTAGTCGCTGCCGCAGGCTGCGTTGGGGACCGCAGGGTTTTCAAAAAAACGGGTTGCTTCGCAACCCTTCGCAGCCTGCGGCAGCGACTACAGGTTATTTTTTGCCAATAAACCTATAAGAAACCGGAGAACCCTATGTCGTTAAGCGTGTTCGACCTGTTCAAGATTGGCATCGGCCCTTCCAGTTCCCATACCGTCGGCCCCATGCGCGCAGCTGCGCGTTTTGTCGAAGGTCTGCGCCGTGATGAGCTGTTGCAACACACCGCCTGCGTAAAAGTTGAACTCTACGGCTCCCTTGGCGCCACCGGCAAAGGACACGGCAGCGACAAGGCCGTGTTGCTGGGGCTTGAAGGCGAGCACCCGGACACCGTCAACACCGATACCGTGGCCGAACGTCTGGCTGCCATTCGCAACAGCGGGCGCTTGAACCTGCTGGGCGAACACCCCATCGATTTCAACGAAAAATCCCACTTGGCGATGATTCGCAAACCCCTGCCCTACCATCCCAACGGCATGATTTTCAGGGCGCTGGATGCCGCCGGCATCCAGATCCGCAGCCGCGAGTATTACTCGGTCGGTGGCGGCTTTGTGGTGGATGAAGGCGCCGCGGGCGCTGACCGTATCGTCGAAGACAGCACCCCGCTGCAATACCCCTTCAAGACCGCCAAGGATTTATTGCGCCATTGCGTCACTCATGACCTGTCGATCAGTGAAGTGATGATGGCCAACGAAAGCGCCTGGCGCCCCGAGGCCGAGACCCGCGCCGGCTTGCTGAATATCTGGCAAGTGATGCAGGACTGCGTGAGTGCGGGTTGCCGCAACGAAGGCATTTTGCCCGGTGGGCTGAAGGTCAAGCGACGGGCCGCTGCACTGCACCGTCAACTGTGCAGCAACCCCGAGGCCGCCTTGCGCGATGCGCTGTCGGTACTGGACTGGGTCAACCTGTACGCACTGGCCGTCAATGAAGAAAACGCCAATGGCGGACGCGTGGTCACCGCCCCCACCAACGGCGCGGCCGGGATCATTCCTGCCGTGTTGCATTACTACATGCGCTTTATCGGCGGAGCCAACGAAGACGGGGTGGTGCGCTTTCTGCTGACTGCCGCCGCCATCGGCATTTTGTACAAGGAGAACGCCTCTATCTCGGGCGCCGAAGTCGGCTGTCAGGGCGAGGTCGGCGTGGCCTGCTCAATGGCTGCAGGCGCGCTGTGTGAAGTGTTGGGCGGCACCGTGCAGCAAGTCGAGAACGCAGCTGAAATCGGCATGGAGCACAACCTCGGCCTGACCTGCGACCCGATTGGCGGCCTGGTGCAAGTGCCGTGTATCGAGCGCAACGCGATGGGTTCGGTCAAGGCGATCAACGCCGTACGCATGGCCCTGCGTGGCGACGGCCAACACTTTGTGTCCCTGGACAAAGTTATCCGCACCATGCGCCAGACCGGCGCCGACATGAAAAGCAAATACAAGGAGACCGCTCGCGGCGGTCTGGCTGTAAACATTATTGAGTGCTGATTTTCAAGGAGTCTGGAATGTCCACCGAACAACTGCTTAAAACCCCGCTGCACGCACTGCACCTTGAACTCGGTGCCCGCATGGTGCCATTTGCCGGCTACGACATGCCCGTGCAGTACCCGCTCGGCGTGATGAAAGAGCACCAGCACACCCGTGAACAAGCCGGGTTGTTTGATGTCTCCCACATGGGCCAGATTCGCCTGACCGGCGCTGATGCAGCCAGGGCACTGGAAGCCCTGGTACCGGTCGATATCATCGATCTGCCAGCAGGCATGCAGCGCTATGCCATGTTCACCAACGAACAGGGCGGCATCCTCGATGACCTGATGGTTGCCAACCTGGGTAATGACGAGCTGTTCCTGGTGGTTAACGCCGCCTGCAAGGATCAGGACCTGGCCCATCTGCGCAAGCACTTGAGCGCCCACTGCCAGATCCAGCCGCTGTTTGAAGAGCGCGCCCTCCTCGCCCTGCAAGGCCCGGCAGCCGTCAACGTGCTGCAACGCCTGGCACCGGAAGTGGCAAAAATGACCTTCATGCAATTTGCCCCGGTGACGTTACTGGGCGCTGACTGCTACGTCAGCCGCTCGGGTTATACCGGCGAAGACGGCTTTGAGATCTCAGTCCCTGCTGATCGCGCCGAAGAGCTGGCTCGTCGCCTGCTGGCTGAGCCAGAAGTGCAGGCAATCGGCCTGGGCGCTCGGGACTCCCTGCGTCTGGAAGCGGGCCTGTGCCTGTACGGCCACGACATGAACGACACCACCACGCCGATTGAAGCCAGCCTGCTCTGGGCCATCTCCAAGGCCCGCCGTGCAGACGGCCCTCGTGCCGGTGGCTTCCCGGGCGCCGAAACCATCTTCGCGCAGCAGCAGAACGGTGTTGCCCGCAAGCGCGTGGGCTTGTTGCCACAAGAACGTACACCGGTGCGTGAAGGCGCTGAAATTGTCGATGCCGACGGCACGGTGATTGGCACCGTTTGCAGCGGCGGCTTTGGCCCGACTCTGGGCTCGCCTCTGGCAATGGGTTATCTGGATATCGCGTTCACGCCAGTGGACACTGAAGTCTGGGCGATCGTGCGAGGCAAACGCGTACCGATGAAAGTGTCGAAAATGCCGTTTGTCGCGCAACGTTATTACAGAGGTTAAGCCCTCACTCTAGCGCGTTGCATGTTCCTGATACTTTCAGGGCATGCAACTGCTAAAACCGCCTTTAACTTTCGATAGCGAACACACTGTTTTAAACACGAAAACAATTGAACCCGCCTATGATTAACCTTCACTTATAACTTCATCGCCTATGTTAATAACCCGGTTTACGGGGTTATTCGAGGGGCTTGTTTTTTCAATTCCAGTTTCGTAGAGTTTGCCCACTGTGTTTGCATGGGTCGCTGGAATCGTGACCTGGGCAGTAGCTCTAAGTTTGCTACACCCGTTCTGCGTCTCTTACTTTCCTGCAACCCAGCACCAGTACTCTTTCATGTGAAAGAGGCTGTCATTAATTGTTAGCGTCAAGGAATTAAGAAATGTCCCAACGTCAGAGCGGTACCGTCAAGTGGTTTAACGACGAGAAAGGATTTGGCTTTATCACCCCGGAAAGCGGTCCGGACCTGTTCGTGCACTTCCGTGCCATTCAGGGCAACGGCTTCAAAAGCCTGAAAGAAGGCCAGAAAGTGACCTTCATCTCGGTTCAAGGCCAAAAAGGCCTGCAGGCTGACGAAGTTCAAGCCGAAGGCTGATCTCGTACACAAAAGCCTCTGATGGTGACATCAGAGGCTTTTTTATGGCTGTAATTCCGTAAGATGGCGTTTTTCCTTCACGAGACCCTGCCATGTCGAAACAACCACTTAGACCCCAAGGCGATTTTCCCGCCGTTGGCCTGGGGCGCCGCCTGGCAGCCATGTTTTATGACTTTCTGCTGTGTACCGCCTTGCTGATCGTCACCACCTTTATCTACAAGCTGATCATGATGAGCTTTATCGGCGAAGCCAAAATGAGGGCGCTGTCAGAAGCCGGCGCTCTGGATGGCGACCCGCTGCTCTCAACCATCCTGTTCTTTGTCCTGTTCGGTTTTTTTGCCAAGTTCTGGACTCACTCCGGGCAAACCCTGGGCATGCAGGTCTGGGGCATACGCGTACAGAACGCGGACGGCACGGCCATCAGCCTGTGGCAGGCCTTGCTGCGCTTTATCGTCTCTATCGGCTCATGGCTGTGTCTGGGGCTGGGGTTCATCTGGTCGGTATTCGACAAGCAAAACCGCACCTGGCATGACATGTATTCCAACACTCAGTTGGTACGGATCCCCAAGCCAAAGAAATAAAAAAAGCCCGTATCTCTCGATACGAGCTTTTTTGTTACTGCGTTGCATCTCATGACTCTGTAGGAGCGGGCTGCTTGAAGATCCGAAGGATCTTCAAGCAAGGGTTGCTGCGCAACCCATCGCAGCCTTCGGCAGCGACTACAGAGACTTACTCCGCCAGCTTGAAGGTAATGAAGCTGGCGCGACCCTGGCGCAGAACCCGCATCGACACTGAACGATTCTTCGGCAATGCCTTGGCAATTTCAGTGAACTCCTTGCCGTTGGTAATCGCCTGATTGTTCAGATGAGTAATCACGTCGCCTGGTTGCAGGCCGATCAAGGCAGCAGGACCGTCCTGAACGTCAGTGATGATCACACCGCCCTTGATGTCGTTGGCTTTCTTCTGCTCTTCGCTCAGGTCCGCCACGGACACACCCAGACGGTTGCTGCTTTGTTCGGCACCGGTGCCCGAAGCAATGTCTTTCGCGTCATCGGGGATGGCACCGACAGTCAGGTCCAGGTTTTTGCGCTTGCCGTCACGAATCACTTCAAGCGTTGCTTTGCTGCCGGCCTTGAGTGCGCCAACCAGATGCGGCAAATCTGCCGACATGACGATCGGCTGACCATTCATGCTCAGAATCACGTCGCCGACTTGCAGACCGCCTTTGGCAGCCGGACCGTTATCCAGTACCTGGGCTACCAGGGCACCGGCAGGTTTTTCCAGACCGAAGGACTCGGCCAGGTCCTTGTTGACCTCTTGAATCACCACGCCCAACCAGCCACGGCTAACCTTGCCGCCAGCCTTGAGCTGGTTGGCAACGTCCATCGCCACATCGATAGGGATTGCGAAGGACACGCCCATGAAGCCACCGGAGCGGGTGTAGATTTGCGAGTTGATACCCACCACTTCGCCCGCCAGGTTGAACAGCGGACCACCCGAGTTGCCCGGGTTGATCGGCACGTCTGTCTGGATGAACGGTACGTAGCTTTCATTCGGAAGGCTGCGACCGATGGCGCTGATAATGCCTTGGGTCACGGTGTGGTCAAACCCGAACGGTGAACCGATGGCAACCACCCACTGACCCGCCTTCAGATCCTGGGACTTGCCCAGCTTCAAGACAGGCAGGTTTTTGCCTTCGATTTTCAGCAACGCAACGTCGGAACGTGGATCCGTCCCCACCAGCTTGGCTTTCATTTCACTGCGATCAGACAAGCGCACGATGATTTCATCGGCGTCCGCCACCACGTGGTTGTTGGTCAGGATGAAGCCATCCGGCGAGATGATGAAGCCCGACCCAAGGGACTGGGCTTCGCGCTGGCGACCACCTTTGCCACTTGGCGGCAGGCTGCGCTCAAAGAAGTCACGCAGGCCAGGCGGCAAGCCTTCCAGGTCTGGCATTTGCCCCATGCTTGAGACCCGGCGCTCCGGCAGCTTTTGCGTGGTGCTGATATTCACTACCGCTGGCGAGGCTTGCTCGACCAATTGGGTGAAGTCAGGTAACTGCGCTTCTGCCATGACTGGCACTGCCTGCCCGAGCATCAGCACGGCTGCAAAAATAGGTAAATACGATTTCAATCGAGGCATCGACATACAGCTCCCGTTAGTAACTGCAGAGTTAAGCGACAGGCACCAAAAAACAAGACCAAAGCATAGACCGTTTTTTAGGCCCCGGAAAACAAACAAGGCCAGAGCCCGCTAGGGCCCTGACCTTCATAAAAAGACAATAAAATGGCAAATCAAAATGTGTCACCCGCCATGTCGGAGCAACCCTATGGTTTGGCCTGCGTATCGTCTTTACCGACACGCATCGAGAGCGCAATACGCTCTGCGGTCCCCAAAGGAATTTCACCGACCACAGTGGCCATCATGTCTCCCTCGGGAGTACTCAGGTGCCGAGTAACCGCAGCTGTAGGCCCCAGTTGGACACGGGCATCGGGAACGGCAGCGCCCTGCAAAGGTTCGAGAAACACAGAGAAGCGCGTCAAGCCATCGTCATACAAAAGACTGGTGACTTCAGACTTGGTCCGGGGATCACGATGCACTGTGCTGCTGACCTGCTCGAAACCGGGCGGCAGCCAGTCGGAGTGCCAGACATGAGCCGTGTCAGCGACAGGTGCTGCAGTATCAGCCACCGTAACCGGGCGGCATTTTCCTGCAGGCGTCAGCTGGTTGTCATCAGGGGGCGTCGTCACCAGGGTTGTAAACTGGTAACGTTCAAGCAACTGGCCCTTGTCATTAAGCAACAACGACTTGAGAGGCAAACCGGTTTCACGATCCAGGTACAACTCAAACCCATAACGGTGCTGGTCGCGAGGGGCGAGTGAGATCACCACCACCGGTCGACCTGCAACCCTGGAGTCACCCTGCTTTGTGACGGAGTACCAGTCATTGAGCTTCTGGGCATCGAACTGTCTTGCCGGGACGGCAGTGACATCTCCCAACGCCGAGGCCAACTTGCCAGTGACACATTCAGTGCGCCCATCCGTACGAATGACCTCTTGAGCAGAGCCATCCAACTGCATCAAACGTTCGCGAACTTTCCCATCCTGCACACGGTGCCAGATGCTATGGGTAGAAAAACTACCGTTACGCTCGTAAACGAAAGTGCCTTGATAGCTGTGCTGTTGCTCGGCCTGCCCAAGACGTTTGAGCCAGTCCTGGGCTTCATCGGCGTGGGCCGGTACTGCAAACCAGCCACTCAGCAGAAGAGGTAGCAAAGGTAGGACGCGCATATTGGTCCTTAACGGTTTTCAAGGCTCGCGGCACGAGCATACGGCAGCGGGCTTTCAGCCCCTTTCAACGCGGCTTGCTGTGCGTGCTGACGCAGGTAGCCTGGCAAGCGCTGATCCTGCCAGCCTGGCTGGCCTTGCAGAACACCGTTGGCCATGGGGCCTGTAGCCTTGTCGGAGCTTTCGCTGTAGTTGGCCAGTACCGCCGGGCCTTTAGCCATCGGCGCACTCAGGCTCTGCACAGCGTTCTGCTGAGCCAGCTGATTACCGACGATGTCATCCTGGTTGTACAGCCTTACACCCGCCAGAACAGCGACGGTAACCGAAGCGGCTACGGCCAGACGACCGATGCTGCGCCACGGGCCACGTACGACCTTGACCGGGGTTTGCTCTTCGGCCAGCGCGGCCGAAACGGCAGATGCGATGTCCAGGCGCGGAATCAACAGGTCCTTGTGCATCACAGCACGGGCCACCTGATAACGGGACCAGGTGTCACGGGTTTGTGTGTCGTCAAAGGCATTCAATACCCGACGTAGTTCCAGTTCGTCCGCTTCGTTATCCATCACTGCGGACAGCGATTCCTGCAGGGCTTCACGACTCATGGCGGTTCCTCTCTTGGCTGTCGCCGCTGTCTCAGTTTTCCTGCAACAACGGCTGCAGGGCTTTATCAATGGCTTCCCGAGCGCGGAAAATCCGGGAGCGCACGGTACCCACCGGACACTGCATGACGCTCGCAATGTCCTCATAACTCAGACCATCAAATTCACGTAAAGTTAACGCCGTACGCAAATCTTCTGGCAGTAACTGAATAGTGCGATGAACGGTGCTTTCGATCTCGTCACGGAGCAAAGCGCGCTCCGGCGACTCGAGATCCTTGAGACCATGATCACCATCGTAAAACTCGGCATCTTCCGAGCTCACATCACTATCCGGCGGACGTCGCCCCCGTGACACCAGGTAATTTTTCGCCGTATTGATGGCGATGCGATACAGCCATGTATAAAAGGCGCTGTCACCGCGAAAATTACCGAGTGCCCGGTAAGCCTTGATAAAGGCTTCCTGGGCTACGTCCTGGGCTTCATGGGTGTCGTGCACAAAACGCACGATCAACCCGAGAATTTTGTGCTGATACTTCAACACGAGCAGATCGAATGCGCGCTTATCGCCACGCTGTACGCGCTCGACCAGCTGCTGATCCTCTTCCTGGGCTAGCATGAATACTCCTCATAAGACCGGGAGGAAGATTGCTTTGCTAAATGATCAGGCTTGCAAACATAGACTCGGGCTTTACACAAAAGTTCTCTCCCCCCTGGCAAGTTTCCTGCGTGCTCGGATTTGGCACACACGAAAACGCAGCTCGGGCCTGGCCGGCTGCGTCAATAATCTTGTCGTCACATTCCGCTGTCAGGTCGAAACACAGACCCCGCATCAATCTGGACGCCGTACCCCTGCATCAAGGGCAGCCCTTAATGGAACCCCGGACCGTACGAAAAGTTCAATATCTTCGTACGCCACCGATGGCACCACATCAGCGCAACAGACCTGGCGTTACCCCCAGCCCTGATCCCCCTTGCAGATTTTTTGTGCAAATCAACATGCAGACCCATCGAGTCTGAGGCACACTTTGCGCCCGCTGTAATTTCACAATGCCATAAAGGCCCGGCCATTGTGCCGATCCCCCCCTCTATATACTAGTGGGCGCTTTTTTGCGGATGTCAGAAGAATGAGCCAACATTTTCAACATGATGTGCTGGTGATTGGCAGCGGCGCTGCCGGCTTGAGCCTTGCGCTCACGCTACCCAGCCATATGCGTATTGCGGTCCTCAGCAAAGGCGATCTGGCCAATGGTTCGACGTTCTGGGCACAGGGCGGCGTAGCCGCAGTACTGGATGACACCGACACGGTGCAGTCTCACGTCGAAGACACCCTCAATGCTGGCGGCGGGTTATGTCATGAAGACGCTGTGCGCTTTACCGTCGAGCACAGCCGCGAAGCCATCCAGTGGCTGATCGATCAAGGCGTCCCCTTCACCCGTGATGACACCGTCGACCCCGAGCAGCCCGGCTTTGAGTTTCACCTCACCCGTGAAGGCGGCCACAGCCACCGGCGCATCATCCATGCGGCGGATGCCACGGGTGCCGCCATTTTCAAGACGTTGCTCGAACAGGCGCGCCAGCGACCCAATATCGAACTGCTCGAACAGCGCGTCGCCGTTGATCTGATTACCGAGCGTCGACTGGGCCTGGAAGGCGATCGCTGCCTGGGGGCCTATGTACTGGATCGCGCCACGGGCGAGGTCGACACCTTTGGCTCGCGCTTCACGATTCTGGCCACGGGTGGCGCGGCCAAGGTGTATCTGTACACCAGCAACCCGGACGGCGCCTGCGGTGACGGCATCGCCATGGCCTGGCGCTCGGGGTGCCGCGTGGCAAACCTGGAGTTCAACCAGTTCCACCCTACCTGCCTGTATCACCCGCAGGCCAAAAGCTTTCTGATCACCGAAGCGCTGCGGGGCGAAGGCGCACACTTGAAGCTGCCCAACGGCGAGCGGTTCATGCAGCGCTTCGACTCCCGGGGTGAACTGGCTCCACGGGATGTCGTCGCACGCGCCATCGACCATGAAATGAAGCGCCTTGGCATCGACTGCGTGTACCTGGACATCAGCCATGAGCCCGAAGCATTTATCAAGGCCCACTTCCCGACTGTCTATGAGCGCTGCCTGACATTCGGCATCGACATCACCAAACAGGCCATCCCGGTGGTGCCTGCGGCGCATTACACCTGCGGCGGAGTGATGGTCGACGAACATGGCCACACGGACGTACCAGGCTTGTACGCCATTGGCGAAACCAGTTTCACCGGTCTGCACGGCGCCAACCGAATGGCCAGCAACTCACTGCTGGAGTGCTTTGTATACGCCAAGTCGGCGGCGGCCGACATTCTCGCCCAACTCCCTGAAATCGCTGCGCCCGCAGCCCTGCCAAGCTGGGATGCAAGCCAGGTTACCGACTCTGACGAAGATGTGATCATCGCCCACAACTGGGATGAACTGCGGCGCTTCATGTGGGACTACGTAGGCATCGTGCGCACCAACAAGCGCCTGCAACGCGCCCAACACCGGGTGCGCCTGCTGCTGGACGAAATTGACGAGTTCTACAGCAACTACAAAGTCAGCCGCGACCTGATCGAACTGCGCAACCTGGCACAAGTCGCCGAATTGATGATCTGCAGCGCCATGGAGCGTAAAGAATCACGCGGCCTGCATTACACCCTGGACTATCCAGAGATGCTGGCGCAGGCGAAGGATACGATCCTGACCCCGACCCGGTGAGGCACGTCAGGTACGAGAACGCGGCACCGCTCGAGACAGCGTTGCTGCGTTTTTTTTCACGGTGAACAACAGTCCCACCTGCAGCCAGGACAAGCGCGCCAGAGCGCAACCAGTCTGGCAACGCCCTCTCAAGCAGCATCCTGAATTAGCGACAGTTCCGGCAAGAACTAGGATACGTCCTACATATTTAACATCTAAACATTGCTAGCTTTTTCGGTTTTAGCTTTCCACGCGCACTACGGGCCAATCGTTCGCCTGCTCAGTGCCTGTGGTCCGCGCCATATGACTGAAAAAGGAACACTGGATGTTCAACCCACGCCCTCAAACCCGTTTCAACCTGACCGCAAGCGTCTTCAAGCACCCTTCCTTCACCCACCAAAAATCCTTTAGCGCGCCCTCTTGTTTTGATCTGGAACGGGTCACCGAACGTGCTGATCTGAATATCGAAAGCCTGCAACCTCAAGTCCTTGAAAAGGGCCTCTCCAGCAAAAAAGGTGTTTGCCTGATTGAAGGAGCCGCAGCATGACCCAGATTGCGGCGCAACAATGGATGGCCGAGCAACGCCACCTCGGGCGCTCTGTATGTTTGATTCTGGACTCACTGGACGAACTCACCGCCCGTAACGGCCTGTTGAACAACAGGGCACCTGAGCTGTATTGCAGCATTTACCGCGAAACGTCGGCTGCCGATATGGCAGACAATGGGCCTTTTCTGTTTCTTATCGACAACCCTGAAGACAAGCACTTGAGCGAGTTGCTCAAAGCGCCTGAAAGGAACTGGGGCTGGCTTGCCAGTGTTGCACCTGAGGCAGGGCTACAGGCGCTGGTCAAACATTGGCGCGACCGCATGATTTTCGGCGTCCGGCCCCATCGAGGGATTTATCGTTTCCATGACAACCGGGTGCTGGCCCGCGCACTGCAGCACTTAACCACTGCAACGGTTGCGGGGTATTTAGGGCCCGCTATCAGCGTCTGCTACTGGCAAGGGGAGCACTGGGAAACACTCGGCAACCCGGCACCGGGTAACCATCCAGTTCCTGAAAGCCCTGTCTGGAATGACTTTCCCATGGAGGCCGATCAGCGCGCTAGCACGCGCGAGGCCAATGCCCACCGTTACCTGCTGGCCAGGCATCTTGAAGCCTATGCCCGAATTGCCGAACAACAAGACCCGGAACTATGGCTCAGTACTCTATTGGCCCAGGCCAACACCTGGGGTTGGCAGGCGTCTGAGCAGTTGGAGTTTTTGCTCGTTCAGCGTTTAAAGACTACCACTGACCCACTTGCACAGCGCTGGGAGGCGCGCCCTGGTGAAAGTCCTGATGCTCATTTCCAGCGAGTTTTTCAGGAAGTGCAGTTTTGGCAAGGCGATGGCCCTTTATGAAAGCAATGATTAAAGCGCTGTTCCTGGGGACCTGCGCACTGTCAACGACTGGATGTTTTGCTGACAAGTCAGACAGTTTTATTTTTACGGCTGATCTGCCTCCAAGTTTTGCTTATTACGCAGTGGCCAAGTACGCGCCCGCCAAGGGAGAAACTTGTACCGTCACCCTTGATGACAATCCATACCTCGGTTTCAACAGAGAGTGGCGAACAGCATACAAACCAGAATCTAAAATACCGATTTACCGCACAGTCAAAGGCTGCCGACTGGCCATCTATAAAATTGACCTGGAAATCAATGCCACTTATGGAGCTGACTATGGAAACTTCAGCGGAGATACAACCGCAGTCGTTATCAGGGAGGAACTGAAAATTCAATACAAAGGAACTTTTGATACTAATGGAGAAAGCACCATAAAGGGTCATTGCCAATGGTTGTTTCGGACAGTAGGCCCCAAGCGATATATAAGAAAACTCCTCGACTGCAAAAAAATTGACGATAAAGGTTTGGTGACTAAAGGACGACCCGTAGGGGCTTACACCCTGGATCAACTACCGGGGAAAACTGTGAAGCTGAAGATCACGTTGGACAAAGAGGAAAAACCCGGCTGGGGAGATACATGGTTCAAGGTCCCCAATGGCTGGAAACGCTGTAAGCGCTCCATGAACCCCACATTCAAAGTCACCACCTGTCCCAGACGCGGCGCCTCATATTTCTCTACCTGTGGCACATAAATAGCTCGCTTACCATTTTGCTGACATAAGAATGCCAATGTTTGGCTATTTTAGTGGCACGAAAATGTCAAAGTTTGGTTATTTCAGTGGCACAAAAATGCCAAGGCCAGGTATTTCAGCTGGTACAAAAGATGGGCCCCATTTCTGTGGCGTTTAAATGCCATTCAAATGCCACGGAAATCCAGAAATACGCCCTATCTGTGCTCATGTGAGCCATTTTTGACCTGTACCGGGGGTAGGACTATTTTTGTACCGGGGGTAGGATTTTCTGTTTTACAGGGCTTTCGAGGCCCAAAAAACGTCCCGAATCTATTACGTGCATGGTGGATTTGGCGGTACAGCAAAGGATATCGAAGGGGCTCGATAGCATACGATCCAATCACCCACGATAGGGTCAGGCTTAACGTCGTATCTCTGGCGAACAGTTCCACGGCAGCAGTGCTTCATAGTCCGCCACCGACTGCGCATGTGGTAACTGCTCCAGTACGTGGCGCAGCCACGTATAGGGCTCTTGGCCGTTGACCTTGGCGGTCTCCACCAGGCTGTATATCTGAGCACTGGCGGTAGCGCCTTTGGGCGTGTCGCTGAACAGCCACGCCTTACGACCGATAACGAACGGTTTTATCGCCCTTTCGGCCGCATTGTTGTCGATAGGTAAAAAACCGGCTTCCACGTAGCGTTCCAGCCGGCTCCAGTTGCTGGCCAGGTAGTTAACTGCCTTGCCCAGAACACTTTGAGGGGTGACCTGAGGCTGCGTTTTTTCCAGCCAGCCTTTCAACTGGGCCAGGATCGGCAGGCTCTTTTCCTGACGGACAATAAAACGCTGCTCATCACTGGCATCCTTGAGTTCACGCTCGATGCCGTACAACTTGTTAATCATCGTCAGTGCAATATCGGCGCGACCTGTCTTGCCTTTGGGTTGCATTTTTTGCGCGTCAACGAACTTGCGCCGCGCATGGGCCATACACGCCAGCCGCTCCACACCCGGCTGCAACGCCAACGCGTTATATCCCGCGTAATCGTCGGTCATCACGTAACCACGATAACTTTCCAGCAGACGCAACGGCACGTCCTGCGCACGGCTGGAGGTGTAGTCGAACAGCACGACTTTTCGGTCTGGCGGCCCGCTGGCCTGCACCCACATCCAGGATTGGCTGGTAGGGTCTCGATCCGGTTCTTTCAGTACCTGAACACGGGTTTCATCGCAGTGGATGACCGGGCTTTCCAGCAACCGGTCGCGCATCAAATTCAGCAACGGTTGTAAGTGCTCGCCGCACTGGATAACCCAGCGAGCGAGAGTCTGACGCGGGATATCGATACCATGCCGGCTCAGAACCGTTTCGAAACGATGCAGGGGTAAGCCATCGACGTACTTCGTGGTCAGCAGCATGGCCAGAACGCTTGGACTGGCCATGCTCTTTTCGATCAGTTGAGCCGGCTTGTCGGCGGTGACCGGTGCCGCTTCGCAGCCACGGCAACCGTAAACCTTGCGGATATGTTTGATGACACGGATCTGCATCGGCACGATATCCAGCTGTTCGCTGATTTCTTCGCTGATCACGTGCTTGCGGCAACCGCAGGCACAGGCCAGTTCGTGCTCGGGCAGTTCGTGGATGACTTCGATGCGCGGTAGATCAGCTGACAGTGGCTTGCGTTTGCCACGAGGAGGGGTCGGAGCAACCACTTCTTCGTCAGCGTCGCCGATTGAAGGCATCGGCTCGCTTTCGGGCTCGTTGAATAACGCGAGTTGTGGGGTGTTGGGTTCAACGGTCTGCTCGGATTTACGCCCGAATAAACGGTCGCGCAGCAACTTGATCTGCTCTTTTAGATCGACGATATGAGTCTGGTATGCCTCAGCCGTTACCTGCTGACGGCTGAGTGCCTCAAGCAACATTTGCTTGAGCAGAATAGGGTCATCAGGGAGGTCTTCGGGCATCAAATTCATGCCCGGATTATACCTGTTAAGCGACGAATCTTGGCGTTAAAACCTTGTGAGGACGGTTGCACCAGAGATCAAATCCATCCAATAGCCAGTTCAGTTCCTGAACGGTCAGCACGATAGCCTCGTCCACCTCATCAGGTGAGATTTTAAAACGCTCGGACTCCAGACGCTTGAGCCAAAGGCAGAAGCCGTTGCGCTCCCAGTACAACACTTTGACGCGGTTACGGTGGCGATTCAGGAAAACAAAGAGCACGGGGTCAAACACCGCGACCTTGATATCCAGTTCGACCAGCGCAGCCAGGCCATCGATGGACTTTCGAAAGTCTACCGGCTTTGGATAGAGGTACACTTTTTCAACGCTGGCATTGGGACGCATCATGGTGATTGGCTCCTGCTGGAAATAGGGAGCACAGCATCAGCCGTCAGCTATCCGCTTGGAATGTGGGGTTCGTGGAGCGGATACGAAACGCTGTATTGGGGAAGGCCTCGAAGATCAGCGAGGTTACTGTGATGGAAATCATAAGGACTTCAGCAGCTTTTTGATGCCTGACGGGCGTAGCTGCACTATTTATCCTGGCTGCACTGAATAAGGAAACTAAAAAATGACCACTTTTGATGAAGAGGTGAAACACCCTCTGAACAGTCGCATGTTCGCCTGCCCTGCCCAAGGAAATTGGACCAGCTTCAAGTTTGTTGATGAATTAGGTGAGGGACTGTCTTATGCGGGGCTGAACTACAGCGTTATTGATTCAGAAGGCCAATTATATAAAGGCACCTTGGACCGCTCAGGTGCAGGAAAAGTAGACAACCATTTTTCTGGCCCAATTTCCATAACTCTTGCACAGAATTATACCGACAAGGCCCTACCCTATAAGGACTTAATACAACGGGACCACTACCCTCTCCCCATAACAGAGCTGCAAGTTCGTGCCGAACAAACCCGTTACTTTCATAACGACGGCTCACGCACTCAAAGTAACCCCGCCCAAGCCAGTGCAGATTTTTTCTGCCAAGTTGAAGTTCGCCATCTGGTTAAACACGTCGCACATTTACCGCCCGAGGTTGAAGCTCACTATCCGCCCAATAAACACTGGGCCAAGCTGATGCGCGAGCATGGCAAACAAGGCGTCCGCCTACTTCCAAATAAACATAACGTACTGGAAGTGCGCCCTTTACGGGCCCTGCGCCCGATGCTCTCCACCGACTCGCAGTTCTGTGCGCTGAATCTGTATCAGCTCGCCCTTATGGCTACCTTGAGCTACAACCCGTTTGGTCAGCAGCCTGAGAAGCCGCCCATCAGAGAGAAGACTGTAAGTTTCCCTGTACAGCCGAGCATGGGTAACTGGTTTGGCGACGCTCTGGCCAGGTTTGATGAAATTTGGAAAGTAGACCCTGGGCAAACCAGTGCCTACTACCCGTTATACGAAGACGTTCCGTATTCAAAGCGCCTTGAAATCGCACCCTTCGACCCCGACCTGTACCCGGCTAATAGCCCGGATTTAGGTGAGGAGCAAGAAACCCCTGCCAAGATTCATTTTCTGGATGACCGCGGCCAGAAAAATGATACCGACACCCAAGCCTTTATCACCCATAACGACGAGTTGGTGCTGATTTCTGTGCGTGGTACCAGTGAATTACTCGCAGATGCGCTTCGAGACGCCGATGCTTTCCAAACCCCTTTTGGAAAAGAAGGCCTGGGCAAGGTCCACCGTGGGTTCTATGACGCTGCGCTGAAAGTCTATGAGCTTTCGATCAAGTACCTCGACAAGTTCCATACCGGACAGAAGCTGATCATTTGCGGCCATAGCCTGGGTGGGGCAATTTCCTTACTGCTCTCGGAGATGCTGCGGCGCCAGAAAGAATATGAAGTTGACATCGTGCTGTACACCTACGGCGCCCCAAGAGCAGCAGACAGCACTTTTGTAAAAAGCGCTGCCGATCTGGTGCATTACCGCATGGTCAACCATAACGACCCGGTACCCAGCGTGCCGGCACCCTGGATGAACACCAAGCCCAGGGTGTACCTCCCGGGAGCGGCACTCACTTTCTTTAACGCGCCTCTGGGCATCGCAGGCTTTGTCGCGGGCATTGCCAACTTGACCGGCGAGCCTTACGAGCATCACGGCACCTTGCAACACTTTATGCCGGTAGCGTTCGGCGCAAACAAAATGTCCTCGATTATGTGGGAACCCGGCTGCGACACCATTACCGAGCATGCGGCCTGTACTCTGGCCATTCATCAGAACAATGGGCTACCTGAAAGGTCGGGGTTCATTTCCCAGATTTTTGACGCGGACAACCATTCAATGGTCGGCGGCTATATCCCCGGTTGCTGGGCTGCCCTGCGGCGTTGGCAAGAAGCCCTGAAACTCAAGCGCTCTCTGGTGACCTATGATGAGTTCGAGCACATCAGAATTGCTCTGGCAACAATCACGGAACAACTGCGCTCCAAGCGCCGCATGCTCAGCGACTCTCCTACCCCCTACAACCGGGCCATCGAACTGACCATCGATGCGCTCAATCGTGAGATCGACAAGGTACACATGACCTTCGAGCGCTTGAAACGCCTGCAGCAAAGCACAATCAACGAGGCCCGTGTTTACGGCGCGTTTTCAACACAGCCCGACCTGCTGTCAGAGTGCCTGTTGCGCTGGGATGCTCATCCGGAAAACAAGGTCCCGGAACAACTGGCCATGGCCCCCACCGCAGACGCCAATCATGAACGGTTGGGCTTGCTCCACGGACGCGTCATTGGTACGCCCTTTACCGTCAGTATTGATTCACTGTTCTAGGCCCTGGGCACTATTCGGGTGCCAGCCACCTACGCCGACTGAACTTCAGTCGCACGCGCAAGCGTCGGTGCTGATCCGGCGCCAGCGCATCTGCCGGGATGCACACCGCCCGCACCCGCCACTCATCGCGTACACGAAAGCGCACGATCACGACCCAGGGCAGCGCCAGGCTGTCACGGCGCAACTGCACGGCCTGCCAGCCCTTGTCACGACTCCATAACTGCCAGCCATCGGCATCATGGCGCAATCGGGTTACGGCACTGGCGTGGGTCAGTCGAATATGCCGTGGCAGCGCCCAAACCCCATGGGCCAGGCACAACAAAGCGCCAAGCACACGTGCCCAGACAGGTATTGAAAGAAGGCAGATTGAGATCAGCGCCAGGGCCTGGGCTGCAAGATAAGCCGCCAGCAATTGCCCGCAGGCATGCCAGCGGCATTCAAAATAATTACTTGGGCTGGACACGATCCAGAATCATGCGAACCATGCGCTGCAGCTCAGGGTCTTCAGACTCGGCGCGCTCCATGAACCAGCCAAACATGTCCTGGTCTTCACATTCCAGCAGCTTGCGATAGCATTCGCGGTCCACGTCGTTAAGGGTGGCATACACCTCCTTGACGAAAGGCACCAGCAGCACGTCCAGTTCAAGCATGCCGCGACGGCTGTGCCAGTAGAGACGATTGAGTTCAACATCTTCGACCATGGAGCGCTCCTCAAATAGAGCGCAAGTATACAGGCCGATCCGTCATAGAACAGTCGGCTTTGGTCGGCCCCTGGAACTACCCATTTGCAGGGCACACCTCTATGATGTGTCCCAGACATTTTTTACCTGCGATGACCCATGGCCGACTCTGCTTTTTTCTGCACTCTGAACCACGAAGGCATTCTTGCTGTGATCGGCAACGACGCCAGCAAGTTTCTGCAAGGCCAGTTGACCTGCAACCTCAACTACCTGAGTGAAACCCGCTCGAGCCTGGGGGCCCGCTGCACGCAAAAAGGCCGCATGCAGTCCAGTTTTCGCATCGTGCTGCAGGACAACGGCTGTCTGCTGGCGATGGCTCGCGAGCTGGTTGAACCCCAGTTGGCAGACCTGAAAAAATACGCGGTGTTTTCCAAATCCAAATTGACCGACGACAGCGCCAACTGGGTTCGCTTTGGCCTGTACCAGGCGGACGCGGTACTGCAAAGCCTGGGCCTGAACCTGCCTGCCGAAACCGACAGCGTTGCTCGTGCCAGCGATTTGATCGCCATTCGCGCCTCCGAAGACCGTGCTGAGCTATGGGCTCCTGTGGAGCAGACCGAAAGCCTGGTCCAGCACTTGAAAACGCAACTGGTTGAGGCCGATCTCAATGAATGGTTGCTGGGCCAGGTACGCGCAGGCATTGGCCAGGTCATGCCCCAGACCCGCGAACTGTTTATTCCGCAGATGATCAACCTGCAAGCCGTGGGCGGTGTCAGCTTCAAAAAAGGTTGCTATACCGGCCAGGAAATCGTCGCCCGCATGCAATACCTGGGCAAGCTCAAACGCCATCTTTACCGTTTGTCGCTGGAGGCGGGTCATGATGTCCCGGCGCCCGGCACCCCTCTGTTCTCCCCTACCCACACCAGCTCCGTAGGCGAAGTGGTGCTTGGGGCCAAAGCAGAGAACGGGATCGAGTTGCTGGCCGTCCTGACCTCCGATGCCGCGCAAGCGGGGGATATTCACGTGGGCGACTTGCAAGGCCCTGGCCTTTCGCTGCTTGAGCTGCCGTATCAACTGGACCGTGATCGTGAGATCCAGCGTTGATTGCCACACATCGAAATACCCCCTAGAGAAATGAGCATGCTGGCGCGCAGAGTCCAAATGGACTTGATCAAGGCCATTGATAGAGATGATCTGGTTTTACCAACGCTGCCTGAAGTGGCGTTGAACATCCGCAAGGCAGCTGAAAACCCTGAAATCAGCGTCAGCCACTTGAGCAAGGTCATCGGTCGCGACACCGCGCTGTCCGCACGCCTGATCAAAGTGGTCAACAGCCCGATGCTGCGTGCCACCCGGGAGGTCACTGACCTGCACACCGCGATCACGCGCCTGGGAGTCAACTACAGCAGCAATCTGGCGATCGGGCTGGTCATGGAGCAAATCTTCCATGCCCGCTCGGAAGTCGTTGAGCAAAAAATGCGCGATGTATGGCGTCAAAGCCTGGAGGTGGCAGGGATTTGCTACACCCTGTGCCGCCGCCATACCTCGCTCAAGCCCGACCAGGCGGCACTGGGTGGCCTGGTGCATCAAATCGGCGTGCTGCCCATCCTGACCTACGCCGAAGAGAACAACGAACTGCTCTCCGACCCGATTTCACTCAATCACGTCATTGAAAGCATTCACCCGCTGATTGGCGACAAATTGCTGGCGGGGTGGGAGTTCCCGGAAATGCTGTTAAAGGTTCCGGGCCAGTATCAGGACTTTTCTCGCGAATCCAAAAACATCGACTACATCGACCTTGTTCAAATCGCGACCGTGTTCATGCAACAGGACATCGACAAGCTGAACGCCCTGCCCGCCTTCAAGCACCTGGGGCTGGATGCAGGCGATGCAAAATTTGAACAGCAGCTCAATGACGCACGCGGAATGTTTATCTAGGCCAGCAGCTGGCTTTGTGGGAGCGGGCTTGCTCGCGATGGCATCAGCGCAGTCTTTCAGTCAAACCGGGTCGCCTGGATCGCAGGCAAACCGGCTCCCACACAAAACACGCCTGCTACTGCACCCGCCCGCCATTGGCCGGCACGAAACTGACCCGCACTTTCAACCCGCCCTGGGCACCGTCATGCAGGCTGATGTGTGCCAGGTGAGCGCGACAGATATCGCCCACAATCGCCAGGCCCAACCCCGACCCCGCCACGTGTGAATTGCGTCGATAGAAGCGTTCAAAAACCCGTTCGCGGTCTTCAAGAGGAATCCCCGGACCGTCATCTTCGACTTCCAGTATCGCGGGCGAATTGACTCGCAAAATAATATTGCTACCCGATGGCGAGTGGGCCATGGCGTTGTCCACCAGATTGCTCAGCAGTTCATGCAGCAACGTGGGCTCACCGTACAACCACACCGGCTGGTCGGCCTCAAGCGCCAGCGCAAAACCCCGGGCATGGGCCAGCGGTGCCATTGCCATCCCCAGCTCGCGGGCCAACTGGCTGAGGTCGAGCAACTGCGCCCCCCCTTCGGCGATGGCGCGGGCGCCATTTTCAATACGCGCCAGCGACAGTAGCTGATTGGCCATGTGGGTCAGGCGGTCAGTGCCCTGGGTCGCCTGCTCGAGCGTATTGCGCCAGGTCGACGGATCATTGGCGCGCAAACCCAGCTCAAGCTGGGCCTTGAGCACCGCCAGGGGTGTACGCAGCTCATGGGCGGCATCTGCAATAAACTGCGCCTGACGCTTGAATTGACTGCGCAAGCGCTCGGTAAAGTGATTGAGCGCCTGAACCAATGGCCGCAACTCTCGCTGTACCGAGACCAGCGGCAAGGGTCGCAAGTCATCCATCTCACGCTCCTCAACGGCTGTGCGCAAACGCTCCAGCGGGCGTAAAGCGGCACTGACGGCAAACCACACGACCAACAACGCCCCCAGCCCCAGCATGCCCAAACGCAGCAAGGTATCCGCCATCAAGCTGCGCGCCATGGCCACCCGGGCCTCATCGGTTTCGGCGACGCGGATTTCCGCCATGCCATTCATGCTGGGTTCGGTGACGGCCTTGAGCAAACTCACGACCCGCACGTTCTGCCCCAGGTAGGTGCCGTTATAGAAACGCGCCAACGCCGGGTAATCATCGGTACGCGGCGTGCCCGGTGGCGGAGCAGGCAGGTTTTCATAACCTGAAATCAGGTGCTGATGGATATCGTTGACCTGATAATAGATTCGGCCCGCACTGTCGTAGGCAAACGTATCAAGGGCAACGTAGGGAACATCTGCGCTCAGGGTGCCATCACGTTGCGAAAGGCCTGCAGAAATGGTTCGGGCCGAGGCCAGCAAGGTTCGGTCGTACGCCGTGTCGGCGGCCTCACGACCATTGAAATAGGCGCTCAGCCCACTAGCCAGCATCAAGACAACCAGCAACAGCGTGAGGTGCCAGAGCAGGCTCCAGCGCAAGCTGTCGAGTTTAAACATCGCGGCTTTCCAGCAAGTACCCCAGGCCCCTGAAGGTCACAATCGCCACCGCCTGGCCGTCGAGCTTCTTGCGCAAGCGGTGAATATAGATTTCGATGGCGTCAGGACTCGCTTCCTCGTCCAGGCCAAACACTTGAGCCGCCAGCTGCTCCTTGCTCATGACCCTTCCCGGCCGTGCAATCAGCGCTTCGAGCACGGCTTGCTCGCGAGAGGTCAGGGTCAGCAGCTCATCACCCAGGGAAAAGCGTCGGGTGCCCAGGTCGTACACCAGGGACCCGCATTGCTGCTGGCGTTCGCCGCCCAACACGCTACGGCGCAACAGCGCTTTGACCCGCGCCTCCAGCTCGGTCAGCTCAAAAGGCTTGGCCAGGTAATCATCGGCCCCAAGGTTGAGCCCATGAACCCGGTCCTTTACGTCGCTGCGCGCCGTCAGCATCAACACCGGCAAGGTTTTGCCACGGGCACGCAAACGCGCCAGCACTTCAAAACCATTCATGCGAGGCAATCCCACATCTAGGATCGCCACTGCATATTCTTCGCTGCTCAAGGCCAGGTCGGCCGCCACGCCATCGTGCAGTACATCCACGGTCAGGCCAGTGCCTTTCAAGGCCTGGGCAACACTCTCGGCCAGCTGTAGCTGATCTTCGACCAAAAGCACACGCATCGTGTTTACCTCAATTTTTTTGTCCGGGCCGCAGCCTTTTGTGCGCGGAGTGTACAGACGACAGGAG
Organism: Pseudomonas sp. ML2-2023-3; assembly: GCF_037055275.1. NCBI lineage: Bacteria > Pseudomonadati > Pseudomonadota > Gammaproteobacteria > Pseudomonadales > Pseudomonadaceae > Pseudomonas > Pseudomonas sp. ML2-2023-3. Next base: position 4,760,437 of record NZ_CP146343.1, read on the forward strand.
TGCTGTGAAGCCCAAAAACAGGGAATGTCTACTGAAAGGTTAGCGAAAGGTTGACGAGCTAGCATCGCGAGACTGACAGGAATCTCTGTTGCCGTTATGCACAGCACAACGGCCCGAAAAACGCCTTGAAGCGTTTTCGTCAATAAGAACAATAACGGAGCACCCCATGCTGACTTATCAGTCCAAGACCCCTCGCTTCTGTATTTCTTGCGTGTCCGATACTCCCCTCGCGGCCCCTGCGAGTGGCTGTCTGCCGTCTGCACGTTCTACGTAACGCGGGTGGAGCACGGCTCTGCGCCAACGATTCCAAGCAACAAAAAATGCCCTATAAAAACAAAAGCTCCTGAGGAGACGATATGAAACTTCCCCTGCGCACCCTGGCACTCGCTGCCGGCTGCATGCTGTTCACCGGCCAGCTCATGGCCGAGCCAAAACGTCCTGAATGCATTGCCCCGGCCTCCCCCGGCGGTGGCTTCGACCTCACCTGCAAACTGGCGCAAAGCGCACTGGTGAACGAAAAGCTGCTCAGCAAGCCGATGCGCGTGACCTACATGCCCGGTGGCGTGGGCGCCGTTGCCTATAACGCCGTGGTCGCCCAGCGCCCGGCCGATGGTGGCACCCTGGTCGCCTGGTCCAGCGGCTCATTGCTCAACCTGGCGCAGGGCAAATTCGGTCGTTTCGATGAAGGTGCCGTGCGCTGGCTGGCTGCTGTCGGCACCAGCTACGGAGCGATTGCGGTGAAAAACGACTCGCCCTACAAAAATCTCGACGATCTGGTTCAAGCACTGAAGAAAGATCCGAGCAAAGTGGTGATTGGTTCGGGCGGCACGGTGGGCAGCCAGGACTGGATGCAAACGGCACTGATTGCCAAGGCTGCCGGGATCAACCCCCGCGACCTGCGTTATGTGGCACTGGAAGGTGGTGGTGAAATCGCCACAGCGTTGCTGGGCGGCCATATCCAGGTCGGCAGCACGGACATTTCCGACTCCATGCCGCATATCCAGAGCGGCGACATGCGCCTGCTGGCGGTGTTCGCCAACGAACGCCTGGACGAGCCGGAGATGAAGGACATTCCGACCGCCAAAGAGCAGGGCTATGACATTGTCTGGCCCGTGGTGCGCGGCTTCTACCTGGGGCCGAAGGTCAGCGACGAGGATTACGCCTGGTGGAAAGCGGCTTTCGACAAGCTGCTGGTCTCCGAAGAGTTCAACACCCTGCGCGATCAGCGAGAGCTGTTCCCGTTTGCCATGACCGGCCCGGAGCTGGACACCTACGTCAAAAAGCAGGTGGCTGACTACAAAGTCCTGGCCCAGGAATTTGGCCTCATTCAGTAAGCCTTACTGACCGGTAACCGGGCCACGATCCTTCGCAGGCCCGGTTCAGGAGTGAACCATGCTCTTCCAACGCATTTTTGCCTCAGTGCTGCTGCTCGCGTGTGCCGCACTGGCGCTGATGGCCTGGCCCTATCAGGCGCAGTTTTCCTATGAACCCGTTGGCCCGCGGGCCTTCCCGCTGCTGATGCTCGGCCTGATGGGACTGGGGCTTGTCTACATGATTTTTCGCCCCACGCCCGTCGTCCACAGTGAAGACGACCCGCAGCTGGACCGCGAAACCCTGACCAAGATCGCGCTGTGCACCGTGTTGCTGCTGATCTTCGCCGGTACGTTCGAGCTCTTGGGTTTTATCCTTAGCAGCATCCTGATCGGTATCCCGATGGCACGCCTGTATGGCGGACGCTGGCTACCCAGTTGCGTGATCGTCAGCCTGATAAGCGTCGGTCTTTATCTGCTGTTCGATAAAGCGATGGACGTCCCACTGCCGCTTGGCCTGCTCGAAGCTCTGGAGAACTGATATGGATACTTTTGGCTATTTGGGCCAGGGCTTTGGCGTCGCACTCAGCCCGTACAACCTGGTCACCGCGCTTTGCGGGACTCTGATCGGCACGGTGGTCGGCCTGTTGCCGGGGCTTGGGCCGATCAACGGGGTCGCACTGCTGATTCCAATCGCATTTGCCCTGGGCCTGCCACCGGAGTCTGCCCTGATTCTGCTGGCCGCGGTCTATCTGGGCTGTGAATACGGCGGCCGTATCAGCTCAATCCTGCTGAACATCCCGGGCGAAGCGTCCACCGTGATGACCACCCTCGACGGCTACCCTATGGCCCGCAAGGGGCTGGCCGGGGTGGCGCTGTCGCTGTCCGCGTGGAGCTCGTTCATCGGCGCCTTCATTGCCACCTGTGGAATGGTGCTGTTCGCCCCGTTATTGGCCAAGTGGGCGATTGCCTTCGGCCCGGCGGAATATTTCGTGCTGATGGTGTTCGCCATCGTTTGCCTGGGCGGCATGGCTGGGGACCGCCCTCTCAAGACCTTTATCGCTGCACTTATCGGGCTGTTTCTGTCTACAGTCGGGATTGATGCCAACAGCGGTGTTTACCGGTTCACCGGCGACAACATCCACCTGACTGACGGCATTCAGTTTGTCGTGCTGGTACTGGGCCTGTTTTCCATCAGCGAAATCCTGTTGCTGCTGGAGAAAACCCACCGCGGCCAGGAAGCCGTGAAGGCCACGGGCCGCATGATGTTCAACTTCAAGGAAGCGTCTGCTGTATTTGTCGTGAACATCCGTTGCGGCTTGCTCGGCTTCATCATGGGCGTACTCCCGGGGGCAGGCGCAACACTGGCCAGCGCCGTGGCCTACATGACCGAGAAACGTCTGGCAGGCGCTAGCGGAAAATTCGGCCAGGGCGACATGCGTGGTCTGGCAGCACCTGAAACCGCAATCGGCGCTTCGGCCTGCGGCGCACTGGTGCCCATGCTGACTCTCGGCGTACCGGGTTCCGGCACCACGGCGGTGATGATCGGCGCCCTGTCGCTGTACAACATCACCCCGGGCCCGCTGCTGTTCCAACAGCAACCCGATATCGTCTGGGGCCTGATTGCGTCGTTGTTTATCGCCAACATCATGCTGGTCATCCTCAATATCCCGATGATCCGCATCTTCACCCGCATTCTCTCGGTGCCAAACTGGGCGCTGGTGCCGGTGATCGCAATCATTACCGCAATCGGTGTCTACGCCGTGCACGCCACCACGTTCGATCTGTTCCTGATGATCGGTATCGGCATCTTCGGCTACATCCTGCGCAAGCTCGACTTCCCGCTCTCTCCGGTACTGCTGGGGTTCATCCTGGGTGGTTTGATGGAGCAGAACTTGCGTCGTGCGTTGTCGATTTCCAACGGTGCGCTGGAGATCCTGTGGGCAAGCCCGATCACCCTGGGTGTCTGGGTACTGACGGCGATCATGTTGCTGCTGCCTGTGCTGCGCATCTGGCGCAAGCGTAGTGCTCAACGTCGCGCCTTGGCCGATGCTTGATTCAGGATTCAGGCACTGGTGGGGCACGCCACTGGTCGGTCTGGCCGGTGGCTACCTCGCCAGCCTGATCGGCTGGCCGTTGCCGTGGATGGTCGGCTCCTTGCTGGCCATCATCCTGGTGCGCTGCCTGACACCCTGGCAGTTGGCCGAGATCCCTGGCGGACGTAAATGCGGTCAGTGGATTGTGGGCATCGGTATCGGCCTGCACTTCACGCCCGTGGTCATGGAGCAGGTGCTGGCACACTTCTGGCTGATCCTGGCGGGCGCCCTGCTCACCAGCGTATCGAGCGTCATCGGTGTGTGGCTGATGCGCCGCAGTGGTGAGGACCGCGCCACGGCGTTCTTCTCCAGCATGCCTGGTGGTTCGGGTGAGATGGTCAACCTCGGCGCCCGCAACGGCGCCGTGTTGAGCCGGGTTGCTGCTGGCCAGAGCCTGCGGGTGCTGACCGTTGTACTGTGCGTCCCGGCAGCCTTCAAATACCTGATGGGCGAAGGCGCTCCCGCCTTGCAGCCCGCACCTGTCAATTTTTACTGGTTGGCGCTGCTGTTTCCGGCAGGGGCTTTGCTGGCCTGGATCTGGCAACGCTTGCGCCAGCCCAATCCGTGGCTGTTCGGGCCGCTGCTGGTCAGCGCCAGCGTCAGTATCCTGTGGGATTTGCACACTGGCCTGCCGGACGGCAGCAGCCAGATGGGCCAGTGGCTGATTGGCAGCGGGCTGGGTTGTCACTTCAACCGGGCGTTCTTTCGTCGGGCGCCGTCCTTTCTCGGACGAACCTTGCTCGGCACCGCGGTGACAATGCTGATCGCCAGCCTGTGTGCGCTGGGCTTGAGCACCCTGACCCAGCTCGATCTGCGCTCCATGACCCTGGGCATGATGCCCGGTGGTATCGCAGAAATGAGCCTCACGGCAGAAACCCTGCAACTGTCAGTCCCGCTGGTCACGGCCTTGCAGGTCATGCGGCTGATCTTCGTGCTGTTTTTAGCCGAACCCCTGTTTCGATACTGGGTTCGCCAGGACCACAACGGGTCATCTCTGTAATCCTGGGCACACCCGATGTCGCGGGTGTGCCTCCTCCCATGCACTTAAACCGGCGGCAGTTTCCAGTCGATCGGGGACAGGCCGTTTTGCTCAAGGAACTTGTTGGTCCGACTGAAGTGGCCGTTACCAATAAAACCCCGATAGGCAGACAACGGTGAAGGATGCACCGAGGTCAGCACCAGATGCTTGGTCGCATCAATGAGTTTTTGCTTGCTCTGGGCATGGGCACCCCACAACAGGAAAACCAGCTTGGGCTGCTGCTCGCTCACCACCTGGATAATCCGGTCAGTGAAGTGTTCCCAGCCTTTTTTGGCATGGGAGGCCGCATTGGCGCGCTCCACCGTCATTGTCGTGTTGAGCAGCAATACACCCTGCTCGGCCCAATGCTGCAGGCAGCCGTGGGGGGCGATATCGATGTTCAGGTCACGTTTGAGCTCTTTATAGATATTGACCAGCGAAGGCGGCGTCGGGATACCGGGCTGCACTGAAAAACACAGGCCATGCGCCTGGCCCGGGCCGTGGTAAGGATCCTGCCCCAGAATCACCACCTTGATCTTGTCCAGCGGCGTCAGGTTCAGGGCGTTGAAAATAAGCGGACCTGGCGGGTAGATCTCTTTGCCGGCGGCATGCTCCTGGCGCAAGAATTCGCGCAGCCCGGCCATGTAAGGTTTATCGAACTCCTCACGCAAAGCCTGCTTCCAGACAGGTTCAAGTTTTATACGGTCATCCGACGTCATGGCTACATCCTGAAAAACAATGGGGCGGACACTAGAAAAGCCCGCCCCCATTGTCAACTGCCCTAACGGCCCCGCCACCCTCCGCCATTATCGGGGCCCCTGCCATAACCAGGCCCGTGGCCAGGATGATAGCCTCGCTCGCGGTAGTAGCCCCGTGGTGCAGGGTAGTAACGCGGCCCCTGATAGTAGCGTGGAGCTGGCGCGTAGTAGCCACGCGGGTAAACATAGTAAGGACGGTAACCGCCTTCGTAATAAGTGACCGGAGCCGAGTACACCTCAGAGCGGTAGTAACCGGAACTGCCCGAGTAGTAAGGCACGCAGGCTGTCACAGATAAGCTGATGGCAATGATAGAAAGTAGGCGACGATACATGGCGGCCTCCTGGACCGCGAAAGAGCACCCCCAGCGACGCTGGGGGGCGACAAACAGCAACAGCGTCTGACACCTGTTAAGACAGCAAAAATGATATTCAGTGCCGTTGATAAAACGCGTCAGACCTGCAGATCCGACCAAGGGTGAGTGCCATCCCTGGCACCTCTCGCAGGTCGACCCGCCGTCAGTTAATCAAGCACTCAGTCGAGCACCGAAAAAGCACAGGCACCAGCGTTTGCGGCAGTGCACTCGTACACTATCAGCCCCACGCCGCTTTCAATCATTGTCCAGCTGTCAATATTGGCAAGACGCATTGAATGTTCATTCGCCGTACTTTGACGATACGACAAGTTGATCCGGGAGCGGTCCTGAGCTTTATATTCACAATATCCGATGCGACCGGCAGTGCCTTGCAGATTGTTCAACGGATAAAAAACAGCGCCCTCAAATGACGTCAGCCGCGAAGGTGACAATGCACTGGAGACCGCGATCCATTCATCCCCGGCCCTGTGGCTCGGCGCCGTGTAGACGCCCTCCCTGAGGGTCACATTATCAACACTCGGACAACTTTCGGCCGCACTTACCAGTGAACTTGCCGACAGAAACAGTGCGCACAAAAAAACATGAACTGACTTCATAAACAGACACTCCAGAAGATGAATTTTAATGTTGATATTTACGAACAGGCGTTGCCTGCCGATAACTTCAAGAGTAATCAACCAAGACTATTTAACAATGCCGTTATACGTAGCTACTTTCCGATAATGTTGCGTGAAGTTCTTTAACAACTAACTATTCGCCAATGAGCGGGTGTACACACCTGAACGACTCGAGCAACAGAACCCTGCGTACACCTCCAACAGCGATTACCATAGCTCGAGTAAACGCCTGCCCCACAACGGACATCTGAAATGACCACGCCCGACCTTTGCCCAGCCTGTGGCGCCCGTAACGACTGCACCCAGGCCAACCCTGACACCCTGGGCCAACCCTGCTGGTGCTACGGCGTGACTATCGACCCAGAAATCATCCGTGCCTTGCCAGTTGAACAGCGCAATCTGACGTGTCTCTGTCCTCGCTGCGCGAAAGTTCTGAGCCAATTGCAGCCAGCGCAAACGTAACACCTCACGTAAGATGTTCGGCTGTATTCCTTGTGATTGATCGCTATGCGTGTAGACCGTTTTCTGAGCAACCTGCCCCAGTTCAACCGCCAACAGGTTCGCTTGCTCATGATTGAGAAGCGCATCCAGGTCGATGGGCAGGTCATCAGCGATCCGCGCCACGAAATCAATGCATTCAGCCGTATCGAGCTGGATGAGAACATCCTGCAGGCCGGAAAACCTGCCCGGTACTTCATGCTGCACAAGCCACAAGGTTGCGTAAGCGCCACCCGGGATGCGGAGCATCCCACTGTGCTCGACTTGCTGAATGAGCCGGACAAGCATGACCTGCATATCGCCGGTCGACTGGACTTCAATACCAGCGGGCTACTGCTGATCACCAATGACGGGCACTGGTCGCGCCATGTCACCCAGCCGCAGACCAAGATGCCCAAGGTGTATTACGTCGAGACCGAGCAGGAAATAACCGATGCCTACATCAGCAAATTTCGCGAGGGCGTCTATTTCGCTTTCGAAGACTTGACCACCCAGCCCGCCGGGCTGGAACTGCTGGGCCCATTCAGTGCGCGCCTGAGTATCGTTGAAGGTCGTTACCATCAAGTCAAACGCATGTTCGGCTTCTTCGACAACAAGGTCATGCGCCTGCACCGTGAGAGCATCGGGCCACTGGTGCTCGACAGCCAACTGGCCCCCGGCGAGTACCGGGCGCTGAGCGAGCAGGAAGTGCTTCAATTCCAACCCGCACCTGCGAGTTAGCCAGCAACGGGTCCTACCCCTTTCTGTAACAATCACGGAGCACCATCAGTCAGACCGACGCTCGATTCACCGGAGTCTGACGCCATGATAAAGCCCGAAATCGCTGTGCTCGATATTCAAGGCCACTATCGAATCCACACCGAGTTCTATCGCTGCGACACCGCAGAAAACACCATTATTCTGGTCAATGGCTCGATGGCCACGACCGCCTCGTTTGGCCAGACCCTGAAAAACCTGCACCCCCATCTGAACGTCGTTCTGTATGACCAGCCGTACGCGGGCAAGTCAAAACCCCACAACCCTCATCAAAAGATGCTGACAAAAGAGCTGGAAGCCCAGGTGCTTCTTGAGCTGATAGAACACTTTGACGCGAATTATCTGCTGTCATTCTCGTGGGGGGGGACTGCAGCACTCACAGCGTTGGCAAACACACCACGGCGTATCGAAAAAGCGGTGATCAGTTCCTTTTCACCGCTGATCAACGAAGCCATGCGCGATTACCTGGAACGTGGCCGCAATTGCCTGGCAGCCTGCAATCGCACTCAGGTCGGCAACCTGGTCAACGACACGCTGGGCAAACATTTGCCGCCCCTGTTCAAGCGCTTCAACTTCCGCCATGTCAGCACGCTGGCCGCCCATGAATACGCGCAGATGCATTTTCATATCAACCACGTCCTCAATAATGACCAACCATGCTTTCTCGATGCTGCCAGGGGCATTGATATTCCGGTGTTGTTTATCAACGGCGCATGGGACGAGTACACCGTGGCCAACGATGCCAGGCGCTTTGCGCACCCCATCGCCAACAGCCAGTTCATCAGCCTGGAAAACACCGGGCACTTTCTGGACATGGAGCACAAATCTGCCAGCCACATCAGCAGAACCGCGCTGCTCAATTTTTTAGAACCTACACAAAGTGAACACCGGCAACAGTCCCTGTGAAGCGTTCCAGGTAACCCGGAAATTGAAAAAACACTGCAAAATTACGCATTTGAAGAATAAAACTTCTCATCAAGGCTGACATCTGGTACAAAGTCAGCCGCTCTGAGCGGGTGTCGTATAATGGTATTACTCCAGCTTCCCAAGCTGATCACGCGGGTTCGATTCCCGCCACCCGCTCCACTTCTTCAAGGCTTTCACCCCTCTGAAAGCCTGGCCTGTACAGCAGCAAACTCCCCCTTCGCGTTTTACAGCTTGCACACGATGTTCACCCGCGCCCCCTCTTTTTGACTCGATACATCGCCGTATCTGCATGGTGCAGCAATTGCTGGGCCTGCTCTCCGTGCTCGGGGTAAACCGCAATGCCAATGCTGGGAATGATGTTCAGCGTGTGATTGCCAATAAAGACAGGCTGGCTGAGGTTGAGGCGAATTTTTTCAGCCACGATCAGCGCATGCGATGGCAGTTTGAGCCTCTCCAGCACCAGCACAAATTCATCCCCGCTCATCCTGGAGACCGTATCGCTTTCGCGCACGCACAGCGTCAGGCGCCGCGCCGTCTGCTGCAACAAGTCATCACCCACCGCATGCCCATAGTTGTCGTTGACGAGTTTGAAATGGTCCAGATCGACATACAGCACGGCCAGGCATTCATTGTCCCGTTTGGCAGCGGCCAGCGCGCGGTGCAGGCGATCATAGAGAAGGTCGCGATTGGGCAAGTGAGTCAAGGCGTCGTACTGCGCCAGATACTGCAGGCGGGCATGCAATTGCTTGCGCTCAATGGCCGTTGCCACCTGGGTCGACACGTATTGCAGCAAGTCTTTGTGTTGCTCGGTGTAGCGCTCTTCACCCGGCAGGCTTTTGACCACCAACGCACCCATAGTGCCGTTCTGAGTGGCCAGCGGAACACCCAGCCATGACGGCCCATGGTCAGGCACACGCATGACGGGCTGGCCACTGAGCATGACCTCCTCACTCAGGTGGCGAACGGGCGAGTGCTGCTCAAGTGGATGATCGTCGACGTAATAGGGAAACGTCAGCGAACCCTGCTCCCGAAGTGCGACCGAGAAACTCACCGCGGGCAACCACTGCCCGATGAGCTGGTGCACACATTTGAACAGCGCCAGCAAATCCTCGGCCCCATGGGCAGCCTCCGAAATCGCAAAAAGAGCCGCCTGGCGTGACTCCGCCAGTTTGCGCTCGGTGACATCGCGGGCCACGGCAATGCGCATTTCATGGGTTTCAGACCAGCATGCAGACCATTGGATATGCACCACATGCCCGTCCTTGTGCACATAGCGGTTCTCGAAATTGAGCTTGGGCTCACCGGCCATGATGTCGCTGGCCGCGAGCAGCGTTCGCTCACGGTCAGCGGGGAAGACCAGATCGATCATCGACTGGCCTTTAAGCTCGTGGGGCTCATAGCCCAGGATACGTTTGCAGGCTGCACTGACATAAACGAAGCGACCATTGCGGTCCACCACACAGACAGCGTCAAGCAACAGGTCAATAAAACCTGCCTGGAGCAGGTAATTCTTGATGTCCATAGGGCAACTCGATGCCTCAGGGTTAAATGGAAACATTCATCCCTGACTCACACACCGCACCGCATTCCCTGCCACCTACGTCAAACGATAGTTCGTAACAACCCAGGCAGTGCATGCATCAACGCACTGATGGCAAAACCGATGAACATGACCCCGCACAGCCGGGTAATCAGTAGCTCATGACGCTGATAGAGTGCCCTGACATGCCCCGCTCCTACAATACCAACCAAAATCGCGTAGGCCATCGCCCCACCGACAAAACTCAATGCGATCAACCAGGGCAGCATTTCCCAGGTCAGAAGCTCTGCCCGGCTGGACAGCAGCGCCGTAAACGTCGCCACCGCCACGGGATACGCCTTGGGATTGGTCAGGCCGAAGAAAATCCCGTGAGCAAACGGCTGTCGCGCCGGTCCTTGCCGGGCAACGCTGCTGCGCTGGGCGCGCACCGCGCGCAATCCCAGCCAGAACAGGTAGAGCCCGCTGATCAAGCCCAACACATTGAAGGCGGTGCTGCCAAATTCACGCGCGCCCACGATGGCGATCAGCGCCGTGCTGCACCAGATCACATCACCCAGCAAATGCCCGCACAGAAATCCGGCTCCGGCACGTCGCCCACGGGCCGCACCAATGCCAAAAACAGCGAGCACGCCTGGCCCCGGGGTGATGCCATAGATAAAACCAGAAGCCAGAACGGCCAGTAACAACGAAGGTGTCATGCACACAGCTCCAAAAATCATGCCTCACGCTTTGCGTGACCCGTGAGGTCGCCCGATTTTGCACGTTCTTGAAGCGTCTGTAACCGCGTCTAGTGTCGACGCCCCAAAACATTAACCACCAGCCGATCGACCCAGCCCCAGATACGCTGTTTTACCCGTCGCCAGAGTGGTCGTGACTGCCAGTCTTGCAAGCTGACAGGCAGGCTTTGGGCAAAGTCCGCGTTAAAACTGGCGACCACCGCCTGCGTCAGCGCCGGATCGAGCGCCTCGAGGTTGGCCTCAAGGTTGAAGCGCAGGTTCCAGTGGTCGAAATTGCACGAGCCAATGCTGACCCAATCGTCAGCCAGCACCATCTTCAGGTGCAAAAAACAGGGCTGGTATTCCAGTATCTGCACACCGGACTTCAGCAGGCGCGGGTAATAGCGATGACCGGCGTAACGCACGGAAGGATGGTCGGTGCGCGGCCCCGTGAGCAACAGCCGTACATCAACGCCCCTGGCCGCCGCGCGACGCAGAGAGCGGCGCACACTCCAGGTGGGCAAGAAATAAGGCGTGGCCAGCCAGATACGTTGGCTGGAACTGTTGATCACCCGCACCAGCGATTGCAGGATATCGCGATGTTGATGAGCATCCGCATAGGCGACACGGCCCATGCCTTTGGCCTCTTGGGGCAGGCCAGGCAAGCGTGCAAGCCCGAAGTGAGTGGCGGGCTTCCATGCCTTGCGACTGATATTGGCGCGCCATTGACGATCAAACAGCATCTGCCAGTCCATGACCAGCGGGCCTTGAATGTTGACCATGACTTCATGCCATTCACAGGTGTCGTCACTGGGGCGCCAAAACTCATCCGTAACGCCAGTGCCCCCGACCACGGCCAGTTGCTGATCCACCAACAACAGTTTGCGATGATCGCGATACAGGTTGTTCAGGCCACGGCGCCAGCTAAGCGGGTTGTAATGCCTGAGTTCAACTCCGGCATCGGTGAGCCTTCGGCGCAAACTCAAACCCAGGCCCAGACTGCCATAGGCGTCAAACAGGCAGCGCACTCGCACCTCGCGCCAGGCGGCGTGTTCCAGCGCCTGCACGATGGCTTCGGCGCAGCCACCCGCCTCAACTAGATACAACTCCAGATCAATCTGCTCTTGTGCCTGCTCGATGGCTGCCAGTATCCGGGGGAAAAACCGGGAACCATCGATCAGCAACTCGAACTGGTTGTCGCTGCGCCAGCCAAACACCGCGCCGGCCATCTTAGCGAGCCGTGAAAATCAGTACCGCACCCACCGGCACTGAAAAACTGATGGCTGACAATCCAGCCAATTTGCGCAAGGTTTCGAGCTCCGGCTGCAGGCCAAAATCTTCGGCTTGCAGCATCAGCGGCTCCAGGGTTACGACCTGAAAGCGCCGTTCATCAAGGCGGGTGGCCAACAGTTCGGCCTCATAGGTGTGTTGTTTGCCGCGCAGGCTCACCGTGACAGGCAAGTGCAGTTCCAGTTGCGCACCGGGGGCAAGATCATTGATCGGTTGCAAGTCAATCTGCGCCGTAATCTGTGCTTCCGGGAAATGCTTGAAATCGAACAGCACGTCGCGCATGCGCTCATCACGCAGCGGTACGGCACTGTTGACCGAATCCATTTCTATACGCAATTGCGCCAGGCCTTTACGGTCGACCTTGCCGTGCAGGACCAAAAAGCGATGCACGTTCGCGATATTGGCATTTTGCGTGGAGACAAACGAAAGCCGTGATGACTCACCGTCCAGATACCAGTTGGCCTGGGCAGAAAGGCTCACGCCAAGGGTCAACAACAAGGCGCAGGCAGAAGAAAACAACACTTTAAGCATAAAAACTCATCGACAAATAAACGTGGGCGAACATTAACCCTGGCGAGCGGTTTTGGCTGGACTTTTTAACACAGTGTTAGGACGCCGTCAGACACCGACAGTTCCTCCGGGGCTCCTGTCATACAAGCATCATCCAAACGTCACAGGGGTGACATTGCACCTGCCTAGCCTGAAGTTGCACACCTCAGTCGATTGGCAGAAACCCAAGGCGGGCCCGGTGCCTGCACGGAGATTCGCAATGTCCCAGATCGTCCGTATCCGCGACACCGCTCCAGAACGCCGTCTGCAGGCAGAGCGCCTGATCGGGCCCGACGCTTTGCGCGAGGCCCAGACCCTGCGTTTTCGTGTGTTCAGCGGCGAGTTGAAGGCCAGGCTCAAAGGCGCCGAACATGGACTGGACGAGGACGGTTACGACGCGCATTGCGAACATATCGGGGTCCGCGACCTCAATAGCGGCCAGTTGGTAGCCACCACTCGCCTGCTGGATCACAGTGCCGCCCGAAACATCGGCCACTTTTACAGCGAAGAAGAATTCAACCTTCACGGCCTGGCCAATCTGCAAGGGCCCATACTTGAAATTGGAAGAACCTGTGTCGACCCTGCCTACCGCAACGGCGGCACCATCGCCGTACTCTGGGGCGAGCTGGCAGAAGTCCTCAACCACGGCAATTACCGATACCTGATGGGCTGCGCCAGCATCCCCATGCAGGACGGCGGCATCCAGGCTCAGGCAATCATGCAGCGCCTGCGCGAACGCTACCTGTGCACGGAACATTTGCGCGCCGAACCGAAAAAGCCGTTACCGGCCCAGGAAATACCCGCCAACGTCATCGCCGAAATGCCGCCATTGCTCAAGGCCTACATGCGCCTGGGCGCCAAGATTTGCGGTGAACCTTGCTGGGATGAAGACTTCCAGGTGGCAGACGTGTTTATTTTGCTCAAGCGCGATGAGCTATGCCCGCGTTATGCGCGACACTTCAAGGCGGCCATGTAATGAGCCGTTTGCGCCGATATGGCCGAGTGGCGCGTGTGCTGGCCGTTGTCAGCCTGGGGCTGGGCATGGCCAGTGCGTTCGCCGTGCTTGAGCGCTTGAATCTGAGCAGCACGATGGACCGTCGCCAGCGCTGGTCGCAATTTTTCATGTCTCGCCTGAGCAACGCCCTGCCCTTTCGCATCACCGTCGTCGGCCAGTTACCGGCAACGCCCATGCTGTGGGTCAGCAACCACGTGTCATGGACCGACATTGCGCTGCTGGGGCAACTCACCCCGCTTTCGTTTTTGTCCAAATCAGAAGTCCGCGGCTGGCCCGTTGCCGGTTGGCTGGCGGCCAAGGCCGGGAGCCTGTTTATTCGCCGGGGCGCAGGAGACAGCCAACTGATTCGCGAGCAAATGAGCCAGCACTTGAAGCACCCGCTTTCTCTGCTGATGTTTCCCGAGGGCACCACCACTGACGGGCGTTCGATACGTACCTTTCATGGTCGGTTGTTATCGGCGGCGATAGACAGCCAAGTGCCCCTGCAGCCGGTGGCCATACGCTATTTACGCAATGGCGAGATTGATGGGATAGCACCGTTTATTGGCGACGATGACTTGCTGTCACATTTACTGCGCCTGTTTAGCCATGAACAGGCCGAGGTCGAGATCCATCTGCTAGAGCCCATCGCCAGCCAGGCGCAGGAGCGCGCCGTGCTGGCGTTCAGGGCGCAGGAGGCGATACGGCGGGTGGTGACAGCGCCGGTGACGCAAACAGCTCCTCTGGGGGCGACGATCTGAACTGCCCTGTGTAACTGGAATAAAGGTTCCGCCCTCATTCCGGCACTGTTATGGGCATTCGTGGCGTTCAGGTAATCGAGTGGCTACAAATGCGTCGCAGACGTCACAAAACCTTGCGCAAAACTCCGTAGTCGCTGACGAGGAACGAAGGCTGCGTTCGGTTTGGTGCGCCACTGCGACGCGGCAGTCGTAAAGCCGGACACAGCGATCGTTCAGGTAAATCCCGGACTCAGGTTTTACGGTCGCTTCGCAACCGGACGCAGCCTCGCACGGCTCGTCAGCGACTACAGATTGAGCCGCGCAGACTTACACCAAACAGGCCGGCCGGTCGGCCGCTTCGGGGCGCAGTGCTTTTGATCTGCCCGCCCCTTCGGGAGGCCGAGAGGAGGTTCTGCGCAGTGGGCATCCCGGCATGGATGCCGGGAGAGCCGTGTTGGGCCAGGGATGGCCCGTCACGGCGGGCCCACGGAGCGGGACCGGAACGAGGGAACCTGAGCGAAGCGAAGGCCGTACGCTGGGGCGAGGACTTTTTGGTTCCTTTTTGGTCCTTCAAAAAGGGACTCGCTGTAAGAGCGAAACCAATATTCCAGTTAAACGCTGATGCCGGATATGTACTCAATACATCAGTAATAAAAACGGTATCAAACAGGCCGCAAGCGCCAGCCCAAGACATCAAGCATGTCACAACCGTCGCGCAGCAATTGCGCCGAAACCGTGGCCAGGTGTTTGAGGTCGACAGAATCGGCCTGCTGCACTTCGCGGGCGAAGAACATTTCCATCAACTGGGTGACGGCCAGAACGCGGGCGACGGCGTTGGCGTGAAGTACGTCCAGGGGAGCGTTGCGGTCGATCAATAAGGCGGGGATGGTGCAGTCGATAGCGGTGAGGGGGATAAACTGGGAATGAGTCATAAGTAAACCTCTGATGCTATATGTAATAGCCATCCGTTTTCGTCGCCAAACAAAAACAGGTGGCCGCTGTACGCGGGTTGGCGAACCGGTCATCCCCAAAACCCGGCAGACCCGAAGGTCTCCCACGTACAGCCGCCATAAAACACAGCGCGCAAAATACACGCTCCGCCATATATAGCAATTGCACATATTTTTGAAAATGTTCCAAGTCGCCAAACCCGGTCGCCTTATCGGCGAGCACCGACTATAGGCCGCGCACCAAGCCCCAGCAATTGCCAACCCTGTGCGAAAAATCCCGAAAAAACGTGAGCGTTAAGCAACGCGGGCAATCCCATGGCCAAGGGAAATCGAGTCCACATCAATGCACGTGTCAACATAGGGTTTTTGCTGCTGCTTCGCAGCAGATCGCAGCCTTCGGCAGCGACTACAGAGATCCCTGCCGGTAGCAGCCCGCTGCAAACCCCTGCAACTGCGGATAAAACAACCGGAAATCCTCACTCAACGGCTCATACAACGCCTTTAAATCCTGCATCGCCCCCGCCAGTTCTTCGGGTCGCGACAAACGCCGCGCAATCCCGTTGAACACCTGCTCCAGCACGTCAAAATCCCGGTACGAACCCAACCAGTCATGGGCCGCCATGTGCGGTGCAATACTGGCCAGCCTGCGCGGCAACTGCTGCTCAGCCACCAGCACGCGATAAAAATCCGAGGTAAAACGCTCCAGCGGCCCCTCGGCATACTGCCCCCAGTCCCGGGCCAGGCAGTGGTCGAAAAACACATCCAGCACGATGCCGGCATAGCGCCTGCGAGTGCGGGTAAAACGCGTCAACGACTGATCAACCAACGGGTGATTGTCCGTGAAGACATCAATGCTGCGATGCAGTTGAATCCCGTGTTCAATCTCGGGGCTGTACTGACCGTGCAGCCGACCTTTGACGAAATCGCCATAAAGACTGCCGAGTAATTCTTCAGGGCGCTGGCCGCCCAGGTGCAGATGTGCGAGATAATTCATGGCGCGCAGTTTAGCACTGCCACACCAATATCGTTATAACCCGATATACCGATTTGAACCGACCTAAGATCAAATCCATATTTGTATATCGCGATATAACGATTTAAAGTTCGCCTCATCGCGATATAACGTTGTACCCATTGAGCACTGCCACCATGCCGATCGACCTCGACGAAATAATAAAAGCCCTGGCACACCCAGTACGCCGAGAAATTCTCAACGCACTCAAAAACCCTGATGCTTCGTTCCCTGACCAAATCCACTCCACCGAACACGGTGTGTGCGCCGGGCAGTTTGATCAACTCTGCGGCCTGTCGCAGTCGACGGTCTCTGCCCACCTGGCAACGCTGCAACGAGCGGGCCTGATTACCAGTCAGAAGCACGGCCAGTGGCACTTCTTCAAACGTAATGAGGAAACCATCAAGGTCTTCCTCGAAAAAATCAGCCAAGAGCTTTAACAAGGACTTCCATGCCACTCTCGCTACTCATTCTGGCGCTCAGCGCTTTCGCCATCGGGACCACCGAGTTCGTGATCATGGGCTTGCTGCCTGATGTAGCAGCCGATCTTGGCGTATCGATCCCGGGTGCGGGTTGGCTGGTGACCGGTTACGCGCTGGGCGTGGCCATCGGTGCTCCGTTCATGGCACTGGCCACGGCCAAGTTGCCGCGCAAAGCCGCTCTCGTCGCCTTGATGGTGATCTTTATCATCGGCAACCTGCTCTGTGCCCTGGCCAGTGATTACAACGTGCTGATGTTTGCCCGTGTCGTTACAGCCTTGTGTCACGGTGCGTTCTTCGGCATCGGCTCGGTCGTGGCTGCAGGCCTGGTACCTGCCAACAAGCGCGCTTCGGCGGTAGCACTGATGTTTACCGGCCTGACCCTGGCCAACGTGCTGGGCGTTCCCTTGGGCACCGCTCTGGGGCAGGCCGCAGGATGGCGTTCAACGTTTTTTGCAGTCACCGTGATTGGTGTCGTGGCGCTGATCGGCCTGATCCGCTTTCTGCCCGCCAAGCGTGACGAAGAAAAGCTCGACATGCGTGCCGAACTGGCCGCACTCAAAGGCGCCGGGATCTGGCTTTCCCTGAGCATGACTGCGCTGTTTTCCGCGTCCATGTTCACCCTGTTCACTTACGTAGCGCCCCTGCTCGGTGATGTCACCGGCGTATCGCCAAGCGGCGTGACCTGGACCTTGCTGCTGATCGGCCTTGGCCTGACGGTAGGCAACATCATCGGGGGCAAGCTGGCGGACAAGCGCCTGGCCGCTACATTGATCGGTGTTTTTATCGCGATGGCCGTGATGTCGACCGTACTGACCTGGACCAGCGTCGCCGTGATCCCGACCGAAATAACCCTGTTCCTGTGGGCCGCCGCTTCGTTTGCCGCCGTACCGGCGCTGCAAATCAACGTCGTGACCTTCGGCAAGGCCGCACCCAACCTGGTTTCAACCTTGAACATCGGCGCTTTCAACGTCGGTAATGCGCTGGGCGCCTGGGTCGGCGGCAGTGTCATCGCCCACGGTTTCGGCCTGACCAGCGTTCCCCTGGCTGCTGCAGCGCTGGCGATTCTGGCACTGCTGGTCACCCTGATTACTTTTCGCCAGAACGGTAATGCCGAGCTGGCAACTGCCACACATTGATCCCTGAGAGGGCTGCATAAATGACCACGATTTTTGATCCGATCAAGCTGGGTGATCTTGAACTGCCCAACCGCATCATCATGGCTCCGCTAACCCGCTGCCGCGCCGATGAAGGTCGGGTTCCCAATGCGCTGATGGCTGAATACTACGTTCAGCGCGCCTCTGCGGGCTTGATTCTGAGCGAAGCAACTTCGGTGACGCCGATGGGCGTCGGCTACCCCGACACCCCAGGAATCTGGTCCAACGACCAGGTCCGCGGCTGGACCAACATCACCAAGGCAGTACACGCTGCCGGTGGCCGGATCGCTCTGCAGTTGTGGCATGTCGGGCGCATCTCGCACCCGATGTACCTGAACGGCGAAGCGCCAGTCGCCCCAAGCGCCATTGCCGCCAAAGGCCATGTCAGCCTGGTTCGCCCCAAGGTTGAATACCCGACACCTCGCGCACTGGAAACGGCCGAGATCGCCGATGTTGTAGAGGCCTACCGCAC
Source organism: Pseudomonas sp. ML2-2023-3 (assembly GCF_037055275.1). Lineage (NCBI taxonomy): Bacteria > Pseudomonadati > Pseudomonadota > Gammaproteobacteria > Pseudomonadales > Pseudomonadaceae > Pseudomonas > Pseudomonas sp. ML2-2023-3. Next base: position 4,778,690 of record NZ_CP146343.1, read on the forward strand.
AGGCGCAGAAAACGCCAAGGCTGCCGGCTTTGATGGTGTAGAGATTCATGGCGCGAATGGCTACCTGCTCGATCAGTTCCTGCAAAGCAGCACCAACAAGCGCACCGACCAGTACGGTGGCAGCGTAGAGAATCGCGCTCGCCTGTTGCTTGAAGTCACCGACGCAGCCATCGAAGTCTGGGGTGCTGGCCGGGTTGGCGTGCATCTGTCGCCACGGGCCGACCTGCACGATATGGGTGACGACAACCTGGCTGAAACCTTTGGTTATGTAGCCCGCGAACTGGGCAAACGTGGCATTGCGTATATCTGCGCCCGTGAGCACGAAGCAGCAGACAGCCTCGGCCCACAACTCAAGCAAGCCTTTGGTGGCCCATACATCGCCAACGAAAGCTTCACCAAGGACAGCGCCAATGCATGGCTCGCTGCGGGCAAGGCAGATGCCGTAGCCTTCGGCGTACCTTTTATCGCCAACCCGGACTTGCCTGCACGCCTGAAGGCCGATGCGCCACTCAATGAAGCACACCCTGAAACCTTTTATGTGAAAGGTCCTGTGGGCTATATCGACTATCCAGCGCTGTAAGTACTGAACCGTCGGCCTGCAGAAACAGGCTGGCTGGCACCACAACGCAAAACGCCCGAGGTCTGTGACCTTGGGCGTTTTGCGTTGCACGATTCGGTAAAGCGTTTTTCGCGAGTCTTGAGGCTCTAAAGCAGCACACCCGGTTATTATTCAGGCAAAAAAAAGGGGCGGTTTGACCCGCCCACATTTTTTCCCTAGTCCCTTTTTTCCTTCTCATCATCCTGATGAATCGCATCCCGCGATGTCCGTCTGCGTTCTTCCTTGAGCGCCGTGTCGATCCGTCGACACAATTCAAATACTAGAGTTTTATAGGATTGCTGCAAGCGCATCAGTTATAGATTTTTATTACGCAGCCTCTTTGGATTTGTATTAAAAAACCTTATTTTTCATTGAGTTATGAAAACAATGAAGTAAGAAAAAGGTGCTTGCCTGACCTATTTAAGCCCTTGGCTTACGTGAAAGGTAAGTAAAGGCTTACAGCACTACGCAGATAATAATCAATCTTGTCCGTGACATCCCATTTCCAAACAAACCGATAAGGCACAAGACAAAACGGCAATCGAAACATTTTCCATCACACACAAAAAACCCCGAAAAGCTCGGGGTTTCAAGTCAGCCTGTTGTGAGTTACTGGAACAGCGACTCACTCGACAGACCGTTGCGTTCAAGGATTTCCCGCAGGCGCTTGAGACCCTCGACCTGGATCTGGCGCACGCGTTCACGTGTCAGACCGATTTCCAAACCTACATCTTCAAGGGTGCTGCTTTCATGACCACGCAGCCCGAAACGGCGAATCACCACCTCACGCTGCTTGTCTGTGAGTTCAGACAACCACTGATCGATACTTTGCGACAAATCATCGTCCTGGAGCAGCTCGCAAGGATCTGTAGGACGATCATCGGTAAGGGTATCAAGCAGCGTTTTGTCTGAGTCAGGGCCTAGAGAAACGTCTACCGAGGACACCCGCTCGTTGAGCCCAAGCATGCGCTTGACCTCTGCGACAGGTTTTTCGAGCAGATTGGCGATTTCTTCAGGGGAAGGTTCATGATCGAGCTTTTGCGTGAGTTCACGCGCAGCCCGTAGATAGACATTGAGTTCTTTAACGACATGGATCGGCAAACGGATGGTGCGGGTCTGGTTCATGATCGCCCGTTCAATCGTTTGGCGGATCCACCAGGTGGCGTAAGTCGAGAAGCGAAACCCTCGTTCCGGGTCGAATTTCTCGACGGCCCGAATCAGTCCCAGGTTGCCCTCTTCAATCAGGTCAAGCAACGACAACCCACGATTGACGTAGCGACGTGCGATTTTCACCACCAGCCGCAAGTTGCTTTCAATCATGCGTTTTCGCCCGGCGGGATCGCCACTTTGCGACAAACGAGCAAAGTGGACTTCTTCTGCAGGGGAGAGCAACGGAGAGAAGCCTATTTCATTGAGGTACAGCTGGGTCGCATCGAGCGCCCGCGTGTAGTCAATGTACTTATGCTGTTTTGTAGCGGGTGCTTTTTTGGACTTGGTTCGAGCTGTAGGGGTTGAATCGTCTTCTTCTGACATCAAGTCGCTGTCGATGTTGGAGTCCATAAGGAGCACCTCATCGTCGATGTCAAACCCCGGCGCTTCTTTGTTGAGAGCCATTGCTATAGTCCTTTGATGAGTTCGACCTCAAGCTCAAGCATCGCCCAAGTCCTTGGCAACGCTGGAGCCTGTTCCTTATCCACATCAGGAACAGGCTGGTAAGCGATCAACGGCGAGGAAGGAATTGCAATGGATCTACAGGTTTACCTTGACGGCGAATTTCAAAGTGAAGCTTCACCCGGTCTGTACCAGTTGACCCCATTTCGGCAATTGTCTGTCCGACCTTGACCTGCTGCCCCTCCCGAACCAACAGCCTACGGTTATGACCGTAAGCACTGACGTAGGTATCGCTGTGTTTGATGATGATCAGTTCGCCGTAGCCCCTCAATCCACTGCCAGCGTATACAACCGACCCATCAGACGCAGCTAAAACAGGCTGTCCCAAATCACCGGCGATATCAATACCTTTATTCAAACTACCGTTTGAAGAAAATTTGCCGATCAAAATACCGTTCGAAGGCCATCCCCAACCCTTGGGTGCGGGGCCTGCTGGCAGCGGCGCGGCGGCTGCAGGCGCAGCTGCGACAGTGCCGGTACGCTTGATAACCGTGGTCTTGCTGCCCGCAGAAGACGAAACCACGGTGCTGGTCGTGCCACCTGCTGGCTGGCTCCCAGAGCGTCCGTCAAAACGAATCACCTGGCCTGGGACAATGGTGAACGGGGCGCCAATATTGTTACGGGCGGCCAGAGCCTTCCAGTCCCAGCCGTAGCGAAAAGCAATCGAAAACAAGGTATCGCCACGACGTACGGCGTATTGCCCTGTGGTCACTGCCGGACGCTGGGCTACCCCGTTACGGTCAACGACATTTACGCCACTTTTGGGGCTGCTGGAGCACGCGGCCAACAATGCCAGTGTGGCACTCAGGAACAGACCGACCACCAGCCTCTGAAGGCTTTTGCTGCTCATACGCTGCGCAATGACTGTGAGACTCACCCGCCGCTCCCTTTGAAGATGGCTAAATAGTAAAACGCCAGTACTGGCCATGGTTTAGCGCAAGTATAACTGGCTACAGGGCTTTTACAGACTGCAAAGCCGAATCATAAACACACTGTATAAAATATAAACAAACACTGGGCAGGGCCCGGGTGACGGGCTTTATGACCCGCAGCTCACCCTATAATTCACCCGACGCCAATAAAGACTCAGGCCAGCGGCCCGTTAAGCAGTGGCACAAAGCGCACATTACCGATTACCCGTCGGGCAAAGCCGTGCTCTTCGCGTACGATCAACATCAACTGCTGGACCTCTCCCGCACCGACCGGGATCACCATGCGTCCACCGGGGGCCAGTTGGTCGAGCAATGCCTGAGGCACATCGGTCGCGACGGCCGTCACGATGATGCCGTTGTAAGGCGCCAGCGCAGGCCAGCCTTCCCAGCCATCGCCCCAACGGAACACCAGGTTGCGCAGATTGAGTTCAAGCAATCGTTCCTTGGCCCGATCCTGCAGCACCTTGATGCGCTCGACCGAGAATATCCGTTCAACCAGCTGCGAGAGCACGGCGGTTTGATAACCCGATCCGGTGCCGATCTCCATCACCTTGTCCAACGGCCCGTCCTCAAGCAGCAGCTCGCTCATGCGCGCCACCATGTAAGGCTGGGAGATGGTCTGGTTATTGCCGATGGGCAGCGCCGTGTCTTCGTATGCCCGGTGGGCCAGGGCTTCATCCACAAACAAATGACGTGGCGTGCGGCGAATGACCTCAAGCACGTCCTGGTTAACGATGCCCTCTTCACGCAGGCGCTGGATCAGCCGCTCTCGTGTGCGCTCAGAGGTCATGCCAATGCCACGGTGCATCATGCCATCCTGCTCGCGCGCCATCAGCCCATGCCCTCCAGCCAGTCATTCAGGCTTTTGAAACCATCCCCAAAGGTGCGATCCAGTTGCAGCGGCGTGATCGACACATACCCCTGCATCACGGCATGAAAGTCGGTGCCCGGACCGCCATCTTCGGCGTCACCTGCCGCGGCAATCCAGTAGCCGGCCTTGCCTCGCGGATCAACTACCCGCACCGGCGCCGCAGCGCGTGCCCGATGCCCGAGGCGGGTCAGTTGAATGCCGCGAATTTTCTCGAGCGGCAAGTTGGGAATATTCACATTGAGGACCGTACGCGGCGGCAAGTCCAGCGATGCGTGGGCTTCAAGCAGCTTGCGGGCAAAAAATGCCGCAGTCGCCAAGTTGTCCACCTGGCGCGACACCAACGAAAAGGCAAAGGATGGACGATCCAGAAAACGCCCCTCAAGTGCCGCCGCTACAGTGCCGGAATACAACACGTCGTCACCCAGATTGGCACCCAGGTTGATCCCTGACACCACCATGTCCGGTTGCGGCTCCAGCAAGCCGTGAAGGCCCAGGTGCACGCAGTCGGTGGGTGTGCCATTAATGCTGATAAAGCCATTGGCCAAGGTGTGTGGATGCAGGGGACGATCCAGGGTAAGCGAACTGCTCGCCCCGCTTTTGTCTTGATCCGGGGCAACCACCACGCACTCGGCGTAGTCGGCCAGCGCACCGTAGAGCGCAGCCAACCCCGGAGCGGTGACCCCATCATCGTTTGAAATCAGAATACGCATAGGCTATCCGCTTGATCCAAAGGCACCAGATCAACAAGCTCGCGCACCAGAACAGTGGCGAAGCATCCGGCCGGCAGAACAAATTCCAGTTGCAGAATGTCAGGCTGCGGATAATGCCACGTCAATCGTCCAATGGGCAGTCGCAGGATACGTCGCTCATGGCTCATGCCTGCGCGAACCAGCCAGTCACGCAATTGGGCTTCACGCTCTGCAATCGACTGTTCCAGCGCATGGGTCACGCCGGTGGTCGGTGACTCACCCTCGCCCCACTGGGGACCGGTGGGGTGCAGATCGAGAATAGCCAGCCGCGGATCGCTGCATTCAGCCTCGCCTGCCGGGAAAAAACTGCGACTGTCGGTAAAGGCCAGCAAATCGCCGACCTGTGCCCGCTGCCAGCTACCATCCGCCACCCGTGCGGCCAGCACCTGATTGAACAGATAGCTGCGGGCAGTGGATAACAGACGCGAGCGAACGTTGCGCTGCTCAGGCAAGGCCTTGCGCGCAGCATAGTCACGCGCCTCGCCCACATTGCCACCCTGCCAGCCGAAACGCTGGGTGCCGAAATAGTTCGGCACACCCTGTTTGGCGATCAATTCAAGGCGTTGCTGCAGCGCGTCCTTGTCCCCGGCCAGTTGCGTCAGGCGCAGTGTGAATCCGTTGGCCGCATGGGCACCACGCTGCAATTTACGTTTGTGGCGTGAGGTCTTGAGAATTTTCAGGGTTTCGTTTTCAGCGCCCGACAAGTCAGGGTCTGCCTTGCCCGGCAGCTGCACGCTGAACCATTGGCGAGTTAACGCCTGGCGGTCCTTGAGGCCCGCGTAACTGACCGTGCGCAAAGGCACGCCCGCCGCCTTGGCAATGCGACGCGCTGCTTCTTCGGTATTCAGGCCACGCTTTTCAACCCACAACCACAGGTGCTCGCCGTCCCCGGACAGCGGTATATCAAGCACCTCGTCGACTTGAAAATCTTCAGCCGTCGCTTTGAGCACGGCAGTGCCCAATGCCTCGCCGTAGGCCCGAGGGCCGAGCAGATCCGACTCGTTCATGAGCGAACCAACAACGCAATGGAATGCACCGCAATACCTTCTTCACGACCCACGAAGCCAAGCTTTTCGGTGGTCGTGGCCTTTACGTTTACCTGGTCCAAGTCAACCTCTAGATCCGCGGCAATCAGCGCACGCATCGTTTCAATATGCGGCGCCATTTTTGGCGCCTGGGCAATGATGGTGTTGTCGACATTGCCGACTTTCCAGCCCTTGGCATGGATCAGACCCACGACATGACGCAGCAGGACACGACTGTCAGCGCCCTTGAAGGTCGGATCGGTGTCCGGGAAATGTTTGCCTATATCGCCAAGCGCCGCAGCCCCCAGCAAGGCATCGCTGAGGGCATGCAAAAGCACATCGCCATCAGAATGGGCCAGCAGCCCGAATTTGTGGGAGATCCGCACGCCGCCCAACGTAATGAAATCGCCTTCAGCGAAACAGTGCACATCATAGCCGTGGCCAATACGCATAAAAAAACGCCCCGATTAAGTCAGGGCGTGATTCTACCTACTTTGACCAACATTGGGCGCTATTAGCTCAGTGCATTGGCGTGATGACGCAAGTGGTCATCGATGAAACTTGCGATGAAGAAATAGCTATGGTCGTAGCCTGGCTGCAGTCGCAGGGTCAGCGGGTAGTCGGCCAGTTTGGCGGCCTGCTGCAGCACCTCAGGCTTGAGCTGGACAGCCAGGAAGTCATCCCGATCACCCTGATCAACCAGCAGCGGCAGTTTTTCGCGCGCTTCGCCAATCAACACGCTGGCATCCCACTCACGCCAGCGAGCACGTTCCTCGCCCAAATAGTTGGAGAACGCCTTTTGCCCCCATGGGCAGTCCATCGGGTTACTGATCGGCGCGAAGGCTGACACCGACTGATAGCGTCCTGGATTGCGCAATGCACAAACCAATGCCCCGTGCCCGCCCATCGAGTGCCCGCTGATACCGCGCTTTTGCGAAGCGGGAAAATGCGCTTCGACCAAAGCCGGCAACTCCTGCACTACATAATCGTGCATCCGATAATGCTGCGCCCAAGGCTCTTGCGTAGCGTTAAGGTAAAAACCTGCACCCAATCCAAAGTCCCAGGCGCCCTGCGGGTCATCCGGTACACCTTCGCCACGGGGGCTGGTGTCCGGCGCCACGATGATCAGCCCCAACTCGGCAGCCATCTTCATTGCACCTGCCTTGTGCATGAAATTCTCGTCGGTACAGGTCAAGCCAGACAGCCAGTAAAGCACCGGCAACTTTGCCCCCTGCTCCGCCTGCGGCGGCAAGTACACGGCGAATACCATGTCGCAGCCCAGCACTTCAGAACGATGCTTGTAACGCTTGTGCCAACCGCCAAAGCTTTTTTGGCAGGAGATATTTTCCAGTGTCATGGGCAACTCCAGTCCGCAAGCAAAACACCCCACCTGTGGGAGCGGGCTGGCTCGCGATGCAGACAACTCGGTCTTTCAGTCAAACCGGGTAGCTGCAATCGCGAGCAAGCCCGCTCCCACACGTGTTTAGCGGTGTTTAGACTTACCGCTGTTAATTAGAAATGGATGACGGTACGAATGCTTTTGCCTTCATGCATCAGGTCAAATGCCTTATTGATATCTTCCAGGCCCATGGTGTGAGTAATGAAGGTATCCAGCGGAATCTCGCCGCTTTGCGCCATGTCGACATAGCTTGGCAGTTCCGTACGACCACGCACGCCACCAAACGCCGAACCACGCCAGACGCGACCGGTCACCAACTGGAATGGACGGGTGGAAATTTCCTGGCCTGCACCGGCTACGCCGATGATCACAGACTCGCCCCACCCTTTGTGACAGCACTCCAGCGCCGCACGCATCAAATGCACATTGCCAATGCATTCAAAGGAGAAATCGACACCCCCATCCGTCATGTCGACGATCACTTCCTGAATCGGGCGATCGAAGTCTTTCGGGTTGACACAATCGGTCGCACCCAACTGCCGGGCGATTTCAAACTTGGCCGGGTTGATGTCGATGGCAATGATCCGTGCAGCCTTGGCTTTCACCGCACCGATCACCGCGGACAGGCCAATACCGCCCAGACCGAAGATGGCCACGGTATCACCCGGCTTGACCTTGGCGGTGTTGAGCACCGCGCCGATCCCGGTCGTCACGCCGCAACCCAGCAGGCAAACCTTCTCAAGCGGCGCATCTTTCTGAATCTTGGCGACCGATATTTCCGGGAGCACGGTGTATTCAGAAAAGGTCGAAGTCCCCATGTAGTGGAAAATCGGCTGACCCTTGTAGGAGAAACGCGTAGTGCCGTCCGGCATCAAGCCCTTGCCTTGGGTCGAGCGAATCGCCTGGCACAGGTTGGTCTTGCCCGACAGACAGAATTTGCACTTGCCGCACTCGGGGGTGTACAGCGGGATGACATGATCACCGACCGCAACGGAGGTCACGCCCTCGCCAATCGCTTCAACGATGGCGCCGCCCTCATGGCCCAGGATCGACGGGAAAATGCCTTCCGGGTCCGCGCCTGACAAGGTGTAGGCATCGGTATGGCAAACACCCGACGCCACAACCCGCAGCAGCACTTCGCCAGCCTTGGGCATGGCAACGTCAACCTCTACGATTTCCAGGGGCTTTTTGGCCTCGAAAGCTACGGCAGCACGTGACTTGATCATCGATCGTCTCCAGCAAAGTAAAAACAAGACGACGAGTGTAAATCAGCGCTGAGTGATTAATAATCCAGACAAAAGCAAAACATTATTGCCATGCAGGGATAATCAGCCGTGAATGAAAACCGCTGGGAAGGTATCGATGAGTTTGTCGCCGTGGCCGAGTGCGGCCAATTTACGGCGGCGGCCGAGCGCCTTGGCGTCTCCTCATCCCATATCAGTCGCCAGGTCGCGCGCCTCGAAGAGCGCCTGCAGACCCGTCTGTTTTATCGCAGTACCCGCAAGGTAACGCTGACAGAGGCAGGGCAAACTTTTTTGCAGCATTGCCAGCGCCTGCAGGACGGACGTGAAGAAGCACTGCGAGCGGTAGGAGATCTGGCCAGCGAGCCCAAGGGCATGTTGCGCATGACCTGCGCGGTGGCCTATGGCGAACGATTTATCGTGCCATTGGTGACGCGCTTCATGGGGCTGTATCCGCAGTTGCGGGTCGACATAGAACTCAGCAATCGACCACTGGACCTGGTACATGAAAGCCTGGACCTGGCGATTCGACTGGGACGCTTGCAGGACTCAAGGCTGGTGGCCACGCGGCTCGCACCTAGGCGCATGTATGTCTGCGCGTCACCTTCCTACCTGGAACATTATGGCCGCCCCCACAGCCTGTCAGAGCTGAGCCGACATAACTGTCTGATTGGTAGCTCGGATCTATGGCAACTGCAGCAGGACGGGCGTGAGTTTTCGCAACGGGTGCAGGGGAATTGGCGCTGCAATAGTGGGCAAGCGGTATTGGATGCGGCACTTCAAGGTGTAGGGCTTTGTCAGCTGCCGGACTATTACGTACTGGAGCACTTGAAGACAGGGGCCCTGGTGTCTTTGCTCGACACGCACCAGCCGCCAAACACTGCTGTCTGGGCGCTTTATCCGCAACAGCGGCACTTGTCGCCCAAGGTTAGAAAGCTGGTGGATTACCTGAAGGAAGGTTTGGCCAAGCGGGAGGAGTATCAGGGGTAAGCCGCTGCTGCTTTTACCTGTAGGAGCGGGCTTGCTCGCGATGCAGACGCCACGGTCTGCCGGGTAAACCAGGTGATGTCATCGCGAGCAAGCCCGCTCCCACAAGTCCCCGGGACGCGCTGATCAGCGAGTGGCCCAACGCAAACGCAACCACTCAAGGTCTTCCGGGCGAGTGACCTTGATATTGTCCCCACGCCCTTCGATCAGTCGCGGGGCCAGGCCGGCCCATTCCATTGCCGAAGATTCGTCCGTGATGGTCGCATCGGCCACAAGGCTGTCCGCCAGAGCGCGATGCAATGGCCCCAGGCGAAACATCTGCGGTGTATAGGCTTGCCAGATCAAACTGCGATCAACGGTTTCAACCACACGACCTTTTTTGTCCACTCGCTTGAGTGTGTCCCGCGCAGGAACAGCCAGCAAACCACCCACCGGGTCGTCAGCCAACTCACCCAGCAGCTTGTCCAGGTCTTCACGGGACAGGTTTGGACGTGCCGCATCGTGGACCAATACCCAGTCGTCATCCGCCGCACCTTGCGCATGCAGGTACAGTAACGCGTTGAGTACGGAGTCCGCCCGTTCCCGCCCGCCGTCCACCCGCACAACACGCGGATCAGAAGCACACGGCAATGACGGCCAGAAGGGATCATCAAAAGCAACGCTGACCACCAGCCCCTTGAGGCCTGGATGATCGAGAAAACAGCTGATGCTGTGTTCGAGAATACTGCGCCCGCCCAATTGCAAATATTGCTTGGGACGGTCCGCGGCCATACGGGCACCCACGCCCGCGGCAGGAATCACGGCCCAAAAGGCCGGTGATGAATGACTCATTGGGCCAACTGATAGAGGGTTTCACCCTCCTTGATCATGCCCAACTCATGGCGAGCGCGTTCTTCAACGGTCTCCATGCCTTTTTTAAGCTCCAGCACTTCCGCATCCAGCACGCGGTTACGCTCCAGCAAAATTTCGTTTTCAGCACGCTGATCGGCGATTTGCTGAGTCAGGTCGGTAACCTGCGCCAAACTGCCATTCCCCACCCACAGGCGATACTGTAGGCCAGCCAGCAGCAAGAGCAGGACGAGAAACAACCAATAGGGACTGCGCATCGAATATCAGGTATCCAGTAAAAAGACAGCCATGCCGACAAACGTAAACATCGAATAGTACAAAGCCTGGAAGAACCAGGCTTGTATACAGAAGCATCAGATTAGTGTCAAAAGACCCGCATTGACGAGCTTTTCAACACAATCTGCTGACTTTTTACGATTCAGTACTCAGCCGCGGAACTCGCCACGACCGTTGTACTTGGCTTTTGCACCCAATTGCTCTTCGATACGCAGCAATTGGTTGTACTTGGAAACACGATCAGAACGGCACAGAGAGCCGGTCTTGATCTGGCCAGCCGAAGTACCCACCGCCAGATCGGCAATCGTGGAATCTTCGGTTTCGCCGGAGCGGTGCGAGATCACAGCCGTGTAACCAGCAGCCTTGGCCATCTGAATGGCTTCCAGCGTTTCGGTCAGGGTACCGATCTGGTTGAACTTGATCAGGATCGAGTTGGCAATGCTCTTGTCGATGCCTTCTTTCAGGATCTTGGTGTTGGTTACGAACAGGTCGTCACCCACCAGCTGAACCTTCTCACCGATTTTGTCGGTCAGGATTTTCCAGCCATCCCAGTCAGACTCGTCCAGGCCGTCTTCGATGGAGATGATCGGGTAGCGCTGAGTCAGACCCTTGAGGTATTCAGCAAAACCTTCGGAACTGAAGACTTGACCTTCGCCCGACAGGTTGTATTTACCGTCTTCGTAGAATTCGCTGGCAGCGCAGTCCAGAGCCAGGGTCACGTCAGTGCCCAGGGTGTAACCGGCGTTTGCAACGGCTTCGGAGATCACTTTAAGTGCATCTTCGTTGGAAGCCAGGTTCGGTGCGAAACCACCTTCGTCGCCCACTGCGGTGTTCAGGCCACGAGCCTTGAGCACAGCTTTGAGGTGATGGAAGATTTCGGTGCCCATGCGCAGCGCGTCAGAAAAAGTCTTGGCGCCAACCGGCTGAACCATGAACTCTTGAATGTCGACGTTGTTATCAGCGTGCTCGCCACCGTTGATGATGTTCATCATCGGAACCGGCATCGAGTAAACACCCGGAGTACCGTTCAGGTTGGCAATGTGTGCGTACAGCGGCAGGTCCTGGTCCTGGGCAGCGGCTTTGGCAGCAGCCAGAGACACGGCCAGGATGGCGTTGGCGCCCAGGGAGCCTTTGTTCTCAGTGCCGTCCAGCGCGATCATCGCGTGGTCCAGCGCCTTTTGGTCAACCGGGTCTTTACCCAGCAGCAAATCACGAATCGGGCCATTGATGTTGGCAACGGCTTTCAGCACGCCTTTGCCCAGGTAACGGCTCTTGTCGCCATCACGCAGTTCCAGCGCTTCACGGGAACCAGTGGATGCACCGGACGGCGCGCAAGCACTGCCGATGATGCCGTTGTCGAGAAGCACGTCCGCTTCCACAGTGGGATTGCCACGGGAGTCGAGAACTTCACGACCTTTGATGTCGACGATTTTTGCCATTGTTGTAAACACTCCAAAGTTGACGAAAACGACGCAGCTGAGGGAAATATTGTTATCGGCGGCAAGGGGCAAATAGCGGGCAGCCTTGCGGGCGATAAGGCTCGGGCCCTGAGGCCCGAGAAATCGTGCGGTACTTTACCGGAGAAACGAGGTTTACGCGGTTTCTATTGTCGGAAAACTTTTAACCAACTCATCCAGAGACTTCAGCTGGGCCAGGAAAGGCTCCAGCTTGTCCAGACGCAAGGCGCAAGGGCCGTCGCATTTGGCATTGTCCGGATCCGGGTGCGCCTCAAGGAACAGGCCCGCCAGGCCCTGGCTGATGCCAGCCTTGGCCAGGTCGGTCACTTGGGCACGACGACCACCGGCTGAGTCCGAGCGACCACCGGGCATTTGCAGCGCGTGGGTCACGTCGAAAAAGACCGGGTATTCGAACTGCTTCATGATGCCGAAGCCCAGCATGTCTACAACAAGGTTGTTGTAGCCAAAGCTGGAACCACGCTCGCAAAGGATCAACTGATCATTGCCCGCTTCTTCGCATTTGCTCAGGATGTGCTTCATTTCCTGAGGCGCAAGGAATTGGGCCTTTTTGATGTTGATCACGGCGCCGGTCTTGGCCATGGCCACGACCAGGTCAGTCTGACGCGACAGGAACGCCGGCAACTGGATGATGTCGCAGACTTCGGCGACCACGGCTGCTTGCGCAGGCTCGTGAACGTCGGTGATCAGCGGCACACCGAAAGCAGCCTTGATGTCCTGAAAAATCCGCATGCCTTCTTCGAGGCCGGGGCCACGGTAAGAGCTGACAGATGAACGGTTGGCCTTGTCGAAACTGGCCTTGAACACGTAAGGGATGCCGAGCTTTTCGGTAACCCGTACGTATTCTTCGCACACCTGCATGGCCATATCACGGCTTTCCAGCACGTTCATGCCACCGAACAAGACCATTGGCTTGTCGTTGGCAATTTCGATATTGCCTACACGGATAATCTTTTGCGCCATTCTGATTACGCCTTCTTCTCGTGTTGCGCCAGTGCAGCTTTGACGAAACCGGTGAACAGTGGATGGCCATCACGTGGCGTGGAGGTGAACTCCGGGTGGAACTGGCAAGCGACGAACCAAGGATGATCCGGAGCTTCAACCACTTCTACCAGCGCGCCGTCACCGGAGCGACCGGTCACTTTCAGGCCTGCTTCAGTCAGTTGCGGCAGCAGGTTGTTGTTCACTTCGTAGCGATGACGATGACGTTCAACAATCACGTCCTTGGCATAGCAGTCGTGAACCAGGGAACCGGCTTGCAGCTGGCAATCCTGCGCACCCAGACGCATGGTGCCGCCCAGATCCGACGTTTCGGTACGGGTTTCGACTGCACCGGTGGCATCTTCCCACTCAGTGATCAGGCCCACAACCGGATGGCCGCTGCTGCGATCGAACTCGGTGGAGTTGGCGTCTTTCCAGCCCAGCACGTTACGTGCGAACTCGATTACCGCTACTTGCATGCCCAGGCAGATACCCAGGTATGGAACCTTGTTCTCGCGAGCGTACTGAACAGCAGTGATCTTGCCTTCTACGCCGCGCAGACCGAAGCCGCCCGGAACCAGAATGGCATCACAGCCTTCAAGCAGTTCAGTGCCTTTGTTTTCGATGTCTTCGGAGTCGATATAACGCAGGTTGACCTTGGTACGGTTGGAAATACCAGCGTGACTCATCGCTTCGATCAGCGACTTGTACGCGTCCAGCAGTTCCATGTACTTGCCCACCATCGCGATGGTGACTTCGTGCTCTGGATTGAGCTTGGCATCGACAACCTGTTCCCATTCGGACAGGTCGGCGCTGTTGCATTCCAGGCCGAAACGCTCGACAACGAAATCATCCAGACCCTGGGCGTGCAGCATGCCCGGGATGCGGTAGATGGTGTCGGCGTCTTCCAGCGAAATAACGGCACGCTCTTCAACGTTGGTGAACAACGCAATCTTGCGACGCGAAGAAATATCAACGTGGTGATCGGAACGGCAGATCAGGACATCTGGCTGCAGGCCGATGGAGCGCAATTCTTTAACCGAGTGTTGCGTTGGTTTGGTTTTCGTTTCGCCAGCAGTGGCGATGTACGGAACCAGCGTCAGGTGCATCAGCATGGCGCGCTTGGCGCCCACTTCGATGCGCAACTGACGGATAGCCTCGAGGAACGGTTGGGACTCAATGTCACCCACAGTACCGCCAATCTCAACCATCGCTACGTCGGCATCGCCGGCGCCCTTGATGATCCGACGTTTGATTTCGTCGGTGATGTGCGGAATCACCTGGATGGTTGCACCCAGGTAATCACCACGGCGCTCCTTGCGCAGGACGTGTTCGTAAACGCGGCCCGTGGTGAAGTTGTTGTTCTGGGTCATGGTCGTGCGGATGAACCGCTCGTAATGCCCCAAGTCCAGGTCGGTTTCGGCGCCGTCGTGAGTGACGAACACTTCACCGTGCTGGAACGGGCTCATGGTGCCCGGATCAACGTTGATGTAGGGGTCCAGCTTCAGCATGGTGACCTTAAGTCCCCGCGCCTCCAGGATGGCTGCCAATGAAGCCGAGGCAATGCCTTTCCCCAATGAAGAAACAACACCGCCCGTGACGAAGATGTAGCGCGTCATGAAAAACCCTAGAAGTCTGCGTTAAAGCGGTCAGAGCCGCCGGGGAAAGCGAAGGAAGGCCGAAGCCCCCAATCACCAGCATTAGTCACAGTGCACCTTTCGAAAAACTGCTGCGTTGAAACAGACCGACGTAAATCATCGGTTCGATGCAAGCCACACATTTTTTTAAAATCGCCCAGCAAAGACTGCTTGGTAATCGGCAACTTCTGTAATTCCGGTGAATCCACAGAAGTTGTATCAAGAAGGGAGCGTAGTCTACCGGAAACCCCCTTTCAGCTCAAACCTTGATCGCTCGAAGTTGGCAGCCACTGTAATTGCCAGCGTCCACAGGGGCTGGAGTCCAGTCCATTGAGGTTTGCCACGGCCAATAACTGCTCATTGCGGTACAGAAGCGGCAATCTGCCACGGGCAAACAACGGAACACCCCGCTCGTTGAACAACCGCTTCAGATCACGGTGACCGCGCTGTTCCAGCGCCATCACTTCGCCCCCTTGACGATAGCTCACTTGCAAGGGGCCATCGGCCGTCGTCCCGACAAAGCGCACCTGACCATTACCCGGCAGGGTCAGCGCCTGGTCGGGTTGCGTCCACAATCCTGGCACAGCGGGCGGGAGCAACCAGTCACCGGACAACCACCAGATGCGGCCGCCAGCGCGATGCAGCTCACCGCCGGCGAGTTTCCAGAGCGGTTGGGCACCCTCACGGGCGTCACGCAGGGCATTCCACCCAGCCCAGTGATCGGTATCAGGCAATGGGGTGAATGCTGCCAGCCAGTGACGCAATGCGTTGCGCTGACGTGCAGGCGACAGACGGACGATGGGCGCAAGCGCCAGCGAGGGCACCCCGAGCCAGGCAAATTCGGTGTCTGTACCCGCATCGCGAAGATCCTGTTGCGCCAACTCATCAAGCAGGCCTTGAGCCTCGGCACAATGGGCTGCACTGCGGGCCAGGCTGGCAGCCGCCTGTGGCCATCGCCGTGCGAGGACTGGAAACACTTCATGGCGCAAATAATTACGGGAAAAATCTGTTTGGGCGTTGGACGGGTCTTCGATCCAGCCCAGCCCCTGCTCAAGGGCGTAAGCCTCAAGCTGAGCGCGAGAAACGTCCAGCAAAGGCCGGCACAGGTGCCCTGCCCCCAAACGTCGTTGACGAGGCATGGCCGCCAACCCGTTGACCCCTGCCCCTCTCAGCAGGCGAAACAGCAGGGTTTCAGCCTGATCGTCACGGTGCTGCCCGACCAGCAGCACCTCTTCAACATCCGTCAGCGCAGCAAACGCCTGATAGCGCGCATCCCGCGCCGCACGCTCGACACTTGCGCCTGCCTGCACCTGCACGCGAATCACCTGCAACGGCACGCTCAACCGGTCACACAGCGCCTGACAATGATCCGGCCACGCATCAGCCGCCGCCTGCAGGCCATGATGAACATGGACAGCGGTAATGGGCGGTAATGGGTGGGTCTGGCGCAATTGAACGAGAAGGTGAAGCAGCACAGTCGAATCGAGACCGCCGGAGAGCGCGACATGCCAGGCCTTGGCGTTGCGCCAGGGGCTGAGGGCTTGCAGCAGCGGAATCGATAGACTGGGCATTACGCAATCCTGTAGGAGCGGGCTTGCTCGCGATGCTGACTACTCGATCTTTGAGCCAAACCGCGCAGATGCCATCGCGGGCAAGCCCGCTCCCACACTAAATCCGAATCAGAGACCGTAGCTCATCAGACGATCGTAACGACGCTTGAGCAGTGTTTCGTGATCCAGCTTGTTCAGCATGTCCAGCTGGGAAATCAGGTCGGCACGAATGCTGGCAGACGCAGCAGCCGGGTCACGGTGTGCGCCACCCAATGGCTCGCCAATCACCTTGTCCACGATACCCAGGCCTTTGAGGCGCTCGGCGGTAATGCCCATGGCCTCAGCGGCGTCCGGTGCTTTTTCTGCGGTTTTCCACAGAATCGATGCGCAACCTTCCGGCGAGATCACCGCGTAGGTCGAGTACTGCAGCATGTTCAACTGGTCGCAAACACCAATCGCCAAGGCACCGCCCGAACCGCCTTCGCCGATAACGGTGGCGATGATCGGGGTTTTCAGACGCGACATGACACGCAGGTTCCAGGCAATGGCCTCGCTCTGGTTACGCTCTTCAGCGTCGATGCCAGGGTAAGCACCCGGCGTGTCGATGAAGGTCAGGATCGGCATTTTGAAACGCTCGGCCATTTCCATCAAACGGCAGGCCTTGCGATAGCCTTCAGGACGCGGCATACCGAAGTTGCGGCGTACCTTTTCACGGACTTCACGGCCTTTCTGGTGACCAATCACCATCACTGGCTGATCATCCAGGCGGGCAATACCGCCAACGATGGCCGCATCATCCGAGAAATGACGGTCGCCATGCAGCTCATCGAACTCGGTGAAGATGTGATCGATGTAGTCCAGTGTGTATGGACGACGCGGGTGACGGGCCAAACGGGCAATCTGCCAGCTGGTCAGCTTGCCGAAAATATCTTCAGTCAGCGTTTTGCTTTTGTCTTGCAGACGAGAGATTTCATCACTGATATTCAGCGAATTGTCATTACCAACCAAGCGCAACTCTTCGATTTTGGCTTGCAGGTCAGCAATCGGCTGTTCGAAATCAAGAAAATTCGGGTTCATAAGCATCCGTCTTGGGTCGGCGGCAAAGCATGCCAGAAGGTCTGAAACCCAGCATTTACTGGCGTTTCGAACCGAGCTGGGGCAGCCGGTTGATCTGTATCGCGCCTACCTTAAGGGACAGGCGCTCTCAGGTCGAGATTAAAAATTCAGGTCGAGGTCAGGGCGCAGCTGTAGCCCCTGACCGTCAACGGTATTGGAGGAAGACGTTGTCTCGCCCGAACTGGTCACGCAGGGCTTGAATCAAGCTGTCTGCCGGATCGATCCGCCAGGTCTCGCCAAACTGCAACATGGCCTTGGCGTCTTCGCCGGTGTAATCCATGGTGATCGGGCACGCACCACGATGTTTCTTGAACAATTCGCCCAACCAGCGCAACTGATCGCCCTTGAGTGCAGCCCGATTCACTTTCAGGCGCAAGCTCTCGGCCAGGCTGGTGCGGGCATCTTCCATGCTCATCACCCGCTTGACCCTCAGGCGCAGCCCGCCAGAGAAGTCATCATTACTGACCTCCCCTTCGACCACCACCATCGCATCGGTCTGCAACAATGACTGTGCCGAATGGAAGGCCTCGGCAAACAGCGAGGCTTCGATACGCGCCGATCGGTCGTCGAGGGTGATAAAGCCCATCTTGTCGCCTTTTTTGTTCTTCATCACCCGCAACGCAATGATCATCCCGGCAACGGTCTGAGTATCGCGCGCAGGCTTGAGATCAATAATGCGCTGACGCGCAAAACGACGGATTTCGCCTTCATATTCGTCAATCGGATGACCGGTCAGGTACAGGCCCAACGTGTCCTTCTCGCCTTTGAGTCGCTCCTTGAGCGTCAGTTCCTTGGCCTTGCGGTGATTGGCGTAGACGTCCGCGTCCACTTCGACAAACAACCCGCCAAACAGGTCGGCGTGACCGCTGTCATGGGTGCGCGCGGTTTGTTCGGCCGCCTTGATTGCTTCTTCCAGGGCCGACAACAACACCGCGCGGTTCTGGTCGATGCTGGCTTGCCAGGCTTTGGGCTCGTCATGAAAGAACGGCCCAAGACGGTCCAGTGCACCACTTCGAATCAGACCGTCGAGGGTGCGCTTGTTGATGCGCTTGAGGTCAACCCGGGCACAGAAATCGAACAGATCCGTGAACGGACCGTCCTGACGCGCTTCGGTGATGGCCTCTACAGGCCCCTCGCCAACACCCTTGATCGCCCCAAGGCCGTAAATGATCCGGCCTTCATCGTTTACGGTGAATTTGAACTCCGAGGCGTTCACGTCCGGCGCGTCCAGACGCAGCTTCATGCTGCGAATTTCTTCGATCAGGATCACGACCTTGTCGGTGTTATGCATATCCGCCGACAGTACCGCGGCCATGAAAGGTGCCGGGTAGTGGGTTTTCAGCCAGGCAGTCTGGTACGACACCAGGCCGTAGGCAGCGGAGTGGGATTTGTTGAATCCGTAACCGGCGAATTTCTCTACCAGGTCAAAAATGTTACCGGCCAGGTCGCCATCAATGTTGTTGTTGGCACAACCTTCAATAAAACCACCGCGCTGCTTGGCCATTTCTTCGGGTTTTTTCTTACCCATTGCCCGACGCAGCATGTCGGCGCCGCCGAGGGTATAACCGGCCATGACCTGGGCAATCTGCATCACCTGTTCCTGGTACAGGATGATGCCGTAGGTCGGCGCCAAGACTGGCTTGAGACCTTCGTACTGATAGTCGGAATGCGGGTACGCCAATTCGGCGCGACCGTGCTTGCGGTTGATAAAGTCATCAACCATGCCGGACTGCAGCGGACCCGGACGGAACAGGGCCACCAGTGCGATCAAGTCTTCCAGGCAGTCGGGCTTGAGCTTTTTGATCAGCTCTTTCATGCCGCGCGACTCAAGCTGGAACACCGCAGTGGTCTCGGCCTTTTGCAGCAATTGATACGTCGGCTTGTCATCGAGCGGGATAAAGGCGATATCCAGTGGCGGCTCATCAACCTTGGCTCGATCGCGGTTGATGGTTTTCAGCGCCCAGTCAATAACCGTCAGGGTCCGCAGCCCCAGGAAGTCGAACTTCACCAGGCCGGCAGACTCAACGTCATCTTTATCGAACTGGGTAACCAGACCGCCGCCCTCTTCATCGCAGTAAATCGGCGAGAAGTCGGTCAGTTTGGTCGGCGCAATAACCACGCCACCGGCGTGCTTGCCGACGTTACGCACAACGCCTTCAAGTTTGCGGGCCATTTCCCAGATTTCAGCGGCTTCCTCATCGACCTTGATGAAGTCACGCAGGATTTCTTCTTGCTCAAAGGCTTTTTCAAGCGTCATGCCGACTTCAAACGGAATCATCTTCGACAGACGATCCGCCAGGCCGTAAGACTTGCCCTGCACCCGCGCCACGTCACGAATTACCGCCTTGGCAGCCATCGAACCAAACGTGATGATCTGGCTTACAGCGTTGCGGCCATATTTTTCGGCCACATACTCGATCACCCGGTCACGACCGTCCATGCAGAAGTCGACGTCGAAGTCGGGCATCGATACCCGTTCCGGGTTAAGGAATCGCTCGAACAGCAAGTCATATTCCAGCGGGTCGAGGTCAGTAATCTTCTGCACATAGGCCACCAGCGATCCGGCACCCGATCCACGGCCCGGCCCCACAGGCACGCCGTTGCTCTTGGCCCACTGGATAAAGTCCATCACGATCAGGAAGTAGCCCGGGAACCCCATCTGGATGATGATATCCAGCTCGAAATTCAGCCGGTCGACATACACCTGCCGCTTGGCGTCGTAATCCTCGGTGGTGTCCCTCGGCAGCAGAACGCTCAGACGGTCTTCCAGACCATCAAACGACACCTTGCGGAAATACTCATCGATGGTCATGCCATCGGGAATCGGAAAGTTGGGCAAAAAGTGAGTGCCCAGCTTCACTTCGATATTGCAGCGCTTGGCAATTTCAACCGTGTTGGCCAGCGCCTCAGGCAAGTCACTGAACAGCTCGGCCATTTCCTCGGCGCTTTTCAGATACTGCTGATCGCTGTAATTCTTTGAGCGGCGCGGGTCATCCAGCGCCCGGCCTTCACCGATGCACACACGGGTTTCGTGGGCTTCGAAATCCTGCTGCTTGATGAAACGCACATCGTTGGTCGCAACCAGTGGCGCGCCAATTTTGTCCGCCAGGGCGACGGCAGCATGCAGATGCTCTTCATCGTTGGGACGCTTGGTGCGCTGAACTTCGATGTAGAAACGATCCGGGAACACCGCCATCCATTCGCGGGCCAGGGCCTCGGCTTCTTCAGTGTTGCCACTGATCAGCGCGACGCCAATCTCGCCCTCTTTCGCCGCCGACAACATGATCAGGCCTTCTGCAGCCTCGGCAACCCATTCGCGCTCAATGATGACCTGGCCATTACGCTGGCCATCGATGTAACCACGGGAAATAAGCTCGGTCAGGTTGCGATAACCCAACGGGTTCATTGCCAGCAGGCTGATTCGGCTGAGCGGGTTTTCCGGATCCTTGTTCGACAGCCACAGGTCCGCACCACTGATCGGCTTGATCCCGCCCCCCATGGCGGCCTTATAGAACTTGACCAGGGAGCACATGTTGTTCTGATCGGTCACCGCAACAGCGGGCATATTCATGCCAGCCAGGGTTTTGATCAGCGGTTTGATCCGCACCAGGCCATCGACCAGGGAATATTCAGTGTGCAGGCGCAGGTGAACGAATGAAGCCGGCATGGTGATCCTGTCTATAAGCTTTGAGAAACAACAAGGCCCGGATTGTACCGGGCCTTGGCAAAAACATCAGCCTTGCGGCTAAACCTTGGCAAGACCTTCAAGCGCCTCATACGCACGACGAACCGGGCCAAACGAACGCCGGTGAATCGGTGTCGGGCCCAGACGTTCAAGCGCTTCGAGGTGAACAGCCGTTGGATACCCCTTGTGTCCACCAATCCCATAGCCCGGGTATTGCAGCTCAAAGGCAGCCATTTCACGGTCACGACTGACCTTGGCCAAAATCGATGCTGCCGCAATCGCAGGCACCTTGCTATCGCCCTTCACCACGGCCTCTGAAGGCATTGTCAGCTTGGGGCAGCGATTGCCGTCGATCATCGCCAGTTTAGGGGTAATGCTCAGCCCTTCGACAGCGCGCTGCATGGCCAGCATCGTGGCGTGCAAAATATTCAGCTCATCGATTTCTTCAACTTCGGCCCGGGCAATACACCAGCTCAAAGCCTTTTCACGGATTTCGTCGTACAGCTTTTCGCGACGGGCCTCGGTGAGTTTTTTCGAGTCGTTGAGCCCGGCTATAGGCCGGTTGGGATCAAGAATAACGGCCGCCGTCACGACAGCGCCGCACAATGGGCCGCGCCCCACTTCGTCGACACCGGCCACGAGGTCTTCGACCAGATTGAAATCCAACCCGATTTGCATGGTTACTTTACTCATTTGGATTGTGCAATCAGGTCCAGTACCGCTTTAGCGGCCTGATTGGAAGCGTCGAGACGCAATGTACGATGAATTTCGTCAAAGCCGCGGGTCTGCTCTTCGCCACCCTCGAGCAAAGGCAGCAACGTGCGGGCCAGCGCCTCAGGCGTGGCGGCATCCTGCAAGAGCTCGGGCACCAACATGCGCTGAGCCAGCAAATTGGGCAGGGACACGTAAGGGCTTTTGACCAGCCGCTTGAGGATCCAGAACGTCAGACGTGCAAGGCGATAAGCCACCACCATTGGCCGTTTGTAGAGCAAGGCCTCAAGCGTCGCGGTACCGGATGCAATCAATACCGCATCACAGGCCGCCAGTGCCAGATGGGATTGACCGTCAAGCAAGGTCAGCGGCAGATCACGCCCCACCAGCATCTGCTCGATCTGCTCGCGACGTGCGGCGCTCGCGCATGGCAATACAAAATGCACATCTGGCCGGGCCTCTCGAATTATCTGCGCTGCATCGAGAAACAGACCGCCCAGCTTGCCCACTTCTCCGCCGCGGCTGCCCGGCATCAAGGCGACCAACGGCCCGTCAGACAGGCCCAACTCGGCTCGGGCACCGGTTTTATCGGCTTCAAGGGGGATAGTGTCGGCCAATGAATGACCAACGAAGCGCACGGGCACGCCGTGCTCTTCGTAGAATTTGGCTTCAAACGGCAGCAGCGTCAGCATCAAATCGCAACCTTCGCGAATTTTCAGCACTCGCTTCTGACGCCACGCCCATACGGACGGGCTGACGTAATGCACGGTCTTGATCCCGGCACGGCGCAATTGAAGTTCAATATTGAGGGTGAAATCGGGCGCATCGATACCGATAAACACATCGGGTTTTTCGGCGATCAGGGTCTGGACAAGGAGTTTGCGGCGCTTAAGCAGTTCTCGCAGACGACCCAACACTTCGACCAGGCCCATTACCGACAGACGCTCCATCGGGAAGTAGGAGCTCATGCCCTCAGCTTCCATCAATGGACCGCCAACGCCGATAAATTCGATATCAGAATGCTGAGCCTTGAGCGCTCTCATCAATCCTGAGCCCAAAATGTCGCCCGAGGCCTCTCCCGCCACCAGCGCGATACGCAATCTGGCCATGACTAGCGCGTAATGCCGCGGGAGGAAGAACGAATGGACTCTACAAACATGGCAACTTCCGGGAACTGCACCGCAGGCTCAGCCAGCTCGGCGAGCGCCTGGTCAACGGTCAAGCCCTGGCGATAAACCACTTTGTAGGCACGACGCAACGCATGAATGGCATCTTCACTGAAGCCGCGACGACGCATACCTTCGAAGTTCATGCTGCGTGCTTCGGCAGGACTGCCAAACACGGTCACGAACGCAGGCACATCCTTGCCGATTGCAGTACCCATGCCCGAAAAGCTGTGGGCACCAATGTGGCAGAACTGATGAACCAGCGTGAAACCTGACAGGATCGCCCAATCACCCATATGCACATGACCCGCCAACGCGGCGTTATTGACCAGAATGCAATGGTTGCCGATGACGCTGTCATGGCCGATGTGAGCATAGGCCATCACCAGATTGTGATCACCCAGGGTAGTTTCGGCACGGTCCTGAATCGTTCCGCGATGAATAGTGACCCCTTCACGAATAACGTTATGGTCACCGATCACCAGGCGAGTTTCCTCCCCCTTGTACTTGAGATCAGGAGTGTCTTCACCTACCGAAGAAAACTGGTAGATGCGATTGTGCTTACCGATTTTGGTTGGGCCTTTGAGAATTACATGCGGCCCAATCACTGTCCCCTCGCCGATTTCCACACCAGCGCCGACGATCGACCAAGGGCCGACCTCGACGTCGTCGGCCAAAATGGCCGTCGGATCGATGATTGCGCGAGGGTCAATCAAACTCATAGTTTGCGTTCCGCACAGATAATTTCAGCTGAGCATACCGGCTTGCCATCAACCGTTGCCTGGCATTCAAACTTCCAGATGGAGCGTTTGCAGCTCAGGAACTTGGCCTCCAGGATCAGTTGATCACCTGGCAGCACAGGTTGACGGAAGCGTAGTTTGTCGGAGCCTACGAAGTAGTAGAGCGTACCGTCAGCCGGCTTGAGGTCCATCATCTTGAAGCCAAGGATGCCAGCAGCCTGAGCCATGGCTTCAATGATCAATACACCGGGCATGATCGGGTGCGCCGGGAAGTGACCGTTGAAAAATGGCTCGTTGATGCTGACATTCTTGTAGGCACGAATGCGCTTGTTCTCGACATCCAGATCCACCACTCGGTCCACCAGCAGGAACGGGTAACGGTGGGGCAGATATTCGCGAATCTCGTTGATGTCCATCATTTCGTGGGGAAGCCTGTAATAAAGATTGGGCGCGCGCGACTAAGGCGCGCTCCTCTAGCAAATCAAGGAAGCAAACCAGAGGCTCTGCATGCTTGATATGGAAATTGTATTAGCCTTTTGAAGAAGCATTACCGTCGGGGGTCACTTACCGACGCGCTTTTCCAGTTGTTTCAACCGCCGGGCTATATCGTCCAACTGACGAATACGTGCCGCACTTTTGCGCCACTCAGCGGCTGGCTGCATGGCGGTGCCGGAAGAGTAGGCGCCAGGCTCGGTAATCGAGTGGGTCACCATCGTCATGCCAGTCAAGAACACATTGTCACAAATTTCAATGTGCCCCACCAAACCGACACCCCCCGCCAACATGCAGTGCTTGCCGATTTTAGTGCTACCGGAAATCCCTACACAGGCGGCCATAGCCGTATGGTCACCGATCTGAACGTTGTGCGCGATCTGGATCTGGTTGTCCAGCTTGACGCCATTACCGATCAGCGTGTCAGCCAAAGCACCGCGATCGATAGCGGTATTGACACCGATTTCGACATCATCACCGATGGTCACGCCACCGATTTGCGCAATTTTTTGCCAAACACCCTTCTCATTGGCAAAGCCAAAACCTTCGCCTCCCAGCACAGCACCCGATTGAATGACGACTCGCTTGCCGATGCGGACATCGTGATAGAGCGTCACTCGTGGAGCCAGCCAGCCGCCTTCGCCAATTTCGCAACGAGCCCCGATGAAGCAATGAGGCCCGACCGTGACACCGGCAGCGATGCGAGCACCGCTTTCGATCACGGCAAAAGCACCAATGCTCGCCGCAGGGTCAACCACCGCGTCAGCAGCAATGACCGCCGTTGGATGAACGCCGGCAGCCGCCTTGGGCTTGGGATCGAACAGATGGGAGATGCGTGCATATGCCAGGTAAGGATCAGGTACAACCAGGGCATCACCGACATACTCTTCGGCGTCAGCAGCCTTGAGCAATACAGCTCCAGCCTGGCAATCGACGAGAAATTTCCGGTACTGGGGGTTGGCCAGAAAGCTCAACTGAGCTGGGCCAGCCTCTTGCAAAGTGGCTAGCCCAGTGATTTCTTTCTCCGCAGAGCCACGCAAGGTGGCGCCGAGGAACTCGGCCAATTGGCCGAGTTTTATAGTCGCAGTCATAATTACTTCAGCTGGTTCATGCGCTCGATAACTTGGCGAGTGATGTCGTACTGAGGCTTAACATCAATCACAGCACCACGCTCGAACACCAGGTCAAAGGCGCCTTTTTTGATGACTTCTTCAACAGCGCTGTCCAGTTTTGGCTTCAGCTGTTTCAGCATTTCGCGGTCAGCAACGGCTTTGGCTTCGTTCAGTTCCTTGGACTGGAACTGGAAGTCACGGGCCTTTTGCTTGAATTCAAGCTCCAGACGCTCACGCTCGCCCTGCTGCATTTTGTCGCCGCCCTTCACCAGGCGGTCCTGAATACCTTTGGCGCTGCTTTCCAGGCTTTTGAGCTTGGTCAGTTGCGGGCCAAATTTCTTCTCGGCATCTACGGCATAACGCTTGGCAGCATCCGATTCAAGCAAAGCCATCTGATAGTTCAGTACGGCAATTTTCATATCGGCGAAAGCCGGGCCAGCTACCAAAACCGAAGCCAGGAGAACCAATTGAGTCAACTTACGCACGATGCACTCCTAAAAAATCCGTTGTCTGTATCTAAGGTCAGGCTTTAGAAAGTCTGGCCGAGGGAGAATTGGAACACTTGAGTGTCTGCGTCATCCGGTTTCTTGATCGGCATGGCCAAGCTAAAGCTCAACGGGCCAAGCGCAGTCACCCAGGTCACACCAACACCAACAGAGCTGGCCATATTGCTGAAGCTGATATCGCAATCCTTGGTTTCGCCCTTGCAGTTGGTGTCAAACACGTTACCCACATCCCAGAACACGGAGGTACGCAGGGAACGCTGGTCTTTCACAAACGGCATAGGGAACAGAACCTCGACACCACCCTGGATCAGCACGTTACCACCAAATGGCAGCGGGTCCTGGTCCGGGTCAGCAATGGTGCCCGGGTTTTTACCGGTACTTGGCGTACTGCGAGGGCCAAGAGCGCTGTCCTTGAAGCCACGTACCGAGTTGAAACCACCGGCGTAGTAGTTCTCGTAGAACGGCAAGCCCGCAGTCGAGCCGTAACCATCACCATAGCCCAACTCTGTGTGCAGACGCATGGTGTAGGTATCGGTCAACGGCTGGAACAACTGGGCGCGATAATCAAGTTTGTAGAACTGCAGGTCGCTGCCCGGGATTGTCGTCTCGAGCACCAGGCTTTGCGAGCTGCCGCGAGTTGGCAATACACCTTTGTTCAGGGTCGACTCAGACCAGCCAACCGACGCCTTGAAGTTGAGGTACTTGTCACCTTCACGGTTTACGAAGTCGAAAATCTCGTCAACGGTGTACTGACCCGTGCTGATTTCATCCTGCTGCACAGTCAAGCCGTAGGTCAGACGCGATGTGTCGCTGATCGGGTAGCCCATGGTGATACCAGCGCCCAGGCTGTCCACCGAGTAGTTTGCTACGTCAACGTCGAGATCTTTGTAGTCGGTGGTGCGGTAGAACGCGTTGTAACCCAGGCTCACGCCATCAGCAGTCCAGTACGGATCAACGTAGCTGAAGTTGTAGCGACTCTGGTATTCGCTGCGCGTCAAACCAAGGCTGACCTTGTTACCCGTACCCAGGAAGTTGTTCTGGGTGATCGAGCCGCCAAGGATCAAACCGGCGCTCTGGGCAAAACCGACGCTTGCAGTGATCGAACCCGACGCCTGTTCTTCAACTGCATAGTTTACGTCCACCATATCGTCAGTACCCGGTACTGCCGGTGTTTCGACGTTCACTTCCTTGAAGAAGCCCAGGCGCTCGAGGCGGACCTTGGACTGATCAATCAGGTAAGTCGACGCCCAGCCACCTTCCATCTGACGCATTTCGCGACGCAGCACTTCGTCTTCCGACTTGGTGTTACCGCGGTAGTTGATGCGGTTTACGTAAGCACGCTTGCCCGGATCAACCACAAAGGTGATGGCAACGGTGTGATTTTCAGGGTTTGGCTGAGGTACGCCGTTAACGTTGGCGAAGGTGTAACCCTCGTTACCCAGACGACGGGTAATCAGCTCGGAGGTGGTGGTCATCAGCTTGCGCGAGAACACCTGGCCCGGCTGAACAAGCAACAGCGACTTGATCTGGTCTTCCGGAACCTTGAGGTCACCGCTCAGTTTCACTTCGCCGACGTTGTATTTCTCGCCTTCATTCACGTTGACGGTGATGTAGACGCTTTTCTTGTCGGGAGTGATCGACACCTGGGTCGAAGCGATATCCATATTGATATAGCCACGATCGAGGTAGTAAGAGCGCAGGCGCTCAAGGTCACCCGACAGTTTTTCACGTGCGTACTTGTCGTCGTTCTTGAAGAACGACAACCAGTTCGTGGTTTTGAGCTCGAACAGGTCAACCAGGTCAGATTCCGGGAAAACCGTGTTGCCCACCACGTTGATGTGCTGGATAGCGGCAACAGTGCCTTCGTTGATGTTGACCTTCAAGGCAACGCGGTTACGCGGCTCGGACACCACTTCGGTGTCGACAGTCGCCGAGTAGCGGCCCTGGGCAACATACTGACGTTGCAGTTCGTTACGCACACCTTCAAGGGTAGCGCGCTGGAAAATTTCACCTTCGGCCAGCCCCGACTGTTTAAGACCTTTCATCAGGTCATCAGTGGAGATCGCCTTGTTCCCGTCAATGGTGATGCTGGAGACAGAAGGACGCTCGACAACCGTGATAACAAGCACGTTGCCATCACGACCCAGTTGGATATCCTGAAAGAACCCGGTTTTGAACAACGCACGAGTGGATTCCACCAAACGGCGGTCATCCGCTACCTCACCCACGTTCAGGGGCAACGCACCAAACACGCTACCTGCGGAAACCCGCTGGAGCCCGTTGACACGGATATCAGAGATAGTGAAGGACTCGGCGTGAACTTCGGCGATCATCAGTACGGCGAGAACCGCAGTTAGCAGCAGACGTTTCATGAAGTCCTTTCTTATTCCAACTGGCAATAAACAAACTGCCGCAAAATGCGGCAGATTCGCAATTCAGCGAAGCGTTTACAGACGGCCCAGATCGTTGATCAAGGCAAGCAACATCACCCCGACCACCAAACTGATACCGATCTGCATTCCCCAACCCTGTACCCGATCCGACAAGGGACGACCACGCGCCCACTCGATCAGATAAAACAACAAATGCCCCCCATCCAGTACTGGTATGGGCAACAAGTTCAGAACCCCCAGGCTTATGCTCAGATAAGCCAGAAAATTCAGGAAATCCGCAACACCCGACTGGGCAGAAGCGCCCGCCACTTTAGCAATGGTTATCGGTCCACTCAAGTTTTTTACCGAGAGCTCACCGAACAACATTTTCTTGAGTGAGTCGAGCGTCAATATGCTCATGGTCCAGGTACGTTTTGCCCCTTCCCCGATTGCAGCAAGCGGGCCGTAACTGACCTCCCGGATCATCGCTGGTGGCCAGTCGACACCTTTAACCCCGGCTCCCAGGTAACCCGTAGCGTCCTTGCCTTCGCCCCGAGCAGCCAGCGTGACAGGAATATCAACAGGGACGCCATCGCGCTCGACGTGCAGCACAACACGACTGCCTGGACGCACACGCACCCAGTCCACGACTTGCTGCCAATCCTTGATAGCCTGATCGTTCATCGCCAGCAGTTTGTCGCCAGCTTTAAGCCCGGCAGCCTGGGCAGGACCTTTCGGATCCAGCTCCGCCAGAACCGCAGGCAACTCGGGGCGCCACGGATGAATCCCCAGAGAGGTGATCGGGTTCGGTTCGTCAGCGCCCTTGAGCCAATCTTTTAATACAAGCTGATGCGAGGCCTGGGCGGTGGAGCCCGGCTCACTCACAACAACCTGCAGAGAACCACTCTCACCCAGACGGCGAACCAGTTGCAGATTAACGTTGGACCAGCCCGTCGTCGGCTCGCCATCAATGGAAATGATTTCCTGACCCGCTGCCAAACCGGCCTGGGCCGCCAGACTGCCGCTCTCTACCGAACCAATGACAGGGCGCACTTGCTGGCTGCCCATCATTGCCAGCACCCAGAAAAAGGCCATCGCCAACATGAAGTTGGCAATTGGCCCCGCCGCGACGATGGCAATGCGCTGACCCACGGTCTTGCGATTGAAAGACTGGTCGAGCTGGTCGGCCGGTACTTCGCCTTCGCGCTCGTCGAGCATTTTTACGTAGCCACCCAACGGTATGGCTGCGACAACAAACTCGGTGCCCTGGCGATCATGCCAGCGCAGCAAAGGCGTACCGAAGCCCACGGAGAAACGCAGAACCTTGACGCCGCAACGGCGCGCCACCCAAAAGTGACCGAATTCATGAAAAGTGACCAGCACCCCCAATGCCACCAGGGTGCCAACAATCATATAGAGCGCGCTCATCTACTTTCTCCGCGATTCTGTCCGGGTCCGGCAATCACCACTTTTAGCCGTTACGACTCAACCACTGTTCAGCCAGCATCCGGGCTTTGCCGTCAGCGGCAAATACCGCTTCCAATTCATCTACGGCAACCACAGGCTCGCTATTCAATACATCTTCGATGATACGGGCGATCTGTGGGTAACGGATGCGCCCGTCCAAAAAGGCAGCCACTGCCACCTCGTTTGCCGCATTGAGCATCGCCGGGGCGCTATTGCCTGCCAGCGCAGCCTCTCGAGCCAAACGCAAACAAGGGAAACGTTGCTCGTCAGGACGCTCGAAGTCCAGCCGCGCGACCGCAAAAAGATCCAGTGGCGCAACACCCGAATCAATACGTTCAGGCCAGGCCAGGGCATTGGAAATCGGTGTTCGCATATCCGGATTACCCAACTGCGCCAGTACCGAGCCATCCACGTAATCAACCAGCGAATGAATCACGCTCTGCGGATGAATCACCACTTCAACTTGATCCGGTCGGGCATCGAACAACCAGCACGCCTCGATCAGCTCCAGCCCCTTGTTCATCATGCTCGCAGAATCTACGGAAATCTTGCGCCCCATCGACCAATTGGGATGAGCGCAGGCTTGATCCGGCGTGACGTGCTCAAGCTCTGCCAGCGGTGTTTCACGGAAAGGACCACCAGACGCCGTCAGCAAAATGCGACGAACGCCCACATTACCCAGTCCGCGCGCAAAGTCTTGCGGCAAGCACTGGAAGATCGCGTTGTGTTCACTGTCGATAGGCAGCAAAACCGAACCGCTGCGACGCACAGCCTGCATGAACAGGTCGCCCGTCATCACCAGCGCTTCTTTGTTGGCCAACAGGATCTTCTTGCCGGCATTGACCGCTGCCAGCGTCGGGCGCAGACCTGCAGCACCGACGATTGCCGCCATCACCGAGTCGACTTCAGGGGCAGACGACACCTGGCACAAGCCCTCCTCACCCACCAACACCTCGGTGTTGAGCCCGGCAGCGCGCAGATCTGCCTGCAACTGGACGGCAGCACCTTCATGGGGCACCACAGCAACCTGAGGCCTGTGCTTGATGCACAAGGCCAGTAACTCGGCGAGACGACTGTAGCCACTCAGGGCAAATACCTGATAACGATCAGGGTGACGCGCAATAACATCCAGGGTACTCAGGCCAATGGAACCCGTAGCCCCCAGAACAGTAATCTGTTGTGGACGACTCATGAGGCAGCCATCCACAGCAATACCGCAAATACAGGGATCGCCGCCGTCAGGCTGTCGATGCGATCCAGAACACCACCATGGCCCGGCAGCAGGTTACTGCTGTCTTTAACACCGGCCTGGCGCTTGAACATGCTCTCTGTGAGGTCACCCACCACCGAAATCAGTACGATCAAGGCAGCACCTACCAGCGCAGCAAACATCTGTGAGGCGCTCCAGTCACGCACAATACCTACTGCAGCGGTGATCAGCAGGCTCAGTAACAGACCGCCAAAAACACCTTCCCAGCTTTTACCCGGGCTGACTTTAGGGGCGAGCTTGCGCTTGCCAAATTTGCGACCTGAAAAATAAGCGCCGATATCTGCGCCCCACACCAGAACCATCACTGCCATGATCAGCCAATTGCCCAACGGCATCGCCTTGATCAAAACCAGACCTTGCCAGGCTGGCAACAGGATCAACAGGCCAATCACCAGCTTGGTTGCAATACTCGACCAATGCACAGCGGATTGCGGAAAGGTCAGCACCAGAAAGGTTGCCAGCGCCCACCACAACACCGCCGCACCCAGCACCCACGGCGCCAGATCAGGAAAAATGTGCAAACCAAAGAGCAGCAAGGCCACTACCGCTGCAAATAAAACCCGTGCAGATTGAGCCTCAAAACCTGCAAGACGGGCCCACTCCCAGGCCCCCAAGGTAACGACCAGGCCTATAAACAGCGCAAAGCCGCTACCCTCAAGCAGGAAAAAGCCGCACAAGGCAATTGGCAGCAAGATAAGTGCAGTGATGATTCGTTGTTTAAGCATTAAATCCGGGCTCCAGCCTCAACCTGCTCGCTCGTTTTACCGAAGCGGCGCTGGCGAGAAGCGAAATCAGCCAATGCATGACGCATGGCCTCGTGTTTGAAGTCCGGCCAGAACAGGTCGGAGAAGTACAACTCGGAATAGGCGAGCTGCCACAGCAAGAAATTGCTGATGCGATGCTCGCCACCGGTGCGAATACACAGGTCAGGCAAAGGCAGATCGCCCGTTACCAGACAGGTTTGCAGCAACTCCGGAGAAATGTCCTCAGGCTGCAAGTGGCCTGCCTGGACTTGACGCGCCAGTTGCTGCGCAGCCTGGGCAATGTCCCACTGACCACCGTAGTTAGCGGCAATCTGCAAGACAAAGCGACCTTCGCCCACCGTCATTTCTTCCGCTTCACGCATCGCCTTTTGCAAGTCGGGATGAAAGCGTGAGCGGTCGCCGATGATCCGCAGGCTGATCTCGTTTTCGTTGAGGCGCTTGGCCTCACGACGCAGTGCCCTGAAGAATAAATCCATCAAGGCACTGACTTCAGCCGCAGGACGCCGCCAGTTTTCACTGGAGAACGCGAACAGGGTGAGTACCTCGACCTTGGCCTCGACACACACCTCAATGACCGCACGAACTGCATCCACACCTGCTTTATGCCCGGCAACACCCGGCATAAAGCGTTTTTTCGCCCAGCGATTATTACCGTCCATGATGATCGCGACATGTCGCGGAACAGATGACGGATCAGCCTGCTTCGTCTTTTCCATAAAACGCCCTGACCCTTATACGGCCATCAGGTCCGCTTCTTTCTGCTTGGTGGCCACTTCGATATCAGCCACGGCCTTGTCGGTCAGCTTCTGAATGTCATCAGCAGCACGACGCTCTTCGTCTTCGCTGATTTCCTTTTCCTTGACCAGGTCTTTCAACTGGCTCAACGCGTCACGACGGATATTGCGCACGGCAATACGCGCATCTTCAGCTGCGTCACGAGCCTGCTTGGCGAAAACCTTACGGGTTTCTTCAGTCAGGGCAGGCATGGAGATCAGCAACAATTCGCCCAGGTTGGTCGGATTGAGGTTCAGGCCCGCGCTCTGGATTGCCTTGTCTACTGCGCCAAGCATGTTGCGCTCGAATGCAACAACTTGCAGGGTGCGCGAATCTTTAACCGTGATGTTGGCTACCTGGCTGATCGGAGTATCCGAACCGTAGTAAGGCACCATCACGCTGCCCAGGATGCTTGGGTGAGCCTTGCCGGTACGAATCTGGCCAAATGAATGGGCCAGGGATTCCAGCGATTTCTGCATGCGCGTTTGAGCGTCTTTCTTGATTTCGTTGATCATTGTTGACCTTCCTCGATCAGAGTGCCTTCAGCACCGCCATGGACAATATTAAGCAGGGCGCCAGGCTTGTTCATATTAAATACACGCAATGGCATTTTGTGGTCGCGGCACAGGCAGATAGCCGTCAGGTCCATCACACCCAGTTTGCGATCCAGAACTTCATCGTAAGTCAGATGATCGAACTTCTCGGCATGGGGATCTTTGAATGGATCTGCGGTATACACGCCGTCAACCTTGGTTGCCTTGAGCACCACATCAGCGTCGATTTCAATGGCGCGCAAGCAGGCAGCCGAATCCGTCGTGAAGAATGGATTACCGGTACCCGCAGCGAAAATCACCACATCTTTGGCATTGAGATGACGCATGGCCTTACGACGATCGTAATGATCGGTCACGCCAACCATGGAAATAGCCGACATAACGATGGCAGAGATATTCGCACGTTCCAGCGCATCGCGCATGGCCAGGGCGTTCATCACGGTAGCCAGCATGCCCATATGGTCGCCCGTTACACGGTCCATACCGGCGGCGCTCAATGCGGCACCACGGAACAGGTTGCCACCACCAATTACCAATCCTACCTGAACGCCGATGCCGACCAACTGGCCCACTTCCAGCGCCATGCGGTCGAGTACTTTGGGGTCGATCCCGAACTCTTCAGAGCCCATCAGGGCTTCGCCGCTTAGCTTGAGTAGAATGCGTTTATAGCGAGCTTGATAACCACTGCCCTGCTGAGCCATTGCGAATCTCTCCTGCCGCGTTTTATTAAAAATCTGTGCGAGGCCATTTTGCAGCCTGCGCATACTCTAGCTGTGGTACTGCACAGCAGCACCATCGGAACACGATTTTGCAAACCGGTTCCGTCGAGAAGGGAAAAACCCCTCCCATTTGAAAAGAGGCTGCGCGCGTGAGCGGGCAGCCTCTTCGGGTCGACAGTTGTAAACCGTCTTATTGCTTGCTTGCAGCCACTTGTGCAGCAACTTCTGCAGCGAAGTCATCAACTGGCTTCTCGATGCCATCACCTACTTTGAAGTAAGTGAAGGAAACGATTTCAGCGCCGGCTTTCTTGGCCAGGTCGCCGACTTTGATTTCCGGGTTCTTAACGAAAGCTTGCTCAACCAGGCTGGCTTCGGCCAGGAACTTGCTGATGCGACCGGCAACCATTTTTTCAACGATTTCTGCTGGCTTGCCTTTGATCTTGTCTTCGTTGAGGCTCATGAACACGGTTTTTTCGCGTTCGATAGCATCAGCGGAAACTTGCGATGGCAGCAGGAACTCAGGGTTGCTTGCAGCTACGTGCATGGCGATGTCACGAGCCAGCTCAGCGTTGCCGCCTTTCAGAGCCACTACAACACCGATCTTGTTGCCGTGCAGGTAAGCGTCAACAACGTCACCTTCGATGCGCGCCAGGCGACGAATGTTAACGTTCTCGCCTACTTTACCAACCAGAATCAGACGAGCTTCTTCTTGAGCGGCGATCAGCGGAGCTGCGTCGGTCAGTTTGTCAGCAAACGCTTTTTCAACGCTGGCAGCGACGAAGTTTTTGAAGTCTTCTTGCAGAGCCAGGAAGTCGGTTTGCGAGTTGACTTCAAGAATGACGGCCGACTTGTTGTCGTCCGCAACTTTAACTGCGATAGCGCCTTCAGCAGCAACGTTGCCTGCTTTTTTGGCTGCCTTGATGGCGCCCGAAGCACGCATGTCATCAATGGCTTTTTCGATGTCGCCGCCAGCCTTGGTCAAGGCTTTCTTGCAATCCATCATGCCTTCGCCAGTACGCTCACGCAGTTCTTTAACCAACGCTGCAGTAATCTCTGCCATTTCAAAATTCCTCTTGGATAGGTTTTCAACCATTCCACCCGACCGAACGGGCGTTCAATTCGTTTGAAGCGCACCCCGAATCAACTGTGCAGGTCGCCATCTGATACAGATACGACAAACATGGTTACAACAAATGGATTTCGAGGTGGCAAAAAGGGGGCCAAGCCCCCTTTTTGCGTACTGAGTAAACGCTAGGCGTTAATTACTCAGCCTTCAACTACCGCTGCAGCTGGAGCTTCTTCGACGAAAACGTCGGTGCCGCCAGCAACGTGGTTACGGCCTTTGATCACAGCATCAGCCATCGCACCCATGTACAGCTGGATAGCGCGGATTGCGTCATCGTTACCCGGGATGATGTAGTCAACACCTTCTGGGCTGCTGTTGGTATCGACAACGCCGATTACCGGGATACCCAACTTGTTAGCTTCGGTGATCGCGATACGCTCGTGGTCAACGTCGATAACGAACAGAGCGTCTGGCAGACCGCCCATGTCCTTGATACCACCCAGGCTACGATCCAGCTTCTGCAGATCGCGAGTGCGCATCAGCGCCTCTTTCTTGGTCAGCTTGGCGAAAGTACCGTCTTCTGCCTGGATTTCAAGGTCACGCAGACGCTTGATCGAAGCACGAATGGTTTTGAAGTTGGTGAGCATGCCGCCCAACCAGCGGTGATCCACGTACGGCGAACCGCAACGTGCTGCTTCTTCAGCAACGATCTTGCCAGCGGAACGCTTGGTGCCGACGAACAGAATCTTGTTTTT
Source organism: Pseudomonas sp. ML2-2023-3 (assembly GCF_037055275.1). Taxonomy (NCBI): domain Bacteria; kingdom Pseudomonadati; phylum Pseudomonadota; class Gammaproteobacteria; order Pseudomonadales; family Pseudomonadaceae; genus Pseudomonas; species Pseudomonas sp. ML2-2023-3. The sequence continues at coordinate 4,814,200 of NZ_CP146343.1, forward strand.
GCCCTGGGCCAGACGCTCTACGAAAGTCAGAGCTTCGTTGAACATTGGCAGGGTTTTTTCAAGGTTGATGATGTGGATCTTGTTACGCGCGCCAAAGATGTATTTACCCATCTTCGGGTTCCAGTAACGGGTTTGGTGACCGAAGTGCACACCGGCCTTCAGCATATCGCGCATGTTGACTTGGGACATGATAGTTCCTTAATAAGTCGGGTTAGGCCTCCACGTATCCCAACGACCAACCAGCAGCTTCAAAGCTGAAGGCACCCAGGTCATCGTGTCGACACGTGTGTGGGTTTGTGCTCTGCGGGCTATACCCGCAAAGCGGCGCATTTTATACCACAAGATGGTCAATAAACGAAGCACGGATTCTGATTTTATTGCCAAGCCGTTGCATGGCAAGGGTTTACGTCAGATTTTGCGCTTGCCGCTGACCTGACAATGTTACTGCCGCCACTGAAATATTCCAAACACCACTGAGTACATATCCATTCGATGCATCACGGCTTTCTACAGGTTGCGCCCTTACGAAGAGATCAAAAACCAGATCAAAATCTGATTCATTGGACCTGCACCTTTTTTACCCAAGCCCTGAAATAGAACCAGACTGTCCATTCTATTAATAGAAGCGATGGCAACAGGCCCATGATTAACGCCGACCGTCTGTTAGAATCGCGTTTTTATGACGGTGTGCAGCGACAAACAGCACACCCGCAATCCTGATGATGAGCGCCAACGCGCGAAGAGAGCCCGAATGACCGTCACCCTCAAAACCCCCGAGGACATCGCAAAAATGCGTGTCGCCGGCAAACTGGCCGCCGAAGTCCTGGAAATGATCGCCGAGCACGTCAAGCCCGGCGTGACCACCGAAGAGCTGGACCGCATCTGCCACGACTATATTGTCAACGTGCAGCACGCCATCCCTGCTCCGCTCAACTATAAAGGCTTCCCGAAGTCTATCTGCACCTCGATCAACCACGTGGTGTGCCACGGCATCCCTGGCGACAAGGTCCTGAAAGACGGCGACACCCTGAACATCGATGTCACCGTGATCAAGGACGGCTACCACGGCGACACCAGCCGCATGTTCCACGTCGGCAAGGTACCGGTCTGGGCCGAGCGCCTGTCGCAGGTGACTCAGGAATGCATGTACAAGGCCATCGAGATCGTCAAACCGGGCTGCCGCCTGGGCGATATCGGCGAAGTGATCCAGAAGCACGCTGAAAAGAACGGCTTCTCGGTGGTTCGCGAGTTCTGCGGCCACGGTATCGGCAAGGTCTTCCACGAAGAACCGCAAATCCTGCACTACGGTCGCGCTGGCACCGGTATGGAGCTCAAGGCAGGCATGACCTTCACCATCGAGCCGATGATCAACCAGGGCAAGGCCGACACCAAGGTGCTGGGCGATGGCTGGACCGCCATCACCAAGGACCGCAAGCTGTCCGCACAGTGGGAGCACACCCTGCTGGTGACCGAGACCGGCTACGAGATCTTCACCCTGCGCAGCGATGACACCATCCCGCGCGTTTCGGCCTGATACTTGCCTGTTGCCACCGTTTAAACAGAAAAAACCACGATAGGAATGCCAATCGATGCCGCAGGTGGATCCAGAACTTTTTGACCGCGGCCAGTTCCAGGCCGAGCTGGCATTAAAGGCAAGCCCCATTGCCGCTTTCAAAAAGGCGATCCGCCAGGCACGCGAGGTGCTCGACGAACGCTTCAAAAAAGGGCGCGATATTCGCCGCCTGATCGAAGATCGTGCATGGTTCGTCGACAACATCCTGCAACAGGCGTGGGATCAGTTCACCTGGAGCGACCAGGCGGACATCGCTCTGGTCGCAGTCGGCGGTTATGGCCGCGGCGAACTGCACCCCTACTCCGACATCGACCTGCTGATCCTGCTGGACAACGCCGACCACGAAATTTTCCGCGATTCCATTGAGCGTTTTCTGACGCTTCTCTGGGACATTGGCCTGGAAGTCGGCCAGAGCGTGCGGTCGGTGGCCGAGTGCGCAGAGCAAGCCCGTGCCGACCTGACCATCATCACCAACCTGATGGAAAGCCGCACCGTTGCTGGTCCCGAGCATCTGCGCCAGCGCATGCTGGACGTCACCAGCACCGAGCACATGTGGCCCAGCAAAGACTTTTTCCTGGCCAAGCGCGCCGAGCAGAAGGCTCGCCACCACAAGTACAACGACACCGAATACAACCTGGAACCCAACGTCAAAGGCTCCCCTGGCGGCCTGCGCGATATCCAGACCCTGTTGTGGGTAGCCCGCCGCCAGTACGGGACCCTGAACCTGCGCGCCCTGGCCGGCGAAGGCTTTCTGGTCGAAAGCGAGCACGCCCTGCTCGCCTCATCCCAGGAGTTTTTGTGGAAGGTGCGCTACGCCCTGCACATGCTCGCAGGCCGCTCCGAAGACCGCCTGCTGTTCGATCATCAGCGCAGCATCGGCGAATTGCTGGGCTTTGCCGGCGAAGATGCCAAGCAAACCATCGAAAACTTCATGCAGCAGTACTACCGGGTGGTCATGAGCATTGCCCAGCTCAGCGACCTGATCATCCAGCACTTCGAAGAGATCATCCTCGCTCCCGAAGACGAAGCGCCGCCAACGCCCTTGAACTCACGCTTCCAGTTGCACGATGGCTATATCGAAGCCACCAGCGACTACGTGTTCAAGCGTACGCCCTTCGCCATGCTCGAAATTTTTCTGCTGATGGCCCAACACCCTGAAATCAAGGGCGTACGGGCCGATACAATCCGCCTGCTGCGCGAACATCGCTACCTGATCGACGACGATTTCCGTAAAGACATTCGCAATACCAGCCTGTTTATCGAGCTGTTCAAGTGCAAGATCGGTATCCACCGCAACCTGCGCCGCATGAACCGCTACGGCATTCTCGGACGCTACCTGCCCGAATTCGGCTTTATCGTCGGGCAGATGCAGCACGACCTGTTCCACATCTATACGGTCGACGCCCATACCCTGAACCTGATCAAGCACCTGCGTAAGCTGCAATACACCCAGGTATCAGAGAAATTCCCGCTGGCCAGCAAGCTGATGGCCAAGCTGCCAAAACCCGAACTGATCTATCTGGCCGGGCTGTACCACGACATCGGCAAAGGCCGACACGGCGACCATTCCGAAATTGGCGCAGTGGATGCCGAGGTGTTCTGCATTCGCCACCAGTTGCCGCTGTGGGACACGCGCCTGATCGTCTGGCTGGTGCAAAACCATCTGGTGATGTCCACCACCGCTCAACGCAAAGACCTGTCAGATCCGCAGGTCATCCATGACTTTGCCCAGATCGTGGTCGACGAAACTCATCTCGACTACCTCTATGTACTGACCGTCGCCGACATCAACGCCACCAACCCGACGCTGTGGAACTCCTGGCGCGCCAGCCTGTTGCGCCAGCTCTACACCGAAACCAAGCGCGCCTTGCGTCGCGGCCTGGAAAACCCGGTAGACCGCGAAGAACAGATTCGCCAGACCCAAAGTGCTGCGCTGGACACCCTGGTACGCAATGGCAACGATCAGGATGATGTGGAGCAGCTCTGGTCACAACTGGGTGATGACTACTTCTTGCGCCACACCTCGGCCGACGTAGCCCTGCACACCGAAGCCATCCTGCAACAGCCCGCCGATGGCGGGCCGCTGGTGCTGATCAAGGAAACCACCCAGCGCGAGTTCGAGGGCGGCACGCAGATCTTCATCTATGCACCCGATCAGCACGACTTCTTCGCCGTGACCGTGGCGGCCATGGACCAGCTCAACCTGAACATCCATGACGCACGCATCATCACGTCCAGCAGCCAGTTCACCCTCGACACCTATATCGTGCTCGACAACGACGGCGGCTCCATCGGCAACGATCCGGCGCGCATTGAAAAAATCCGCAAGGGCCTGACCGAAGCCCTGCGCAACCCGGACGACTACCCGACCATTATCCAGCGCCGGGTACCGCGCCAACTGAAACACTTTGCCTTCGCGCCCCAAGTGACAATCCACAACGACGCCCAGCGCCCGGTCACCGTACTGGAACTCAGCGCCCCAGACCGCCCGGGCCTGCTGGCCCGGATCGGGATGATCTTTCTGGAGTTCGACCTGTCGTTGCAAAACGCCAAGATCGCCACCCTGGGCGAGCGCGTCGAAGACGTATTTTTCATTACCGATGCACACAACCAACCGTTGTCCGACCCACAGCTGTGCATGCGCCTGCAGGAAGCGATCGTCGAACAACTGACGGTCAACCAGGATTCAACCCCAGAACCGTGGCGCCTTAGCATTTAACCGCCGCCGAGTGAGACCCGCACCCCATGAACAACGCTCTAAACCAGCTTCAGCCTTACCCGTTCGAAAAACTGCGCGCCCTGCTTGGCAGCGTGCAGCCCAATGCCGACAAGCGACCGATTGCGCTGTCGATTGGCGAACCGAAACACCGCTCGCCGGACTTCGTGGCCAAGGCACTGGCTGACAATCTCGACCAGATGGCGGTCTACCCGACCACCCTGGGCATCCCCGCGCTGCGTGAAGCCATCGCTGGCTGGGCCGAGCGTCGCTTCAACGTGCCAAAAGGCTGGCTAGACCCGGCGCGCAATATCCTGCCGGTCAACGGCACCCGTGAAGCCCTGTTCGCCTTCACCCAAACCGTGGTCAACCGTGGCGACGACGCACTGGTCGTCAGCCCGAACCCGTTCTATCAGATCTACGAAGGCGCAGCCTTCCTTGCCGGGGCCCAGCCGCACTACCTGCCATGCCTGGCCGAACATGGCTTCAACCCGGATTTCGACGCGGTATCGGCCGAGACCTGGAAGCGCTGCCAGATTCTGTTCCTGTGCTCACCGGGCAACCCGACCGGCGCACTGATCCCCCTCGACACCTTGAAAAAACTCATCGCCCTGGCCGACGAACACGATTTCGTGATCGCCGCCGACGAGTGTTACAGCGAGCTGTACTTCGACGAGCAAACGCCGCCAGTGGGCCTGCTCAGCGCTTGCGTGGCACTGGGCCGTGAAGACTTCAAGCGTTGCGTGGTGTTCCACAGCCTGTCCAAGCGCTCGAACCTGCCAGGCCTGCGCTCAGGCTTCGTGGCGGGCGACGCCGAGATCCTCAAGGCATTTTTGCTGTATCGCACCTACCACGGCTGCGCCATGCCGGTACAAACCCAGCTGGCCAGCATTGCCGCCTGGAATGACGAGGCTCACGTACGCACCAACCGCGATTTGTATCGCGAGAAATTCGATGCGGTGCTGGCGATCCTGGCCCCGGTACTGGACGTACAGCGCCCGGATGGCGGGTTTTACCTGTGGCCAAGGGTTGAGGGCGACGACGCCGAGTTCTGCCGCGACCTGTTTGCGCAAGAGCACGTGACCGTGGTGCCGGGCTCTTACCTGTCCCGTGAAGTCGACGGTTTCAACCCTGGAGCAGGACGGGTACGCATGGCACTGGTCGCGCCACTGGCTGAGTGCGTAGAAGCCGCCGAGCGCATTCGCGACTTTATCCAGCGCCGGGGCTGAACCCCTCGACACTGACCCGCTCCCACACAATGGCACTGCAAGGAGCTATAAAACCGGTGGGAGCGGGCTTGCCTGCGATGCCATCAACTCGGTCTGACTGACAAACCGCGGCGATACAATCGCGAGCAAGCCCGCTCCCACACAAGGCTGGTGTATCACTTCACCGACCCCAGATTGGCCTCGCTCAAGTCCAGATCCTTGAGAATCTCGCTCAATGCGTCATCCCCGATTTCGTGATGACGTCTCAAGCTGTAAAGCTCCAGCCGTTGCGCCCTGAGCGCCTTGAGTCGCAGCCGGCTTTCCAGCTGGTCCATCTGGGTCGCCAGTTCCTGCGCCTGCGCCGTGTCGTTATACACCTCAAGTTGATGACGATATTCGGACATGATCCGCGCCTTCAACTCAGCCGCCAACGCTGCCTGAGCGGCATCCTGCTGCCCAACTGCCTCGATCACGTCTTCAGCTTCCAGCGCGTGGATCGCCGCCTCGGCAGTGCGTCGCCAGGCTTCTCGCACTTCATTGCGCATGGCATCGTCCGGGCTTTTTTCAATCCCGCGCAACAACAAGGGCAGCGCAATGCAAGCCGCCACCAGAGACAGCAGGATCACCCCCGCAGCAATAAAGATCAGCAGGTCACGCTCGGGAAAATCCAGCCCCTCGTTCAGTAACAGCGGTATGGACATCACACCCGCCAGCGTCACTGCGCCGCGCACACCCCCAACGGTCAAGAGCCAGCAGGAGCGTGCAGTCGGCACCATTGTCAGCTCACCCTTGCCGCGCAGGCGGCGCAACAGGCCAGACAAACGCCAGATGCTCTGTACCCAGATAAATCGCAGCGCCAGCAACACCAGAAAAATCGCCACGACATCCAGGCAGCGATACATCAAGGCGGGCCACAGTGTTGGCTCCAGGTGGACCACAGCCTTGATGATGTCCGGCAGTTGCAGGCCCAACAGCAAAAAGATCAAACCGTTGAACGCAAACTCCAGCAGCGACCACACACTGCGGTTAAGCATCCGGGTGCTGGTCTGGCGCGGCAACAGGTCCAGCCAGCTCTGCATCATCCCTGCGGCAACGGCTGACAAGATACCCGACGCGCCCAGGCGCTCGGCCAGTACATAGGCCGCAAAAGGCAGCAGCAACATAAACACCACGTGGGTTGCCGGGTCATCCCAGCCACGGGCGATCATCCACGAGCGCAGGCGCCCCACCAGCCAGCTCAGGGCCACACCGATGGCCAAACCGCCGCACGCCACCAACACAAACGCCAGGCTGGCATTGGTCAGGGAAAACACCCCGGTAATGGCGGCCACCAGTGCAAACTTGAATGTCACCAGGCCCGTCGCATCATTCATCAATGCCTCGCCTTGAAGCATGTGCATCAAGGGTGCGGGCAAACGATTTTGCGCGATGGCCGATACCGCCACGGCATCGGTGGGTGACAGCACCGCCGCCAGCGCAAACGCCACCGGCAAGGGGATGGTCGGCAATAGCCAGTGAATGAAATAACCTGCACCCACCACCGTGAACAGCACCAACCCGACCGCCAGCGTCAGGATCGGCCCGCGCAGGCGCCAGAACTCGCGTTTGGGCATGCGCCAGCCATCCGAGAACAGCAGCGGCGGCAGGAACAGAAACAGGAACAATTCTGGCTCCAGGGCCACGTGCAGGCCCAGGGTCGGCCAGGCCAGTACAGCGCCAGCAGCAATCTGCACCAATGGCAAAGGCAAGGGAATCAAACGCCCCAATAGACGCGAGACTCCCACCAGCATCAGCAGGATGAGGACGGTATAGGCGGTTTGCATATCGACAAGGTTCCCAAACAATCAGCTTCTACTAGACACAGCTAGCAACATTTTTGCATTGCAGGTCATAGTAGCCGCTGGCGATACATCTGGAGCCTGAACATAAGTCGCAGTGCGACGACATGTCACAAGAACATGAGATGCTCAAGCCATCCACGCCCAAGCACGCTGCCCATGGCATAATCCGCGGCTGATCATTTTCACGCATCTCCAAGGGGGGCAATTTCCGTGACCGATTCAAGCAAGACGTTGCACCTTTTCGGCATCAAAGCCTGCGACACCATGAAAAAGGCTCGCACCTGGCTGGATGAACATGCTGTGCGCTACGACTTCCATGACTACAAAAGCAGCGGCATTGACCGTGAACACCTGACCCAGTGGTGCAACGAGCACGGCTGGCAAGTGGTGCTCAATCGCGCAGGTACAACCTTTCGCAAGCTCGACGACGAACGCAAAGCCGATCTCGACCAAGCCAAAGCCATTGAACTGATGCTCGCCCAACCCTCGATGATCAAGCGCCCTGTGCTCGATCTCGGTGACAAAACCCTGATTGGCTTCAAGCCAGATCTTTATGCGGCGGCCCTTCTTTAAGCGACCGCCCATTTATTTTTGTAAGAGGTAATTGCATGTCTACTACCCTGTTCAGCGCAGCCTTCGGCGTCGGCACCCAAAACCGTCAAGGCGCATGGCTGGAAGTGTTCTACGCACAACCCCTGATCAATCCATCGGCCGAGCTGATCGCAGCCGTAGCCCCAATCCTGGGCTACACCGGCGGCAATCAGGCAATCACCTTTACCACCGCGCAAGCAGCACAAATGGCTGAAGCCGTTAAACCGGTCGATGCAGCTCAAGCAGCCCTGCTGACCCGTCTGGCCGAAAGCCACAAGCCGCTGGTCGCCACTTTGCTGGCCGAAGATGCCGCGCTGACCTCAACGCCAGAGGCCTACCTCAAGCTGCACCTGCTGTCCCATCGCCTGGTCAAGCCCCACGGCCTGAACCTGGCCGGTGTGTTCCCGCTGCTGCCGAACGTGGCCTGGACCAGCCAGGGCGCCATCGACCTGAGCGAGCTGGCCGAGCGTCAACTCGAAGCGCGCCTGCGTGGCGAACTGCTGGAAGTGTTCTCGGTCGACAAGTTCCCGAAAATGACCGACTACGTGGTGCCTGCTGGCGTGCGTATCGCTGACGCGGCCCGTCTTCGCCTGGGTGCTTACATCGGCGAAGGCACCACCGTGATGCACGAAGGTTTCGTCAACTTCAACGCTGGCACCGAAGGCCCGGGCATGATCGAAGGCCGCGTCTCGGCTGGCGTATTCGTCGGCAAGGGTTCGGACCTGGGCGGCGGTTGCTCCACCATGGGCACCCTGTCGGGTGGTGGCAACATCGTGATCAAGGTGGGCGAAGGCTGCCTGATCGGCGCTAACGCCGGTATCGGCATCCCGCTGGGCGACCGCAACACGGTTGAATCCGGCCTGTACCTGACGGCTGGCACCAAAGTGGCGCTGCTGGACGAAAACAACCAGCTGGTTAAAGTACTTAAAGCCCGTGACCTTGCAGGCCAACCTGACCTGCTGTTCCGTCGCAACTCGCAAACCGGCGCTGTGGAATGCAAAACCCACAAGTCGGCCATCGAGCTGAACGAAGCACTGCACGCTCACAACTAAGCGTTTATCTGCCACTGACGGGGCTGGTTTCCAGCCTCGTCAACAGAGCCCGAACACCATGCTTTTGCCTTCTCCCTGGCGCGCTGACTTCCCAGCCATCGCCGCCTTGCAACGTCAGGACCAGACCTATCTGGACAACGCTGCAACCACGCAAAAACCCCAAGCCCTGCTCGACGCACTGACGCACTACTACGCCAACGGCGCAGCCAACGTGCACAGGGCCCAACACCTGCCGGGCGCTCACGCGACCCAGGCATTCGAAAACACCCGCCACAAAGTGACGCAATGGCTCAATGCCGGCGAATGCGGGCAAATCGTTTTCACCCACGGCGCCACCTCGGCCCTGAACCTTCTGGCCTATGGCCTGGAGCACCAATTCAATGCGGGCGATGACATTGTTATCAGCGCCCTGGAACACCACGCCAACCTGCTGCCGTGGCAACAGCTTGCCCAGCGTAAACAACTGAATCTGGTGGTATTGCCACTGGATGCCGATGGCGTCATCGACCTCGATGCGGCCGCTCGCCTGATCACCCCGCGCACCCGCCTGCTGGCCGTGAGCCAACTGTCCAACGTACTCGGCGTGTGGCAGCCCTTGCCCGCGCTGTTGGCCCTGGCCAAGGCACAACATGCACTGACGGTGGTTGATGGCGCACAAGGGGTGGTCCATGGCCGGCATGACGTGCAAGCGCTGGGCTGCGACTTCTACGTATTTTCCAGCCACAAACTCTACGGTCCCGACGGGCTGGGCGTGCTGTTCGGTCGCCACGAAGCACTGGCCCGATTGCAGCACTGGCAGTTTGGCGGCGAGATGGTGCAAGAAGCCGACTACCAGCACGCCACCTTCCGCCCCGCCCCGCTCGGGTTTGAGGCTGGCACTCCGCCGATTGCCAGCGTGATCGGGCTGGGGGCAACCCTAAACTACCTGGCCAACCTCGATCAGGCCGCCGTCCAAGCCCACGAAGCAGCGCTGCACGCGCTACTGGTCGATGGCTTGAAACAGCGCCAAGGCATTCAACTGCTCGGGTCGCCACACTTGGCGCTGGTCAGCTTTGTGGTTGAGGGCGTGCACAACGCCGACCTGGCCCACTTGTTGACCGAACAGGGGATTGCCGTTCGCGCCGGGCATCACTGCGCCATGCCGCTACTGAAAAGCTTTGGGCTGGCCGGTGCCATCCGTGTCTCGCTGGCGCTGTACAACGACTCGGAAGATCTGGAACGCTTCTTCGACGCCCTTGATCAGGCTTTGGAGCTTTTGCAATGACCCTGCCCGCCGACGCCCAGGCCGCACTCGACAGTTTTGAGCACTGCTCGGGCTGGGAGCAGCGCGCACGCCTGCTCATGCAATGGGGCCAGCGCCTGGCGCCATTGAGCGACGCCGACAAAACCGATGCTCATCGCGTGCATGGCTGTGAAAGCCAGGTGTGGCTGGTGGGCGAACGGGTCGATGGCCATTGGCAATTTGCTGCCAGCAGTGATGCGCGACTGATTCGCGGTTTGGTGGCGTTACTGCTGGCGCGAGTCAATGGCTTGAGCACCGAGCAACTGCAACAGGTTGACTTGCCTGACTGGTTCGACCAGCTGGGTCTGAGCCGCCAGCTATCACCGTCGCGCAGCAATGGCTTGAACGCCGTGCTGCAGCGGATGCGGGAATTGGCAGGCTGAACCGCAGCGATACCTGTAGTCGCTGACGAGGAACGAGGCTGCGATTGGCTGCGTAGCAGTCATGAATTAGCCGTTCATGTGTAGCAGGAATCTCGAGGATTCAGACTGTACGGGGTGCTACTCACCCCGATCGCAGCCTCGTTCCTCGTCAGCGACTACAAGGACCGCATCGCACTCATTCAGGCTTGACCCGCTCCGAAGGCCGGCGCACGCCCGCTACGATTTTGTCCACCGCCTTGGTGGCCGCGACCATGCCGAAGGTCGCCGTCACCATCATCACCGCGCCAAAACCACCGGCGCAGTCCAGTTTGACGCCATCACCGACAAAGCTCTTCTGCAGGCAAATACTGCCGTCCGGCTTGGGATAGCGCAGCTGCTCGGTGGAGAACACGCATGGCACGCTGTAATGGCGCGTCATGGTCCGCGAAAAGCCATAGTCGCGGCGCAAGGTCGAACGAACTTTCGAGGCCAGCGGGTCATTGAACGTGCGGTTCAAGTCACAGACCTGAATCAGCGTCGGGTCGATTTGCCCGCCCGCACCACCGGTCGTGATGATCTGGATCTTGCGGCGCTTGCACCAGGCAATCAGTGCCGCCTTGGCATTGACGCTGTCGATGCAGTCGATCACGCAGTCAATATTCGGGGTGATGTACTCGGCCATGGTTTCGCGCGTCACGAAATCCGCGACTTCGTGAACGATGCAGTCCGGGTTGATCTGACGCAGACGCTCGGCCATCACCTCGACCTTGTCCCGACCAATGGTCGTGCTCAAGGCGTGCAACTGCCGGTTGCTGTTGCTGACGCAAACGTCATCCAGGTCAAACAGCGAAATTTCGCCCACACCGCAGCGCGCAATCGCTTCCGCAGCCCAGGACCCGACACCGCCCACACCGACGATCGCCACATGTGCCGCCTTCAGTCGTTCAAGGCCTTCCAGCCCATATAACCGGGCTACACCGGCAAAACGTGGATCTTCTGTACTCATGACCAACCCCCAAAAACCGGCGCGCATTATAGGGGGATGACATGACATTGAGTATTTTTCCTACAAGCTATCCGACCAAGACTGCTTTAATGGCCTATAGAGTAGGAAGACAAGAGCTACAAGAAATAAATAAAGAACTTAAGTTCGCTGCAACTGCCAAATGCCAGACCCAATTCCATCAGCTATACGATAGGTCTGAGCACAGTGTAGGATGCGCGCCGCTTGGCACCCGCCGACCGATCTTCGTTCCACTCCCTTTGGAACCCGAAATAGTTATGTCATCGCGTAAATTTGGACTCAACCTGGTGGTGGTACTGGCCATTGCCGCACTGTTCACAGGCTTCTGGGCGCTGATCAATCGCCCGGTGTCTGCACCCAACTGGCCCGATCAAATCTCCGGTTTTTCGTATTCGCCGTTCCAACAAGGCCAGTACCCGCAGAAAGACCAGTACCCGACCGACGATGAAATGCGTCGCGACCTGGAGATCCTCAGCAAGCTGACCGATAACATTCGGACCTACTCGGTCGACGGCACCTTGGGTAATATCCCCAAGCTGGCGGAAGAGTTCGGTTTGCGCGTGACCATCGGGATCTGGATCAGCCCTGATCTGGAGCGCAACGAGCGCGAAATCCAGAAAGCCATCGAGCTGGCCAATAACTCGCGCAGCGTCGTGCGGGTTGTGGTGGGTAACGAAGCCCTGTTCCGTGAAGAGATCACGCCAGAAGACCTGATCGTGCTGCTGGATCGTGTCCGGGCCGCGGTCAAGGTGCCTGTCACCACGTCCGAGCAATGGCATATCTGGGAGAAATACCCGCAACTGGCCAAGCACGTTGACCTGATCGCCGCGCACATCCTGCCGTACTGGGAATTTATCCCGGTGGACAAGGCCGGTGAGTTCGTACTGGACCGTGCCCGCGACCTGAAAAAACTGTTCCCGAAAAAGCCCCTGCTGCTGTCGGAGGTTGGCTGGCCGAGCAATGGCCGCATGCGCGGTGGCGCTGATGCCACCCCGGCCGACCAGGCGATTTATCTGCGTACGCTGGTCAACACCCTGAACCGTCGCGGCTACAACTACTTTGTGATCGAAGCCTTCGACCAGCCATGGAAGGCCAGCGATGAAGGCTCCGTAGGCGCGTACTGGGGCGTGTACAACGCTGCACGCCAGCAAAAATTCAACTTTGAAGGCCCGGTGGTCGCCATCCCGCAATGGCGCGTACTGGCCATTGGTTCGGTGGTGATGGGCTTGCTGTCGCTGGCGCTGCTGCTGATCGACGGCTCCGCACTGCGCCAGCGGGGTCGCACCTTCCTGACCTTCACCGCGTTCCTGTGCGGATCGGTGCTGGTGTGGATCGGTTACGACTACAGCCAGCAATACAGCACATGGTTCAGCCTGACCGTCGGCTTCCTGCTCGGACTGGGCGCGCTCGGGGTGTTTATTGTCCTGCTGACCGAGGCCCATGAGCTGGCCGAGGCGGTCTGGACGCATAAGCGGCGACGAGAGTTCCTGCCGGTCGAAAGCGACGACGCCTATCGCCCGAAAGTCTCGATCCATGTGCCCTGCTACAACGAGCCGCCAGAGATGGTCAAACAGACCCTCGATGCCCTGGCGAACCTCGACTACCCCGATTTCGAAGTGTTGATCATCGATAACAACACCAAGGATCCGGCAGTCTGGGAGCCCGTGCGCGACTACTGCGCCACCCTGGGCCCGCGCTTCAAGTTCTTCCACGTGGCACCCCTGGCCGGCTTCAAGGGCGGCGCGCTGAACTACCTGATCCCGCACACCGCGCCGGATGCCGAAGTGATTGCTGTGATCGACTCCGATTACTGTGTGGATCGCAACTGGCTCAAGCACATGGTGCCGCACTTTGCCGATCCGAAAATCGCCATTGTGCAATCGCCCCAGGACTACCGCGACCAGAACGAAAGCACCTTCAAGAAGCTCTGCTACTCGGAATACAAGGGTTTCTTCCACATCGGCATGGTCACCCGCAACGACCGCGACGCGATCATTCAGCACGGCACCATGACCATGACCCGACGCTCCGTGCTCGAAGAGCTCGGCTGGGCGGACTGGTGCATCTGTGAAGACGCCGAGCTGGGCCTGCGCGTATTCGAAAAAGGCTATTCCGCAGCGTATTCCCACAACAGCTACGGCAAGGGCCTGATGCCTGACACCTTTATCGACTTCAAGAAACAGCGATTCCGCTGGGCCTACGGTGCGATTCAGATCATCAAGCGTCACACCTCAAGCCTGTTGCGCGGTAAAGACACTGAACTGACCCGTGGCCAGCGCTATCACTTCCTCGCGGGCTGGCTGCCGTGGGTGGCCGATGGCATGAACATCTTCTTCACCGTGGGCGCCCTGTTGTGGTCGGCGGCGATGATTATCGTGCCGACGCGGGTCGATCCGCCGCTGCTGATTTTCGCCATCCCGCCATTGGCACTGTTCGTGTTCAAGGTCGGCAAGATCATCTTCCTGTACCGCCGTGCCGTGGGGGTTAACCTCAAGGATGCGTTTGCGGCAGCACTGGCCGGGCTGGCGTTGTCCCACACCATCGCGAAAGCGGTGCTGTACGGATTCTTCACCACCAGCATTCCGTTCTTCCGGACACCCAAGAACGCCGATAACCACGGCTTCTGGGTCGCCATTTCGGAAGCCCGTGAAGAAGTGTTCATCATGCTGTTGCTCTGGGGCGCGGCGCTGGGGATCTTCCTGGTCCAGGGTCTGCCAAGCAACGACATGCGCTTCTGGGTGGTGATGTTGCTGGTGCAGTCGCTGCCGTATCTGGCGGCGCTGATCATGGCCTTTATGTCTTCGCTGCCCAAACCGGTGGACGCGGCACAAGAGCAACCGGCTGCATAAATTGACTGCAACCTCCTAAACGGCGGCCTCTGGCCGCCGTTTTGCTTTAAGATAACCGCCCTTTCTCGCCCGCCCCGCACATGCCCTGCTTCGGAGTCCACACCATGACGGCCCACGCCGACCTTTCGCCGACCCTGCAACTTGCCTGCGATCTGATCCGTCGCCCTTCCGTGACCCCGATCGACGCCGACTGCCAGAAGCTGATGATGCAGCGCCTGGGCGATGCCGGCTTCAAGCTTGAGCCGATGCGCATCGAGGACGTAGACAACTTCTGGGCCACCCACGGCAAACACGAAGGCCCGGTACTGTGCTTCGCTGGCCACACTGACGTGGTACCGACCGGCCCGGTGCAAGCCTGGCAAAACGACCCGTTCGACGCGCTGATCGATGAACACGGCATGCTCTGCGGCCGTGGCGCCGCAGACATGAAAGGCAGCCTTGCCGCCATGCTGGTGGCGGCCGAGCGTTTCGTCGCCGACTACCCGGACCACAAGGGCTCGGTCGCATTTCTGATCACCAGTGACGAAGAAGGCCCGGCCCATCACGGCACCAAGGCCGTGATCGAGCGCTTTGCTGCCCGTAACGAGCGTCTGGACTGGTGCATCGTCGGTGAACCGTCAAGCACTTCCCTGGTGGGCGATGTGGTCAAAAACGGCCGTCGCGGCTCCCTGGGCGCCAAGCTCACCGTTCGCGGCGTTCAAGGCCATGTGGCCTACCCGCACCTGGCCAAGAATCCGATTCACCTGGCAGTACCTGCGCTGACCGAACTGGCCGCCGAGCATTGGGATAACGGCAACGCCTTCTTCCCGCCGACCAGCTTCCAGATTTCCAATCTGAACTCCGGCACGGGCGCAACCAACGTGATCCCGGGGGATCTGGTGGCGGTCTTCAACTTCCGCTTCTCCACCGAGTCCACCGTTGAAGGCCTGCAAAAGCGCGTGGCGGACATACTGGACAAGCACGACCTGGACTGGCACATCGACTGGGCGCTGTCCGGCCTGCCGTTCCTGACCGAGCCGGGCGCCCTGCTGGACGCGGTGTCGTCGAGCATCAAGCAGGTCACTGGCCGCGAAACCAAAGCTTCTACCAGCGGCGGGACTTCGGACGGGCGCTTTATCGCGACCCTGGGTACCCAGGTCGTCGAACTGGGACCGGTCAACGCGACCATTCACCAGGTCAACGAGCGGGTTCTGGCCAGCGATCTTGATGTACTGACCGAGATCTACTACCAAACCCTGATCAAGTTGCTCGCCTGATGCTCGCCTGCCCAATTTGCAGTGCACCGCTGAACGCGGTCGACAACGGCGTGGCGTGCCCGGCCGGGCATCGCTTTGACCGCGCCCGCCAGGGTTATTTGAACCTGCTGCCCGTGCAACACAAGAACAGCCGTGACCCTGGCGATAACCAGGCAATGGTTGAAGCCCGCCGCGACTTTCTCAATGCAGGCCATTACGCGCCCGTGGCCAAGCGCCTGGCCGAACTGGCGAGGGAACGAGCGCCGCAACGCTGGCTCGACATCGGTTGTGGCGAGGGTTACTACACCGCGCAAATCGCCGAGGCACTGCCCAACGCCGATGGCTACGCACTGGATATCTCCCGCGAGGCGGTCAAGCGCGCCTGCAAGCGCAGCCCGCAACTGACCTGGTTGATCGCCAGCATGGCCCGCGTGCCACTGGCCGATGCCAGCTGCCAGTTTTTGGCCAGCGTCTTCAGCCCGCTGGACTGGCTTGAAGCAAAACGCCTGCTCAGCCCGGGGGGCGGCCTGATGCGTGTTGGCCCGACTCGCGGGCACTTGATGGAGCTGCGCGAACGGCTGTACGACGAAGTGCGCGACTATTCAGACGACAAGCATTTGGCCCTGGTGCCCGAAGGCATGCAGGTGCAGCACAGCGAGACACTGGAATTCACCCTCAGCCTGAGTGAGCCCCAGGATCGCGCCAATCTGCTGGCCATGACCCCCCATGGCTGGCGCGCCAGTGCCGAGCGTCGCGCCCAGGTCATCGAACACCCCGAGCCTTTAGTGGTGACGGTGTCGATGCGCTACGATTACTTCGTGCTTCAATAACCAACTTTACGGCCAAGGGCACACGCCCTTGGCCCGATTAATCCGCGAGTGGATTTTTCAGACCCGCAGTGAGGACATCCATGCGCCAACCCGATATCGAGATCTACCTGAAAGAAGCGGTCACCTACAAGGACGTCGAAGCCTGGCTGGCCAACGTGCTGGGCCCGTGCACCGAATGGAAAAAGAAAGGCGAAACCTGGAAGTGCACCGCAGGTGACGTACCCGTTACCTGGATGCCAAAAGCCGTCGGCAAATGGAACAGCCTGTACCTGGACAGCGACCAGACACCGTGGGAAGACGACATTGCCTGTGCCAAGGCCGCTTTTGACGCACTGAAGATCGAAGTGCGTTGCGCGCCGGGCAGCTGGGTCGAGGAACAGGGCGAGGCTGATGCTGATCGCTGGATCCGCATCAGTGAAGACGGCCAGGAAGAAATCACCTGGAAAACCGGTTCCTGAGCTGCAAATAACACCCTGTAGCCGCTGCCGCAGGCTGCGACAAGGGCCGAAGGACCTTCAGGGTCGCTTCGCAACCCATCGCAGCCTTCGGCAGCGACTACAGGAACTGCATTACAGCCCCACTACATCTTCAGCCTGCAAACCCTTGTCACCTTTGACCTGGGTGTACTCGACCTGCTGGCCTTCAGCCAGGCTGCGATGGCCTTCACCGCGAATGGCGCGGTAATGCACAAACACATCCGCCCCGTTTTCACACTGAATAAAGCCGTAGCCCTTGGCATCGTTGAACCACTTCACACTGCCTGTTACGCGCGTTGTCATGGATCCTTCCCCCCTTTTTATTATTGATCGGGCTCGTTAATTGGCCCTTTGAGAACTAGTGTTTGAACCTGACGCTTCACTACTGGGTCTTGCGCGGTGTCGCGAAAGACCACCGAGTATAAGTCAGGCAAAAAAACACTCAATCAATATTAGTTCGCCGCTTTTTTGCCGATTTTCGGGAGATACGGCACACTACCCGGCCGAGTAAACGCTCGTTTTATCCACTAACGCAGAAGCCGTATGACCCCCTCCCCATTCCGCCGCCTTGTATTTGGCGCCCTGCGTCGCTTGCTGTACCTGTGGGTGCGCTCGGAGACCATTAATCAGTCTTCCCTGACCCTGAACCTGGATCGCAGCCGACCCGTGTTCTACGTACTGCAATCGCCCTCGCTGACCGAACTGGCCGTGATCGATACCGAGTGTTCCAAGGCCGGCCTGCCGCGCCCGGTATTGCCGGTTGCAGTGGGAGAGATGATCGAGCCTGCCGCCTTTTTCTACCTGACCCCCGAGCCCGACTGGCTGGGGCGACAGGACAAGCGCGGAGCTCCGCCAACCTTGACCCGCCTGGTCGACGGCCTGACCCAAAACCCGGGCGAGGATGCGCAAATCATTCCGGTCAGCGTGTTTTGGGGGCAGTCACCCGACAGCGAGTCCAGCCCCTGGAAACTGCTGTTTGCCGACAGCTGGGCCGTCACCGGGCGCCTGCGCCGCTTGCTGCGCATCCTGATCCTGGGTCGCAAAACCCGCGTGCAATTCTCGGCCCCCATTCACTTGCGCGAACTGGTCGACCTCAACAAGGGTCATGAACGCACCGTGCGCATGGCCCAGCGTATTTTGCGCGTGCACTTTCGCAACCTGAAAACCGCCACCATCGGCCCGGACCTTTCCCACCGTCGCAACCTGGTCAAGGGGCTGGTCAATGAACCCGCCGTGCGCCAGGCCATCCTTGACGAAGCCGAGCGCGAGAACATCTCGCCGGACAAGGCCCGTGCCCAAGCACTGCGCTACGCCAATGAAATCGCCTCGGACTACACCTACACCGCGATCCGTTTTTTTGAAGTGCTCCTGAGCTGGTTCTGGAACAAGATTTACGACGGGGTCAAGGTCAACCATATCGAGAGCGTGCAGAAGGTTGCCCAGGGTCACGAGATCATTTACGTGCCGTGCCACCGCAGCCATATCGACTACCTGCTGCTGTCCTACCTGCTGTTTCGCAACGGCCTGACTCCGCCGCACATTGCCGCCGGGATCAACCTCAACATGCCGGTGCTGGGCCGCCTGCTGCGCCGTGGCGGGGCTTTTTTCATGCGCCGCACGTTCAAGGGCAACCCGCTGTACACCTCAGTGTTCAACGAGTACATGCATACCCTGTTCACCAAGGGCTTCCCGGTGGAGTACTTCGTCGAGGGCGGCCGCTCGCGCACCGGGCGCATGCTGCAACCGAAAACGGGGATGCTGGCCATTACCGTGCGCAGTTTCTTGCGCTCTTCCCGTACGCCAATCGTGTTTGTCCCGGTCTATATCGGTTACGAGCGTGTGCTCGAAGGCCGCACTTACCTGGGCGAACTGCGCGGCGCCAGCAAGAAGAAAGAGTCGATTTTCGACATTTTCAAAGTGATCGGCGCCCTCAAGAAACAGAAGTTCGGTCAGGTCGCAGTCAACTTTGGTGAACCGATCAAACTCGCCGAGTTCCTTGAACAGGAGCAGCCGGGCTGGCGCCAGCAGGAGCTTGCGCCCCTGTATCGTCCTGACTGGCTGAGCCCGACCACCAATCGCCTGGGCGAAAAGGTTGCCCAGCATCTGAATGAAGCGGCAGCCATCAACCCGGTGAACCTGGTGGCACTGGCCCTGCTTTCAACCACCCGGCTGGCACTGGACGAACAGGCCATGGCCCGGGTGCTGGATCTGTATCTGGCCCTGCTGCGCCGTGTCCCCTACTCGCCCTACACCACCTTGCCCGAAGGCGATGGCAAGGCGCTGATCAACCATGTAAAGGACATGAACCTGCTGGCCGAGCAAAGCGATGCGCTGGGCAAGATCCTCTATCTGGATGAGCAGAACGCGGTGCTGATGACGTACTACCGCAACAACGTGCTGCATATTTTTGCATTGCCTTCGTTGCTGGCCAGCTTTTTCCAAAGCGCCTCGCGCATGAGCCGCGAACAGATCCTGCGCTACACCCACGCGCTCTATCCCTACCTGCAATCAGAGCTGTTTATTCGCTGGTCAGCAGAGGAACTGGACGCCGTGGTCGACCAGTGGCTGGAGTCCTTTGTCGAGCAAGGTTTGTTGCGCTTTGAGAACGGCGTGTACCTGCGCCCGGCGCCGAGTTCGCGACACTTTGTATTGCTGACGCTGTTGTCCAGGAGCATTGCGCAAACCCTGCAACGCTTCTACATGGCCATTTCCCTGCTGCTCAACAGCGGGCAAAACACCCTGAGCGCCGAAGAACTGGAAGACCTGTGCACCATGATGGCCCAACGCCTGTCGATTTTGCATGGTCTCAACGCTCCGGAGTTCTTCGACAAGAGCCTGTTCCGCCACTTTATCCAGACATTGCTTGAAGAAGACGTGCTGCGCCGCGATGCCAACGGCAAGTTGAGCTATCACGAACTGCTTGGCGAACTGGCCGAAGGTGCTGCCAAGCGTGTGTTGCCTGCCGAAATTCGCCTGTCGATTCGCCAGGTTGCGTTGCACCGCAGTGAAGACACCCACGAGCAGCCACCGCTCTCGCTCGAAAAAACATCTTGAAGGAGAAATCCATGAAAAAAGTACTTTTACTCAGCCTCACCGCCCTGCTTGGAGCCTGTAGCTCTATGACCTCGACCCCTCAAGCATCCCTCGATGGCGAAGTGTTCTACCTGCAGCGTATTGCCCTGCCGCCTACAGCTACACTGGAAGTTAACTTGCAGGATGTATCGCTGGCCGACGCTCCAGCGGTGACACTTGCCAAGCAAAGTGGCCCAATCAAGGGCCAGGTACCCCTGCCATTTCACTTGACCTATGACCCGGCGCAGATCAAACCCGGCCATACCTACGCGGTGAGTGCGCGGATCGAAGAGAACGGCCAGTTGCTGTTTATCAGCACAGAGCGCAACAGCGTCGATCTGACTGCAAAAACCCAGCAACCTGTCCGCCTGCGTGTCGATCAGGTTCGCTAATCAAGGAGTTTGCCATGCTGCGACTTTCCATACGCTTTGCGGGCCTCTGCGCAGGCCTGTTGATTTCGGCCAATGCCCTGGCGTTATCGCTGAGCGATCTGTCCCAAGGCGACGCCACGGGCGGCCTCAAAGATGCCCTGACCCAAGGTGCGCAAATTGCGGTCAAGCAACTGGGCACCCCCGGGGGCTTCAGCAATAACCCCGAAGTCAAGATCGAGCTGCCGGGCAACCTTGGCAAAGTCGCGAAAAAGATGAAGCAATTCGGCATGGGCGATCAGGTCGATCAACTCGAAACCAGCATGAACAAAGCCGCAGAAGCGGCCGTGCCACAGGCGCAAGCCCTGCTGGTCGATGCGGTGAAGAAAATGACCGTGGCGGATGCCAAGGGCATCCTCAGCGGCGGCCAGGATTCGGCGACCCAATACCTGAGCAAAAGTAGCCGGGACCAGATCCGCGCCAAGTTCCTGCCTATCGTCAAGGCCGCCACGGACAAGGTCGGTCTGGCCCAGCAGTACAACTCATTTGCAGGGCAAGCCGCCACGCTGGGTGTGGTGGACGCCAAAAGCGCCAACATCGAAAGCTACGTGACCGAAAAGGCCCTGGACGGCTTGTTCGAAATGATCGGCAAACAGGAAGAAACCATCCGCCAGAACCCGGCAGCGGCTGCTACCAGTTTGGCGAAAAAAGTCTTCGGAACGCTGTAACCCTTGCGAAGGCGGGCTTGCCCGCCTCCACAACAATGGGTGCCCAGGCCCGGATGATGTGAGCCACACAAACCCTGTGGGAGCAGGGCTTGCCCGCTCCCACAGGGGCTTCAAGCCTCTGCTGGCTTCTTGACCTTGAACCACGCCGCATACAGCGCCGGCAAGAACAGCAAGGTCAGTGCAGTCGCCACAATCAGCCCACCCATGATGGCAACCGCCATCGGGCCGAAGAACACACTGCGTGACAGTGGAATCATCGCCAGTACCGCCGCCAGTGCGGTCAGCACGATCGGGCGGAAACGCCGTACCGTCGCTTCAATGATCGCCCGCCACGGGTCCAGCCCCGCCGCCTTGTCCTGTTCGATCTGATCCACCAGGATCACCGAGTTGCGCATGATCATCCCCGACAACGCAATGGTGCCCAGCATCGCCACAAAGCCGAACGGCTTGCCGAACAACAGCAGAAACAGCGTGACCCCGATCAGCCCCAGCGGCGCCGTCAGGAACACCATCACCATGCGCGAGAAACTGCGCAGCTGCACCATCAACAGGGTCAGCACCACCACGATAAACAACGGCACACCGGCCTTCACCGAGTCCTGGCCACGGGTGGAGTCTTCGACCGTACCGCCCACGTCCAGCAGATAACCATCCGGCAGCTCGGCGCGAACGCCCTCAAGGGTCGGCAGAATCTGCTGCACCAGTGTCGCCGGTTGCTCCTTGCCGTAGATATCCGCACGCACGGTCACGTTCGGCAGGCGGTTACGGTGCCAGATGATGCCCTCTTCGAAGCCATATTCCAGCGTCGCAACTTGCGACAGGGCAACGCTCTGGCCGTTGTCGGTCGGTACCGCCAGGCTAGGCAGCAACGCCAGCTCGGTGCGTTCCTGAGGCGTGCCGCGCAACAGGATTTCGATCAACTCGTTGTCTTCGCGGTACTGGCTGACGGTGGATCCCAGCAACGTGCTTTGCAAAAAGCGCGACAGGTTGGCCGTGCTCACACCCAGGGCCCGCGCACGGTCCTGATCGATGTTGAGATACACCACCTTGCTCGGTTCTTCCCAGTCCAGGTGCACGTTCACCACATGAGGGTTGTCGCGAACCTTGGCCGCCACCTTGCGCGCCAGTGCCCGTACCTCTTCGATATGTTCGCCCGTCACCCGGAACTGCACCGGATAGCCCACAGGCGGACCGTTTTCCAGACGCGTGACCCGCGAGCGTACGGTCGGGAATTGTTCGTTAAGGGTGTCAATCAACCAGGTGCGCAGTTCTTCCCTGTCCTCAATGGTCTTGGCCAGTACCACAAACTGGGCAAAGCTGGCCGCTGGCAACTGCTGATCCAGTGGCAGGTAATAGCGTGGCGAGCCGGTCCCGGCATACGCCACATAATTGGCAATACCCGGATGGTCCTTGAGCAGTGCTTCGAGTTGCTTGACCTGATCGGTGGTATTGCTCAACGAAGCGCCTTCGGCCAGTTTCAAGTCGACCATCAATTCCAGTCGGCTGGACGCGGGAAAGAACTGCTGCGGAACAAACTTGAAGAGCACGACCGACCCCAGGAACAGCAGCACCGTCAATGCAATCACGGTCTTGCGCCGGGTGACGCACCACTCCACCAACCGTCGGACCCGCTGGTAAAACGGTGTGGCGTAAGGGTCGGGAGCACCTGCGCCCGAACCGTGTTTGGCGGCATGAATTTTCGCCAGGTCCGGCAACAACAGCGCCCCCAGATACGGCACAAACACCACCGCCGCAATCCACGACGCCAACAGGGCAATGGTCACCACCTGGAAAATCGAGCGGGTGTACTCACCCGTGCTCGACTGCGCCATGGCAATCGGCAAAAAGCCTGCTGCCGTGATCAGCGTACCGGTGAGCATGGGGAACGCGGTACTGGTCCAGGCGAAGCTCGCCGCCTTCATCCGGTCGTAACCCTGCTCCATCTTGATCGCCATCATTTCCACGGCAATGATCGCGTCGTCCACCAACAAGCCCAGGGCCAGCACCAACGCCCCCAGTGAAATCTTGTGCAGGCCGATCCCGAAGTAATGCATGGCGGCAAACGTCATTGCCAGCACCAGCGGGATGGTCAGTGCCACCACCATGCCGGTGCGCGCACCCAGGGAGAAGAAGCTGACCAGCAGCACGATCACCAGGGCTTCCACCAACACTTGAACGAACTCGCCGACACTGGTTTTCACAGCCGCTGGCTGGTCAGAGACCTTGCCCAATTGCATCCCGGCCGGAAGGTTCTTCTGGATCCGTTCGAACTCGGTATCCAGCGCCTTGCCCAGCACCAGGATATCGCCACCGTCTTTCATAGCCACGGCCAGACCTATCGCATCCTGGCCCATAAAGCGCATACGCGGTGCCGGTGGATCATTAAAGCCGCGACGCACATCCGCCACGTCGCTGATGCGAAAGGTGCGCTCGCCCACGCGGATCGGGAAACGTTCGATCTCCTCTACCGTCTTGAAATTACCGCTGACGCGCAGTTGCACCCGTTCTGTCGGTGTTTCAAAGAAGCCCGCAGTCGACACTGCGTTTTGCTCCTCAAGGGCTTTTTGCACGGCGGCCAGCGGCAAGCCCAAGGTGGCCAGTTTGAGGTTGGACAGCTCGATCCAGATTTTTTCGTCCTGCAGCCCCAGCAATTCAACCTTGCCTACATCCTTGACCCGTTGTAGCTGGATCTGGATGCGGTCGGCGTAGTCTTTGAGCACCGCGTAGTCGTAACCTTCACCGCTCAAGCTGTAGATATTGCCGAAGGTCGTACCGAATTCATCGTTGAAAAACGGCCCCTGCACATCAGGCGGCAAGGTGTGGCGAATGTCACTGATCTTTTTGCGAACCTGATACCACAGCTCCGGAATCTGATTCGAGTGCATCGAATCGCGGGCCATAAAGGTCACTTGCGACTCGCCAGGGCGCGAGAACGAAACAATGCGCTCGTACTCACCGGTCTCCATCAGCTTTTTTTCAATACGTTCGGTGACCTGCCGAGAGACTTCCTCAGCCGTAGCACCCGGCCACAGGGTGCGAATGACCATGGCCTTGAAGGTGAACGGTGGGTCTTCGCTTTGCCCTAATTTGGTGTACGAAAGCCCGCCGACAATAGCTAGCAACAGCATCAGGAACAGGACGATCTGGCGATTGCGCAACGCCCAGGCAGAAAGGTTAAAGCCCATGGGGGTTACTCCTTGGCCGAAACATTGATTGCCCGGTTGGAGCGATCAATCGGCCGCACCTCTTGCCCGGGATGCAGCACATGCACGCCGGCAGCGACGATCCAGTCATCGGCCTTGAGGCCTTCGAGAACCGGCACGCTTTTTTCGCCAAAAGGCCCCACACGCACCGGCACTTGCTCAAGCTTGTTGCCTTGGCCGACTCGCCACACGTAGGCCGCGCCGTTCTCGGCGGTCAAGGCTGACAGCGGCACCGACAGCGAACTGTCGCCTTCGCCCTGAATGAAAACCCTGGCACTTTGGCCCAGTTCGGCAGGCACCTTGCCAGAGGTGAACGTGATACGGGCAGCAAAGGTACGTGACTTTGGATCTGCCGATGGCGACAGCTCGCGGATACGGCCGCTGAAACGCTGGCCGGGCTGCGACCACAACTCAACCGCCACCGGCATACCGATCTTGAAGCGGCTGAAATCCTGCTCCGGCAGGCTGATCAGCACTTCACGCTCACCATCGGCTGCCAGGGTGAACACGGTTTGCCCGGCATTGACCACTTGCCCCACTTCAACCTGGCGCTGGGCGATCACGCCATCTTGTGGGGCGCGCAACACGGCATAGCTGGCCTGATTGCTGGCCACATCCTGCTCGGCCTTGAGCTGCTGGAGCTTGGCAACGCCAGAGCGGTAGAGGTTTTCGGCGTTGTCGAACTGTGAGCGGCTGACCATCTGCCGATCCAGCAGGGTCTTGTAGCGATCGCGCTCAGCACGCACCAGGTTCAGATTGGCCTGCCCTGCCGCCACTTGAGCACGGGTAGCGTCCAGTTGCAGGCGCACGTCTTGCGGGTCCAGCTCTGCCAGGGGCTGATTGGCCTTGACCCGCTCACCTTCATCGACCAGGCGCCTGGTGACTTTGCCTGCGATACGAAACGCCAGTTGCGGATCGAAACGCGCGCGCACTTCGCCGGGATAGCTCTGACTTGCCAGCGCTGAAGGCTGCGGATGCACCACCATCGCCGGGCTGATGCTGATTTTTGCAGGCTCTTGCTGCCCGCATCCAGACAATAAAAACACCAGACAGACAGGCACAGCGCGGGACAAGGCATGGCGCAACATGTTGACGACCTTTCGCTAAAGGGGCTTGGAATATTTATACTGGCAGCATGTTATTAATACTAAACTCACCAGTCCAGTAATAAACGGCTATGTCTGACCATCCTTTACCCCCTAACGCTCTCGGCCGCCCCAAGGACCTGGCAAAACGCCAGTCCATCCTCGACGCCGCCAAAACCCTGTTTTTGACCAAGGGCTATGCCAACACCAGCATGGATGCCGTTGCGGGCCTGGCGGGCGTGTCAAAACTGACGGTCTACAGTCACTTCACCGACAAGGAGACCCTGTTTTCTTCGGCGATCATGTCCAAATGCACAGAGCAGCTACCGGTACTGTTTTTTGAGCTGCCGGCCGGCAAGCCCATTGAAGGGGTGTTGCTGAACATTGCCCGAGGCTTTCAAGTCCTGATCAACAGTGAAGAATCACTGAATCTGCACCGATTGATGGTCACCCTCGGCAGCCAGGATCCAAAGCTTTCGCAGATCTTCCTTGAGGCCGGACCGGAGCGCGTGGTGCACGAGATGGAGGGGTTGCTGCGCAAGATGGATCAGAGCGGCGCGCTGCGGATCGACGACCCGCATTACGCGGCAGAACACTTCTTCTGCATGCTCAAAGGCGCCCCCAACTTTCGCCTGCTGTTTGGCGGCGGTGAACCGCTGGGGCCGCAGGAAAGCGAAGCCCATGTGCAGGAAGTGGTGGGGATGTTCATGCGGGCTTATCGACCAGAGTGAAACACCCGCTCCCACATGTTCAGGGCTTGAGTGCTTTCTTCGGATAGATATCGTACCGGCTCGATTTGCCATCCAGCGCATGACTTGGCTTGGGCCCCGCAATGCACGGTGCCTTGCGGGGCCGCTTGACCACCACACGGTGGGTCGCCAGCGCCAACGCAGCTTCAAGCAGGGCCGGAGCATCATTGTCATCGCCCACTAACGGGCGAAACAGGCGCATTTCTTTTTTCACCAGCGCGGTTTTCTCACGATGGGGGAACATGGGGTCCAGGTAGATCACCTGCGGTGGCTCCCCCTCCCAATTGCGCATCACTTCAATCGAGTTGCCTTTGAGCAAGTGCATGCGCGACACGATTGGCGCCACTTCAAAGTCATCCAGGCCACGGGCCAGACCGTCCTCAAGCAAGGCACCGATCAGCGGCTGGCGCTCGATCAGGCTCATCTCACAGCCCAGGCTTGCCAGCACGAACGCGTCCTTGCCCAAGCCCGCCGTGGCATCCAGCACCCGTGGGCGCACGCCTTGCTGAATACCCACCGCCTTGGCAATCATCTGCCCCGTACCGCCGCCAAACAAACGACGATGGGCCGCACCGCCTTCGACAAAGTCGACCCGCACCGGACCTGGCGCATCCGGCCCCAGTTGCTGCAACTGCAAACCCTGGGCGCTCAACTGCAAGGCGAACTCCGCGTCAGGCTCATCCAGAGGCAAACCCAGGCGCTCAGCCCATTGCTCGGCCAAGGCCTGAAAGGCCTCGTCCAGCGCTTCGACTTTGATACGACAGCCCGCTGCTTGCTCAATCATCTAAAAACACGCTCAAAAATTTAATGATCGGCAAAGGCTGCCGATAAATGAAATATCCGCCATTTTGCCAGAGCTGGGCGTCGACCGAGAGCTATGTCAGACATTCATTGCGCACCTATCGGCTTTATTGCGCCAATTGGCGACTTTGGCCGCCACAATTCGCAGATCACAGGCAGCGTCAATCACCTGTGGAAGGACTTCTACGCCCAGGCGTTGGCAGAACAGTCCGGTACCGATGCATTGGCGGCCATGGATGCCGAGCTGCCAGCCAGTACTGAAAACGCCGAGCCCCGTGGTGGCACCCACCTGTTGGGCACTATCGTGATCCAGCGCCACTGCGAGGTTCAGGACACCGAACTGCGCCCGCCTGAAGCCCTGTTCTTGCCCATTGCCGAATTCGAACTGGACCTGCTGCCGCCACCCGCCGTGCCCTACCCGCCTGAAGACATTGTCGAGCAACAGCACCAGCAAGATTTCAACAACACATGGGTGCGCCCGATCGTCATGACCCAGGGTCATCCGCTGCCCGATCCAGGCCCGGGGCCTGAGCCACGACCTTTGCATCTGCCCATAGCCGAGTTTGAACAGGACTTGCTGCCACCCCCCGCCGAGCCATTCGACGCCATTACGCTGATAGAGCAACAACGGGCGATGGACTTCGACCTGGGCTGGGCCCGCCCGATTGTCATCAACAACCTGCGCCTGGCCGCTTAAAGCAGGCCCAGTTGCTCGCGAGCCTGGGATTGATGCAACTCGGGCAGTGGGGGCAGGCCCGGTAAGCGCTCACTCAATTGGCGATGAAAACGCCGCGCCAGCTCAGGAGCGCGGTGATTGTCCGGCGTATGCAAAAACACGTAGGGCGTACGCCCCTCCTCGATCCAGCCCGCGACTTTTTCAATCCAGGGCAACAAATAAGGATCGTTGGCCTCCAGCTCCGGGCGGCCAATAAATCGCACCTGCGGACATTGGGTAAAGGCCGCCGGGCGAGGCGGCACTTTGGGCTTTTTCGATTGAGCGTGGAGCACGGCAGGATCGGTCGAGTGGCAACTGAACAGTGCCCGGGGATCAAGGCAGATACGCTCGACACCGCGATCCATCAGCAAGCGGTTGAGCAGCCGCTCGGCATCGCCCCTGGCAAAGAACTCCGGATGACGAACCTCAATGGCCAGCGGGCGCTGCAAGGTGTCCATGAAGCTCACCAGCTCGCTCAAGCGCTGAGGCCCGAAACTGGCTGGCAGTTGCAGCCAAAACGGCGCTACCCGCCCCCCCAGGGGCCCCATGAGTTGCAAGAAATCTTCAGCGGCTTGCAACTGCTCACGCAAATCGCCGCCGTGGCTGATATCCCGTGGAAACTTGGCGGTGAACCTGAAGTGTTCAGGCAGGCTTTGCGCCCAGCGTTCAACCGTGGCCGGTGCCGGGCGGGCATAGAACGTGGTGTTGCCTTCGACGGCATTGAAGACCTGCGCATACAGGCTCAGGAAATCAGTTGAACGCGCGTTCTGCGGGTACAGGCCTTCGCGCCAGGCGTTTTCACTCCAGGACGGACAACCGAGGTAATAAGGGAGGGACGTGAGGGTCATGGCTCAAATATACAGATCCAGCCCCAGCACTTCTGTTTCCCAATCGACGAAGCCTGCGGTGGTCAGGTAGCTGGCAAGGGCACTGGCTGCGCTTTTGCTCATGGCACGCTGGAAGATCATGTCCTGGGAACGGACCGGCAACTGGCTGATGCGCTCACCGGAAGGTGGGGTACGGGCAGCCTGGGGGGTGTTTTCGAACGAGGCTTCATTGTCGTCAACCGACTCATCGACCAGCGGCTGACCTTTACGCGG
This sequence comes from Pseudomonas sp. ML2-2023-3, assembly GCF_037055275.1. Classification (NCBI taxonomy): domain Bacteria; kingdom Pseudomonadati; phylum Pseudomonadota; class Gammaproteobacteria; order Pseudomonadales; family Pseudomonadaceae; genus Pseudomonas; species Pseudomonas sp. ML2-2023-3. The sequence goes on from NZ_CP146343.1 coordinate 4,843,060, forward strand.
CTTGCGCTTGATCGGGTAGGACTGGGAAGAAAAGCCGTCAATGCGCATGGCAACAAGCTCGTTAGCGATAGTTACAATTTAGCGGCGCTGGCAAGACTAAGCAAATGGGCCGGCTATTTTGTAGTCGCTGCCGAAGGAACGAGGCTGCGTTCGTCAGCGGCTACAACAGCGGATCAAACGCCACGTTCAGCTTTTGTAGCTGCCACCTTGTCGCGCAAGTACACCGGCTGTGCATCATCGGCCCGGATGGCCTCGCCACGGGCCCAGGCAAATCGGGCCAGGGTCAGCAGGTCTTCGGCGTGAGGCAACATGCCTGCGTCCATTGCGTACGGCTTGACGTTCAAGCGCTCGGCATACCCCCAGCCAGTCCCGGCGCCAAACCAGTCACCGCTGGCGCCATCCGGCAAGGCAGTTGCTTCCGGTGCGAGCACGGCTTCAGCGCCTTGCAGACGCATCTCCCCCGCCTGCTCGCGATAGCAACCCCAATACACTTCGTCCATTCGCGCATCGATGGCCGACACCACCTGGGTCGCGCCGTGCTCGCGATGGGCTCGCTGGGCCAGTACCGCCAGATTGGAGATCGGCAACACCGGGCGCTCCAGCGCAAAGGCCAGCCCCTGGACCACGCCAATGGCAATGCGCACACCGGTAAAGGCGCCAGGACCGCGGCCAAAAGCAATGGCATCGACCGCCGACAACTCGATCCCGGCCGCAGCCAGCAAGTCTTTGATCATCGGCAACAGCTTTTGCGCGTGCAGGCGCGGGATCACCTCGTAGTGGCTAGTAACCTTGCCATCGTGCAACAAGGCAACTGAGCAAGCTTCAGTCGCGGTATCCAGGGCCAGCAAGGTGCTCATCGGTGTTCCCGTCAGAATCAGAATTGAAAAAAGTGCAGCAGTATAAACAACAACAGCCCGCAAGCGGGCTGTTGTGATGACGCAAAATCGACTTATCAGCTCAGCGCTTCAAGCACCTTGGCCGTGATCGATTCGACCGAGCCAACACCTTCAACGTGGCTGTACTTGGGCTTGCCCTGGGCAGCAGCCAGCTTCTGGTAGAAGTCCACCAGCGGCTTGGTTTGCGAGTGGTAGACCGACAGGCGGTGACGAACGGTTTCTTCGGTGTCGTCCTTGCGCTGTACCAGGTCTTCGCCGGTCACATCGTCCTTGCCTTCCACTTTTGGCGGGTTGTAGACGGTGTGGTAAACGCGGCCCGAAGCTTCGTGTACACGACGGCCGGCAATACGCTGAACGATCTCTTCGTCTTCAACGGCGATTTCCAGCACGTGGTCCAGCTCCACACCGGCTTTTACCAGGGCTTCAGCTTGCGGAATGGTGCGCGGGAAACCGTCGAACAGGAAACCGTTGACGCAGTCTGGCTGAGCAATGCGCTCTTTCACCAGGTTGATGATCAGGTCATCGGATACCAGACCACCGCTGTCCATTACGCCTTTGGCGATCAGGCCCAGCTCGGTGCCGGCTTTAACGGCTGCACGCAACATGTCGCCGGTGGAGATTTGCGGGATGCCAAATTTTTCAGTGATGAACTTTGCCTGAGTACCTTTACCGGCCCCGGGAGCTCCCAGCAGAATTACGCGCATCGATGTGCTCCTCAAATTTTTTATTTAAATGACAACAGACTCGCCTCTTTGGGCCAGTCTCAAAATCGGATTATGGCCATCAAAACGGCCAAGGGCTGATCAAGATACACAGCAGGCCCGGCCCACACAAGCCGCCCAAAGTAGGAAAAATTACAGGCAAACCGGCCTCTGCGGCCGGGTGTCACAGGTCGCAACCCCACAATAAAGTGTCGCGCCCGCACGGGGGTCGGCATCAATCCGGCCCGGCCCCCCGCCTGCCTTGGCGCGACATTCGCCGCTCTTTTGCTTTAACCGGTGTTACGCAAGCCTGCCGCGATCCCGGCCACAGTCACCAGCAACGCTTGTTCCAGAGGGCTGTCCTGCGCCGCTTGCTGGCGTCGCGAACGTGCCAGAAGCTCGGCCTGCAATAGATGAAGAGGATCGAGGTAAGTGTTGCGCAAGCGGATGAATTCAAGGGTCTCGGGGCTGTGTGCCATCAACTGCGCCTGACCGGTCAAGCCCAGCACCACCGAGCACGCCTGCGACAATAGGTCGCGCAAGTGCGCACCCAATGGCAGCAGTTCCGGGCTCACCAAACGCTCGTCGTAGAGCCGGGCGATATCGGCATCGGCCTTGGCCAGGACCATTTCCAGCATGTCGATGCGGGTACGGAAGAACGGCCACTGCTCGCGCATTTGTGCCAACTGCTCGCCTTCGCCCCGTGCCAGTGCCTGGCTCAGTGCGGTTTCCCAACCCAGCCAGGCGGGCAGCATCAGGCGGGTCTGGGTCCAGCCGAAAATCCACGGGATGGCCCGCAGGCTTTCAATCCCGCCTGCCCGGCGTTTGGCCGGACGACTTCCCAGCGGCAATCGCCCCAGTTCCTGCTCCGGCGTTGACTGGCGGAAGTACTCCACGAACTGTGGATTATCACGCACCACCCCACGGTAGGCCTTGACCCCGTCAGCTGCCAATTCGTCCATCAGTACCCGCCAGCCAGGTTCCGGCAGGGGCGGCGGGAGCAAGGTGGCTTCCAGTACGGCCGCCAGGTAGAGATTGAGATTCTGCTCGGCAATGTCCGGCAGGCCGAACTTGAAACGGATCATTTCGCCCTGTTCCGTGGTACGGAAGCGCCCCGCGACAGAGCCCGGCGGCTGCGACAGGATCGCCGCGTGAGCCGGGCCACCGCCGCGCCCCACGGTGCCGCCACGACCATGGAACAACAACAATTCAACGCCTTGCTCGCGGCAGATATTGACCAGTGACTCCTGCGCCCGGTACTGCGCCCAGGCCGCCGCAGTGGTGCCCGCATCCTTGGCAGAGTCGGAGTAGCCGATCATCACTTCCTGCGGGCCCTTCAGGTGTGCGCGATAACCCGGCAACAGCAACAGCCGCTCGATCACCGGTCCCGCGTTGTCCAGGTCGGCCAGGGTTTCAAACAACGGAACCACACGCATCGGGCGCTCAAGCCCGGCCTCTTTGAGCAGCAGTTGCACGGCCAGAACATCAGAGGCGGCACCGGCCATCGAGATCACATAGGACCCCAGGGAAGCCCCCGGTGCGGCTGCCACTTCGCGACAGGTCGCCAGTACTTCGGCGGTGTCGGCACCGGGCTTGAAGTAGCTGGGCAACAACGGGCGACGGTTGTTCAACTCGCGCATCAGGAAGATCAGGCGCGCATCTTCGTCCCAGTCTTCATAGCGGCCAAGGCCCAGGTAGTCGGTGATTTCGGTCATGGCCGAGGCGTGACGGGCCGCGTCCTGACGCACATCGAGGCGCACCAGAAACAGGCCAAACGTCACGGCTCGGCGAAGGAAATCGAGCAATGGGCCATCAGCGATCACGCCCATGCCGCAGGCATGCAGTGATTGATAGCAAAGCTGCAGCGGCTCCAGCAGCTCGCGATTGTCCTGCAACACATCGCTCGGTGCAGGCTGCGTGCTGTTCAGGGCGCTATGGGCCCAGCTGCGGGTCGCCCGCAGGCGCTCACGCAATTGCTTGAGCACGGCGCGGTACGGCTCGGCACTCTCCCCTGCGACTGCCAACAGCTGCGGGGTGGCCTGTTGCATCGACAGGTCAGCGGCCAGTTTATCGATGTCGCGCAGGTACAAGTCAGCGGCCATCCAGCGCGCCAGCAGCAACACTTCGCGGGTCACGCTGGCGGTGACGTTGGGGTTGCCATCGCGGTCGCCGCCCATCCAGGAAGCAAAGCGAATCGGTGCCGCCTCCAGGGGCAGGTGCAACCCGGTCGCCGCATGCAGCGCCTTGTCAGCCTTTCGCAGCATGTGCGGCACGGCGTGCCACAAGGAGTGTTCGATCACAGCAAACCCCCACTTGGCCTCATCGACAGGTGTGGGGCGGGTGCGACGGATTTCTTCGGTGTGCCAGGCTTCAGCGATCAGCCGCTGCAAGCGCTGTTCGATTTCGGATTTTTCCGCAAGGGTCAGGTCACGATGGTCCTGGGCAGCCAACTGCTCAGCGATTGCGTCGTACTTTTGAATCAGCGTGCGACGAGTCACCTCGGTGGGGTGTGCGGTGAGCACCAGTTCGATGTCAAGACGGCTGACCTGCCGCGCCAGCGACTCGGGGTCATGCCCTTCGGCCAGCAGCCGTTCGAGCAATTGAGGCAGGACCAGCGCCTCGAAAGGCTCGGCCTGACCTTCTTCACGGCGGTGGATCAGCTCGTACTGCTCGGCAATGTTCGCCAGGTTCAAAAACTGGTTGAACGCTCGCGCAACCGGCAGCACTTCATCGTCGCTCAAGGCATCCAGAATCGCACTCAGCTCTTCGCCGGTAGTGCCGCGCCGGTCGGCCTTGGCCCCCTGGCGAATGCGCTCGATCTTGGCGAGAAAAGCTTCGCCATATTGGTCACGAATCGTATTACCCAACAGCTCACCCAGCAGGTGAACATCATCGCGCAAGCGTGCATCAATATCGGTCATCAGCAGTTTCTCCAGCAGTATCCGGGGGACAGCTCGTCCCCAAGAGTGCTTTGCAACGCCTGCTTTTGACAAGTCTTGCACGGGGCAAAACGTAAATAGGCGCCTGACCAATCGGTCAAAAATCTTTTAGGCCATTTGCCATCTTTTTTTGAACTATTCAAAAATCGTTTCGGTCACAGCCATTAACCATCACCGCTGGAACTCGTGTTCCAACACTCCGGGTGACGCCACCAGTCGTGATGGAATTAGCTGTTATTAAGGAGTTTCCCAATGGAGTTGAAGACCATGATGACCCGCACTGTCAAAACCACCTCCCCTCGCCTGCGCGGGCTAAAACTGGCTGCGCTGGCAATCGGCACCAGCTTCGTTTTGGCCGGTTGTGCTGGAAATCCACCGTCAGAGCAGTACGCCGTGACCCAATCGGCCGTGAACAACGCCGTGAGCGCAGGCGCTACTGAATATGCACCGGTAGAAATGAAGTCGGCTCAGGACAAGCTCAAGCAGGCCGAGCTGGCCATGCATGACAAAAAATACGATGAAGCCCGTCGTCTCTCCGAGCAAGCGGAATGGGACGCTCGCGTAGCAGAGCGCAAAGCCCAGGCCGCCAAGGCAGAGAAGGCCGTTCAGGATGCTCAGAATGCCGTTCAGCAACTGCGTCAGGAAGGCATGCGCAGCGTTCAATAAACGCTGCCCCTTTTTGACTGCACCTGGCGACACAGCACTCCTAATCGATAGAAAGGACTAAATATCATGCGCAATACAGTAATGATCCCCGCCCTGTTAGCTCTGAGCGTTGGCCTGGCGGCGTGCTCGCACCAGCCGAACGTCAACCTGGAAAACGCCAAGACCAACTTCTCGGCCCTGCAAACCAACCCTGAGTCGACCAAGGTTGCAGCGCTGGAAACCAAGGACGCCAGCGAATGGCTGGACAAGGCCGAGAAGGCTTACCTGAACAAGGAAGACGAGTCCAAGGTTGATCAACTGGCTTACCTGACCAATCAGCGTGTTGAAGTGGCCAAGCAAACCATCGCGTTGCGCACCGCTGAAAACAACCTGAAGAACGCAGGCGCAGCCCGTAACCAGGCATTGCTTGATGCCCGTGATGCGCAGATCAAGCAACTCAAGGGCATGAGCGCCAAGCAAACCGAGCGCGGCACGCTGGTCACCTTTGGTGATGTGCTGTTCCAGTTCGGCAAGTCCGACCTGCAGCCCAACGGCATGCGCAATATCAATACCCTGGCCGAGTACCTGATCCAGAACCCGGACCGCAAGGTGATTGTCGAGGGTTACACCGACAGTGTCGGTTCGGCAGCTTTCAACCAGACGTTGTCTGAGCGCCGTGCTGAATCGGTGCGTAATGCACTGGTGCGCAAAGGCGTAGACCCGACCCGCATCGTGGCTCAGGGCTATGGCAAGGAATACCCTGTCGCGAGCAACAGCACCGATTCGGGCCGTGCCCAGAACCGTCGCGTTGAAGTGACCATCTCCAATGACAACCAGCCTGTAGCTCCGCGCTCCTCGATGCAGTAACCCCCTGTAAAAAAAGCCCCGCCTGAGTGATCAGGCGGGGCTTTTTTTGGGCGCAGATAAATCCACAACTGTGGCGCTTTACTGCTGCAGCTTCGGTGTTTCCTGGTCCAGGCAACGCACCGCCTGTTTCTTGTTGTTGACCAGTACCCCGGTCAGGCCTTTTTGTTCGGTATCGAACAACACGATGATGCCGTCAATGCACTTCGCCACCTGATTGGCCGGGGTGAGGGAGACTTTATAGTCTTCGCCCGGGATGGTCTTGAGCATGGTGTAGTCACTGAGCAGCAAGGCGTCTTCAGGCTTGGCGAAGTGCAGGTAGCCGTAGTACCACAGGGCCCCCACTGTGCCGATGATGCTGCAGATACCGGTAATGATCAGGGGGATGGCGTTGCGTTCTTCACTCATTGTTGGCTCTCGGGTTCACGTTCGGTGTTCGGTGAGGCGGGGTAATTGGCGATTTCGCCCAGTCGCCGCACGCCATTGAAATGTTGGGGGTCATCCAGGTAACGCAGCATCACCTGACGCCAGGTCGGGTCGGCAAATGTCTGTACGTGACCACCACGGGTCAGTTGCAGCACCTTGGGCAGGGGCGCAGCTTGATACAGGCGCAGGCCATTGGAAAGCGGCACGACCGGATCATCCAGGCTGTGGAAGATCAGCATCGGCACGCCGCCCATGTGCGGCATGGCATAGATGGCACTGTCGGCATCGGGCACCAGCCACGATAACGGCACTTGCAACGGCCAGGTCAGCCAGGACGTACTCAAGGCAAACTGCCCCACTTCGCGGTAACTGGCCGGAACGCCATCGAGCACCATGGCCGTGATTCGCGCCCGCTGCTGCGGGTGCTCGCTCAGGTAGTGAATCCCCATCGCGCCGCCCAGGCTTTGCCCCAGCACAATCAGCGGCAAGCCCTGGGTGTGCGGCTGGTGCTGCAACCACTCGAACGCCGCGTCGATGTCCTGATACACCCCTGGCAAGCCCGGCGAGCCCTGGGACAGGCCGTAGCCGCGATAATCAAGCATCAGCACCTGATAGCCCTGGGCTGGCAGCCACGCAGTAGCGCCAAGGTGATAGGCCAGGTTGCCGCCATTGCCGTGCAGATGCAGCACGGTACCCTTGAGGGGTACACCTTTTTTGGCCGGCAACCACCAGCCACTCAGGCGCGTGCCATCGGCGGCCGTCAAGGTCACGTCACGATATTCAAGGCCTGCCGCCGTCGGGGTGATCGGCAGACCGGGCTCGGGATAGAACAGCAATGAACTGCATCCGCTGAGGCTCAACAGCAGGCAGAGTGCAGCCAGGGTTTTCATCTTACTAGCTACCCTATGTAGTCGCTGCCGAAGGCTGCGATGGGGTTTGTGGGGCCTTCAATAAAAACGGCTTGCTGCGCAACCCTTCGCAGCCTTCGGCAGCGACTACAGGTTTTGTGTTGCTTACAAAATGTTGGAGTAATCCGCTTCGATACGATCAAGGCTCAAATGGTTGAGGAAGTTGGAGAAACACATCCAGGCCGAGAGCGCGTTCATGTCCCTGAACTGATCCGGCAAGTACTTGGGTGCTACCACCAATCCTTCATCCACCAACTGGCGCAAGGTGCGCATGTCTTCCAGCGTGGTTTTGCCACAGAACAACAGCGGCACTTGTTCCAGCTTGCCTTTACGCACGGCCAGCTGAATGTAGTTGTAAACCATGATGAAGCCCTTGAGGTAGGACAAGTCTTTGGTGAATGGCAGGCCGTTTGGCACCGACCCACGGAAAACCCGACTCGCATTGCCATAGCTTTCTGGCATCTCAAAGCCTTGCTCACGGAAGAACTCGTACACCTGCATAAAGTCCGCGCCCTCCTCCACCATATGAATGGCACGGGTGCGGTTGGTCAGTTTGCGCAGGCGGCTGGGGTAGGAGGCAAAGGTGATGATCTCCATCAGAATCGCCAGCCCCTCCTGGGTCACGGTGGACGACGGCGGCCCCTTGGACAGGAAGGTGCAGATCGGCTGGTTCAGACCATTGAGCGTGGTGCCCACATGCACCAGCCCTTCGTGAACTTCCAGCGCTCGCACGTCGCGTTCGTTGAACATCGCATCCGTGCGGATCTTGATGTAATCGGCCCCCGCCGCCGCATCCGCGACAATGCCGTCGGACTCGAACACGCGGATGGTCTCTTCGGCCTCGCCAAACACCTTGTTCAGACGGCTTTGCAGCAGGTTCACGGCATCCTTGGCCGTCAGGGTCTTGGCTTCGTCCTTGAGCGCGCCACGCCCGTCGATGTTGTCCAGGTAGTCGGACATCATCAGGCCCAGGTCGGCCAGGGTCGGGTCGCCGGCATGGAACGCGTCGGAGGCCGCGCCATACAGTTCCTGGGAGATCAGACCGAAATCTTCAGTGCCGCGCGCTTCAAGCATGCGCACCACCATCCGGTACTCTTTGCACATACGGCGCATGATCTGCCCGACCGGGTTGAACTGCCCCAGCTGGCGAGTGATATCACGCTCGATGTTCTGAAACTCGGACTTCACCGCCGCCGAATCAAAGGACAGCGGCCGGCCGAGGTAATAGTCGCGATTGACCGCGGGCATTTCCTTGCCCTTGGCCTTTAAAAAGCCTTGGCGGATGCTGTCGTCCCACTTCACCGCATCCAGCACGCGGATCGGTGTTTGTGCCAGCACGATGCGGTCAGACAACGTGCGTATCGTGCGCTGGTAGTCGTCCACCGGAAGCTTCCTTTAATTAAGAGCGTTACTTGGCCACACGTTTATAGCGGGCCGCTTCGACAAATACGTCGGAATTGGCCGGGTCGTCCAGGTAGGCAAAGACTTCAGCCGACGGGCTTTTGATCAAGGTGCCAGGGCCTTCGGCGGTTTCAACCGGGTCGCCGTTCAATACGGACTGGCCGATGGCCTGCTTGACTTGCTCCAGGTCCAGATCGTAGATCACCAGTTCGCCGTTATCGGTCAACTCGAAACCGCTCAGCGTGTGATTGCCCCCCAGTTTGGCCGGTATCGCAGCCGAGGCATACCAGCGACTGCCGTGGCGGGCAACAATGAACACATAACGCTCACGGGCCTTGGGCTCACCTTTGGGATAGACCACCGCCTGGTAACGCGTTTTGTCGACGGCACTGATTTCGAGATTGCGGGCTTGCCCCCAGGCGTCCTTGCTGACCCATTTACCCAGCAGCTGTTTGGGTGCCGGCTGTGCCACAAGCGGCGCCTGACTAAAAGTTACCAGGCATCCGTTCAACATAAAAAACGACAATGCCATGAGCATCACGCGCCAAGCTTTCATGCCTGCATCCTTCTATAGAGCGGCCAGCACCAAGTGCATATAACGCGCAAGAATAGCCAGCCGGTCGTCATCCGCCTCTGGCTGCGCGCCATCAAGTAGGGCCTGATATTCCATCCGACCGATAATCGCCGTCAAGACTTTGGCATCCTGGCGAGGTTGCCTGGAGCCTAGCACCTCGAAGATCTGGCAGGCGCCCTGCAGGAAAATCTGCTGATGGGCACGTACCAGCACCGCCAGCCGGGGGTTGATCAACGCCGCCTGGTGAAAGGCCTGCTCGGCCATCAACTGGTCGCGACGGGTCAGCATCTGGTGATGAAGGTAATGCGCGGTCATCTGTGCGATCTCGTCGGCCAGCATGGCGCGCGACTGCTGGCTGCCATCGCCCTTGGCCACCAGTTCACGCAGCTTGCCTTCAGTACTTTGCCATAGCTTGGCCATATAGGCCGCGCTGCGTTCCACATACTGGGCGAAGGTGTCATTGAGCAAATCGTCAATGTCCTTGAAGTAGTAAGTGGTTGCCGACAGAGGCACCCCGGCTTCAGCCGCCACGGCCCGATGGCGTACACCACGTACGCCGTCGCGCACGACAATGCGCATGGCGGCATCGAGGATCAATTGGCGACGCTGTTCGCTGCCATGGCGGCTGGCCTTGCGGCCCTGATACTCAACACTGTGCGCGAGCGCCACCGCGACATTTGCTGCGCCTTGAGATGACTTGACGAGATTCACGGGAAAATCCTTTTAATGCTGATGGGAACCTTGTAGTCGCTGCCGAAGGCTGCGAGGGGACCGTAGTGTTTTCGAGAAAACGGTTTGCTACGCAACCCTTCGCAGCCTGCGGCAGCGACTACAGGAAACGCCAGACAATAAAAAGCCGCCTTTGACGGCGGCTTTTTATTCTGCATCGTTACGCTTGTGGGCGCATATGCGGGAACAGGATCACGTCACGAATCGACGGCGAGTTGGTCAACAACATCACCAGACGGTCGATACCGATACCTTCACCGGCAGTCGGTGGCATGCCGTATTCCAGGGCACGTACGAAGTCTGCGTCGTAGTGCATGGCTTCGTCGTCGCCTGCATCCTTGTCAGCAACCTGCGCCATGAAGCGCTCGGCCTGATCTTCGGCGTCGTTGAGCTCGGAGTAGGCGTTGGCGATTTCACGGCCACCGATAAACAGCTCGAAGCGGTCAGTGACGTTCGGGTTCTCGTCATTGCGTCGGGCCAGCGGCGACACTTCGAACGGGTACTGGGTGATGAAGTGCGGCTGCTCCAGCTTGTGCTCGACCAGCTCTTCGAAAATCATCACTTGCAGCTTGCCCAGGCCTTCGAAGCCCAGCACCTTGGCGCCGGCTTTCTTGGCAATGGCACGAGCCTTGTCGATGTCGTTCAGGTCGTCAGCGGTCAGCTCAGGGTTGTACTTGAGGATCGAGTCGAATACCGACAGACGCACAAACGGTTCGCCAAAGTGGAATACCTTGTCGCCGTACGGCACGTCGGTCGTGCCCAGAACCAGCTGAGCCAGCTCACGGAACAGCTCTTCGGTCAGGTCCATGTTGTCTTCGTAGTCGGCGTAAGCCTGGTAGAACTCCAACATGGTAAATTCAGGGTTGTGACGAGTCGAAACACCTTCGTTACGGAAGTTGCGGTTGATCTCGAACACTTTCTCAAAACCACCCACTACCAGACGCTTGAGGAACAGTTCCGGCGCGATGCGCAGGTACATGTCCATGTCCAGAGCGTTGTGGTGAGTTTCGAACGGCTTGGCTGCCGCGCCGCCCGGGATGGTTTGCAGCATCGGCGTTTCCACTTCAAGGAAATCACGCGCCATCAGGAAGCTGCGGATGTGGGCGATCACTTGCGAACGCACACGGAACGTGTGGCGCACGTCTTCGTTGACGATCAGGTCAACGTAACGCTGGCGATAGCGCTGCTCGGTGTCGGTCAGGCCGTGGTGCTTGTCCGGCAGCGGGCGCAGGGATTTGGTCAGCAGGCGCACGTTGGTCATTTCAACGTACAGATCGCCTTTGCCGGAGCGGGCCAGGGTGCCTTCGGCGGCGATGATGTCGCCCAGGTCCCAGGTTTTCACTTCGGCCAGGGTTTCTTCCGGCAGGGTCTTGCGGTTGACGTAGACCTGGATGCGACCGGTCATGTCCTGGATCACCATGAACGAGCCACGGTTAAGCATGATGCGACCAGCAACCTTGACCGGGATGGCGGCTTCAGCCAGCTCTTCCTTGGTGGCTTCGGCGTACTTCTTCTGCAGGTCGGCGCAGTAGTTGTCACGGCGGAAGTCATTTGGGAAGGCATTGCCCTTGGTGCGCTCGGCTGCAAGTTTTTCCTTGCGCAGGGCGATCAGGGCGTTTTCTTCCTGTTGCAGGTCTTGCGGGTCGAGTTGTTGGTCGCTCATGTCTTTAAAAATTCCATCACAGGTTCGTTGCCCCCGCCTGGCGGCAGGGGGAAGCGGGCTTTAGCGCGCCTTGTGGGCATCGCACTGGCTTCGCACACGTTTTGTTGCGCGACTTACAGCCCTTGTTTCAGGCTGGCTACCAGGTATTCGTCGATATCGCCGTCGAGCACCTTGTCGCAATCGCTGCGTTCGATGTTGGTACGCAAATCCTTGATACGCGAGGCGTCGAGTACGTACGAGCGGATCTGATGACCCCAGCCGATGTCCGACTTGGTGTCTTCCAGGGCCTGGGAAGCGGCATTGCGCTTCTGGATTTCCTGCTCGTAAAGACGCGCCCGCAGCATTTTCATCGCGGTGTCTTTGTTCGCATGCTGCGAACGTTCGTTCTGGCAGCTCACCACGGTGTTGGTCGGTACGTGAGTGATACGTACGGCCGAGTCGGTGGTGTTTACGTGCTGACCACCCGCACCGGAGGAACGATAGGTGTCGATCCGCAGGTCGGAGGGGTTGATGTCGATTTCGATGTTGTCGTCGATTTCCGGCGAAACGAATACAGCCGAGAACGAGGTGTGACGACGGTTGCCCGAGTCGTACGGGCTTTTGCGAACCAGACGATGGACGCCAATCTCGGTACGCAACCAACCAAACGCGTATTCGCCTTTGATGTGTACGGTTGCGCCTTTGATCCCGGCCACTTCACCGGCAGACAATTCCATGATGGTGGCATCGAAGCCGCGCTTGTCGGCCCAACGCAAATACATCCGCAACAGGATATTGGCCCAGTCTTGCGCTTCGGTGCCACCGGAGCCGGCCTGGATGTCCAGGTAAGCGTTGTTGGCATCCATCTCACCGCTGAACATGCGGCGGAATTCGAGTTTTTCAAGGGCTTCGCGCAGACGTTCCACTTCAGCGGCAACGTCATCTACAGCGGCCTGATCTTCTTCCTCGGCAGACATCAGCAGCAGGTCTTTGGCGTCGGCCAGACCCGTGTGCATCTCATCGAGGGTTTCAACGATCTGCGCCAGCAGGGAGCGCTCGCGCCCCAGTTCCTGGGCGTACGAAGGGTTGTTCCAGACACTCGGATCTTCAAGCTCGCGATTGACTTCAGTCAGACGCTCATGCTTTTGATCGTAGTCAAAGATACCCCCGAATGGTTTCGGAGCGCTCTGACAGGTCCTTGATGCTGTTAAGGATCGGGTTGATTTCCATGGCTGGCGGCACTCGTAGGCGATTTTTACAAAGCCGGGGAGTATACCGTAAACAGAGCGTATCAGCAGCCCGCCTGGCGGGGTTCTGGGCAGGAAAGTGCAGATAAACCGCACCGATCCAATCTCGAACGATCTCGCTCACAGATGATCAGGGGTAATAGCTTATTGACGAATTCCGTCAGAGATTTCCTCTTTCCGGTGAAGGCTAGATCCTGGAAGTTTGTCCCCGGTCCAGATCAGCTTGCACCTTGGAAAAACGGAGGTTTAGTGTGCGCTCTTCGCTGACCTCTCAGCGGACGGAAGTGGAAGTCCGAAGCTAATCAAGCACACGGTAATTAACCAACGGAGCTTTCACCTCTTGAAAAAAAAATCCCCAACTTGCCGACACTTCAAACCCTTAAAACTACCCAAACCCGCGTACTCAAAGCATTTAAAGCCCCTGCCCCCGCGATTGTTTCAACCCTTCCCGCGACCACCGAGCGTGCCTTCGGCCCGGTCGACTCGACCTTGCAACCCATGTTCACCTTGCGTGCCGGTATCAGCGCACAGGATGCGCTGGCCCATGTTTCATTGCTTTTGCTCTGCGCGGAACAAACCAGTGATGACATTACCGAGTTGGGCAGCGGTGTTGAACGCGGCCTGATCTGGTCGATGGTGCACTCGGTCGAAATGGCGCGCGCCGTGGTGGACTCATTGCTGGAACGTGCCGGGTAAGTGATGCACCGATTGGGTTTGTACTCGGTGGTTTTCACTGCAATACCGAGTACATATCCAGCATTGCCGTCCAACTGGAAGATGGGTTTCGCTCTTAAAAATGCGTCACAGAAGCCTGCGCAAAATCTGTAGCAGCTGACGAGTAGAACTAGGCTGCGTCCGGTTTGGTGCGCCACTGCGACGTTGCAGTCGTAAAACCGGATACTACGGTCGTTCAGGTAAAACCCGGACTCAGGTTTTACGGTCGCTTCGCAACCGAACGCAGCCTCGCACGGCTCGTCAGCGACTACAAAGATCGGCGTACCTCGCCCCTCTACTCAATCCCCACCCGATTACGCCCATTCTTCTTGGCCAGATAAAGCCCCTTGTCCGCTGCCGAAATCAGCTCGCGGCAGTTGCTGTTCTGCTGCGGGGTCATGGTCGACAGACCAATGCTGATGGTCAGGCTGCTGCCAGCGACCGGCGAAATGTGCGGAATGTTCATGGCTTCAACCGACATCCGCAGTTTTTCAGCCACCAGTCGGGCGCCACCCTGGGACGTATTGGGCAGCACGATGGCAAACTCCTCGCCACCGTAGCGGGCCGGCAAGTCAGACGGTCGGCTGCTGGCATCACGAATGGCCCCTGCTACCTTGCGCAACGCTTCATCACCGTCCAGATGACCAAAGGTGTCGTTGTAGGACTTGAAGTAATCAACATCGATCATCAGCAACGACAACTGGGTTTGCTCGCGCAGGGCTCGGCGCCACTCCAGCTCCAGGTACTCATCGAAGTGCCGACGGTTGGACAGTCCGGTCAGGCCGTCGGAATTCATCAGCCGCTGCAGCACCAGGTTGGTGTCCAGCAACTGCTGCTGGCTGACCCGTAGCGCACGGTAGGCGGCATCCCGCTGCAACAGTGTCATGTAGGACCGCGAGTGATAGCGGATCCGCGCCACCAGTTCGATGTTGTCCGGCAGTTTCACCAGGTAATCATTGGCCCCCGCCGAAAACGCCGCGCTCTTGATCAGCGGGTCTTCTTTGGTGGAAAGCACGATGATCGGGATGTTCTGGGTCGCAGGGTGATTGCGGTACTCGCGCACCAGGCTCAGCCCGTCCAGACCCGGCATCACCAGATCCTGCAAGATCACCGTGGGCTTGATGCGGATGGCCTGAGCAATGGCCTGATGCGGGTCCGCACAAAAGTGAAAATCAATGTTCTGCTCAAGGGCCAACCCACGGCGCACGGCTTCGCCGATCATTGCCTGATCGTCCACCAGCAACACCATGGCCGCGTTTTCGTCAGTTTTAACGTCGTCCAACTGCAAGTCGCTCATGCGCGTTCACCTGAATTACTTCCTTCAAGCCAGACCTGCCGGGTTTTACCAGTCATTTGGCAAATTTCTCCAGCAAGCGTGGCGCAATCTTGTCCAAGGGGCGGATCTCAACCGCTGCATCGATGGCGGCCGCCGCTTTGGGCATGCCGTACACCGAGCTGCTCTGTTGATCCTGGGCAATGGTGAGAAAACCCTGCTGACGCATGAGTTTGAGACCTTGAGCCCCGTCACGTCCCATGCCGGTCAACAGCACCCCTACCGCATCACCATTCCAGTACTGGGCAACACTTTCAAAAAAAACATCTATCGAAGGTCGGTAGATTTCATTAACCGGCTCGGCGGTATAGGCCAGCGTGCCGTTTTTCAATAACCGTATGTGGTGGTTGGTCCCTGCCAGCAGGACTGTCCCCACCTGAGGGGTTTCGCCGTCACGGGCCAAACGCACGTCAAGCCCGCACGAGCTGCTCAGCCACTCGGCCATCCCGGCAGCAAAGACCTGATCCACATGCTGGACCAGCACGATGGCCGCACCAAAGTTCCTCGGCAGGCCCTTGAGCAATGTTTCAAGCGCTGCCGGACCGCCCGCCGACGAACCGATAGCCACCAGCCCGCCCCGTACACCCGGAACACGTGGCTGAGCAGAAACCGGGGAGACCCGTTTTTCGCTTTGGCCCATCAACCAGCCGACATTGAGGATCTTGCGCAGGAGTGGCGCCGAGGCCTCTTTGGGATTGCTGCCACCCAGCACGGGGGTATCCACCACATCCAGCGCGCCAAAGCCCATGGCCTCGAACACCCGGTGGACATTCTGCTCACGGTCGATGGTCACAATGACGATGGCACACGGGCTTTCGGCCATGATCCGGCGTGTCGCTTCGACCCCGTCCATGACCGGCATGATCAGGTCCATCAAGATCAGGTCTGGCGTGTTTTCGGCACACAGGCGCACGGCCTCTTCGCCATCACTGGCGACCCAGACCACCTGGTGGGCAGGCTCGAATGCAAGGGCTCGACGCAAGGCTTCAACCGCCAAGGGCATATCGTTGACGATGGCTATTCTCATGTCTGGGCTCCTCCAATCAGCTCAACCACTGCATCAAGCAGCGCATCGTCATGGAAACTGGCTTTGGCTAGATAATAGTCGGCTCCTGCATCCAGGCCGCGCCGACGGTCTTCTTCACGATCTTTGTAAGACACCACCATCACCGGCATCGATTGCAATCGACTGTCGCGACGTAACAGCGTAACCAGTTCGATGCCATCCATGCGCGGCATATCGATGTCGGTGATCAACAGATCAAAGTGTTCGGCACGCAAGGCATTCCAGCCATCCATGCCGTCAACCGCCACAGCGACTTCATAGCCACGATTGAGCAGCAACTTGCGTTGCAACTCGCGCACTGTCAGGGAGTCATCCACGACCAGGATACGTTTGCGAGTCAGTTCGGCGGTGTGCCGGTTGCGCCGGTCGATACGTTCCAGACGCCCGGTGTTGAGCAGTTTGTCCACCGATCGCAGCATGTCTTCGACATCCACGATCAGCACCGGCGAGCCATCGTCAAGCAAGGCCCCGGCCGAAATGTCCTGCACCTTGCCCAAACGCGGGTCCAGGGGCAATACCACCAGGGTACGCTCACCCACAAAGCGCTCGACAGCCACGCCGTACACGGCGTCGCGCTCGCGAATCACGACCACCTTGAGGGTTTCGTCATCGCTCTGACTGGGCGGGCGCTGCAGCAATTGACTGGCGGCCACCAGCCCCACATGCCGACCCTCATGCCAGAAATGCTGGCGCCCCTCCAGTTGCACAATGTCATCCGGATGCACATCGCGCATGCGCTCGATATGCGCCAGCGGGAACGCGTAAGCCTCGTCTGCGACCTCCACCACCAGACTGCGCACCACTGACAAGGTCAGCGGTACTTCCAGATGGAAGCGACTGCCATGCTGAGGGGTGTGCTCCAGCACAATGGCACCGCGCAGCAGGCGCACCATGTGCTGAACGGCATCCAGCCCCACGCCGCGCCCCGAGACTTCGGTCACGGTGTCGCGCAGGCTGAAGCCCGGTAAAAACAGAAAGCTCAGCAGTTCCTCTTCGCTCAGTTGCGCCACTGTAAGCTCGGTGGACAGCTGACGCTCAACGATGGTGCGGCGCAAACGTTCCAGGTCGACACCGGCTCCGTCATCGCTCAACTCCAACACCAACAGCCCGGCCTGATGGGAGATGCGCAAGCGAATCAGGCCTTCGGCCGGCTTGCCGGCCAGCAGTCGCTGCTCCGGCGTCTCAATGCCGTGATCGACGGCATTGCGCAGCAAATGGATCAATGGCGCTTCGAGCTTTTCCAGCACATCGCGGTCAACCTGGGTTTTCTCGCCTTCGATTTCCAGGCGAATCTGTTTACCCAGGGCGCGGCCCAAATCACGCACCATGCGCTCCTGCCCCACCAGAACATCGGCAAACGGGCGCATGCGGCAAGCCAGGGCCGTGTCGTAGAGCATTTGCGCACGCTGACCCGCCTGCCAGCAAAACTCGTCGAGCTCGGCGGTCTGCTCGCCAAGCAATTGCTGGGACTCCGCCAGGATCCGCCGGGCGTCTATCAACGCCTCTTCAGCTTCATGGCCAAGCCCCATGACCTTAAGCTGCTCACTGAGGGTGTCCATCGCCCGCAGGTTGGTGCTCTGCATGCGTTTAAGGCGCTGCAATGTCACCAGAAAGGGCTTGAGCCGCTGGGTTTCCACCAGGGATTTACTGGACAGATCCAGCAGGCTGTTCAGGCGCTGCGCCGTGACCCGCAAGACCCGTTCGCCGCTTTCGGTCAGGCGTTGCGGGCGACGCACCGGCTCTGGCGACACCTGGGGCTCGACCTGAGCCTGCGCAGGCACGTCAATCACGGGCTCTGGCGCAACCGGCGTCGGCATCAGCAGCAGTTGCGACACGTCAAAATCGGGGGGCGCTACCTGTACAGACGGAGCCACCGGGGCCGAAGGGTCCAGCAGTTCATTCATGTGCGCCACATAGGCGTCGATGTCTTGCGGGCCCACCGTGTTGCCGGGGGTCGCGATACGCATCAGCAGGTCAGTCCCTTGCAGCAAGGCATCAATATGCTCGCGCTGCAGGTACAAACGGCCTTCCTGGGCACTGACCAGGCAATCTTCCATGACATGGGACACGCTGACCCCGGCGTCCACCCCGACAATCCGTGCCGCACCCTTGAGCGAATGGGCGGCACGCATGCAGGCTTCAAGCTGGTCGGCCTGGGTCGGGTTACGTTCCAGCGCGAGCAAACCGGCATTGAGCACCTGGGTTTGCGCCTCGGCCTCAAGACTGAACAGCTCAAGCAACGAGGCGTCGCGCATTTGCTCAGGGGTCATGTAAGGCTCCGGGTGATTGCACTCAACAGTTGCTCTTCATCCAATAAACGCAGACTGCGGGTTTTCCACTGCAGCACTCCCCGGGTGTATTTGGCGCTGGCATGCCCGCCAGAGACTGACGCTGCGTTGATGTCACCCTCGGCGATATTGTGGATGCCATCCACTTCATCCACCGGCAGCACGACCGCTCCGCCGTGGGCCGCCACAATCAACATGCGCGGCATGACCCGCAGCGATGTTGCACCGGGCACTCCCGGGTCGAGCCCCAACAGCTCAACCAGTGACAGGCACGGCACCAGGGTGCCGCGCACATTCGCCACACCGCGCAAGGCGCTGGAGCGCTGGTGAGGCAAGGAGTGGATCGACTGCATCGGCGCGACTTCATCCAGACACCGCGTGACCAGCGCCAGCCATTCATCGCCCAAACGAAAAATCACCAGCGAGCAGGTCGCCACTTTCTGCTCATGCCCCTGGGAGGCCTGTATTTCCTGGCTCTCGTGCTCAAAGGCGTAGCGATCCAGCAAACGGGTCGCAGCACTCGAATACACGGCGCAGTTACGGCAATGGATATGCTGGGGCAACACCGTACAGCTCTTGTCACCGTAGATACCAATGCGGTTCCAGCAGTCATCGATAGCCTGCGCTTCGGAGTGGATCAAGCTCTGTGCGGCTAAAGTGCTCATTGTTTACGCTCACTTTGGGCCGAACGCCCGTTACGGGCAGCGCGCTCGTTCAAGCGCTGAGCGCCTGCCGTATCGCCTTGCGAAGCCAGCAGGGCCGCCAGATGGGCCAATGCCTGCGAATGCTGGGGTTCCAGGTACAGCGCCTTGCGATAAAAAACCTGGGCCTCGGCCGTCTGGCCCTGAACATCACTGAGCAGGCCCAGCCAGTAAAAGACTTCTGCCTGCGGGTCATGGCGCTGCAAGAACTGCTCGCAGACCGCACGGGCCTCTGTGCTTTTACCTTCGTTGGCCAGGGTGGCGATCCGCTCCAGCAAAACCATCGGATCTTCAGCCGTCGAAGGGGCTTTTGGCGCCGCATGGGCCTGGGGCCTCGGCGCAAAGGGTCGGTTGGCCGGTGGAGGCAACGGGGTTGGTGGCTGGGGGCGCATCAGCGGTTTGAACTCTGCCAGTACAGGACGAGCCGCAGGAGCAGGTTCGTGGCTGTGGCAAAAGGCAAACGACTGTGGCGCACCGATCGAACGCATGCCCAAGCGGCTGAGCAGGCTGCCCTCGGCCGGGCCAATAAACAAAACGCCGTCCTCACAGGTCAGACGCTTGAGCACATCCAGTGCTTTCTGCTGGGTTTTAAGATCAAAGTAGATCAAGAGGTTGCGGCAGAACACAAAGTCATAAGGCGCATGACTGCCTGCCAGCGCCGGGTCCAGCAAGTTGGCGACAGTGAAGCGGACCTGTTCGCAGACCCGCCCGGACAGTTGATAACCGTCAGTCTCAAGGCTGAAGTAGCGCTCGCGAAAATCAGTTTGCTGACCACGAAAAGAGTTTTTGCCATACAGGGCAGTCTGGGCCCTTTGGACTGAAAGCGGGCTGACATCCAGCGCTTCGACTTTAAATTGATGCGCAGCAAAACCGGCATCGAACAGCGCCATTGCAATCGAATACGGCTCTTCGCCGGTCGAACACGGCACGCTCAGGATTCGCAGGGCGCGCCGATTGCCGATTTGGGCCAGGCGCTGTCTGGCCAGGCGTCCCAGCGTGACAAAGGACTCGGGATAACGAAAAAACCAGGTTTCGGGCACGATCACGGATTCGATCAGGGCCTGCTGTTCATCCTGGGAGCTGAGCAGGTGCTGCCAGTAGCGATCGTTGTCGACCATGTGCAGCGCAATGCAACGCTGGCGAACGGCACGTTCAATAATGGCCGGACCGACCGAAGCCACATCCAGGCCGATTCGCTGCTTCAGAAAATCGAAAAAGCGTTGATCGGTACTCATGGGCTCACCTGCGCGCAGGCATCATCTTCACCTTGGGCAAAAAGCAACGCATACACCGCCGGGCTCAGCAACTCATCGACGCTCAACCACTGCAACAGCCCCGCTTCGTCTTTGCGCACGGGCCCCAGATAAGGCGCATCGCAGTTATCGATGCAATAGGGCTGAAACTCTGCGGGATCACAGCGCAAGGTATCGCTGGCCTGCTCAAGCAGCAGACCGAGCAATTGCCCGCGATAGTTGACCAGCACCAAACGGGTGCTGGTGCGGGCCACGGCGTCGGTGCCAAACGTCATGGCGCTGATATCGATCACCGGAATCATTCGGTCACGGTGAGCGAACACCCCGGCCACCCACGCAGGGGCATGGGCAATGGGCTTGAGCGGCAAGCGCGGCAGCACCTCGACGACATCGGTGGCGGCCAGGGCATAGCGCTCGTTGCCAATGTAAAACACCAGAAACAGGCGTTGCTTGGGCACCTTCGCGCCCGCGTGCTTGGCTAGAGGCTCGCTCATCAGACTTTGAAGCGCGAAACGCCGCTGCGCAGCCCGACGGCAACCTGACTGAGTTCGTCGATCGCAAAGCTGGCCTGGCGCAAGGACTCGACGGTCTGGCTGCTGGCATCACCCAGTTGTACCAGCGCGAGGTTGATCTGCTCGGCACCCGTGGCCTGAGCCTGCATGCCCTCATTGACCATCAGCACACGCGGCGCAAGGGCCTGGACCTGATGGATGATTTGCGACAATTGCTCGCCCACCTGCTGCACCTCGGACATGCCGCGACGCACCTCTTCAGAAAACTTGTCCATGCCCATCACGCCTGCAGAGACCGCCGACTGAATTTCGCGCACCATCTGCTCGATATCGTAAGTGGCCACAGCGGTCTGGTCAGCCAAACGCCGGACTTCCGTGGCGACCACGGCGAAACCACGGCCATATTCACCGGCTTTTTCAGCTTCGATGGCGGCGTTGAGCGACAACAGGTTGGTCTGGTCGGCCACTTTGACGATGGTCACGACCACCTGATTAATGTTGCCGGCCTTCTCGTTGAGGATGGCCAGCTTGGCATTGACCAGATCGGCGGCGCCCATGACCGAGTGCATGGTTTCTTCCATGCGGGCCAGGCCTTGCTGCCCGGAACCGGCCAGTATCGAAGCCTGATCCGCTGCCGAAGTCACTTCGGTCATGGTGCGCACCAGGTCACGGGACGTGGCTGCAATTTCACGGGACGTGGCGCCGATCTCGGTAGTGGTCGCAGCGGTCTCAGTGGCCGTGGCCTGTTGCTGCTTGGAGGTGGCGGCGATTTCAGTGACCGAGGTGGTGACCTGCACCGAAGAGCGCTGGGCTTGGGATACCAGCGAAGTCAGCTCCGCCATCATGTCGTTAAAGCCGGTTTCAACTGCACCGAACTCGTCCTTGCGCTCCAGGTTCAAGCGCGAGCTCAAGTCACCGGAGCGCATGACTTCGAGAATCGAAACGATGCGCTGCATCGGCGACATGATCGCCTGCAGCAACAGGAAGCCACACAGCGCCGCGGCCAGTACGGCAATCACCAGCGAAACAATCATGCTGATCTTGGCAGTCATTACCGCTTGACCAATGTTGTCGGTTGCAAGAACAGCGGACTCGCGATTGCCATCGATAATATCGTTGAGGGCCTTGCGTCCAGCCATCCAGGCCGGGGCAAGTTCCTCGCCAAGCACCTTGTGGGCCTGTGCAAAGTCCTTGTTCTGATACAGGTCCAGAACCTTCGCCAACACCAGGCCGTATTCCTCATGAAGACGTACGAAGCTCTCGTAGTGAGCGTTGTCGTCACCTTCAAAAATGGTGCTGCGATAGTTCTTCAGTTCCCTGTTCAAGCGGTCTTCGTAATTGGCGTACAGCTTTTGGTCTTCGTTGGTCAGATCACGCTGGTTGAGCGAACCCACCAGTTCCAGGGTCAAGACATAGCTGTCGACCCAGGCACTGCGAATCATCGAGCTGTAATAAACCCCGGGGATCGAGTCGGTTTGCACCTTCTCTTCGCTGCTTTGGATTGAGAGCAGGCGCGAGTAAGACGCCACAACCATCAGCAACATAATGGCGATGATTACAGCAAAGCTCGCCAAGATGCGTTGGCGTAACGTCCAGTTCTTCACAGTCGATCCTCGGGAGCCATTCAAATGAAGGCGAGTATAGCCGAGGGTACGCAAGGATTCGTACAGACGTTGAGACAGATCTCACAGCAACAAACAAAAAAGCCTACGCATAAAAACAGACTAAATAAGTAGGAGATCACAAATTGTGCTCAATCTGTGGGAGCGGGCTTGCTCGCGATTCAGGCGACGCGGTGGATCTGGCAAACCGCGTTGCTTTCATCGCGAGCAAGCCCGCTCCCACAGGTCAGGTGTCACTCATACAATCCGGGGGTTGCCAGTCAAAACATCAGGGCATTGGTCAGGTCACCCATCGGCGTCTGTCCGCGCGCTTTCATTGCATCGTCACGCTGTTTGAGCCCATCAAGGACTTCCAGCCCGTGCACGCGGGTGATCAGGCGAAGGATCGAAGCAGTGTCATACACCGTGTGATCCACCGTCCTCTTGCGTGCGAAGGGTGATACCACCAAGGCAGGAATTCGCGTACCCGGCCCCCAACGGTCCCCCTTGGGCGGTGCAACGTGATCCCACCAGCCACCGTTCTCGTCCACCGTGAGCACTACCACCATGTTTTTCCATTGAGGGCTGTTACGCAGCACCTTGAGTGTGCGGTCGAGATGGCGATCACCGGCGGCCACATCGGCATAGCCCGCGTGCAGGTTGAGGTTGCCCTGGGGCTTGTAAAAGCTCACTGCGGGCAGTTTTCCGGCTTCGGCGTCGGCCAGAAAGCGGTTGGTGGTCGCCTCGTCGCCCAGGCCACCGTCGCGCAGCCGCTTGTTGCGCTCTGTCGGGTTGTGCGGGCCTTGTCGCTCAAAGTAGTTGAACGGCTGATGGTGGTACTGGAAGTTAGGGATCCTGGGGAGGCTTTCAGACCCTTTATACTGCTCCAGCGTGGCCTGCCAGGCGCCAGCGTACCAGGCCCAGTCGATGTTCTTTTTACTCAGCTTGTCGCCAATATGCTCGTGGCTTTGTGGCACCAGCACACTGGGCAGGTCGGGCTTGGCGTAGTCCGGTCGTTCAGGGTCGCGAATCCAGGTCGGCCAGTAGGGCGGGGCCATTGTGTTCACCGCGAAGCCGTCCGGCGTCAGGGCGCTGGGGCCGAACTGAGGAGCACCGGTCATGGCGCTGGCCGGGGACTTGCCCAGGGGTTTGAGGCGCGTGCCGGTGGGATCATCACCTTGCAACACCGCGATCTGGGCCTCGGCCACTGAGGTGTTCGCGTTGGGATAGAACGGCACGGTGGCGCTGATCAGGTACTGGTGGTTGAGAAACGAGCCACCAAAGGCGCCCTGGAAGAAGTTGTCACACAGCACGAACTCACGGGCAACGTCCCACAGACGCAGGGAATACTGGGACTGGGCGTAATAGCCCATGGTGAACCCACCGGAGTCTCCCCAGGCAACGAACTGATCATTCTTGCCGTCATTGATCTGCATCTGGTTCTGATAGAACACGTGCCACAAGTCGCGGGTGATCAGGTTGAGCGGCAGGTCTTCCTGATTCGGCCCCTTCAGGGCGAAGGGGGCATTGGGCAGGTTTTCCTGGAACTGCACACCTGGAGCATAGGTCACGCCATCGACCGTCTGCGGCCCCACTTGCACCACCCCGCCCCAGGCTGGCGGCAAGGTCTGCAACAGGCTGCCATCGCGGTCGCGCTGCTGATAGTCGGCGGGCTTGAGTGCCGACAACGGTTTTTCTACACCCGGAAAGTTGGCGAACAGGTTGTTGAAACTGCGGTTCTCGGCATAGATCACCACGATGGTCTTGACCTGTTCGTGGAGCTTTTTGTCCAGCTCGACCGGGGACAATGGCTGCGGATTGGTGGGAGCGTCGTGCTCAAAACCTCCACAAGCGCTCAAGGTGGCCGCTCCTGCGCCCAGTGCCGCAGCACCGGCCAGGAAACGACGGCGGCTGCTATCGACCTGGAGAGCCTTGTCTTTCTCGTCACTCATTACACATTCCTGATCAAGCGTAACAAAATGTTTCTTGCGGGCACGCTATCAGGGGATTATGACGAGGAAGTGGCAACGGTTCGAAGAAAAGAACCACGAATTGGCTCGTGTGGTGTTTTCACACATAAAAAACGCCCCGGACCATTGCGGACCGGGGCGCTGAAAAAAACATGGGGTGAAGCCTGCCCCCATAGGGCTGCAGAAGGACTTTAGCTGCTCGCCTGCTTGACCTGAGCTTCGAGCTCAAGCTTGAGGCCCGGGTCAAGCTTGAGCTGTTTGGCCAGTTCTTCCAGGTAGGCACGCTCCATGAAGTGCTCTTCATCCACCAGGATCAGGCTGGCGATATACATTTCGGCGGCTATTTCCGGGGTGCTGGCAGCACTGGCCACTTCGGCCGGGTCCAGGGGTTTGTTCAGCTCGGCCTGCAGCCATTGCCGCAGTGCAGGGTCGCCGTTGAGTTTGCTGAGTTCGCCCTCGATCAACTGGTGCTCGCGCTCATCCACATGACCATCGGCCTTGGCGGCCGCTACCAGGGCTTTGAGAATCGCCTGGCTGTGTTGCTCAACCTGTGGCGCCGGTACTCGGTCAATGGTTTGCGGCTCGGTTTGCGGTGCAGTGCCCTGGCTGGCCTGCCAGTTGCCGTAGGCCTTGTAGGCCAGCACGCCCAGCGCGGCCAGACCGCCGTAAGTCAGAGCTTGCCCGCCATATTTGCGCGCACTCTTGTTACCCAGCAGCAGGCCCAGTGCACTGGCCGCCAGTGCGCCGCCACCGGCACCTGAAAGCAAGCCGCCCAGCCCACCGCCCCCCCCAGCAGCCCGCCCAACCCACCTTTTCCGGCACTGGAAGCGTTGCCTTGAGCGCCGGCTTTCTTCTCCAGCATTTGCTGGCCGGATTTCAGTAACTGATCAAGCAATCCACGGGTACTCATACGCAGCCTCTCGCAACAGGGTTCAAGGGAAGCCACAAAGCCCGCCAAACAGGCGGGCTTGTGGTGGAAACAGACGCGTTTCAGTCACGCAAGTCAGACTCATGAATCGGTTGGTCACGGTGGGTGGCACGCTGGTACTGGGCAGGCCACGTGGCCTTTTTGCCACCCAGGTCATCATCGGCGTGCAACGGCCAATACGGATCACGCAACAGCTCGCGAGCCAGCAGAATCAGATTGGCCTGACCGGTGCGCAGAATATGTTCGGCCTGAGCAGGCTCGGTGATCATCCCCACCGTGCCGGTGGCGATGCAGGCCTCTTTGCGCACGCGCTCGGCAAAACGGGTCTGGTAACCCGGCCCCACCGGAATTTCGGCATTGGCCGCCGTTCCGCCTGAGGAGACGTCGATCAGGTCGACACCCAACGCCTTGAGGCGTCGTGCCAGCTCAACGGTTTCGTCGGGGTTCCAGCCGTCTTCGACCCAGTCGGTGGCCGACACTCGCACAAACAGCGGCAACTCTTGTGGCCACACCCCGCGCACGGCCTCGGTGACTTCCAGCACCAGGCGAATGCGGTTTTCGAAGGAGCCACCGTACTGGTCTCGCCGCTGATTGCTCAGTGGCGAAAGGAATTGATGCAACAGGTAGCCGTGGGCAGCGTGCACCTCAACCACCGAAAAGCCCGCTTCCAGCGCCCGCTTGGCGGCATCGACGAAAGCCTGGATCACATCCTGTATCTGGGCTTCGTCCAATTGTGTCGGCGCGGTGTGTTGCGGATCGAAGGCAATCGGTGAAGGCCCGACGGGCACCCAGCCGCCCTCCTCCACTTTGACGCTGCCATGCTTGCCCAGCCACGGACGATGGGTACTGGCCTTGCGCCCGGCATGGGCCAACTGAATACCGGCCACCGCACCTTGTGCCCGAATAAAGCGGGTGATGCGCTGCAGGGGTTCGATCTGTTCGTCGTTCCACAAGCCAAGGTCCTGGGCGGTGATTCGCCCTTCAGGGCTTACGGCGGTGGCTTCGGTAAAAATCAGTCCGGCGCCGCCTACGGCACGGCTGCCCAGATGGACCAGATGCCAGTCATTGGCCAGTCCGTCGACACTGGAGTACTGGCACATGGGAGAGACCGCAATGCGGTTAAGAAGGGTCAGTTGTCGCAGAGTGTAGGGCTCGAGCAGCAGACTCATGGGTCACCTCTAATTCCAGTGGGTAGGCTCCAAGTACTTCTAGAGACTAGTCGACAACACTGGATGAGGGCGAGTTCAAATCGCACAGGGCAGGAGTAAATTTCCTGTGCGAGTAACCCGTTTTTTTGTGGGAGCGGGCTTGCTCGCGATACAAGCGCCGCGACCTGTCAGACAACCCGGAGAGATGTTATCGCGAGCAAGCCCGCTCCCACAAAGGGGGGACTGGAGGTATTAACGTGGTTCGATATGGGCAATCATCAGTTGCACGGTTTCGTTGCCGCGAAACTCGTTGAGGTCGAGTTTGTAGGCCAGTTCAACCCAGCGAATGGTCGGGTTCGGCCACACTTCGCGATCGACCCCGAAGGCAATGCCGTCGAGCTTCACACTGCCGCATTCAGTTTTGAGCACCACTTTCAAATGCCGCTCGCCAACGATGCGCTGCTCAACCAACTGGAACACCCCGTGAAACAACGGTTCCGGGAAGTGCTGCCCCCACGGCCCGGCATTGCGCAGGGCCCGCGCCAGCTCCAGGTGAAACTCTTCAACTGCCAGGCTGCCGTCGGACAACATACGCCCGGTGAGGTCCTCTTCACGCAGTTGACGTCGGACTTCGGCATCAAATGCCTGAGAGAACAGCGTGAAGTTGGCCTCGGGCAAGGTCAATCCGGCCGCCATCGCATGGCCGCCGTATTTACTGATCAAGTCCGGATGCTGGGCGGCCACTACGCTGAGTGCGTCGCGGATATGAAAACCCTGAACCGAACGCCCCGACCCCTTGAGCATGCCGTCGCCTGCATCGGCAAAGGCGAAGGTTGGGCGGAAGTAACGCTCCTTGAGGCGCGAAGCCAGAATCCCGATCACCCCCTGGTGCCACTCAGGATCAAACAGACACAGGCCAAACGGCATGCTGTCGATTGTCAGATCCTTGAGTTGGGCCAGCGCTTCACGCTGCATCCCCTGCTCGATGGACTTTCGGTCCTGGTTCATCTCGTCCAGTTGCGCGGCCATTTCCCGAGCCGCATTGGCGTCATCGGTCAGCAGGCACTCGATGCCCAGGCTCATGTCGTCCAGTCGCCCGGCGGCGTTCAGGCGCGGCCCCAGGATAAAGCCCAGATCGGTCGAGGTGATTTTTGAGTGATCGCGCTTGGCCACTTCCAAAATGGCCTTCAGCCCCGGACGCGCGCGCCCGGCACGGATTCGCTCAAGCCCTTGATGCACCAGAATCCGGTTGTTGGCATCCAGCGGCACCACGTCCGCCACACTGCCCAATGCCACCAGGTCCAGCAACTCGGCGATGTTCGGCGCCTTGCTGTCCTGGTACCAGCCCAGGCTGTTCAAGCGCGCACGCAAGGCGATCAGTACGTAAAAGATGACCCCGACCCCCGCCAGCGCTTTGCTGGGGAATTCGCAGCCGGGCTGGTTGGGGTTGACGATGGCATCCGCCGCCGGCAGTTCGTTGCCCGGCAAGTGGTGGTCGGTAACCAGCACGCTCAATCCGGCTTTTTTGGCCGCGGCCACGCCTTCAATACTGGAGATCCCGTTGTCGACCGTAATCAGCAACTGCGGGGTACGCGTCAGCGCGACTTCGACGATTTCCGGGGTCAGGCCGTAGCCGTATTCAAAGCGGTTGGGCACCAGATAATCGACATGGGCCGCCCCCAGCAAACGCAAGCCCAGCATGCCCACCGTACTGGCCGTAGCCCCGTCGGCGTCAAAGTCGCCCACGATCAGAATGCGCTGGCGCTGCTCGAGCGCCACCACCAGCAAATCCACGGCCGCATCGATGCCCTTGAGCTGCTGGTACGGGATAAGTCGCGCCAGACTTTTGTCCAGCTCAGCTTGCGACTGCACACCCCGTGCCGCGTAGAGACGCGTCAGCAGGGTTGGCATTTCGCCCAAAAAAGGCAGGGTTTGAGGCAGTGGACGAGGTTCGATGCGCATAAGCGGGTGAAGAGTCTCTTGGTCGTAATAAAGTGGAGTGGCTTAGCCGCGTTCGCCTTGCAGCCACTGCAACTGCACTTCGTGCTGGCCGCGATCGTCGGTCACGAAGATAGTGCCTTCGCTGATCATGACATCCCACTTGATAACCCGTGGCATGTCTTTGGCCAGCACTTCAAGAATCTCTTGCGGGACGGCAGCAATGTTGACGTTTTTCAGGTTTTTGATCGCCGGGATCACCTTGCCTTCCCACACACGCAAGCTGCCATAGGCCAGCAAACTGGTGCGCTCGGTACGGCGCGAGCACCAGGTCAGGCGGTCGGCGTCGGGCTGGCCAACTTCGATCCAGTGCAAAACACGGTCATCCAGGCTTTTTTCCCACAGAGCTGGTTCGTCTACATCAGACAGGCCACGACCAAAAGACAGATGCTCGTTGTACCAAAAGGCGTAGGCAAGAAGGCGCACGGTCATGCGTTCTTCGGTTTCCGAAGGATGACGGGCGATGGTCTGCTTGACGCTTTCATAAACCCCGCGATCGAGATCGGTCAGGTTGAGTTCAAACTTGTAGGTCGTGGACGGCTGTGCCATGAACGGGCTTCTTGATACTGAGAAAGGCGGCAAGTCTAACCGATACGCTGTCATTGAACGAATCGACCCGCTTCTTGCCAGCGACCAGCTATGTTAAAAGGCTGTACTCGCTCGCCCCCAGGACAAGGATTCCACATGCCGCTTGCCACCAAACCCCTATCAGGCCTAAAGGTCGTCGAACTGGGCACTCTGATCGCGGGGCCTTTTGCATCGCGCATTTGCGCTGAGTTTGGCGCACAGGTGATCAAGGTCGAGTCCCCGGATGGTGGCGATCCTCTGCGAAAATGGCGCAAGTTGTACGAAGGCACGTCGCTGTGGTGGTTCGTCCAGGCGCGCAACAAAAAATCCCTGACCCTGAACCTCAAGCATCCCGATGGCCTGGACATCCTCAAGGCCTTGCTGGCTGACGCCGATATCCTGATCGAAAACTTTCGCCCCGGCGTGCTCGAAAAACTGGGCCTGGGCTGGGATGTGCTGCATGCCCTGAACCCGAAACTGGTGATGGTGCGCCTGTCCGGCTTTGGCCAGACCGGCCCCATGAAAGACCAGCCGGGCTTTGGCGCGGTAGGCGAGTCCATGGGCGGGCTGCGCTACATCACCGGTTTTGAAGACCGCCCTCCGGTGCGAACCGGCATCTCCATTGGCGACTCGATTGCCGCGCTGTGGGGCGTCATTGGCGCCCTGATGGCGTTGCGTCATCGCGAGGTCAACGGCGGGCAAGGCCAGGTGGTGGACGTAGCACTCTACGAGGCCATTTTTGCCATGATGGAGAGCATGGTCCCCGAATTCGATGTGTTCGGTTTTATCCGCGAGCGCACGGGCAACATCATGCCGGGCATTACCCCGTCTTCGATTCATACCAGCCTGGACGGCAAGCACGTACAGATCGGCGCCAACGGCGACGCTATCTTCAAGCGTTTCATGCACATCATTGGCCGTGACGACCTGGCGAATGATCCGGCACTGGCCAGCAACGATGGCCGTGACGCCCGTCGTGATGAGCTGTATGGCGTGATTGACCGCTGGGTCGGCTCGCTGCCGCTTGAGACGGTGCTGGAGCAGTTGAGCACGGCGCAAGTCCCCGCCAGCCGCATTTTTTCAGCAGAAGACATGTTCACTGACCCGCAATTTCTGGCCCGTGAAATGTTTCTGCAAGCCAAGCTGCCTGACGGCAAAGACTTCAAAATGCCCGGTATCGTGCCCAGGCTGTCTGAGACTCCCGGCTCGGCCGATTGGGTCGGGCCTGAGTTGGGCGCCCATAATCATGAGTTGTTGAGCGCGCTGGGCTACGACGCAGCAGCCATCGCCAACCTCAAGCAAGCGGGCGCCATTTAGGCCCGTTGCCACGTTGAGTGGCAACCGAAGGAGATCAGCACGATGACTCATCGCTTGAAGTGGCGAAGCCTTTGGGCAGGCCTGATAACGCCGCTGCTTCTGGTCTGGGCCACCGGCAGTCAGGCCGAGCCAAAGCTGATCTGGCTGCTGCGCGATCTACCGCCGCTCACGGTGTTTCACGGGCAGCAAAAAGGTCAGGGGGTCATCGATCAAATGATGCCCGTGCTGATCGAAAGCATGCCGCAGTACCAGCACGTCATCATGCAGGTCAACCGGGCGCGGGCCCTGCAGATGCTGGGTGAACGGGCACTGGCCTGCGATCCGGCCTTGATCTGGAACCCCGCTCGCGCCCAGTCGATTGTCTACTCCGCACCCGTTGCAGTCATGCACAGCAATGGCATGGCCATTCTGAGTGAGAACCGGCACCTGGTCGAACCCTTCATCCAGAACAACAAGGTTGACCTGCCAGGGCTGCTAAAGGCTCAAACCATGAAGCTTGGAGTCATTGCCAAGCGCAGCTACGGCGAGTGGATTGACGCCCAGCTGACCCAGGCCCCTGCCAGCCAGATTGTCATGCATTACGGCAACGATCCGCTGAGCAGCCTGCTGCAAATGCAGCAGGCTGGCCGCATGCCGGCACTGCTGGGGTATTGGCCGGAGATCCAGGCCAAGGCCAACGAACAAGGTTTGCCGCCCGACTCACTGACGTTTTACCCGATTCAGGGCGCACCCGCGTTTCAGTCCATTTACATTGGTTGTTCGGCCACACCTGAAGGTCGCGAGGTCATTCGCAGCGTCAATACCCTGCTCAACACATTGGGGCCAGCCCCCGTGTCGCACCTGGATTCGCAATGACAAAAAAAACAATAAAAAAAACCCGAGCAGTGGGGAAGCTACTCGGGTTTTAACAAGGTCTTGACGACCCGCTCAACAGGCTACAAGCATCGGAGCAATAGACTTGCTCCTGTTGATGGAAAATCTGACACACCAAGCCCGCTGAAAGTTCCCCGATACCAGCAGTTAATTCCCCTTGGCAGCGCCAGCGCTCGAACACGTGCGCTGATATGAGTCCAGCAATTGCCCCAAGCTGCCCAGGGTCAGTGGTTTAGACAAGCAGCCCAACACCCTCAGGCCTTGCTTGCGGGCCAGCTGGGCCGCTCTTTCGATCACAGGGGGCGCCGCCGCACTCAAAATGATCACCGCCCTCGCACTGCGCGCGCGGGCCAGTTCGCTGATCAACTCAAGCCCCGATGTGCCGTCCATGTAGAGATCGCAAATGGCAAGATCGATTGCCCCGCACTTGAGCAGGGACTCCCGGGCCGAGTCCACGCTTTCAGCCGTCAGGACGTCAAAAATCCGAAAAGCGTTCAACATTTGGTGCAACGCCATTAACTGAAACGGGTTGTCTTCAAGAATCAATACTTTCAGAGGCCGCATCTTGAACCTTCAGGGCATAAACCTGCTGTTACAGAGTGTGTGAACTTTAGTAGGCCCAGCAGCCAAGAAACATAGGAAATTTCTGAAAGTTGTGCTGTTTTATACAAAGTTTGTTTTTAACGTTTAAGTGAGCCTGCTAGCTCCACTTCCTGGTCTCGGAGGTATCAAACCACCCGCCTACCAGCCCTTCCAGCCGCCCTGATACGGAGTAAAACGGGACAGTCCACTGGTAGATTTCCATACCTCCCGCTTTAAACTCCACCCACCGTTTTTTGTAGCAAGGCTTACGGCTCTGGATCATGCGCATAAGCTCTTGCTGAAACTGCTCAGCCAGCTCATCAGGAAATAAATTGACGTCCGTGACCTTCAATCCGCATATCTGCTCCAGTTGCACCGACAAGCGCTCTTCATAGCTTTTATTGCAGGCGAGCAACTCACCTTCCAGGCCCACCACGAATATCGGGCTGGGGATGCCATCCAAATAACGTCGATTGAGTTCCAGCTCCTCGCGCAGGGATTGCTCAAACCGGCGCCTGATCCCTAGCTGCCTGCGCAGAAACCGGTTCCATGAAAACAGCATGAGGCCAGCGGTAAACAACGCTGCAAATGCCCAATACAACCAGACTGAAGGGTAAGCTCCCCCCTCGATAACAAGTGGTTGACCAACGCCTCCCAACCATCGGGTTCTCAGCGCTCGAAATTCGGCCACCGGAATGGCCTCAAGCGCCTTGTTCATGATGCCAAGCAGCTCAGGGTATTGGGTCGATACCGAAAAACTGGCAGCGGTCCATCGTCCATCCACACTGCGCCCGACCTTTAGACGCCCCGGCGGATAGAGGTGAGCTTGTGTCTCGCTCTGGATCGTTGCATCCGCATCACCCGTGGCCACTGCGTGGCGTGCCTGGGCGTAGGTATCCACCAGCAGCAAGGTGATTGCGGGGTACTCTCGTCGAATCAAGTCTTCGAGGGCGTGCCTGGCGGGAAGCACCAGCACCTTACCCGCCAACTGGTCCAGCGAACCCAGCCGGGAATCATTGACGCGCACCACAAATACCCAGGGTGCCCCTCCGTAGGAATAGGTGAAGTCCAGAAAAGCGCTACGCTCACGGTTTCGGGAGAGGCTGGAGTTCATTTGCGCCTCGCCACTTTTGAGCATGTCCAGAATGTTCACCGTTGAAAACGCTTCCTTGTGCACAAACTGCAGCCCGGTCATTCGAGATATACGCGCCAGAATGTCAACGCTCAGCCCCACCCAGCGACCGTCTCCAGCCCTGAACGCGTACAACGGAAACTGTTGGGTGGCGAGGGTCACGACCGGATGACGCTTGATCCATTCCTGCTCGTCGGGCAACAGATCGATGGGCTGCTGCCCGCTGCTCCCTTCAAGCCCGGTCGTCCAGCGGGCCAGGACCATCTGTCTCGTTGCGTCATCAATGCTGCCGAATGCCTTTTCAATCAACGCTGCTAGCTGGGGCTCGGAGCGGCGAGTGGCAAAAGCAAACCCGTCAGCCGGCAAAACGCTATCACCCATAATGCGCACCCCTGAGTAAGGCCGAACATTCTTGAATGCCTGCACCATGAGCTCGTTACCGATGAATGCATCGATATCCCCTTCAGCCAGCGCTTCCATGGCACTCTGCAAATGGGGGGTGAGGATGAGCTCGCTGTCGGGGTAAAACCCATGGGCGGTCTGTATATCGACGTAACAATCGACAAAGCCTATCTTTTTACCCGCCCAGCGCGTAATCGGCTCGAAGTCACTGGCACGCCCGACGATGACCCCTTGATCAACCATGTAGCTGCGGGAAAAAGCGATGCCTTCAATCCCCCGTTCAAAGCCGCTGGCACTGGTCAGGATGTCGATTTTCCCGGCCAGCAGCTCGGCCACTGCCTGGTCTCGCTTTTTGTAGCCCAAAAGCTCGACAGACACTCCCAGCCTGTCACGAACGAGCCCCAGGTAATCGGCGCTGAGGCCCTGGTAGTAATCGCGATCATTGGTGATATCGACAGGTTCGTAATCGCCGAGGGCGATACCCACACGCAGCGTTGGGTGATCGGCCAGCCATTGCTGTTCAGAGGCATCCAGTTGCAGCGGCTTGAACTCGATAAAGCTTGTTGCAAGCCTGAAGGGCAAACCATGGCTGGCAATGGCCGGCTGCATACAGGTCAGGAGAACCATCGCCAGCAATAGGCGCGCCCCTGATTCAAATGCCTGGTGAAGTGGTGACATGACAGAATCCTTGGCCACAAACCCGCCAACATGCGGGGTCTAAAAGCGGCCAAGGATGCCATGCGCAAACAAAAAAGCCCGTCAGATGACGGGCTTCAAAACGCGTAAGACAAATGCTCTTAAAGAGGCTTGCCTCGATTACCATGCTGGCTGACAAAGGCTTGAACAGCCTTGAGATCATTTGCCAACACGGTGTAGCGCTCTTCTCGCTCAAAAAGGTCGGAAAGGTGCGACGGCAACTCCTGCGCTTTTCCTATGCCGGCTTTCTCAACCGCTTCCGGGAACTTGACCGGGTGTGCCGTGCCCAGGATAACCATCGGAATATCCAGGCTGCGACGGCATTCGCGAGCTGCACGCACGCCAATGGCAGTGTGCGGATCCAGCACTTCACCGCTCTCGGCAAACACCTGGGCGATGGTTTCGCAGGTCTGCTCATCATCGACTGCCAACGAGTCGAACAGACGGCGCGCCTCGGTCCAGCGATCATCTTCAACGCTGAAGTTGCCGGTTTGCTTGAACGTGTCCATCAGGGCTGCAACCGCCGCGCCATTGCGACCGTGAAGATCGAACAGCAAACGTTCGAAGTTCGAAGACACCATGATGTCCATCGACGGCGACAGGGTCGCGTGCAGGGTGTCCTTGGCGTACTGATTGCCGCTCATGAAGCGATGCAGGATGTCGTTGCGGTTGGTGGCAACGATCAACTGGTTGATCGGCAAGCCCATGTTGCGCGCCAGGTAACCCGCAAAGATGTCGCCAAAGTTGCCGGTAGGCACCGAGAACGACACTGATCGGTGCGGTCCGCCCAGTTGCAGGGCTGCATGGAAGTAGTAAACGATCTGGGCCATGATCCGCGCCCAGTTGATCGAGTTCACCGCGACCAGGCGTGTGCCCTTGAGGAAACCCTGGTCGGCAAAACTGGCCTTGACCATTTCCTGGCAGTCATCGAAGTTGCCTTCGATGGCGATGTTATGAATGTTGTCACCGAACAGCGTAGTCATCTGGCGACGCTGAACTTCCGACACCCGGTTATTGGGGTGCAGGATGAAAATGTCGACATTCTCGCAATGCTTGCAGCCTTCAATGGCAGCCGAGCCGGTATCACCGGAGGTTGCTCCGACAATCACCACGCGCTCGCCACGCTTTGCCAGCACGTAGTCGAGCAAGCGACCGAGCAGTTGCAGGGCGAAATCCTTGAACGCCAGGGTCGGGCCGTGGAATAGCTCAAGCACCCATTCATTGCCATTGAGCTGACGCAGCGGCGCTACCGCTGCGTGGGAAAACGCGCCGTAGGTTTCTTCGAGAATCTTTTTGAAGTCCGCGTCCGGGATACTGCCGGTCACAAACGGGCGCATGACCCGAAACGCCAACTCGTGGTACGGCAAACCGGCCCAGGAAGCGATTTCTTCCTGGGTAAAGCGCGGCAGGTTTTCCGGCACATACAAACCGCCATCGCTGGCCAGCCCGGCCAGCAATACATCTTCAAAATTCAGGGCCGGTGCCTGGCCACGGGTGCTGATATAGCGCATGTTTTTCAAACCTTCGGTTTGAGCGCCAAGCGGCCGGGAACCTGCCGCTTGGCGCTATCAATTAATTGAGATGTTCAACTCGGATACGAACCACTGGCCCCACTACGCCCTGCAACGTTTCAAGCGCCGTGATCGCATCGTTCATGTGCTGCTCGATGACCCGATGGGTCAGCAGAATCATTGGCACCAGACCATCGTGCTCCTCGACCTCTTTTTGCATGATCGACTCGATGTTGATACCGCGCTCGGACAGGATACTGGCCACTTGAGCCAATACGCCCGGATGATCCTTCGCCTGGATACGCAGGTAGTATGCGCTTTCACACGCATCGATCGGCAGGATCGGGTGATCGGACAACAGGTCTGGCTGGAAGGCCAGGTGCGGCACACGGTTTTCAGGGTCGCTGGTCATGGCGCGAACCACGTCCACCAGGTCGGCAATCACGGACGAAGCCGTTGGCTCCATGCCCGCACCTGCGCCGTAGAACAGGGTCGAACCGGCAGCATCACCATTGACCATGACGGCGTTCATGACGCCATTGACGTTGGCCAGCAGGCGATCAGCCGGAATCAGCGTTGGGTGAACACGCAGTTCGATACCATTGGCCGTGCTGCGCGCAACACCCAGGTGCTTGATGCGGTAACCCAGGGCTTCAGCGTAATTCACGTCAGCGGTTGTCAGCTTGGTGATGCCTTCGGTGTAGGCCTTGTCGAATTGCAACGGGATACCGAAGGCAATCGACGCCAGAATCGTCAGCTTGTGTGCTGCATCGATCCCTTCAACGTCGAACGTCGGGTCGGCTTCGGCATACCCCAGCGCTTGCGCTTCAGCCAGCACGTCTTCGAACGTACGGCCTTTTTCACGCATCTCGGTGAGGATGAAGTTACCGGTACCGTTGATGATGCCCGCAACCCAGTTGATGCGGTTGGCCGACAGGCCTTCACGAATGGCCTTGATCACCGGGATGCCGCCTGCAACGGCCGCTTCGAACGCAACGATCACGCCCTTTTCCTGGGCCTTGGCGAAGATTTCGTTACCGTGAACGGCAATTAGTGCCTTGTTCGCAGTCACTACATGCTTGCCGTTCTCGATGGCCTTGAGCACCAGCTCACGAGCGATGGTGTAACCACCGATCAGCTCGATGACAATGTCGATTTCAGGGTTGGTCGCAACAGCGAATACATCGTTGGTAATGGGGGTACCGGTAATGTCGCACTGAGGGTTTGGCGTACGCATTGCAATTTGCGCAACCTGGATACCACGCCCGGCACGGCGCGCAATCTCTTCGGCGTTACGCTTTAGTACGTTGAAGGTGCCGCCACCGACGGTCCCGAGCCCACAGATACCTACTTTGACCGGATTCACGCTGAACTCCCCATAAAACGGCCGACTCAAGGTCGGCCGTGGAAAACAACCGTGGATTGCCACGGTTCTCTATTAATAGCCGGGCAGTTGGACTGCCCCGCCATGATCGTCAAAGGCTTACCGTGACGATGCAGGATTATTTAACACTGAGTGCCAGCTTGCCAACCTGTGCAGCAGGCTGATAACCCGGAATTACCTGACCGTCAGCCAAAACAATGGCTGGCGTGCCATTTACACCGATGGACTGGCCCATCGCGAACTGCTTGGCGACCGGGTTGGCGCATTTTGGCGCCTCGACCGTTTTACCGTCAGTCATCTTGTCCATCGCCGACTTTTTGTCCTTGGAGCACCAGACGGCCTGCAGTTGCTGGTCACCTGGAGAACCAAGGCCCTGACGCGGGAATGCAACATAGCGCACTTCGATCCCCATTTTGTTCAGCTCAGGGACTTCGGCGTGCAATTTGTGGCAATACGGGCAAGTGGTGTCGGTAAAGACCGTGATGTGCGACTTGGTTTCACCGATTGCAGGGTAAACGACGGTCTCTGCCACCGGAATGCCATTGATCAATTTGGCGACGCCAACACGCTCTGCCTGCTCGGTCAGATTGACCGGCTTACCGTCCTTGAGCTGGAACATATAGCCTTGAACGATGAACTGTCCATCCGCACTGGCGTACAGAACGCGACTGCCCTTGAGTTTGACTTCATACAGGCCGGCCATCGGGCTTGCGCTGATGCTCTCGACCGGAACATCCAGCTGCAGCGTTTCGAGGCTCTTGCGAATAGCTTGCTCGGCGCCGGTGTCGGCGAACGAAAACGTACTGACCAACGCAATGGCTGCGGCGGCAAAAATCTGGGTCACGCGCATGGGAACTCCTGAAGACGGGCAACGCGGCCAACCCGCAATACCCGACATGGAACTTCGAGTGGGGGCGGCGCGCTTTCTGAACCGGCAAAGCCTACCACAGATGGCTTGCATGACCGACTACCACTAGCCACGCGGGTGATGGCGGGCGTGGAGGTCCTGCAGGCGGGCACGGGCCACATGGGTGTAGATCTGGGTCGTGGACAGGTCGCTATGCCCCAGCAGCATTTGCACCACACGCAGGTCGGCGCCGTGGTTGAGCAGATGGGTGGCGAAGGCGTGACGCAAGGTATGAGGCGACAGTGACTTGTCGATCCCCGCGACTTTGGCTTGATGCTTGATGCGGTGCCAGAAGGTCTGGCGAGTCATTTGCTCACCTCGCTGGCTGGGAAACATCACATCACTGGGGCGCCCTGCGAGCAGCTCATGCCTGGCATCGCGCATGTAGCGCTCAACCCAGACGATGGCCTCCTCCCCCATCGGCACCAGGCGCTCCTTGCTGCCCTTGCCCATCACCCGCAACACCCCCTGACGCAGATTGATCTGCTCCAGGGTCAGGCTGATCAACTCTGTCACCCGCAGGCCACAGGCATACAACACTTCGAGCATGGCCCGATCACGCTGACCGATGGCATCACTCAGATCCGGAGCGGCGAGCAGCGCCTCAACGTCGGCCTCTGACAGGGACTTGGGCAACGGCCGGCCTAACTGCGGCATATCGACTTGCAGCGTCGGGTCGACGGCAATCAGCCTTTCTCGCAGCAAGTAACGATAGAACCCCCGCGCGCCTGACAGGAAGCGCGCGGTGGATCGGGGCTTGTAGCCATGCTCCAGTCGCCAGGCCAAGTGATCGAGGATCAATTCGCGCCCGGCATTGATCAACGCAATGTCGCGCTCGCCCAACCAGCCATTGAACAAGGCCAAATCACTGCGATAAGCGCCGCGAGTGTTGTCCGAAAGGCCTTTTTCCAACCACAAGGCATCCAGGAAACGGTCGATAAGTGGATCGTCTATAGCGGGCATTGGCTCTCGAAATGCGCAGGCCAGAGGCTGCGCACAAATAAAAAGTGAAGTGCAAAAGTGGCCGCTAGTCTTTCATAGCCGGCGCACGCCATAAACCCCAAGTTCCTACAGGATCACCTTATGACCGAACAACAGATTTTGCTGTCTTTCGGCGGTATCGGCATCGCAGCCCTGGGCTCCCAGTGGCTGGCCTGGCGACTGAAGTTGCCGGCCATTCTGTTTTTGCTGTTGACCGGGATTTTAGTGGGCCCCGTATTGGGCTGGCTTAACCCTCAAGAGCTGTTCGGCCCCTTGCTGATGCCGCTGGTTTCTCTGGCTGTGGCGTTGATTCTGTTTGAAGGCAGCCTGACCCTTCACCTGTCCGAGTGGCGCGAAATCGGCACAGTGGTGCATCGACTGGTCACGATCGGAGCGCTCTCGACCTGGGCGGTGATCACCCTGGCTACCCATTGGCTGCTGGGCTTTGACTGGCTGCTGGCCTTGCTGTTCGGCACCCTGACGCTGGTCACAGGGCCGACGGTGATTGTGCCGATGCTTCGTGTCGTGCGGCCCAAGGCGTCTATTGCCACTATCCTGCGCTGGGAAGGCATTGTCATCGACCCGATTGGGGCGTTGCTCGCGGTCGTGGTTTACAGCTTCATCATCGCCAGCGCCACGGGCGAAGGCCTGAGCCACAGCCTGCTGACCTTTGCCGGGGTGATTGTCTGCGGCAGCGTGTTCGGCATCGTGGGCGGCTGGATCATGGGGCACATCGTGCGCCGCCAATGGCTGCCCGAGTATCTGCAAAGCCTGGCAACACTGGCGGCGGTGCTGGCTGTGTTTATTGGTGCCAATGAGGCCATGCATGAATCGGGCTTGCTGGCGGTCACGCTGATGGGCATGTGGATGGCCAACATGAAAGGCGTGGATGTACGCAACATCTTGCACTTCAAGGAGAACCTGAGCATTTTCCTGATCTCGGGCCTGTTCATTCTGCTCGCCGCGCGCCTGGACTTGAACGCCATGATCGGCCTCGGGCCGGTGGTGCTGGTGTTGCTGCTGATTATTCAGTTTATTGCTCGTCCACTGAACGTCGTGCTCTCAACGTTTGGCTCAAAACTGAACTGGCGTGAACGCGCTCTACTTGCCTGGATTGCTCCGCGCGGAATTGTCGCGGCTGCCGTTTCAGCGATTTTTGCAATCAGGCTGGACGAAGCGGGTCACGAAGGCGCGTTGCTGCTGGTGCCGCTTACGTTTGCGGTGATCATTGGCACCGTGGTACTGCAAAGCGCCACGGCACGGCCTCTGGCCCGCCTGCTGAAAGTGGCCGAGCCCGCACCCAGCGGCTTTTTGATCGTCGGCGCCAATGGCCCGGCCCGGATCATTGGCAAAGCCCTTCAGCAACTGGGCAGCCGGGTACTGCTGACCGACTCCAACTGGGAAAACATTCGCTCAGCGCGCATGGAAAACCTGCCGACTTACTTTGGCAACCCGGCATCAGAGCACGCCGAATCCCATCTTGACCTGGTGGGCCTGGGGTATTTGCTCGCCCTGTCGCCGTCTGGCGAGCTGAACACCCTGGCAGCGGTTCGTTTTCACCACGAGTTCGGCCCCCAGCGCTTGTTTGCCCTGACCAATGGCCAGGAAAGCCGGCGCACCGACAAACATCGCGCCAGTCACGAGTACCGTGGGCAAGCGCTGGGCAACCCGGCACTGACCTATGGCCAGCTGGCCAGTGAACTGAGTCAGGGTGCCGAGTTGTACAGCACGAACTTGACCGACAACTTCACCTGGGAGGACTACCAGAACCTGCACGGTAAACGCGTCACCCTGCTGTTCGCCCGGGACGGGAATGGCTGGGTCCATGTGGTGACACCCGACAGCGAGCTGAAACCGGGTACCGGGTGGACGTTGCTGGCACTGATCAGGCAGCAGAGCTGAAGCCCCACCTTCCTTGTGGGAGCGGGCTTGCTCGCGATGGCATCCCTGCGGTGTGCCAGCCAGACTGCGGCGCTTGCATCGCAGGCAAGCCAGTTCCCACATGTAATGCGCTGCTCACAAAACTGCGCAATGCCGTTTTACGAGGCAAACCCTGGCAACACCGGCACCGGGCGCTTGTCATCATCGATGGCAACAAAGCTGAACAAACCCTGGATGGCCAATTCGCGGCCATCGCAACTCATGCTTTCGACATACACCTCAACCTCAACCTTGAGACTGGTGTTGCCGACTTTAACCACTCGCCCCACCAGCTCAACGATGCAACCCGCGGCAATGGGGTGGTTGAAGTCAATGCGATCGGTAGACACCGTCACCAACGGCAGACGACAAAAACGAGTGGCGGCGATAAACGATACTTCGTCCATCCAGGCCAGCGCAGTGCCGCCAAACAGGGTGTTGTGGTGATTGGTGGTCGATGGGAAAACCGCTTTGGTAATACGGGTAACGGACAATTCAGTACGACGTTGAATCTCTTGCTCACGCAAAGTCATGCTTTTACTACCTACAACTGGACAAAGGTATGACAAATCTCAGGCAACAAAAAAGCAGCCCGAAGGCTGCTTTTTTCTGCATCGGGAAGCTGGACTTAAGCCAGTTTTTCCTTGATGCGAGCTGCTTTACCGGACAGGTCACGCAGGTAGTACAGCTTGGCTTTACGAACGTCACCGCGACGTTTCACTGCCATGCTGTCGATTTGCGGGCTGTAGGTCTGGAAAGTACGTTCTACGCCAACACCGTTGGAGATTTTACGAACAGTGAAAGCACTGTTCACGCCACGGTTACGCTTGGCAATCACTACACCTTCGAAAGCTTGCAGACGCGAACGATCGCCTTCCTTCACTTTCACCTGAACGACAATGGTGTCGCCCGGGGCAAAAGGAGGGATCTCTTTGGTCATCTGCTCTGCTTCGAGTGCAAGGATGATTTTGTTAGTCATGCTGTGCTCCTAAGGTAGATCAACTGATCTACCATCGATACGTTGTTAACTATCGTCCCGCTCGCGGATATATTCCTCGAGCAGCTTCTTCTCTTCTCCAGAAAGCGAGCGGCTTTCCAGAAGATCGACGCGTCGTTCAAAGGTCCGCCCAAGGGACTGCTGTAAACGCCAACGCCGGATGTGTGCATGATTGCCACTAAGCAATACGTCGGGAACACGCTGATCCGCATACACCTCCGGTCGGGTGTAGTGCGGGCAATCCAGCAAACCATCCGTGAAGGAATCTTCCTCCGCGGAGTCCGCATGCCCTAAAGCTCCAGGCAGCAGTCGTGTAACCGCATCAATCAGAACCATCGCCGGTAGCTCGCCACCAGAGAGTACATAGTCACCAATCGACCACTCTTCATCGACATAAGCGTCTATAAAACGCTCGTCAATGCCTTCATAACGACCTGCAATGAGGATTAATGCTTCCTCATTCGCCAGTTCGCGTACCGCCGACTGATTCAGTTGACGGCCTTGGGGCGACAGGTAAATAACCTTCGCCGCCTCTCCGGCTGCTTCTCTGGCCTGAACCAGTGCATCTTCCAGAGGCTTGATCTTCATCACCATGCCCGGACCACCGCCAAATGGGCGATCGTCCACAGTGTGATGTCGGTCCGTTGTGTAGTCTCGCGGGTTCCAACAAGTCAGCTGCAAGAGCCCTTGTTTCACCGCACGACTAGTGATGCCGTAGTCGCTGATGGCGGAAAACATTTCGGGAAACAAACTGATCACTTCTACGCGCAATTTAGCCACGCTTAGAAGTCCGCATCCCAATCCACCTTCATCTCGCCCGCTACCAGGTCGACGCTCAGCACGCATTGCTCTGTATAGGGCAACAAGCGATCGCGATCATCCAGGCTACCTGGGCAAGGTTTGACTTCCATGACATCGTTCGAGCCAGTTTCCATCAGGTCAACAATCTTGCCGAGCAATTGCCCTTCAAGGTTGGTCACTTTCAGTCCCTGCAGCTGGTACCAGTAGTACTCGCCGTCGGTCAGTTCAGGAAACAGGTTACGCGGCACGCAGATTTCGAATTCACGAAGAAGACCAGCTTCATCACGGTCATCGAGACCCTTGAGCTTCACAACCAGAAACTTGCCGTTATGAGAACGGCCACTGACCAGCTCTGCCTGTCGTACATCATTGCCGCGCCGAAGCGTCAGCTTTTTGTAGTCCAACAGGTTATCAATTGGATCCGTAAAGGAATAAACCTTCACTTCGCCGCGCACGCCGTGAATCGAATAGATTTTGCCGATAACGATCAAATCATCAGCAGTTTCAGGCGTCACGCTCATATTGCTCAGGCCGCAGCCTTAGCGTTTTCTTTAACCAGCTGAGCAACACGCTCAGACAGTTGAGCACCAACGCTCAGCCAGTAGGCGAGGCGGTCTTCTTTAACGGAGAAACGGATTTCCTGACCACGGGCAACCGGGTTGAAGAAACCAATTTGTTCCTTGTGGGAACCGTCACGTGGGTTACGGCTGTCGGTAACGGTCAAGTGGTAAAACGGGCGCTTTTTGGAGCCGCCAAGGGCAAGACGGATTGTTAGCATGTGAACATCGTTCCTGTAGTCGGTGCTGCAAATCTAAAGGCACAGCGGGCATAGGTGCCCGAAAGGCCGCATATTCTAAGGAATATCCGGACTTTTGCAAATGTCTTTTTCTGGCGCCTATCGGCATGCCGTACAGACTTGCAACGAGATCACCATGAATGGTGACAGGTCAGCTCCCGCACAGTGCGGGTTTGCCGGGTGTCTCGCATTGCTGCGAGTTGCCCGCACGCAAGCGTACGGGCGGGTAAATTACATTTTTGGCATGCCGCCGCCGGGCATCATCGAGCCCATGCCGCGCATCATTTTGGCCATTCCACCTTTGGTGGAGAACTTTTTCATCATCTTCTGCATCTGCTTGTGCTGCTTGATCAAGCGACCGATGTCCTGCACCTGAGTGCCGGAACCCATGGCAATACGGCGTTTACGCGAACCGCTGATCAGCTCAGGGTCGCGGCGCTCGGCCGGGGTCATGGAGTTGATGATGGCTTCCATCTGCTTGAACTGCTTTTCAGCTGCGCCCTGGGCATTGCCCATTTGCGCCAGATTGACGCCACCCATGTTCGGCAGCTTGTCCATGAGGCCGCCAAGGCCGCCCATGTTCTTCATCTGTTGCAGTTGGTCGCGGAAGTCTTCGAGGTCGAAGCCTTTACCTTTCTTGAGCTTTTTGGCCAGTTTGTCGGCTTTGTCTTTATCGAGGGTCTGTTCGGCCTGCTCGATCAGGCTGAGCACGTCGCCCATGCCCAGGATGCGCGAAGCGATACGGTCCGGGTGGAAAGGCTCAAGCGCGTCGCTCTTCTCGCCCATACCGATGAACTTGATCGGCTTGCCGGTAATGGCACGCACGGACAGCGCCGCACCGCCACGGGCATCACCGTCGACCTTGGTCAGGATCACGCCGGTCAGCGGCAATGCGTCGCCGAAAGCCTTGGCGGTGTTGGCCGCATCCTGGCCGGTCATGGCGTCAACGACAAACAGGGTTTCAGCAGGCTTGACGGCCGCGTGCAGCTCCTGAATCTCGGCCATCATCTCGGCATCGATATGCAGGCGGCCCGCGGTATCGAGGATGACCACGTCGATGAACTTCAGCTTCGCTTCAGCAATGGCTGCGCGAGCGATGTCTACCGGCTTCTGGCTCAAGTCGGACGGGAAGAAGGTCACGCCGACTTCATTGGCCAGGGTTTCGAG
This sequence comes from Pseudomonas sp. ML2-2023-3, assembly GCF_037055275.1. Taxonomy (NCBI): domain Bacteria; kingdom Pseudomonadati; phylum Pseudomonadota; class Gammaproteobacteria; order Pseudomonadales; family Pseudomonadaceae; genus Pseudomonas; species Pseudomonas sp. ML2-2023-3. The sequence goes on from NZ_CP146343.1 coordinate 4,887,577, forward strand.
CTGCTTGATCGCTGCCGGACGATAAACGTCGGCCGAGACCACCATCACGGTTTTCTTTTTGCGCTCTTTAAGGAAGCGCGCCAGCTTGCCGGCGGTGGTGGTTTTACCCGCACCCTGCAAACCGGCCATCAATACAACGGCTGGCGGCGTGACATTGAGGACCAGATCCTCGTTGGCAGCGCCCATCAGGCTTTCAAGCTCAGCCTGGACGATCTTCACAAACGCCTGGCCAGGCGTCAGGCTGCGGGACACTTCTGTGCCTACAGCGCGCTCTTTGACCGCGTTGACGAAGTCTTTGACGACTGGCAACGCCACATCGGCTTCCAGCAACGCCATGCGCACTTCACGCAGGGTGTCTTTGATATTGTCCTCGGTCAGCTTGGCCTTGCCGGTGACATGGCGCAGCGTCTGCGAGAGACGATCGGTTAAATTTTCAAACATGCGCGATCCTTTCAGGCCCAAAGTAGACCGGGGTTATTGCGGCCCAGCCCGTGTAAAACTGATGCTCGGCGAGCCTGCGGCGTGGGCAGGTCGCGGATTATAGCGAAGACTGGCCGTGTCCGACACCTTGCCGTCGGCTTATGTGGTCTTTCGTGTACAGGCGGTTGTATGCCAAACTCAGTCCTTTCGGGCTTGCCTAACAGGATTTATGCTCCCCTTGTCACCCAGCTTGCTACCCAGCCTCGCCGCCGCCTGCTTATATGCCGCTGCGACCTTCTATCAAGGCTCTTGCCTGCGCCAAGGCGCAAAGGCGAACAAACGCCTGTTGGTGACGCTTGGCATTCTTGCCGTGCTCGCCCACGCCGCCAGCCTGTTTACCCACCTGATGACGCCTGCCGGCCTTGAACTGGACTTTTTCAGTGCAGCCAGCCTGATTGCCGCGGCCGTGATCACCGTGACCCTGGTTGCCTGCGCACGGATACCGGTCGAGAACCTGCTGCTGCTTTTATATCCGCTGGGCATGCTGACAGTGCTGCTGTCCGAATTCGCGCCGCCCGGCACGGTTCAGGTCATTAATGAAGAGCCCGGCATACTCGCGCATATCCTGCTGTCGATCCTGGCCTATGGCATGTTCACCATCGCGGTGTTCCAGGCATTGCTGCTGTCGCTGCAGAACTATCAGCTCAAGCACAAGCATCCCAAGGGCCTGATCAAAAACTTCCCGCCGCTGCAAACCATGGAAAGCCTGCTGTTCGGCTTCTTGTGGGCCGGCTGGTCACTGCTCTCGATGTCCCTGATTTCCGGCTGGCTGTTTTTGGGCAACCTGTTCGCCCAGCACCTGGTGCACAAAACCTTGCTGGCCTGCCTGGCATGGATCGTATTCAGCGTGCTCCTGCTGGGCCGTTATCACCTCGGCTGGCGCGGCCACAAAGCCATCCGCTGGACGTTTGCCGGCTTTTGCCTGTTGATGCTGGCCTACTTTGGCAGCAAGCTGGTTCGTGAATACATTCTGCATATCTGACGGGCGATAATTATGGATAGCTTGCCCCCTGGGCCGATTCTGGCGGTCTCGGCGCTGTTGATCGCAGGAGCCGGGATACTTGTCGGCTATTTTCTGGGCAAGACTGGCGCAGCGGCCAAGCGTGCAGAAGCCCTGCAACCGCGCGAGGAAGCGCCCCAGCAACTGGACGAGCAAAACAACAGTCGCCCGCACCTGCTTTCCGGTATCCATGCGCTGGACAACATCACGGTCAACGACATCCTGATCCCGCGCAGCGAAGTCGAGGGCCTCAATCTGGATGATCCGATCGAAGACCTGATCGAACAACTACGCCAGACCACACGCACGCGCCTGCCGGTGTTTCACAACGACATCAATCAGGTCGAAGCCATCCTCAACACCCGCCACATTCAACACATGCTGCCTGATGCCAGCCTGACCAAAGAGGCATTGCTGGCCGTCTGCCATGAACCTTACTTCATCCCCGAAAGCACCCCGCTGCAACTGCAACTGCTGAACTTCCACAAGCAGCAGCGTCGGCTGGGCGTGGTGGTCGATGAGTACGGCGAAGTGCTGGGCATCGTGACACTTGAAGACATCCTCGAAGAAATCGTGGGCGAGTTCGAAGATGAGCAAAACATCGACAACCCCCATATCGATCCCCTGCCCGACGGACGCTATGTGATTGATGGCGCAGCCTCCATACGCGAGCTGAACAAAGCCCTGGGCTGGCACCTGCCCTGCGACGGCCCCAAAACCCTCAACGGCCTTGTCACCGAAGCGCTGGAAACCATCCCGGAAACCACGGTATGCCTGAAGATCGGCGGCTACCGCCTGGAGATCCTCCAGACCGAAGATAACCGCGTCAGCCGAGTGCTTATCTGGCACAACAGCGTCAAGCCCGCGGCTTAATCGCCGCGTAAGGTCTTGTTACATTTAAACGGGCCTCCCTATAATCTTCCTCGCTTACCCAAGCCTCGCCGACACGCGTGCTACCCGCACCCAGCGCTGTCGGCGCGTTGCTTTACGCAGTACCTGCGTACGCTCCCATCCTGAACTGCGCTTGCACCCTGTTATCCCCCAGGGCAAACGACCATAAAAATTGCTCGCCACGTCACGCCGCAAAGGCTGGCATCGGCCAATGAGCTCATAACTGTCAGGGATTTACGCATGACCTCCAGCACTACTTACAGCGAAGCCTCGCCCGACAAGCCGGCCAACTCCGCAACCCGCGTTGCCACGGCCAGTTTTATCGGCACGGCCATCGAGTTCTACGACTTTTACGTGTATGCCACCGCCGCCGCACTGGTCATTGGCCCGGTATTTTTTCCGCAGACCTCCGGCACGGCGCAGATGCTGTCGGCGTTCCTGACCTTCGGCATTGCCTTTCTCGCCCGCCCGCTGGGCTCTTTCCTGTTTGGCCACTTCGGTGACCGTATCGGGCGCAAATCCACACTGGTCGCCTCCTTGCTGCTGATGGGCGTGTGCACCACGCTGATCGGCGTGCTGCCAGGTTACGCCACGATCGGCGCCTGGGCTCCGATCCTGCTGTGCGTGCTGCGCTTCGGTCAGGGGCTCGGGTTGGGCGGGGAATGGGGCGGCGCAGCATTGCTGGCCACCGAGAACGCTCCCAAAGGCAAGCGCGCCTGGTATGGCATGTTCCCGCAACTGGGGCCCTCGATCGGGTTTCTGGCAGCCAACGGCCTGTTCCTGATTCTGGCCATGAGCCTGAGCGATGAGCAGTTCCGCTCATGGGGCTGGCGCATCCCCTTCCTGCTGAGTGCGGCGCTGGTGATGGTCGGCTTGTATGTGCGCCTGAAACTGGAAGAAACACCGGTGTTTGCCAAAGCCGTAGCGCAACACGAGCGGGTGAAAATGCCCATCGTTGAGCTCTTCAGCCAATACTGGGCACCGATGCTGCTGGGCGCCGCCTCCATGGTCGTGTGCTATGCACTGTTCTATATCTCGACCGTGTTTTCGCTTAGTTATGGCGTGTCCACGCTGGGCTATACCCGCGAGACCTTCCTCGGCCTGCTGTGCTTTGCCGTGCTGTTCATGGCCGCTGCAACACCTCTTTCAGCCTGGGCCAGCGATAGATATGGACGCAAGCCGGTGCTGATTGTCGGCGGTGTACTGGCGATCTTGTCGGGCTTTCTGATGGAGCCTCTGCTCACCCAGGGTTCGACCTGGGGCGTGGCGCTGTTTCTGTGCATCGAGCTGTTTCTGATGGGCGTGACCTTTGCCCCCATGGGCGCCCTGCTGCCTGAACTGTTCCCGACCCGCGTGCGCTATACCGGCGCATCGGCGGCGTACAACCTGGGCGGGATTGTGGGCGCATCGGCCGCACCGTTCTTTGCCCAGAAGCTGGTGAGCATGGGCGGTTTGAGCTGGGTGGGCGGGTATGTTTCGGGTGCGGCAGTGCTCAGCCTGATCGCTGTGCTGTGCCTGAAAGAAACGAAAGAGGCTGACCTGAACAAGGTGGCCTGATCGGCGCAGGAAATCCGTAATCGCTGTCGAGGCACGAAGGCTGCGAGCTCTTAAAGTTTAAAAGCTCGCAGCCTTCGTGCCTCGGCAGCGACTACGGGGATGTTTTTTTTACAGCTCGACCACTACAGCCTTGGCTGCACGGGTCGCCTTGGCGCGTGCAGCTTCAATCGACTCATCACGGGCCAGGGCCACGCCCATGCGGCGCTGGCCATTGACCTCTGGCTTGCCGAACAGGCGCAAGGCCGTATCCGGCTCGCTCAAGGCCGCACCCAGGTTGGAGAACGCAGTCTGGGTCGACTGCCCTTCCACCAGAATCACCGCCGAGGCCGATGGCCCGAACTGACGGATCAGCGGAATCGGCAAGCCCAGAATCGCTCGTGCATGCAGGGCGAACTGGGACAAGTCCTGGGAAATCAGCGTAACCAGACCGGTATCGTGCGGGCGCGGCGAGACTTCGCTGAACCACACCTGATCGCCCTTAATGAACAGCTCAACGCCAAACAGGCCGCGGCCGCCCAGCGCCTCGGTCACGGCTTTGGCAACACGCTCGGACTCGGCCAGAGCAATCGGGCTCATGGCCTGCGGCTGCCAGGACTCCTGGTAGTCGCCCTTCTCCTGACGGTGACCGACCGGCGCGCAGAACGTGGTGCCACCGATGTGGCGTACGGTCAGCAGGGTGATTTCGTAGTCGAAGTCGATAAAGCCTTCGACAATGACCCGCCCCTTGCCCGCACGACCGCCTTCTTGTGCGTAGTCCCAGGCAGCTTTCACATCATCAGTGCTGCGCAGCAGGCTCTGGCCCTTGCCCGACGAGCTCATCACCGGCTTGACCACACACGGGAAGCCCAGGTCCAGCACGGCGGCGCTGTAGTCTTCAAAGGTATCGGCAAAGTGATACGGCGAGGTTGGCAGGTCCAACTCTTCTGCCGCCAGACGTCGAATGCCTTCTCGGTTCATGGTCAGCGAAGTGGCGCGGGCGGTCGGAATGACGGTAAAGCCTTCGGCTTCCAGCTCAACCAGGGTCGCGGTGGCAATGGCTTCGATTTCAGGAACAATAAAGTGCGGCTTTTCTGCTTCGATCACGGCACGCAAGGCTGCGCCATCGAGCATATTGATGACGTGGCTGCGATGGGCAACCTGCATGGCCGGTGCGTTGGCATAGCGATCGACAGCGATCACTTCGACCCCCAGACGCTGCAATTCGATGACAACTTCTTTGCCCAGTTCGCCGCAGCCACACAGCAATACGCGGGTCGCGGTCGGCGACAGTGGGGTTCCGATACGGGTCATTTCAGGTCCTCATGGAAACAAATCATCGAAGGCGCGCACACAACCTGCGCCTGCAGGGGAAGAAAGGCCGGCATTTTACCTGACTAAACGGCGGCTTTGCGCAGTCGCCAGGCCATTGCCAGCCACACACAGGTCACTCCGGCAAATTTCGACGCCATGGCGATGAGAATCACGCCCGGGGTAAACGCATCGATCATGCCGAAAAAGATAAAGGTATCAATCGGGATACTCAGCGCAGAGCTGATCCACAAGCGGTCATGCAAGGGTCGCTTGGTGATGCTGAACACCAGCCAGTCGATGCATTCGGAGACGGCGAACGCGGTGGCGCTGGCCAGGGCAATCGAAGGGTCAGAGGTGATGTATGACAGCACCAGTGCCGCCAGCATGGCCAACAGCGCACCGTGGCCAAAGCGGGTTTGCACCATGTCGCGCAAAACAAACACCAGCCCGCCCCAGGCCGACCAGATAATGTCCAGGTGCGGCGCCGTTGAGAACGCGAAGTTGATCAGCACGACGCTGGCGATATAAGCGATAAGAAACAGCATGGGAGCGGGCGACACCTCTGAATAAGGCGCACAGGGTACTTGAGTCGCACCCGATTTTGTACCCGCCACATGCCCCTGTGACAGCGGTATTTGTCAGGTACTGGCGCCCTGCATCCACACCAGGCCACTGGACTTGGCCCGCTCATGACACAGCACCAGCACTTCCCGGCGCTCGACGTTGGTCATGCGGCTCCAACGGGTGATTTCAGCCACGGTACGCTGACAACCACTGCACACATCGTCGTCATCCAATGCGCAAATGTTCACACAGGGAGAGGCGACCGGGCGCTCCACTTCAGTCATTGCTCTGCACCTTCAAATCACGGGCATAACGCTGGCCGTTCTGCACGTAATGCGCGGCACTGGCCTCCAGCAGTTTTTTCTGTTCGTCGGTCAAGTCACGCACCACCTTGCCCGGCGACCCCATGACCAGAGAACCGTCCGGGATTTCCTTGCCTTCGCCAATCAGCGAGTTGGCGCCAATGATGCAATGCTTGCCGATTCTGGCGCCATTGAGGATGACTGCATTGATCCCGATCAGGCTGTAATCTCCCACCGTGCAACCATGCAACATGGCGTTATGGCCAATGGTCACCCCCGTCCCCAGGGTCAGCGGGTAGCCCATATCGGTATGCATCACCGCGCCATCTTGCACGTTACTGTTCTTGCCAATCAGGATCAGCTCGTTATCACCGCGCAACACGGCGTTGAACCAGACACTGGCACCCTCCTCCAGGCGCACCTTGCCGATCAGGGTGGCGTTGGGCGCGGTCCAGCTTTCTGGATGGGTTTCGACGAGCGAGTCGCCCAGGCTGTATTTCATGCAGATGTCCTCAAGGCAGCGTGGCCGTCTGCTGACGGCTCTAGATTGGAATGGAACGCTCAGGCGGGGTATGCAGATTGATATTGACGTCGTCGTACAGCAGGTTCATCAGCTCAACGATCATGATTGCCGTGAGCCCCCAGATTTTATAAACCCCAAAACGGTAGCTCGGCACATACCAGCTGCGCCCCTGATAATCGATGCGATGGGTGTGCTCACGGGGGTCCTGGCGAAAAAACTCCAGAGGTACGCTGAACACGGCAGCAATTTCGGCGTCGTTGGCCAGGTATTCAACGTAGTCCGGGACGAGGCCAACGTAGGGCGTTACACGGATACCGTGCAACGAAATCAAAGGGCTCAGCGGCCCGATGACTTCGACCAGCCCGGGCGGCAGACCGATCTCTTCTTCGGCCTCACGCAGGGCGGTAAATACCAGATCCGGGTCTTCAGGATCGCGGCGCCCGCCCGGGAAAGCCACTTCACCGCCGTGGGTCGACAACCCGCTGGCACGCAGGGTCAGAATCAGTTCGGGTTCAGCGCTGCGCGTCACCGGCAACAGCACGGCAGCCTCGGGGAAATTCCGTTCCGTTTCCAGCGTGCGCGGGGTGTAGCGGCTTACACGGCCAAGCAGCTCGTCCAGCATAGGTCATCTCGATCCGTCACTTATCGGGCATCATGCACCAAATCGTGGGCAGCACCCAAGCCCCACAGTGTCGCAGCCGCCATATCGCACTTGCCGCGAGGCCGCCTCAGCCCCCAAGATAGGCGCCAGAGCCAGAGACCCCAGCATGAAATTTTGCAGCCAGTGCGGCCACTCCGTCAGCCAACACATCCCTCAAGGCGATTCACGCCTGCGGTATGTGTGCGACCACTGCCAGACCATTCACTATCAGAACCCGAATATCGTTGCCGGCTGCCTGCCGACCTGGGGCACACAAGTGCTGTTGTGCCGTCGCGCCATCGAGCCGCGCAAAGGCTACTGGACGCTGCCCGCAGGTTTCATGGAAAACGGCGAGACGGTCGAAAATGCAGCCCGACGTGAAACCCTCGAAGAAGCCTGCGCTGCAGTTGAAAACCTGAATATCTACACCCTGATCGATGTACCGCACATTAATCAGGTGCATATTTTTTATCGTGCCGAGCTGCAAAGCCTCGATTTTTCAGCCGGTGAAGAGAGCCTTGAAGTCCGGCTTTTTGAAGAAGCTGACATCCCTTGGTCAGAGCTGGCTTTCCGCACGGTCAGCCGTACCCTAGAATGTTTTTTCGCTGACCGCCGGGACAACACCTACCCCGTGCGCAGCGAGGCTGTAGCGCCCCTGTCCAGCCTGATCAAACCCCAACAATAATGCTGTTCGCCTTGCACCTCAGGAATATCCCTCTAATGCGTTGGTTGCTCGCTGCTCTTTGCTTTTCATTTGCCGTTACCTGCCAGGCTTCTGTTGTCATCACCGTAAACGGCAAACCCGTCGATAAGAATCAGGTACTCCAGTCAACCCCATCGGCACCCTCTGCGCACGCCGGGCAAAGTATCGACAAGGTTCTTGTGCTCAAGTCTGCCCGCAAGTTGCAACTGATCAGCGATGGCAAACCGATCAAGACCTACCGCATCTCCCTGGGCAAACAACCCAAGGGGCCAAAAATGCGCGAGGGAGACAAACGCACACCTGAGGGGCTGTACTGGGTCGACTGGCGCAAAAAAAGCGACAAGTTCAACCTGGCCATGCACATCAACTACCCCAATATCAGCGACGCGGCCACCGCCCGGCGTGAAGGCGTGAACCCCGGGTCGATGATCATGATCCACGGCACGCCGGACAGCGAAGAAAACCCTGAAGAACTGTTCCACACCCTGGACTGGACCGATGGCTGCATCGCAATGAAAAACCACGAAATGCGCGAAGTCTGGAACCTGGTCAAGGACGGCACGATGGTTGAAATCCGCCCTTAGCCCCACGCCACGCACATAACAAAAAACCCGCTGACCGTTACCGGTCCAGCGGGTTTTTTATACGCATTGCAGCTAGAGATCAGCCAAACGCCACACTTCATAAGCGGGCGTTTCATACGGGTGGCTGTGCTTGAGCGCAGCCACCACGTCGTGGACAAGATCGTCTGCGACGACCAGCTCAACTTTCCATTCCCCGACATATTCGACCTGGCCGGTTTGCCCGATAAACGGCTGACTGCCGTCCAGCGCGCGAAACTGGCCCTGGCCCAAGGTCTGCCAGGCGCAGTGGTCATAATTGCCGATTCGTCCGCCACCGGCGGCGAATACGGCATTTTTGACCACGTCCACGTGGCTTGGGGGAACGAAGAAGCTGAGCTTGTACATCGCTTTTAATCTACCCAGCCTTTAATTGACCCAAGCACGAGCGTTACGGAACATGCGCAACCACGGCGCATCTTCGTTCCACTCTTCTGGACGCCACGAGTTCTGCACGGCGCGGAAGACACGCTCAGGGTGCGGCATCATGATGGTGACACGCCCGTCACTGCTGGTCAGGCCGGTAATCCCGCGCGGCGAGCCGTTCGGGTTGGCCGGGTAGTTTTCAGTGACCTTGCCGTGGTTGTCGACGAAACGCAGCGCCACAGAACCGGACAGATCCGCTTGCAGCATGGCTTCTTCGCTGGCGAACTCGGCATGACCTTCACCGTGAGCAATGGCGATTGGCATGCGCGAACCGGCCATGCCCTGCAGGAAGATCGAGTTCGACTCCTGCACCTGGACCATCGCCACACGGGCTTCGAACTGCTCGGAGCGGTTGCGCACGAAGTGTGGCCACAGCTCGCTGCCCGGAATCAATTCGCTCAGGTTGGACATCATCTGGCAACCGTTGCACACACCCAGGGAGAAGCTGTCGGTACGCTCAAAGAAGCTCTGGAACGCATCACGGGCACGGGCATTGAACAGAGCCGACTTGGCCCAGCCTTCACCGGCACCCAGCACGTCTCCGTAGGAGAAACCACCGCAGGCAACCAGGCCCTTGAACTCGTTCAGGTCGACACGGCCGGCCAGAATGTCGCTCATGTGGACGTCGATGGCATTGAAGCCGGCGCGATCGAACGCCGCTGCCATTTCAACCTGACCGTTTACACCCTGCTCACGCAGTACGGCCACTTGAGGGCGAATGCCTGTCTTGATGTACGGCGCGCTGATGTTCTCGTTGACATCAAAGCTCAGCTTGACGCTCAGGCCCGGATTGTCTTCTTCAAGCAACACGGCGAACTCTTGCTCCGCGCACTCGGCGTTGTCGCGCATACGCTGGATCTGGTAGCTGGTTTCAGCCCACTGACGTTGCAGCAGACGGCGCTGACCTTCAAACACGGTCTCGCCATTGAACTCGATGCTTACATCGTCACAGTTGCGCGGCTGGCCAATGACCGATACGCAGTCGCCCAAACCGGCAGCGCTGAACTGCGCAAGGATGTCTGCCATGGAGTCCTGGCGAACCTGGATCACTGCACCCAACTCTTCGTTGAACAGGATCGCAGGAATGTCGGCAGCGGTTTCAGCCAGGCCGTCGAGGACCAGGTTGACACCACAGTGACCGGCAAACGCCATTTCCATCACGCTGGTCAGCAAACCACCGTCGGAACGGTCGTGGTAAGCCAGCAGATGGCCGTCGGCATTCAAGCCCTGGATCACGGCGAAGAAAGCCTTGAGGTCTTCTGCGTCATCCACGTCGGGAGCCTGTTTACCCAGCTTGCCGTAGGTTTGAGCCAGGATGGAGGCGCCCATACGGTTTTGGCCACGACCCAGATCGATCAGAACCAGATCGGTCAGGCCCTTGTCCATGCGCAGCACGGGGGTCAGGGTCTGGCGCACATCGAGCACCGGGGCAAAACCGGTAACGACCAACGACAGCGGCGAGGTGACCGTCTTGTCAGTACCCTCTTCGCTCCAGCGGGTTTGCATGGACATCGAGTCCTTGCCCACCGGAATGGTGATGCCCAGCTCAGGGCACAGCTCCATGCCGACCGCTTTAACGGTGTCGTACAGGCGGGCGTCTTCACCCGGGTGACCAGCAGCGGACATCCAGTTGGCAGACAGCTTGATGTCACTGATCTTGCCGATCCGCGAAGCTGCGATGTTGGTCAGGGTTTCGCCGATCGCCATGCGGCCCGATGCCGGGGCATCCAGCAGTGCCAGCGGAGTACGCTCGCCCATGGCCATGGCTTCACCGGTGTAGACGTCGAAGCTGGTGGCGGTGACGGCAACGTCAGCCACAGGCACCTGCCACGGACCCACCATCTGGTCGCGAGCAACCAGGCCGGTGATGGTACGGTCGCCGATGGTGATCAGGAAGCTCTTGCTCGCTACAGCCGGGTGATGCAGGACGCGTTCAACACATTCACCGATGTTCAGCGCTGCCGGGTCGAAATCATCGCCCAGCTCTGCTTCACGCACTGCTGAACGGTGCATGCGCGGCGCCTTGCCCAGCAACACTTCCAGTGGCATGTCCACCGGGTTGTTGCCGAAGTGGCTGTCGGTGACGGTCAGTTGCGGCTCGGCAGTGGCTTCGCCGACGACGGCAAACGGGCAACGCTCGCGTTCGCAAATCGCCTGGAAGCGGTCGAAATCTTCGACGCCCACGGCCAGAACGTAACGTTCCTGGGATTCGTTGCTCCAGATTTCGTGCGGGGCCATGCCCGGCTCGTCGTTTGGAATATTGCGCAGTTCAAAACGACCGCCACGCTCACCGTCGTTCACCAACTCCGGGAAAGCGTTGGACAGACCGCCCGCACCCACGTCGTGGATGAAGCTGATCGGGTTTTTGTCGCCCAGCTGCCAGCAACGGTCGATCACTTCCTGGCAACGACGTTCCATTTCCGGGTTTTCGCGCTGAACCGAAGCGAAGTCCAGGTCAGCCGAGCTTGCGCCGGTGGCCATCGAGGAAGCCGCGCCGCCGCCCAGGCCGATCAACATCGCCGGGCCACCGAGCACGATCAGCTTGGAGCCAACCGTGATTTCGGCTTTCTGCACGTGTTCGGCGCGGATGTTGCCCATGCCGCCAGCCAGCATGATGGGCTTGTGGTAACCACGGACTTCTTCGCCGCGGGGAGTCGTGATGGACTGCTCGAAGGTACGGAAGTAACCGGTCAGGGCCGGACGACCGAATTCGTTGTTGAACGCAGCACCGCCCAGAGGGCCTTCGATCATGATGTCCAGCGCGGTAACAATGCGCTCTGGCTTGCCGTACGGCACTTCCCACGGCTGTACAAAGCCTGGGATCTGCAGGTTGGATACGGTAAAGCCGGTCAGGCCAGCCTTGGGCTTGGCACCACGACCGGTTGCGCCTTCGTCACGAATCTCGCCACCGGAACCGGTCGCAGCACCCGGGAACGGGGCGATTGCGGTTGGGTGGTTGTGAGTTTCGACCTTCATCAGGATGTGTACAGGCTCCTGCACCGCGCCGTACTGGCGGGTTTCAGGGTCCGGGAAGAAACGCCCGGCAACACTGCCTACGATGACCGAAGCGTTGTCCTTATAAGCAGACAGAACGCCCTCGCTGTGCATCACGTAGGTGTTCTTGATCATGCCAAACAGGCTTTTGTCCTGGCTCTGGCCGTCAATATCCCAACTGGCGTTGAAGATCTTGTGACGGCAATGCTCGGAGTTGGCCTGGGCAAACATCATCAGTTCGATGTCGTGCGGGTTGCGACCCAAACCATTGAAGGCGTTGACCAGATAGTCGATTTCGTCTTCAGCCAGTGCCAGACCCAACTCGACGTTGGCTTTTTCCAGCGCGGCGCGACCGCCACCCAGCACGTCAATCGCTGTCAGCGGCTTGGGCTCGGCGTGACTGAACAGACCGCTGGCCTGCTCGAGATTACCCAGCACGATTTGCGTCATGCGGTCATGCAGTGCAGCACCAATCAGCTCGGCATCAGCGTCGCTGAACTGGCCAGCCACGTAGAACGCAATGCCTCGCTCCAGGCGCTGGACTTTAGCCAGGCCACAGTTGCGGGCAATGTCGCTGGCCTTGCTGGACCAGGGGGAAATGGTGCCAAACCGCGGCAACACCAGGAACAGTCGGCCGCTCGGCTCTTGGACCGGTACGCTTGGACCGTACTTCAGGAGACGAGCCAGTACCTGCTGTTCATCGCTGGTCAGCTCACCGGTCGTTTCGGCAAAGTGGGCGAATTCAGCATACAAACCAGTGACAGCCGGAACCTTCAGGCTCAGTTGTACAAGGAGTTTGCTGTGGCGAAAGGCAGAAAGGGCAGGAGCGCCGCGCAGGATCAACATCTTCGGGACAGCCTCGGGAGGGGTATGCTTTGAGGCCCGGCATTCTAGCCTAAACCGTTCGCCTCGGCACCCGAAACGGTACACCTGACGCACACCAGACGTCGCTAATCGACCAAACCCTTATTCTTTATAGCTATCAGCCGCTTCAGAGATGGTCTTTTATGATCTTTAGACAGTGACCCGACCCCCATTCCACAGGGGTTTCAGGGTTTTTTGCAGCCAATATCAGAATGATCAAAAATTGTCGAGATATGGCACCTGCGCAGCTTTGCGTATACTGCGCGGATGTTTTCTCTAACTGTATTCCGCCAGCGCTGCGCCAGATGGCTCTTCGCAACCGGACTCTTCCTGATGCTCGGTGCCTGCGTTGAAAAACCCAGCACCCTTGAGCGCGTAAAGGAGGACGGGGTACTGCGGGTGATCACCCGTAACAGCCCGGCGACCTATTTCGAGGATCGCAATGGCGAAACCGGCTTTGAATATGAGCTGGTGAAGCGCTTTGCCGACGATCTGGGGGTAGAGCTTAAAATCGAAACGGCTGACAACCTGGATGAAATGTTCAATCAGTTGAGCCAACCCGACGGCCCTGTTTTGGCTGCTGCCGGTCTGGTCAGCAGCGAGAAGCGCCTGCAACAAGCCAAGTTCTCCCACCCGTACCTTGAAGTCACGCCGCAGATCATCTATCGCAACGGGCAATCGCGTCCGACCTCCCCAGCCGATCTGGTTGGCAAACGCATCACCGTACTTAAAGGCAGCTCCCACGCCGAGCAGCTTGCCGAACTCAAGAAGCAATACCCCGGGATTGAATACGACGAGTCCGACGCTGTCGAAGTCGTTGACTTGCTGCGCATGGTCGATGAAGGCCAGATCGACCTCACACTCGTCGACTCCAACGAAGTGGCCATGAACCAGGTGTACTTCCCCAATGTTCGTGTGGCATTTGATCTGGGCGACGCACGCAGCCAGCGCTGGGCAGTTGCCGCAGGTGAAGACAACAGCCTGCTCAACGAGATCAATGCGTACCTGGACAAGGTCGAGAAGAACGGCACCCTGCAACGCCTCAAAGACCGCTATTACGGGCACGTGGATGTACTGGGCTACGTGGGTGCCTACACCTTCGCCCAGCACCTGCAGCAGCGTCTGCCCAAGTATGAAAAGTTCTTCAAGGATGCCGCAAAAAAAGAACAGATCGACTGGCGCCTGCTCGCAGCCATGGGCTACCAGGAATCATTGTGGCAGCCCACGGTAACGTCCAAGACCGGCGTTCGCGGACTGATGATGCTGACCCAGAACACTGCGCAAGCCATGGGCGTTTCCAACCGCCTGGATGCAAAGCAGAGCATCATGGGCGGCGCCAAATACCTCGCGCTGATCAAGAGCGAGCTGGACGATGACATTGAGGAGCCTGACCGCACGTGGTTTGCGCTGGCGGCCTACAACGTTGGCGGCGGACATCTGGAAGACGCACGCAAACTGGCCAAGAAAGAAGGCCTGAACCCGAACAAGTGGCTGGACGTGAAGAAGATGCTGCCTCGCCTTGCGCAGAAGCAGTGGTACAGCAAGACACGCTATGGCTACGCACGAGGCGGTGAGCCGGTGCATTTTGTGGCCAACATCCGTCGTTACTACGACATCCTGACATGGGCCACACAGCCGCAACTTGAAGGCGATCAGGCTGCTGACAGCAAGCTGCACATCCCCGGTATCGACAAGACCAAGCCCAAGGAAGAGCCACAGCTGTAGAGCGATTCATGTGCCGTAGTCGCTGCCGAGGAACGAAGGCTGCGAGCTTTATCGCGATGCTCGTAAAATCAAGAGCTCGCAGCCTTCGTTCCTCGACAGCGACTACGGGTCAGTATCAGATCCGCACCTGATCTACTTAAACCTTAGCAGCAGCCACTATCAGCGCTTTCATCTCGGCCACAGCAGATCTGAAGCCCACGAACAACGCATGCGCCACCAGCGCATGGCCAATGTTCAACTCGTTAATCCCCTTGATTGCCGCTACCGCTTCCACGTTGTGGTAGTGCAAGCCGTGGCCGGCGTTGACGATCAACCCCTGGGCCAGACCAAACGCCACCCCCTGTGCCACGCGCTGCAACTCTTCAGCGACGTCGGAAGGGGTTTGCGCGTCGGCATAGCGGCCAGTGTGCAGTTCGATAGCAGGTGCACCGACACGCCTTGACGCTTCAATCTGACGCTCGTCCGCATCGATGAACAGCGACACTTCACAACCGATTTTGGCCAGACGCTCGACAGCGGCTTTGATCCGCGCCTCTTGCCCGGCTACATCCAGACCACCTTCAGTGGTCAGCTCCTGACGGGTTTCGGGCACCAGGCAGATATGAGCCGGGCGAATGTGCTCGGCAAATACCATCATTTCTTCAGTCACGCCCATTTCGAAGTTCATGCGCGTTTGCAGCACGTCCTTGAGCAGCAGCACATCACGCTCTTGAATGTGCCGACGGTCTTCGCGCAGATGTACGGTGATGCCGTCGGCGCCCGCCTCTTCGGCGTCCAGCGCAGCCTTGACCGGGTCAGGGTAACGCGTGCCGCGAGCCTGACGCAGCGTGGCTACGTGGTCGATGTTCACGCCGAGAAGAATGCGATTGCTTTGGGTCACTGGGGCTCTCCTGAAGAGTTGACGATTCGGCGCACAGCATACCGGTCTATTCAGGGCTTGCGAAACAACTCGCGACTGGCCAGGGGCTTGCCAGCCAAATGCACGGCCAGTGCCTGACGCATCAGGCGCTTGGCAGCAGACAAGGCGCCAGGAACGGTCCAGTCAGCCTCGGCCATCCCGTGCAGTTCTGCGCCATGAAACAGTCCGGGCTGCACCAGATAAATCCGCTCAAGCCCCGCATCTACCTGCAACCGATACATGCCATCAGCCGCCACCGGCTCGCCGTGAATGTCATGAGCCAGGGAAAAGCCATAGCCCAAATCGTCCAGCAAGCGCCACTCGAACGCCCGCAGCAGTGGCTCCAGCGGTCGCCCTTCAGCCAATGCCAAAAGCGTTGCCGCATAGTGGTCGAAGACCGCCGGATGAGGGTCTTCGGCAGGCAAAAGCCGCACCAGCAGTTCGTTGAGATAAAGACCGCTGAACAGCGCTTCGCCATTGAGCCAGGTAGAGATACCCGCGCTCTCCATGCGCCCTACGTTTTTCAACTCGCCCCGCCCGCGAAACTCGATTTCCAGCGGGACAAAGGGCCTGGCCAACGAGCCCGCCTTGCCCCGCGCACTGCGCAACACTGCCCGCAGGCGACCTTGAGGCGTGATGAAATCCACCAGAGCGCTGGTCTCACGATAGGGACGACTGTGCAGGACGTAGGCGAGTTGGGCTGTGGGGGCTTTGCTGGACATGGAACTCAGCTATCTCAGAAGGCAAACACTGCCAGGAAGAACAGCACAAAACCAAAGTGGGAGCGGCGGTGCTCCCACAGGGGGTAGTGCCGTGCTTACAGGTCGCCGTAGCCCAGGGAACGCAGGGCGCGTTCGTCGTCGGACCAGCCGCCTTTGACTTTAACCCACAGGTTCAGCATGACCTTGGAGTCGAACAGCAGCTCCATGTCCTTGCGCGCTTCGGTGCCGATGCGCTTGATACGCTCGCCCTTGTCGCCAATGATGATTTTCTTCTGACCGTCACGCTCAACCAGAATCAAGGCATGGATATGCAGGGTTTTGCCCTGCTGCTTGAACTCTTCGATTTCGACAGTGATCTGGTACGGCAGCTCGGCGCCCATCTGGCGCATGATTTTTTCGCGCACCAACTCGGCAGCCAGGAAGCGGCTGCTGCGGTCAGTGATCTGGTCTTCCGGGAAGAAGTGATCGTTTTCCGGCAGGTGATCGGCGATCACGCGCTCCAGGGCTTCAAGGTTGTGACCATGCTGAGCGGAGATCGGAATGATCTGGGCGTTCGGCAGTTGCTCCTGAAGCCAGCTCAGGTGCGGCATCAACTCGGCCTTGTCTTCGATGCGGTCGGTCTTGTTCAGCGCTACGATCAGCGGTCCGGTCACATACTGCACACGCTCCAGCACCATCTGATCTTCGTCGGTCCACTTGGTGCGGTCGACAACGAAGATCACTACGTCGACGTCTTTCAACGCCGCCGAAGCGGTTTTGTTCATGTAGCGGTTAAGGGCCTTTTCGCCGCCCTTGTGCATGCCCGGGGTATCAACGTAGACCGCTTGCACGTTGCCTTCGGTCTTGATGCCCAGCATGTTGTGACGGGTGGTCTGGGGTTTGCGCGAAGTGATCGCCAGCTTTTGACCCAGAATGTGGTTCAGCAGTGTGGATTTACCCACGTTTGGTCGACCAACAATGGCAACGTAGCCACAGCGAGTTGCAGTTGTATCAGTCATGGCCATTCTCCACGCCAAGGGCTATCAGTGCTGCGGCGGCCGCTACCTGTTCGGCAATACGACGACTCACACCCTGACCTCGGCTTTTTTCATTCAATAGGGCAATTTCGCACTCAACGAAGAACGTGCGGCAATGCGGTTCGCCCTGGATATCTACCACTTCGTAACGCGGCAGATCGCAGGCACGCGACTGCAAGAACTCTTGCAGACGGGTCTTTGGATCTTTATTGGTGTCGACCAGGGTCAACGTCTCGAACTCGCTGGCAAGCCAGGCCAGTACACGGTCACGGGCGGCGTCCATGCCCGCATCCAGGTAAATGGCGCCAATCAGCGCTTCAAGGGCATCAGCCAGGATCGATTCGCGGCGAAAACCACCGCTTTTGAGCTCACCCGAGCCCAGGCGCAGGTACTCGCCCAACTCAAAACCACGGGCCAGTACGGCCAGGGTTTCGCCTTTTACCAGGCGTGCGCGCAGACGCGACAACTGGCCTTCTCGGGCCAACGGGAAGCGGTCAAACAGTGCTTCACCGGCAACAAAATTGAGAATGGCATCACCCAGGAACTCAAGGCGCTCGTTATTGCGCCCCGCGAAACTGCGGTGTGTCAGGGCCAGAATCATCAGTTCCTGGTCTTTGAAGGTGTAGCCGAGCTGACGCTCTAAACGTTCTAAAGAAAAACTCACGATTTACCCACGCTGAGTTCGTGGCCGAATGTCACCACCGGACCGATATTAGGGATCAGTGATGTTCGTTTATCGCATAGCAAATGGACAGGGAACAGGCTGTTCGCCGCCGTCACACTTAACGCTTTGTTCAAATCCACATCCTGAATACTCAGGCATACGACTTATTCGTACACCTGAAAAGCATTCGGCGCTGTTATTAACAGCGCCGTTTTTGGCTACTTGATCAGACCAACCCGCGAGAAGTTCGGCAGGTTGCTCGCCTTGGGCTCCGGCCAGCTCATCCAAACAGCGAAGGCCTTGCCGACAATGTTCTTGTCGGGGACCATGCCCAGCTCGTCTTTGGGAATGTTCGGATCATCCCAGTAACGGCTGTCGTTCGAATTGTCGCGATTGTCGCCCATCATGAAGTAATGCCCGGCCGGAACCGTCCACTCCTTGTCAGGCGGCGCACGATAGCGGCTCATTTCCTTGCGGATCATGTGCTCGACTTCGCCCAGCTTCTCTTTGTACAACTCGGCACTGCCCAGGGTGCCAGCTTCGACACCCACCAATTGCTCGGCTACCGGCTTGTCGTTGACATAGAGATGCTTGTCGCTGGTGTAGCGAATCTTGTCGCCCGGCAGACCCACTACACGCTTGATGTAGTTGACTGTCGGATCGCTTGGGTAACGAAACACCATCACATCGCCCCGCTTCGGATCACCCACTTCGATGATTTTCGTGTCCAGTACCGGCAAGCGGATCCCGTACGAAAATTTATTCACCAAAATGAAGTCGCCCACATCCAGGGTCGGCTTCATCGAACCGGACGGGATCTGGAACGGCTCAACCAGAAACGAACGCAGCACCAGTACGATGAACAACACCGGGAAGAACGACTTGCCGTATTCAACCAGCAGCGGTTCCTTGTTGAGCTTTTCGACTACCTGCATATCAACCGGAGTAACACTGGCTTGATAGTTGGCAATGGCCTTGCGCCGGCGAGGAGCCAGGAAGACCAAATCGAGCAGCGCCAGCAAACCGCACACGGCAACAGCAATGACCAGCAACAGCGGGAAATTTAGTGACATAGGACCTAGCTATCCAACCTGAGCACTGCAAGGAAGGCTTCTTGTGGAATTTCCACGTTACCCACTTGCTTCATGCGTTTTTTACCGGCTTTCTGCTTTTCCAACAGCTTGCGCTTACGGCTAACGTCACCACCGTAGCATTTGGCCAGTACGTTTTTTCGGAGCGCTTTAACAGACGAGCGCGCAATGATTTGGCCGCCAATAGCAGCCTGAATTGCCACATCGAACATCTGACGCGGAATCAGCTCTTTCATCTTCTCGGTCAACGCACGCCCTTTGTAGTGAGCGTTGTCGCGGTGAACAATCAGTGCCAGAGCATCAACTTTCTCGCCGTTGATCAGTACATCGAGCTTGACCAGATTGGCCGACTGATAACGGTTGAAATGGTAATCAAGCGAAGCATAGCCGCGACTGGTGGATTTGAGACGGTCGAAGAAGTCCAGAACCACTTCGTTCATCGGCAAATCGTAGGTCACTTGCACCTGAGAACCCAGGAACAACATGTCGTGCTGAACGCCGCGCTTTTCAATGCACAGGGTAATGACGTTACCCAGGTGCTCTTGAGGCACAAGGATATTGGCGCGCACGATTGGCTCGCGAATGTCTTCAATCGAAGAGACGTCTGGTAGCTTGGACGGGTTGTCGACGTAAATCGTTTCGCCCGTCTTGAGCAGCAGTTCGAAAATTACGGTTGGGGCCGTGGTGATCAGGTCCAGGTCGTACTCGCGCTCAAGGCGCTCCTGGATGATCTCCATGTGCAACATGCCCAGGAAGCCGCAACGGAAGCCGAAGCCCAGTGCATCGGAGCTTTCCGGGGTGTACTGCAGCGACGAATCGTTCAGCGTGAGCTTTTGCAGGGCTTCGCGGAAGTCTTCGAAGTCGTCAGAGCTGACCGGGAACAGACCCGCGTAAACCTGAGGCTGGATACGCTTGAAACCTGGCAGTACGTCGACGTCAGGCGTCGTGCTCAAGGTCAGGGTATCGCCCACTGGCGCACCGTGAATGTCCTTGATGCCGGCAATGATGAAGCCTACTTCACCGGCCTTCAGGTCAGTGGTAGCCGTGTGCTTGGGGTTGAACACACCCACGCTGTCTACCAGGTGCATCTTGCCGGTGGACTTGACCAGGATCTTGTCGCCCTTTTTCACGCGGCCGTGGCGCACGCGAACCAGGGACACAACGCCCAGGTAGTTGTCGAACCAGGAGTCGATGATCAACGCTTGCAGCGGATCTTCGTAGTTACCGGTTGGCGCAGGAATGGTGTGCACCAGGCGCTCAAGCACTTCGTCGACGCCCAGGCCGGTTTTGGCGCTGCAGGTCACGGCATCAGTGGCATCAATGCCAATGATTTTTTCGATTTCTTCCTTCACGCGATCAGGATCGGCCTGCGGCAGGTCGATCTTGTTCAGCACCGGCATGACCTCAAGGCCCTGCTCGATGGCGGTGTAGCAGTTGGCAACGGACTGGGCTTCTACGCCCTGCCCCGCATCGACTACCAGCAAGGCACCTTCACAGGCTGCCAGGGAACGGCTGACTTCGTAGGTGAAGTCGACGTGTCCCGGCGTATCAATGAAGTTCAATTGATAGGTAATGCCGTCTTTGGCCGTGTAATACAAGGTGACGCTGTGGGCCTTGATAGTGATCCCGCGCTCACGCTCGAGGTCCATGGAGTCCAGTACCTGGGCTTCCATTTCGCGGGCACTCAGGCCACCGCACATCTGGATGAAGCGATCGGCCAGCGTCGACTTGCCATGGTCAATGTGGGCGATGATGGAGAAATTGCGGATATGACTCAAATCACTCACGGGTCAACACTCAAAAAAGTCGCAGGCAGACTGCCCGCCGAAAAATAGCCGGGAATTGTACCTGATCCTCTCGCCAAGCGTCACGTTCACAGGCCAATGGACACCTACAAAAAAGCCCCTATCGCGAGATAGAGGCTCTTGATTGACTCAATGACCGCTCATCAACCCGCCCGGCGTAACAGCCAGAAACCGGCCAGAGCACAGATGGCAGCCGGCACCAGCACCGCGAACAGCGGCGAGAAACCGAACACCAGGCTCAATGGCCCCAACAGGTCTTGCGCGATCTTGAAGACGAATCCGACCAGCACCCCGGTAAATACCCGCTGACCCAGAGTAACAGAGCGCAACGGGCCGAAGATGAAGGATATGGCCATCAACACCAGCGCAGCCGTTACCAGCGGCTGCAACACCTTGACCCAAAAGGCCAGCCAGTAACGGCCATTATTCAGCCCCTGATCCTTGAGGTAATGGATGTAGCTCCACAAACCCGCGATCGACAGCGACTCGGGAGCCATGACCACGGTATTGAGCAACTGCGGGCTCAATGACACATCCCAGCGCTCTTCAGGGGTCTTTACAACTTCAGTGCTGTTACCGTGAAAAAGCGTGGTGCTCACGTCGCTCAACTGCCAGTTACCCTGGTCGAACTGCGCCTTTTTGGCGAAGCTGGCCGACTGCATCTGGTGATCTTTGTCAAAACGATACCGGGTCACGCCGTAAAGCAGGCCATTGGGCTGAACAGCGTTGATGTGGATGAACTCGTCACCCTGACGATGCCACAGACCGTGCTTGGAGCTTTGGGAATCACCGCCACCCTGCGCCAGCGCGCGATTGGCCTGAGCGATGTTCTCGGTGGCCGGAACCACGTACTCGCCAATCAGCACGCCCGCCAGCATCAGCACCAGCATCGGCTTCATGACGGCCCAGACAATGCGCCCCAGGGACACGCCCGCAGCACGCATGATGGTCAGCTCACTGTTGCTGGCAAGGCCACCCAGGCCAATCAGACAGCCAATCAACGCTGCCATCGGCAGCATTTCATACAAGCGGCGCGGCGCGGTCAGCATGACAAAACTGAACACATCCAGGATGGTGTAGCTGCTGCTGATACTGCGCATCTCATCGATCAACGCAAACAGCAGCGCCAGACCCAGAATAATCCCCAGCACGGCCAAAATCGCAAATAACACACTGCTACCAATGTAGCGGTCGAGCTTAACCACGGGCCATCTCCTCGGCACTACGGCGACTTGCCAGTTTCAAGCGCAGCGGCTCCCAATACATCAGCCCCAGGCCAATGACCAGGAACAGGCCATGCACCCACCACAAGCCCAGCGCCAACGGGATTTTGCCGCCTTCAAGCAGGCCTCGCCCCCAGGTCAGCATGCTGAGGTAGCCCATATAAAGCAGAATGGCCGGCAACAGCTTGAGGAAGCGCCCCTGGCGAGGATTGACCCGCGACAACGGCACCGCGATCAGGGTCACGATAAATACCAGCAGCGGGAAAGCTATACGCCATTGCAACTCGGCGACCGCACGGGGTGCCGGATTGCCGATAAGGTCCGGAGTCGGGATGGCGTCACGATCGGTCACATCATTGCTGACTTCCGGTTTTGGCAGCAATACACCGTAGGTGTCGTACTTGATAGCACGGTAATCGGCCTGCCCCGGATTGCCGTCATAGCGATAGCCATCGTCCAGAATCAACCAGCGACTGCCGTCAGGACGAATCTCCTGGCGACCCTTTTGCGCCAGCAGCACAGAAATACTGCGGTCCGCAGCATCCTCTCCGAGCTTCTTCTGAGTAATGAAGACGCCGGACAAAAGGCTACGGTTATTGCTCAGTTCTTCGGTGTAAGTCACCCGCGTGCCGTCACTCAAGGACTGAAAACGACCAGCCTCCAGGGTGTCGAACTCGGTCAGGGCATCTTGCTTATTGAGCAACAGCTGAAATTCATTGGCGCCCTGGGGTGCCAGGCTCAGGCTGAGCCAGGCCACGATCAGGGCAATCAGCGCAGCAGGAGCCATAGTGATGGCCAGCAAGCGCTGACGACTCATGCCGGTGGCCGACAGAACGGTCATTTCGCTTTCAAGGTACAAGCGACCGTAGGACAGCAGAATACCCAGAAACAGCCCCAGCGGCAGGATCAGCTGCATGAAGCCTGGCAGGCGGAACCCCATGATCAGGAACAATGACCCCGGATCCAGGGCACCCGAGGCGGCCTGAGCGAGATACTTGATGAAACGACCGCTCATGATGATGACCAGCAGCACAGCGCTGACAGCGCTCAATGTAAGCAGGACTTCGCGGGATAGATAACGGAAGACGATCAAACCAGACACTCCAGGGTCGTCAGGCTAAGGCGGCCAAACAAACAGCATAACGAGTCGGCCCATACCTCATCATAGATGAGACGGGCCGTCTAAAAAGATGGCGCATTATCCTGTGAATGACCGCCCCTGTCACTGCGCAGTCTTGAAAGTACCCCGCTGGCCAAATACCGGGGTTGTCAGGCTCCTGCGGCGGGGTTCAAACTGCCCGCCTTGACGCCAGCCTTAATCACAGGTGAAGCGCTTCATCTATCAAGCAAGCAAACAGCACTGTTTGTGCGCATGTTGACCATTTGATTCAGGGACCCCGACATGGAACTGGTTGTAAAAAGCGTTAGCCCAGAAACGTTGAAAACCGCCACTCTGGTGGTCGCCATCGGCGAAGGCCGCAAGCTGGGCCCTACCGCCACCATCATCGACGAACTCACCGGCGGCGCCATCAGCGCAGTACTCAAGCGCGGGGATCTGGCGGGTAAAACCGGTCAAAGCCTGCTGCTGCACAGCCTGCCCAACCTCAAGGCCGAGCGCGTGCTGCTGCTGGGCACCGGCAAGGATGACGAGCTGGGCGACCGCCCGTTCCGTAAAATCATCAGCGGCGCACTGGGCGTATTAAAAGGCCTGGGCGGCAGCGATGCGGTGTTTGCTCTCGACGAACTGGTGGTCAAGGGTCGTGACAGCTACAGCAAAAACCGCCTGCTGGCAGAAACCCTGATCGACGGCGGATACACCTTCGACCGTTTCAAAAGCCAGAAAGCCGAACCTCGTGCCCTGAAGAAAATCACCCTGCTGACCATTAAAGCAGCACAGGCTGAAGTTCAGCGCGCCGTGTCCCACGCCCAGGCGATCGCTTCGGGCATGTCATTCACCCGCGATCTGGGCAATCTGCCACCCAATATCTGCCATCCGATTTTCCTGGCCGAACAGGCCAAGGATCTGGGCAAGGAATTCAAAGGCCTGAAAGTCGAGATTCTTGATGAGAAGAAAATCAAGGATCTGGGCATGGGCGCGTTCTATGCCGTAGGCCAGGGCAGTGACCAGCCACCTCGCCTGATCGTAATGAACTACGCAGGCGGCAAGAAATCCGAAAAACCGTACGTACTGGTCGGCAAGGGCATTACGTTCGACACCGGCGGCATCAGCCTCAAGCCGGGCGCCGGCATGGATGAAATGAAGTACGACATGGGCGGTGCTGCCAGCGTGTTCGGCACACTGCGCGCCGTACTGGAACTGAAACTGCCGATCAACTTGGTATGCATCCTGGCGTGCGCCGAGAACATGCCGAGCGGCGGTGCTGCACGCCCGGGCGACATCGTGACCACCATGAGCGGCCAGACGGTCGAAATCCTCAACACCGACGCCGAAGGCCGCCTGGTGTTGTGCGATGCACTGACCTACGCCGAGCGCTTCAAGCCTCAGGCCGTGATCGACATCGCCACCCTGACCGGCGCCTGCATGGTTGCGCTGGGCGCTCACACCTCCGGCCTGATGGGCAACAACGACGAGTTGATCGGCCAACTGCTGGAAGCCGGCAAACTGGCAGACGACCGTGCATGGCAACTGCCGTTGTTCGACGAGTACCAGGAACAGCTGGACAGCCCGTTCGCCGACATGGCCAACATCGGCGGTCCCAAAGGTGGCGCCATTACCGCAGGCTGCTTCCTGTCGCGCTTCGCCAAGGCCTATAACTGGGCTCACCTGGATATCGCCGGCACGGCATGGGTCAGCGGCGGCAAGGACAAGGGTGCCAGTGGCCGCCCTGTACCCCTGCTGACTCAATACCTGCTCGATCGCGCCAACGCTTGAAGCTGACAATCGAAGGCTGCGCCGCCTGACGGCGGCGCGGTCCCGATTCAGGAACCGCAATGACCCCGGAACCCAACACCGAGTTGACCAAGGTCGACTTTTATATCCTGCCCAGCGCCGAACCTTCCGCGCGGCTGGATTTCGCCTGCAAACTCACCGAAAAGGCCTGGCGTCTGGGCCACAGGGTGTATTTACACTGCACCGACAGCGCTCAACGTCAGGATCTGGATGAACGCCTGTGGCGCTTCAAGGGCGAAAGCTTCGTGCCCCACAGCAACACCGAAGACGAACCCGACGGCGTCGTTGTCATGGGCTGCACAGAAGCACCGCCAAGCCATCAGGACTTACTGATCAACCTGGACCTCAAAGTCCCCGAATTCTTCAAACGCTTCGCCCGCGTGGCTGAAGTGGTGGTCGAAGACCCCACCGTCCGACTGGCCGCACGGGAGAGTTTCCGCTTCTACCGTGAACAGGGCTATCCTCTGCAAGACCACAAGCTACAACGACTCTGAGCACACGATGGACACCTCCAATTCGCCGCAAAAAGCTGCACACCTGCTCGATGATCTTGAGTCCATTCGCAAGCTGCTCGGCGATGAGGGCCTGCAACCGCCGCTGCTGACCGAGATGGTGGGCGGTGAAGACGCGCAGATTCCATTGTTGTCTGAAGTCATCAGCGAAGAACCCGAGCCCGAGCAAATACCGCTGGTCGGCATTACCCCGGCACCCGTGGCAGAAAAAGCCCCGGACGCACTGCTGGTGCATCTGGACAAAGAGCTGCGCACGGCAGCCCAGGCCATCATGCAGGACGTGATCAACGACTTCGCCCCGCACATCGAAACCGAGATCAAACGCCGCCTCGATGCGCATATGGAGCGCTTGCTCGCACAACATCAAAGCTGACCCTGTGGGCGCGGGCTTGCTCGCGATTGCAGCGCCTTGATGAACCAGATGCACCCCGTCGCCCGTATCGCGAGCCAGCCTGCTCCCACAACAGCAATAGGTTCCCCGCGCAGTCCCACCCCGCTATACTTGTCGGCTTTCCTGAATTAATGCCAATAGGGTCCCGCCGCGCATGGATAAGACCTACCAGCCGCACGCCATTGAAACTTCCTGGTACAAAACCTGGGAAGAAGAGAATTATTTTGCCCCGCAAGGCGCGGGCGACCCGTACACCATCATGATCCCGCCGCCGAACGTCACCGGCAGCTTGCACATGGGTCACGGTTTCAACAACGCGATCATGGACGCCCTGATCCGTTTCCGCCGCATGCAGGGTCGCAACACCCTGTGGCAGCCGGGCACCGACCATGCGGGTATCGCCACCCAGATGCTGGTTGAGCGTCAGATCGAAGCACAAGGTCTGAACCGCCACGACCTGGGTCGCGAAAAATTCCTCGATAAAATCTGGGAATGGAAAGACCAGTCCGGCGGCAATATCAGCCGTCAGATCCGTCGCCTTGGCTCGTCCGTAGACTGGAGCCGCGAACGCTTCACCATGGATGACGGCCTGTCAGAAGCCGTGAAAGAAGCCTTCGTACGCCTGCACGAAGACGGCCTGATCTATCGCGGCAAGCGCCTGGTCAACTGGGACACCAAGCTGCACACCGCCATTTCCGACCTTGAAGTGGAAAACCACGACGAGAAAGGTTTCCTGTGGAACCTGCGCTACCCGCTGGCTGACGGCGCAACGACCGCAGAAGGTCTGGACTACCTGGTGGTTGCTACCACCCGTCCGGAAACCATGCTGGGCGACGCCGCTGTTGCCGTTAACCCGGAAGACGAACGCTACAAGGCCCTGATCGGCAAGTTCGTCGAGCTGCCACTGGTTGGCCGTCGTATCCCGATCATCGCGGACGACTACTGCGACCCTGAATTCGGCACCGGTTGCGTGAAGATCACCCCGGCCCACGATTTCAACGACTACGAAGTCGGCAAGCGCCACAACCTGCCGCTGCTGAACATCTTCGACAAAAACGCCAAAGTGCTGGCTGCTGCCCAGGTGTTCAACCTCGACGGCAAGCTCAACGAAACCGTCGACGGCACCCTGCCGGCCAAATACGCCGGCCTGGACCGCTTCGAAGCGCGCAAGCAAATCGTTGCTGATTTTGACGAAGCAGGCCTGCTGGTCAGCGTTGACGATCACGCCCTGAAAGTACCGAAAGGCGACCGCTCCGGCACCATCATCGAGCCGTGGCTGACGGACCAGTGGTACGTATCGACCAAGCCTCTGGCAGAACCAGCCATTGCAGCCGTGGAAGACGGGCGCATCGCGTTTGTGCCTAAACAGTACGAAAACATGTACTTTTCGTGGATGCGCGACATCCAGGACTGGTGCATCAGCCGCCAGCTGTGGTGGGGCCATCGTATCCCGGCCTGGTACGACGAGTCGGGCAAGGTCTATGTAGGCCGCGACGAAGCTGAAGTCCGCGCCAAAAACAACCTGGGCCCGGACGTTGCGCTGCAACAGGACAACGACGTACTCGACACCTGGTTCAGTTCGGGCCTGTGGACGTTCTCCACCCTGGGCTGGCCGGAAAAAACCGACGCGCTGAAAACCTTCCACTCCACTGACGTGCTGGTGACGGGCTTCGACATCATTTTCTTCTGGGTTGCCCGGATGATCATGCTCACCATGCACCTGGTGAAAAACGAAGACGGCACCCCGCAAGTTCCGTTCAAGACCGTGTATGTACACGGCCTGGTACGTGACGGTCAGGGCCAGAAGATGTCCAAGTCCAAGGGCAACGTCCTGGACCCGCTGGACATCATCGACGGCATTGAACTCGAAGACCTGGTGGCCAAACGCACCACCGGCCTGATGCAGCCAAAACTGCTGAAGAAAATCGAGAAACAGACCCGCGACGAATTCGCAGACGGCATCGCCAGCTATGGCACCGACGCCTTGCGCTTCACCTTCTGCTCGCTGGCATCTACCGGTCGCGACATCAAGTTCGACATGGGCCGCGTTGAAGGCTATCGCAACTTCTGCAACAAAATCTGGAACGCCGCACGTTACGTGCTGGACAAGGGCGAGGACTGCGGCCAGAACGGCGAAGCCTACGAGCTGTCACTGGCCGACCGCTGGATCATCTCGCAACTGCAGCGCACCGAAGCCGAAGTGACCCGTCACCTCGACCAGTTCCGTTTCGACCTGGCCGCACAAGCGCTGTACGAGTTCATCTGGAACCAGTACTGCGACTGGTACCTGGAACTGTCCAAGCCTGTGCTGTGGGACGAAAACGCTCCGGTAGAACGTCAGCGCGGCACCCGTCGCACGCTGGTTCGTGTACTGGAAGTTGCCTTGCGTCTGGCGCATCCGTTCATGCCGTTCATCACCGAAGAGATCTGGCAGCGCATCGCGCCGCTGGCCGGCGTTGAAGGCAAGACCATCATGCTGCAACCGTGGCCAGTGGCCAACGAAGCACGCATCGACCAGGCGGCCGAAGACGATATCGAATGGCTCAAGGGCTTGATGCTCGGCACGCGTAACATCCGTGGCGAAATGAACATCGGCCCGGGCAAGCCATTGCAGCTCTACCTGAAAAACGTCAGCAGCGAAGACCAGCGCCGTCTGACCGAGAACGATGCCTTGCTCAAAAAGCTGGCTAAACTCGAATCGATCACCGTGCTGCAAGACGGCGCCGAAGCACCTTTGTCCGCTACCGCTCTGGTAGGCGAGATGGAAGTGCTGGTGCCGATGGCCGGCCTGATCGACAAAGATGCAGAGTTGGCGCGCCTGGACAAGGAAATCCAGCGCTTGCACGGCGAAGTTGCGCGAGTGGGCGGCAAATTGTCGAATGCCGCGTTCGTTGACAAGGCCCCGGCCGAAGTCATCGAAAAAGAACGTGCCAAATTGGCCGAAGCCGAACAGGCCTTGAGCAAATTGGCAGACCAGCACGCGCGGATTTCCAGCCTGTAATAACGCTGCGCACCTGATCGCGGGCAAGACCGCTCCCGCAGGGTTCAACTCTGCAGGAACGGGCTTGCCCGCGATTGCTTTTGTGGAATGAATTGAACATGACTACCCCACGCACTTCCAAAGCAACACGCCACAAGCCCAAGGCTGCCAGCGATGCCAAACCGGTCGAGCCGCGCGTCAAGCCCAGCCTGCACCCGCGCAACCGCCACCAGGGCCGCTACGACTTCCCACAGCTGATTTCGGTGTGCCCGGAACTGGCCGAATTCGTGATCATCAACCCGTACGGCAAGGAAAGCATCGACTTCGCCAACCCGAGTGCCGTGCGCGTATTCAACCGTGCCCTGCTCAAGGCGTTCTACGGCATTGCTCACTGGGATATCCCGGCCGACTACCTGTGCCCGCCCGTACCGGGTCGCGCTGACTACGTGCACTTCCTGGCCGACCTGCTGGCCACCATGAACGACGGCGAGATCCCTCGCGGGCAAAACGTTCGCGTGCTGGATATCGGCATGGGTGCCAACTGCGTCTACCCGCTGATCGGCCACAGCGACTATCGCTGGCAGTTCCTGGGTACGGAAGTCGACCCGACTGCCGTTAAAGCGGCCAAGGCGATTGTGCAGTCCAACGGTCTGAACAAAGCCATCAGCCTGCGCCTGCAGCCTAATCCGCAGAAAATCCTGCTGGACGTGCTGGAAAGTAGCGAACGTTTCGACCTGACCATGTGCAACCCGCCGTTCCACGCCTCGCTGGACGAAGCCACACGCGGCAGTGAGCGTAAATGGCGCGCACTGGGCAAGGCAGATCCAAAGCGCAAGCTGCCGGTTCTGAACTTTGGTGGCCAGGCGGCCGAATTGTGGTGTGAAGGCGGCGAACAGCGCTTTGTCACGCAACTGATCCGCGAAAGCGTCCACGTTGCGCGTCAAATCCTGTGGTTCAGCGTGCTGGTGTCCAAGGCTTCCAACTTGCCAGCCATCCAGACCGCGCTGAAAAAAGCCGGCGCACGGGAAAGCCAGGTCGTGGAAATGTCCCAGGGCAACAAGCAAAGCCGCTTTGTGGCCTGGACCTTCCATGACAAGGACCAGCAGCAGATGTGGCGCGAGAAGAACTGGAAGTAAGCCCCGCGCAATCCTGTAGTCGCTGCCGAAGGCTGCGATAAGAGCTGAGGGGCCCTGAGAAAGCGGGGCCGCTTCGCAGCCCATCGCAGCCTCGTGCCTCGACAGCGACTACACAAATTGCGGGCATAAAAAAGCCGCGCTTCGGAGTGATCCGAAGCGCGGCTTTTTTAATGCTTACTTGTTAACAGCGTCAGTCAGGCCTTTGGCCACAACGAGCTTGATAACTTTTTTGGCAGCGATTTCGATGGCAGCGCCAGTCGAAGGGTTACGGCCAGTACGGGCAGGACGCTCGGTCACTTTCAGTTTGCCAATACCTGGCAGAGTGATTTCGCCGCCATTTTCCAATTGATCAGCAACGATCTGAGCCAGTTGGTCCAGAGCGTTACGCGCGGTAGTTTTCGGCGCGTCGATGGCTTCAGCGATATCAGCGATCAGTTGGTCTTTAGTAATAGCCATTGAGATGTTCCTTCCCTATCAAATTCATTTGGTTTGCAGAGTGCAATGTCAGCCATCGAGCCAGATCTCAAGGGTCTGGCACACCCGCCAGCTTTCACGACGAATCGCGGATGTAGATAGCTAAAACGGGGTTTGGTTCGACCTGACACATGCTGAATGCACGCTTTACGCCGTTTCCGAGCGCAAGACCGGGCAAAACTAGCACAGAGACGGTTAAATATCCGCCTCTACCTGGGCTTTTGGTCAGCTTTATCGCCTTAAAACCGTAAAAAAGCCGTCCCGGGTGGTCTCAAGCCCCCCAAACACCGACCCAGCGCTCAGGTGCGGTACACTTGGCGCCTTTGCGGGGTGCGCCCCCTGTCCTCTCATTACTCGCCGAGAAGCCCATGCCGATCCGTCATTGCATCGTCCATTTGATTGACAAAAAACCCGACGGTACGCCCGCTGTTCTCCATGCCCGCGACTCTGAACTGGCCGCGTCTCAAGCCATCGAGAACATGCTCGCGGACCTCAACGAAAGCTACAACGCCAAGCAAGGCAAAGCATGGGGCCTTTTCCATGCTGAATCCGGCGCGCATCCGTTCAGCGGCTGGCTCAAGGAGTACCTGGACGGCGGCAAAGACTTCACCGCATTCAGCCGCGTGGCCGTCGAGCATCTGCAGAAGCTGATGGAAGAGTCCAACCTTTCAGTCGGTGGTCACGTACTGTTTGCCCATTACCAGCAAGGCATGACCGACTACCTGGCGATCGCCCTGCTGCATCACAGCGATGGCGTGGCGGTGACCTCGGATCTGGACGTGACCCCATCGCGTCACCTGGACCTTGGCCAACTGCACCTGGCGGCACGGATCAACATTTCCGAGTGGCAAAACAACAAGCAGTCCAAGCAGTACATTTCGTTTATCAAAGGCAAAAACGGCAAGAAAGTTTCGGAGTACTTCCGCGACTTTATCGGCTGCCAGGAAGGCGTCGACGGACCAGGCGAAACCCGGACCCTGCTCAAGGCCTTCAGCGACTTCGTTGAAAGCGAAGACCTGCCCGAAGAGTCCGCCCGCGAAAAAACCAAGACCCTGGTCGACTACGCCAGCAGCCAGGCCAAAATCGGCGAACCGATGGGTCTGGCCGAATTGTCCGAGCTGATCGACGAAGAGCGTCCGAAAGCCTTCTACGACCATATCCGCAACAAGGACTACGGACTTTCTCCCGAGATCCCGGCAGACAAACGCACCCTGAACCAGTTCCGCCGCTTCACCGGGCGCGCTGAGGGCCTGTCTATCAGCTTTGAAGCCCACCTGCTGGGCTCCAAGGTAGAGTTCGACGAAGAAGCCGGCACGCTGGTGATCAAGGGCTTGCCGACCCAACTGCTAGACCAGCTCAAGCGCAGCAAATAATGCTCAACGGTATTTTGAAGAAAGTCCTGTTTGTTCTGGTGGTGGTGGTCATCTTCCAGAACTGGGGCAAGATCGAGCGTGTACTCAATCCCTCGGGTGTCGTCTCCGAGCAAACCCGGGCCAGCGCCCGTGTGGTGCTGTACTCCACGCAATGGTGTGGCTACTGCAAGGCGACGCGCCGGTTTCTGGATGAGAAAGGCATCCCGTTCAAGGAGTTTGATATCGAGAAAGACGCGGTCGCCCGCCAGGCTTACGAAGCGCTGGGCGGACGCGGAATTCCGATACTGGACGTGAACGGCACGCTGATAAGGGACTTCAAGCCGGATGCGATACTGGCGGCATTGAAATAACCCCTTGCGCCTGACTTTGCACCAGGCATTCCTTGGCGCTCTTCCTGAGCTTTTTGATCAGTCGTTCCTGGCGCAAGGCTTCGCCCCTGTCAGGCCAGGATTCGACATACACCAAGGCCACTGCCGGGCTTGAAGCAAAAAAGCGTGCGCCCTTGCCGCTTTGATGTTTGGCAAAACGGCGCACCGGGTCATCGCTGATCCCGCAGTACAGAGCGCCATTGGCGGCCCGCACCAGATAAACGAACCAGGGTTTTTCGCTCACTTTCAACGGCTGCCCTGAAAGGCCTTGAGTCCTTTTTGCGCCTGAGCCCGAATGGCGTTCTTCACCAGCGGCGTCCACCCCAGCAACAAGCCCTTGGTGCCCAATGCCTGACGCGACCAGCGCCACAGGTCAAAGTGATCGTGGTGCTCGCAAATCTTGCCGTCGCGAAACACAAACTGCGCCTGAATATCATTGACCACCGTGGCCCCGGTCTGGCCAAACACGTAGGTTGCCACCCAGTGTGCGCTGCCGCGCTGCCCCTGAGCCTGGACCTGATCGAAAGTCAGGCTGAAATCCTTGGCCCGCGAGGTCAGCATGCGCCACATGTCTGCGGCATCCTGGCCACGCAATTCACCAAAAACCGGATCGCTGAACAAGACGTCATCGGTGTAGCAGGCCGCCATCGCTTGTGCATCGAGCTGCTGGAAGGCCTGGTAGAAACGAGTGATCAATGCTTGATGGTCTTGGCTCATGGCAGGGTCCGTGCGGGTCAGTAATCCGTGCACGATAATCTGCCATGAACAGAAACACTATGGCCCTCAGATTTTCTCGCTCTGCACATTCACATACAGGGAACGTCCCGCGCCGAGCCCGGCGACGATAGCCCCCAGGCCCACCACGGCAAAAATCCAGCCCACAGCACTCCAGCCGCCCGTGACTTCATGCACGATCCCGACCGCCAGCGGCCCCATGGAGGCCACGGTGTAACCAATACCCTGGGCCATGCCAGACAGGTTGGCCGCAACATGAGCGTCCCGCGAACGCAATACGATAAGCGTCAACGCCAGGCTGAACGTACCGCCCTGCCCCAGGCCCAGCACAATCGCCCAGCCCCACAAGCCTTCGATGGGGGCATACAGGCAGCCGAACAGCCCGGCCAGGGTCATGCTCATGACCAGCACAATGGCCAGCCGCTGATCTTTGCCCCGTGTGGCCAGCCAGGGCGCTGTCAGTGCAGTCAGCAATTGCACGATGACCGAGCCCGACATCACCAGCCCGGCCTGGGTCGGGGTCAAACCGCGCCCGATCAGAATGGAGGGCAACCAGCCAAAAACGATATAGGACAACGAGGACTGCAAGCCCATGTAAAGCGTCACTTGCCAGGCCAGCGGATCACGCAGCAGGCCACTCACCCGATAAGCAACATTGTGTGAGCCCTGACGCTTGCCCACTTGGGGCAGCCAGAAAATGGCCGCAACCAGAGCCGGCAAGGCCCAGAAGCCGAGTCCCAGTGCCCAGCTCTGACCCAACGACTCGCTCAGTGGTACCGTCGCGCCCGCCGCCAGTGCCGCGCCCAGGCACAAGGCCATGGTGTAGACACCGGTCATGGTCCCGGCATGCCCTGCGAAATCACGCTTGATAATGCCCGGCAACAGCACGCCGATGATGCCAATGCTGGCGCCCGCCAGAATGCTCCCGGCAAACAGCCCTGCCTCTCCCAGGCAACTGCGCAGAACGATGCCGCCGCCCAGTGCCACCAGAATCCCCAGTACCACCCGCTCAGTACCAAAACGCCGGGCCAGAATCGGTGCCAAAGGCGCGAACAGTCCCAGGCAAAGCACCGGCAAAGTGGTCAATAAACCGGCCTGCGCTGCCGACAGCCCCAGGCTGTCCGACACTTCTCCCAGCAGCTGCGCCATGCTCGACAATGCCGGACGCAGGTTCAGCGCCACCAGTACCAGGCCCAATAGCAGCAACCACGGCCTCAGCACGACCGGGGGCGTTTGCTGCACCTGTTCGCCGTCTATCTCAGCATCGATCAGCAACGCTTCCAGCTCATCCAGATGACGAGCGGGCTCGGCGCTGGCATTGGCGACTGACAAAGGTTGAGTCATGGCGTGCTCCGGCTCAGGGTTCATTGATCAACGTCCGGCATAACGCCATGGCCCGTTGCGGGTTTTGTTGTTCTACGGCTTCGAGTAGCTCGACGTGCAGGTCGAACACCAATTGACGCCTGGGATGAACATCCATCGTCTTGCGCAAATGGTTGGTCACAACGCTGGAGGTGTAGCGGTACAGCTCGCTCAAGGCCGGGTTGTGCGCGGCATCTATCAGCCGCTGGTGAAACACCAGGTCGCAGCAAATATAGGTGTCGAGCTCACCGTGATAGTGCTCGCCACTTGCATCGAGCGCCTGATGCAGCAGCCGCAAGTCCTCGTCCGTACGACGCAAGGCCGCCAGGCCAACGGCTTCAACCTCAAGGATGTGCCGCATCTCCCGACCCTGCTCCATTGAGCAGGATGACAAGGCACGCAACGTGTCCATCGGGTCGACTCGCCCTCGCAGATAACTGCCATCGCCCTGACGGATTTCGATCAGCCCGGCGAATGCCAGCACGCGCATGGCTTCACGCACGGTGTTACGGCTGATGTTCAGTTGCGCCGCAAGCTCCGGCTCGGTCGGCAAACGCTGCCCCACCGCCCAGGTGCCGTTGTTTATTCGCGCACGCAGTTGCTCAAGCGCCTGGTCAACCAGGGAACGTTTTATCAGTGGAGAAGCGTCTGTCATTGAATTCACCCTTTCATCCAATCATAGGATGAATTTTCCGACATGTTAGCGAGACGTCTTCACATCGGCAATCAACTACAGATTAAGTGCCCCAAAAAAATGCTGATTGAGCATTGAATCGACAACCCTTAAAGGGTATTTTAAAAAATCGAGGCTGCCTCTTATGGAAAAGAAAACACCTCACTACAACCTCCAGTGCATTCAAGCCGACGTACAACGGCTTGGCGCTGTAGCGTTTACCAAAAGCGCCCTGGATGGCGGACGAACCATGGGCCTGACCCTGGCGCAAATGCAGCGGGTCATTGCTTCTTTAGAACGCCGGGCGCTGCACAAGTCGATGTCGCCCCACTCAGACCACAAGGTCTGGCAAGACGCCTATCACGCACAGGCCTACGGTTTGGCTATTTATATCAAGGTGACTTATCGCCCGAGTGGAGGGCCGCCAGTCATCGCTTTCAAGGAAAAAGACCTATGAGCAAACATGACTGTTACGCCTGCGGGGCCCCCAACGCGATGCACGCCTTCAAAGGGCGTAGCTTCAATGTGAGTTTCAAGCAAATGAACCGGATGGTGCACAGCCTGACCGGCCATGAATGCAAGGAATGCGCTGAGGTCGAGTTCGATGCTCCCAGTGCAGAGCGTTATGCCCGGGCAGGGGATGAACTGATTGAAGATGCCAAGCAGGTGATGGCTGATGAGATGAAGCGCATTCGGCGCAAACTTCACTTCACTCAAAAAAGTGCTGTGCAACTGCTGTCGGGGGGTGGCCACAATGCGTTCAGCCGTTATGAGCGTGCCGAGGTCGAACCACCGAAACCCTTGTTTGTGCTGATGCGTTTGCTGGATCGCCATCCCGAACTAGTTCGGGAATTACAGGCCATCAATGAGTGCACCGATATCAATGCGCTGCTGGTGCAAAAACAACAGCAGCGACACGAATAGCCTGTAGCCGCAGCTTTAGGCTGCGGCTACAGCAGTTGAATCAATGCAAAATCTGATTCAGGAACAATTTGGTCCGGTCATTCTGCGGGTTGTCGAAGAAGTCGTTCGGTGCGGCCTCTTCCACGATTTCGCCCTTGTCCATAAAGATCACCCGGTTGGCCACTGTGCGCGCAAAGCCCATTTCGTGGGTCACGCAGAGCATGGTCATGCCGTCTTCGGCCAAGCCGATCATGGTGTCCAACACCTCTTTCACCATCTCCGGATCGAGCGCTGAAGTCGGCTCATCGAACAGCATGATTTTTGGTTTCATGCACAACGCCCGGGCAATCGCCACACGCTGTTGCTGGCCGCCCGACAACTGCCCCGGAAACTTGTGCGCCTGCTCCGGAATACGAACCCGCTCCAGATAATGCATGGCGATTTCTTCAGCCTGACGCCGGGGCATCTTGCGTACCCACATCGGTGCCAGCGTGCAGTTCTGCAGAATGGTCAGGTGCGGAAACAGGTTGAAGTGCTGAAACACCATGCCCACTTCGCGCCGTACCGTCTCGATCTGCTTGATGTCGTTGGTCAACTCTACCCCGTCAACCACGATGCGCCCCTGCTGGTGCTCTTCGAGGCGATTGAGGCAGCGAATGGTCGTCGACTTGCCGGAGCCCGAAGGCCCGCACAACACAATGCGCTCGCCTGGCTGGACGTTCAGGTTGATGTCCTTGAGCACATGGAACTGGCCGTACCACTTGTTGACGCCCTGCATCTGAATAATGCCTTCAGCGCTTGCAGGCTTTTTGATTGCTTCACTCATGTCGCACTACTCCTAACGCTTGTGGCCAGTGTCCAGCTTGTGCTCCAGATGCATGGAGTAGCGGGACATACCAAAACAGAAAATCCAGAACACCAACGCTGCAAACACATAGCCTTCAGTGGCCATGCCCAGCCATTTCGGATCGGCGGCGGCTTGCTTGACGCTGTTGAGCAGATCGAACAGACCGATGATGATCACCAGGCTGGTGTCCTTGAACAGGGCAATAAAGGTGTTGACGATGCCGGGGATCACCAGCTTGAGGGCTTGCGGCAAAATCACCAGGCCCATGCTGCGCCAGTAACCCAGGCCCATCGCCGCAGCCGCTTCGTATTGCCCTTTTGGAATGGCTTGCAGGCCTCCGCGCACCACTTCAGCCACATACGCCGACTGAAACAGGATCACGCCGATCAAGGCACGCAGCAGCTTGTCGAAGTTCATGCCCTCAGGCAGAAACAACGGCAACATCACCGAGGACATGAACAGCACGGTAATCAGAGGAACGCCGCGCCAGAACTCGATGAAGGTCACGCACACCACACGAATGGCGGGCATGTCCGAACGTCGGCCCAACGCCAGCAAAATCCCCAATGGCAAGGCACCGGCAATGCCCACAGTGGCAATGACCAGCGTCAGCATCAGGCCGCCCCACTGGCTCGTGGCAACGTTGCTCAGGCCCCAGTAGCCGCCATGCAACAAGGTGAATGCCAGAATCGGGTAGACCACCAAAAAGCCCAGTCCCCAGATTGCCTTGTGCTTGAAGCGCGAGATAAACAACGGCGCGGCGCCCACCACGGCAAGCCACACGGTCAGGTCTACACGCCAGCGCAGTCCGGTCGGGTAGTAGCCATACATGAACTGGCCAAAACGCTGCTGGATAAACACCCAACAGGCGCCTTCCTTGGTGCAGTCCGCCTGAGTGCTGCCGACCCAGTTGGCGTCAAAGATCGTCCAGCTCAGCAGCGGCGGCACGATCAGCCAGATCAGGTAAAAGGCAAACAGGGTGAGCAAGGTGTTGAGCCAATTGGAAAACAGATTGGCCCGCGCCCAGGCAACGATACCGATGCGGTTGCCCGGCGGCGGCATGTCGGGTTTAAAAATATGAGTTGTCATAGTCCCGTCCTCATCGCTCGATCAGCGCAATACGCGTGTTGTACCAATTCATCAGCAGCGAAATGCTGATACTGATGGCCAGGTACACGCTCATGGTGATGGCAATGACTTCAATCGCTTGCCCGGTCTGGTTAAGCACCGTGCCTGCAAACAGTGAAACCATTTCCGGATAACCGATGCCCGCCGCCAGCGACGAGTTTTTCACCAGGTTCAGGTATTGGCTGGTCAGTGGCGGAATAATCACCCGCAGTGCTTGCGGGATAATCACCTTACGCAGTGTTGGCCCCGGACGCAGGCCAAGCGAGCGGGCAGCCTCGGTCTGGCCATGGCTGACCGACTTGATCCCCGAACGTACGATTTCAGCAATGAAAGCTGCGGTGTAGACCGTCAATGCAATGGTCAGCGCCAGCAGCTCCGGAATCAGCACCCAACCGCCAACAAAGTTGAAACCCTTGAGCTCTGGCATTTCCCAGTGCACCGGAGTGCCGAACAACACGATGCTCAAGCCCGGAATCACCAGCATCAGAGCCAGCCCGACCCAGAACTTGTGAAACGGTACGCCGGTTTCTTCGAAACGCTTGTTGGCCCGGCGAACCATCAGCACCACGGCTGCAATCGCCAGCACCACACTGCCCACAAAGGGCCAGAAGGCCTCGGTACCAACAGCTGCAGGCATGTTCAGGCCGCGGCTGCTCATATAAAAGGTGTCGGCAAAGTTGTGGCTGTTGCGTGGCCCCGGCATGGTCAGAAAGACCGCGAAGTACCAGAAGAGGATTTGCAGCAGAGGCGGGATATTGCGGAAGATCTCGACATACACCGTGGCCAGCTTGCTGATCATCCAGTTCGACGACAAGCGCGCGACACCGATGATAAAGCCCAAAACCGTCGCCAGGACGATACCGATGACCGACACCAGCAATGTGTTAAGCAAACCGATCAGAAAAACCCGGGCATAACTGTCGGACTCGGTGTAATCAATCAAATGCTGCGCAATGCCAAAACCGGCACTGCGTTCCAGAAAGTCAAAACCCGAAGTAATGCCGCGATGCTGCAAGTTGGTCTGGGTGTTGTTGAACAGATACCAGCCCATGAACACCACCAGCGCAACGGTGATGAGCTGAAATAACCACGCACGCACACGTGGATCGCCGAGGCTGAGCCTTGGCTTGGGTGCGCCGACTTTAATTTGCATGAAGTGCCCCTAAAAATGGATCAGACAACATCACCCGGCAGTTGGCCTGCCGGGTGAAAGGGCTATCAGCGCACGGGTGGTGCGTATTGAATGCCGCCGTTATTCCACAGAGCGTTCAGCCCGCGGTCGATGGCCAAAGGGGTATTTTTGCCGAGGTTTTTCTCGAAGACTTCGCCGTAGTTACCGACCTGGCTGACAATCTGTACTACCCAGTCTTTTGGCAGTTTCAGGTCTTTGCCATATTCACCGTCAGCACCCAGCAAACGGGCCACATCAGGGTTTTTGGTCGACTTGGCTTCAGCCAGGACGTTTTTGGAGGTGATGCCCGCCTCTTCAGCATTGAGCATGGCGAACAGAGTCCACTTCACAATGCTGAACCAGTCTTCGTCGCCCTTGCGCACGACAGGGCCCAGCGGCTCCTTGGAGATGGTTTCAGGCAATACGACGTAGTCGCTCGGGTTCGCCAGTTTGCTGCGCTGTGCGTACAACTGCGACTTGTCGGAGGTCAACACGTCGCAACGGCCGCTTTCCAGCGACTTGGCGCTTTCATCGGAGGTATCGAAAGTGATTGGGGTGTATTTGAGGTTGTTACCGCGGAAGTAATCCGACACGTTCAACTCAGTGGTGGTACCGGCCTGGATACAGATGGTTGCACCGTCCAGCTCCTTGGCACTTTTAACCCCCAGCTTGTTGTTGACCAAAAAACCGATGCCGTCGTAATAAGTCACGCCCGCGAACACCATGCCCATGCCCGCATCACGGGAGCTGGTCCAGGTGGTGTTACGCGACAGCACGTCCACTTCGCCCGATTGCAGCGCGGTGAAACGCTCCTTGGCGTTCAACTGGCTGAACTTGACCTTGGTTGCATCGCCAAATACAGCGGCGGCCACTGCTCGGCAAATGTCTGCATCAATACCCTGAATCTTGCCAGTGGCATCCGGCACCGAGAAACCCGGCAATCCGTCACTGACGCCACATTGCACAAACCCTTTCTTTTTAACGCTGTCCAGGGTTGCGCCTGCGTGGGCAAAACCACTGGCACTGAGTAACACGATGGCTGCGGTGGCCAGAGCCAGGGTGGATTTCAACTGCTTCATTCAAACCTCCAGTGATGCTTTTGTTGTGTTTGAACAAGACCCGCCGCCCCCTTGTGAGGCACTGTTGACCCGTGTTGGCTTTTTATTGGGTCAAGCGGCATAAGTCTTGAGCGATGGGTGCATCGCACGAACCGTCAAACTGAAGCGCTCACTTGAGCTGTTGAATTCCTTGTCTAACTTCAACCTCGGGATTTTTGCTGTCCCCCCACCGGCAGTAGCCTGTTAGTGTTACCGCCGAAGGTGAGCGCATTCACGTCCCTGTCCACAAAGCAAAGCGCGTACCACTCCTGCTGCTTAAGTAAGTTCAGTAGGTAATGCAGGAAAAAACGTTCAAGCAAGCGACATTTTCTGTAACTTTTAACCGATCAAGCACATTTGTAGCGCACCCGGTTTGCGCACATGCACAACGATGGAGCAGTCATGACCCAACCTCTTGTCATCCAACCCCAAAAGA
Organism: Pseudomonas sp. ML2-2023-3; assembly: GCF_037055275.1. Lineage (NCBI taxonomy): Bacteria > Pseudomonadati > Pseudomonadota > Gammaproteobacteria > Pseudomonadales > Pseudomonadaceae > Pseudomonas > Pseudomonas sp. ML2-2023-3. The sequence continues at coordinate 4,928,072 of NZ_CP146343.1, forward strand.
CCGCAGACGCCTGTGTTATCTGGCTCCACGGTCTGGGTGCCGACCGCTATGACTTCATGCCGGTGGCCGAAATACTGCAACAGTCGTTGCTGACCACACGCTTCGTATTGCCACAGGCACCGACCCGCGCGGTGACCATTAATGGCGGTTATGCCATGCCGAGCTGGTACGACATCAAGGCCATGAGCCCTGCCCGTTCCATCAGCGAAGAAGAGCTGGAAGAGTCGGCCGACATGGTCATTCAATTGATCGAGGCCCAGCGCCAGAGCGGTATCGACTCCAACCGGATATTTCTGGCCGGTTTCTCCCAAGGCGGTGCCGTGGTCTTCCACACCGCCTACCTGAAATGGCAAGGACCATTGGGTGGCGTACTTGCCCTCTCCACTTATGCCCCGACCTTCAGCGAAACCCTGCCATTGTCAGCCAGCCAGCAACGCATCCCGGCGCTTTGCTTGCATGGGCAGTACGACGAAGTAGTCCAAAACGCTATGGGCCGTACGGCTTATGAACGCTTAAAAGCCGCAGGTGTGGCGGTTACATGGCAGGAATACCCAATGGGCCATGAAGTGTTACCCGAAGAAATTCGCGACATCGGTACCTGGCTGGCGAAACGCCTGGGCTAAAACCGAAACATCCTGTCGTTCACTACGCCGAGCACCCGACTTGCATTACACTGCCCGGCGTACACTCCTTAACCAACTGATGAGATGACCGTGCTCAAAGCACTCAAAAAAATATTCGGTAAAAGCGAGGCTGAGCCGCTCGCGCCAGCATCCATCGCACCTGTGAGCAACCCCAGCCCGCGAACCGACGCGCAACAGTCTGGCCGTGCTGCTCCTGCTCCTGTTCCAGCCGCTGCGCCGGTGAGCACTCCTGACGCACAACCTGCTGCTGAACAACCACGCGTCGAAAAACCAAAAGCTGCAAAACCACGGCGTGAAGCAGCGCCCAAGCCACCGGTCATTCCCTGGAAACTCGAAGATTTTGCGGTCGAGCCACAAGAAGGCAAAGTCCGGTTCCACGATTTCAAGCTCACCCCCGAGCTGATGCACGCCATTCAAGACCTGGGCTTTCCGTACTGCACGCCGATCCAGGCTGAAGTGCTGGGCTATACCCTGAGCGGTCGCGACGCCATTGGCCGCGCCCAGACCGGTACGGGTAAAACCGCTGCATTCCTGATCTCGATCATCAGCCAGCTGACCCAGACCCCGCCGCCCAAAGAACGTTACATGGGCGAGCCGCGCGCACTGATCATCGCGCCGACCCGCGAGCTGGTGGTGCAAATCGCCAAGGACGCCGCCGACCTGACCAAGTACACCGACCTCAACGTCATGACGTTCGTGGGCGGTATGGACTTCGACAAGCAGCTCAAGCAGCTTGAAGCGCGTCATTGCGACATCCTGGTCGCCACGCCGGGCCGCCTGCTGGACTTCAACCAGCGCGGCGAAGTGCATCTGGACATGGTCGAGGTGATGGTGCTCGACGAAGCCGACCGCATGCTGGACATGGGCTTCATCCCGCAAGTACGTCAAATCATTCGTCAAACGCCGCCGAAAGCCGAGCGCCAGACGCTGCTGTTCTCTGCGACCTTTACCGAGGACGTGATGAACCTGGCCAAGCAATGGACCACAGACCCTGCCATCGTCGAAATCGAGGCGGTCAATGTCGCCAGCGACATGGTTGAGCAGCACGTGTATGCCGTTGCCGGTGCCGACAAGTACAAACTGTTGTTCAATCTGGTGAACGACAATGGTTGGGAGCGGGTCATCGTCTTCGCCAACCGCAAGGACGAAGTACGCCGCATTGAAGAACGCCTGGTGCGTGATGGCATCAACGCCGCCCAACTGTCGGGTGACGTGCCGCAGCACAAACGTATCAAGACCCTCGAAGGCTTTCGCGAAGGCAAGATTCGCGTACTGGTGGCCACCGACGTGGCAGGACGCGGGATTCACATTGACGGCATCAGCCATGTGATCAACTTCACCCTGCCCGAAATGCCCGACGACTACGTACACCGCATTGGTCGTACTGGCCGTGCAGGCGCGAGCGGCGTTTCCATCAGCTTTGCCGGTGAGGACGACTCGTATCAACTGCCGTCGATCGAAGCCTTGCTGGGCCGCAAAATCAGCTGCGAAACACCACCGACCGAACTGCTGCGCCCTGTTGTACGGGCCGTGCGCAAGCCCCACGATCCGGATGCAACGGCTTGATGCCATCGCATGCAAGCCCACGCCCACAGTGGGCCCTGGCGTAGCCTGATGATGTGAACACCACCAAACCTGTGGGAGCGGGCTTGCTCGCGATAGGATCAACGCGGTTTAAACGATAAACCGCGCCGCTTGCATCGCGAGCAAGCCCGCTCCCACACAGTATCCTCCCCTACTTCCAGCGATCCGCCGCCGCTTCATCGCTGGCCCGCCCTTCAACCCAGCGCGGGCCGTCATTGGTCTGTTCTTTTTTCCAGAACGGGGCACGGGTCTTCAGGTAGTCCATCACAAATGCACAGGCATCAAATGACGCCTGGCGATGGGCACTCGCCACACCTACAAACACAATGGGCTCACCCGGCTCCAGCGCTCCCACCCGGTGCAGCACTTCAAGCCTGAGCAAGGGCCAACGCTGCCCGGCCTCATTCATGATGTTGGTCAGCGCCTTTTCGGTCATGCCCGGATAGTGCTCCAGAAACATCCCCGCCACGTCACGCCCGTCATTGAAGTCGCGCACATAACCGACAAAACTCACCACCGCCCCCACGCCCATGTTGGCCGCGTGCAACGCGTTGAGTTCGGCGCCCGGATCAAAGGCTGCCGCTTGCACCCGAATCGCCATGTTCAGCCTCCGGTCACAGGCGGAAAGAACGCCACTTCATCGCCATCTGCCAACCCTTCATCCAGCTTGCACAGCTCCTCGTTGCGCGCACACATCAGGTTGGACTCCGCCAAGACCTGCCAGGCACCCCCGCGTTGCGTCAGGTGCGCGCGCAACGCGTCGATGGAGGTGAATTCACCTTCCACTGATTCGCCATCCAGCCCCAGGTCTTCACGGTAGCGAGCAAAAAACACCACGTTGAGCTTCATGACAGGTCAGCCTGAAAGTGCCCGCTCTTGCCGCCGAGTTTTTCCAGCACACCCACGTTTTCGATGGTCATGCCGCGATCCACGGCCTTGCACATGTCATAGATCGTCAGTGCCGCGACGCTGGCGGCAGTCAGGGCTTCCATTTCGACACCGGTCTGCCCGGACAATTTGCAACGCGCCACGATCAACACGGCATCGCTGCCACGGGCGCTGAGTTCAACCTTGACGCTGGTGAGCATCAGGGGATGGCACAGCGGGATCAAATCCGAGGTTTTCTTCGCCGCCTGTATCCCGGCAATGCGCGCCACCGCGAACACATCACCCTTGGGGTGACCGCCACTGACGATCATTTCCAGGGTTTCAGGGCGCATGCGCACCACCGCTTGTGCCACGGCCTCACGGGAAGTCACTGCTTTATCGGTGACATCGACCATGTTGGCGCGGCCTTGGGAATCTAAGTGTGTCAGCACAGGGGGTACTCCAGACAGGAGACTCGATTGTAAACCCGAGTTTCAGTGGAAGGCCATCGACCCCGCGAATACCGCGCATCAGAACATCGAATTGGCCGCCCACGACCATTCGCCGTACAACGGTTGAAACTCTGGAGAAGCCCTTATGCTACTTTTTATAGCCATTACCCTGAGCCTGCTGGCCGGTGCTGCGGTGCCCCTGCAGGCAGGCAGCAACGCACGACTGGGCCTGATGCTGGGGCATCCCTTTTGGGCCACCGTGATCTCATTGCTGGTGAGTGGTATCGCGATTGCGCTGGTGATGCTGATCGTCAAAGTGCCACGGCCCAACCTCGAGGCCTTGATCACCGGGCCCTGGTGGATCTGGCTGGGCGGGCTGGCCGGGGTGTTTTACATCACGGTGGCTCTGATCACCGTGCCTCGACTGGGTGCGCTGAATTTCATCATGGCAGTGGTAGTGGGCCAGCTGATCATTTCACTGCTCATCGATTATTTCGGACTGCTGGGCTTGCCTAAAAACACACCTGGCCTGCAAAAACTGCTCGGGGTCAGCGTGGTGCTGGCAGGGTTTTTCATTGCATCACGGGGCTGAGGGCGGGCTCACCTGCCTGATCAGATCTCGCAGCCAGCGATGGGCCGGGTCTTCATTGAAACGTTGATGCCAGACCTGCACATAGTTGAACGGCGCCACTGTCATGGGCGGCGCCAGCGCTATCAGGGTGTCGCCATATGACAGGTTGTCCAGCGTACGGGTGGCCACCGTGAGAATCAGGTCAGTGTCGGCAATCATCCCTGGCGCCGCGCCCCAATGAGGGACGTTGACCGCAACCCGTCGATGCAGGCCCTGGGCGCGTAATACGTTGTCGACCTCGCCCTGGGTGTTGCCATCCGTCGACACCAACAGGTGCGGGCGAGCCAGATAACTCTCCAGATCGAGCACGGCATTGTCCGCAAGCGAGCGACGATCGAGCAGGCACGTGAAGGTTTCTTCAAACAGCACATCGCTGGAAACATCCGCCGGCAACGCCGCAAAAACCCCCAGGGCCAGGTCGATCTTGCCTTGTTCGATCTGCTCCAGCATGCCCAAGCGGCTGTCCTGGACCACCACAAGCGAGGTATCAGGGGCCTTGGCCCGCAATTGCACCAGCAATTTGGGCAACACAATAGCGGCGCCGTAATCGGACATCGCCACGCGAAAGGTGCGCTGAGAGTCGGCCGGCACAAAATCGATGGACTGGCCGAGCAGCGCTTCGATCTGCCCAAGGATCGCCTTGAGCGGTGCCTGAAGATTTTGCGCCAACGCGCTCAGCACCACGTCGTTGCCCTGACGAATCAACAACGGGTCATCGAGCAACACCCTGAGTTTGCTCAGCGAATGACTGATGGCTGGCTGACTCAGGTGCAAACGGACACCGGTGCGGGTCACGTGTTTTTCCGTGAGCAGCGCATCGAGCACCACCAGCAGATTCAAATCAATATTGCGCAGTAACACCCCGACGCTCCTGTCTTGGTCAACTCCAGGGCAGCGCGGCATTACCAGATTCAACAAGACCCAAGGGCCCGGCGCGCCACCTCCGCCAGCTTACCTTACAAAGCCGGGTTACCAGACATGTAGCCAAAACAACGGTGGGAGCGGGCTTGCTCGCGATGAAGACGGCGCGGTGTAATCTGAAACACCGCGCCACTTTCATCGCGAGCAAGCCCGCTCCCACCTTCAAACGGTTACAAATGAGATTCGGCGTATTCGGCCAGAATCGAACGTGGCACCCCTTGCAGCGCGATGTGCACGCCGTTGGGGAAGTCTTTGAAACGCTCCGTCAGGTAGGTCAGCCCCGAACTGGTGGCTGACAGGTACGGTGTATCGATCTGTGCCAGGTTGCCCAGGCACACCACTTTGGAACCGGCGCCCGCACGGGTGATGATGGTTTTCATCTGGTGCGGTGTCAGGTTTTGGCACTCATCGATCAAAATCAGGCTTTGCTGGAAGCTGCGACCGCGAATGTAGTTCAGGGATTTGAACTGCAACGGCACTTTACTCAGGATGTAGTCGACGCTGCCGTGGGTGTTTTCGTCATCCATGTGCAGAGCTTCGAGGTTGTCGGTAATGGCCCCCAGCCAAGGTTCCATTTTCTCGGCTTCGGTGCCTGGCAAAAAACCGATTTCCTGATCCAGGCCCTGCACGCTGCGGGTACAGATAATCCGCCGGTAGCGCTTGCTGACCATGGTTTGTTCAATCGCCGCCGCCAGCGCCAGGATGGTCTTGCCCGAACCCGCCGCACCCGACAGGTTGACCAGATGGATATCCGGGTCAAGCAAGGCAAACAGCGCCAGCCCCTGGTAAATATCCCGCGGTTTCAAACCCCAGGCTTCCTGATGCAGCAACGGCTCCTGATGCATGTCCAGAATCAGCAACTGGTCCTTGCGCACCTCCTTGATCCAGCCGACAAAGCCCTGCTCATCGATGATGAATTCATTGATATGCACCGCCGGCAGGTTTTCGTTCATCTGTACCTGATGCCAGGTACGGCCATGCCCCTGACGGGTTTCGACTTTGTTGACCCGGTCCCAGAAAGAGCCGGTCATGGTGTGATAACCGCGCGACAACATCGACACGTCGTCAACCAGTTGGTCGGTGCTGTAATCCTCGGACTCGATCCCGCAAGCCCGGGCCTTGAGGCGCATGTTGATGTCTTTGGTGACCAGCACCACGCGCAACTTCGGCTCACGGGCGTGCAGGTCAATCAACTGGTTGATGATGATGTTGTCGTTGAGGTTTTCGGGCAACAGCGCGTTGGGTTCCCGGCGCTTGCTCATCATGATCGACAGAAAGCCCTTGGGTGCGCCTTTGCCTCGCTGGATCGGCACCCCCTTTTCGACATCTTCAGGGCTGGCAACCCCCAGCAACTGGTCAATCAAACGGATGGCCTGACGGCACTCGGCTGCCACCAGTAACTTGCCGGTCTTGAGCTTGTCGAGTTCTTCGAGCACCGTCATCGGGATCGCGACGTGGTGTTCCTCGAAGTTAAGCAGTGCGTTTGGATCGTGAATCAGAACATTGGTATCGAGTACATAAAGGATTGGCTGGTTGGAAGAAGGAGTGCGTCCGTGATCATCCATACTCGGTCACCTTTGTGGGAGCCAGTCGACGCAATACCACAACAGTGCTGCGCCTCGAAGTGACTGCCGTATGCCCTGCCCGATGGGTCTTGGAAGACGCCACCTGTGTTGCAGGTTTCGGCCGTCTGTCTTCGTAATACTCCTAAATGTGTGACAAAAAAAAGTTTTTTTAGCGATAACCCACTTTATTTTTTTGAGTGACGAATCGCCTTGGCGAATGCCCAAAGCAGGGCTAAAGTCATATATTAACTGCATGTTTTTACAGCACTTCGCAGTCCTCCCAACCCAGCCCGCTCTGTGCCGTCGCCTTGAGTAACCAGGGCAACGCGGTACGAATTTTGTCCTGGGTGTCGTGAAACTTGATCACGCCATGACGCCACAGCAGCATCAGGCTCAACACCCGCTGTGCCGACTCCTCGCCACTCAGGTTGGCCGCCATGTCCTGGGCATCAATATCCCACAGCGACACCTGCAAGCCCTGCCCCTGGAAAAACGCCCCGCTATCTGCCCGCCGCTGCCCGTAGGGCGGGCGAAACTGTGCCAGATAGTTGTGCGGCACAACCTGCTTGACCAGGGCAACGCTGCGTAAAATCGAGTCCTGCCACTCTTGCCAATGACTGTGGGAGCGATACTCCCAGCCCTGCACACCCACGCACTGCCCCTTGTACAGTGCTTGCAGCGCCCGCTCACCGCCTTTGTCCAGGCGTACTTGCAGGCTGTTGCCCAACACAAAAAACCTCGCACTCAGGGACTGCTTGCGCAAGTAATCGGTCAACCAGTCGGTGGTACCCGGCAATTGGGAGGGACCACTGTCGAAGGTCAGTACAAACAGCCGATCATGCATCCCGACGCCGTTAGTTTCCTGCTCGCCGAACAGCTCGATTTCACTGCTGATTTGCGGGAACAGCGCGGCCTTGCGCAGTTGCTCATCCAGATAACGCCGGTGAAACTCACGGCTTGGCTCAGCCCAGGCCGCATAAAACGAGTCATCGGCCACTGCAAACTTGCCCGCCTGCTCACGCAAGCTGTCCATGCCGTCAACGTAATAGCAAAACGAGGCATCCTGATCACAGCTTTGCTGGGCAACGTTGTAGTTGGCCAACAGCCGCTGCCACATCCGCTTGCGCACATGATTGATGGCATCCTGGTTGATGTTTTTCAGACCCAGGCGCTGTTTGAGTGCGTTTTCATCCAGCGCCTCGCTGGCCAGCAAGGCATGGGCGAAGGCAAGAATTTCGGCCCTTGAGGCCACATCGAACAAGGCCGGGCTGGTCAACTGCTCGGGCCAGGCGCTGCGATCCAGCGTCGCCGGTTCATTGGGTGCTGCAACGGCCCCCAGGCACACCAGCCAGGCCGAGAAAAAAAGAGCAATGCGCACGGGTCAATCTCCCTGTGAAAACTGGCAGCACTATAGCGGCTACAGGATTTTGTATTTGCCCTCTATCAACGTCATAGGTGGAGTCAAACCGCCCAACCCCCTAGAATCCCCCGACGCTAAAAGGAGACGAACTCATGCTGATGGTGATTTCACCCGCTAAAACCCTCGATTACGAAACGCCGCCCGCCACAGCACGTTTCACCCAGCCGCAGTATCTGGACCACTCCCAGGAACTGATCGAACAATTGCGCGAACTGAGCCCGCAACAGATTGGCGAGCTGATGCACTTGTCCGACAAGCTTTCGGGCCTCAATGCGGCGCGCTTCGGCAGCTGGACTCCCGCCTTCACCCCCGAAAATGCCAAGCAGGCACTGCTGGCCTTCAAGGGCGATGTGTACACCGGCCTTAATGCCGTCGACTTCAGCGAAGCGGATTTTGACTACGCGCAAACCCATCTGCGCATGCTCTCCGGGCTGTATGGCCTGCTGCGCCCGCTGGACCTGATGATGCCGTATCGCCTGGAGATGGGCACCAAGCTGGCCAATGCCCGGGGCAAGGATTTGTACGCGTTCTGGGGCACGCAAATCAGCGAATGGCTCAACGAGGCCCTGGCCGAACAGGGCGATGACGTCGTGCTCAACCTGGCGTCCAACGAGTATTTCTCGGCGGTCAAAAAGTCGGCTTTGAACGCACGCATCATCAATACCGAGTTCAAGGATCTGAAAAACGGCCAGCACAAGATCATCAGCTTTTATGCGAAAAAAGCCCGCGGCATGATGAGCCGGTTTGTGATCAAGGAGCGCATCAACAACCCGGATCACCTCAAGCAGTTCGATGAGCAGGGTTATCGCTTTAGCGCTGAACAGTCCAAGCCTGATCTGTTGGTGTTTTTACGCGACCACGCTCCACAATGACGGACGCGGTGCAGCCAGCCAATGCTGACTGCACCCGCCTCACTGACGTCACTGCAAACCGTAGTGAACATTCATGTAACTTGAGTAATGTTTCATGCGGTCATTCACATAACTGGCAGGCAAGTTATTGAATACTTTTTCCTTGCCCGACTTCATGAACGACATGCCCCGGTGTTTATCTTCAATTGAAAACAACTGTTCAAAGAGCGGCGACTTGCCTGTTCGGCTCCGGGCTTTGGCGTTGTCATCATATTCCTTGATTAGTTTTCTACGCTTATCGCTGACACCTCCCGTGATCGCTAACACCGGGAACGACATTTCGCTGTTGCCCTTCAATGTTGCATCATCCAATCGAAACGCAGGATCCGCGTCCCTGCCTGCTGTTTCTGCCGTATTGCCTATGCTGAATTCCCCGACATCGGCGGTATGCACCATGGGAAAGTTTGGCCACGGATCAACAATCACCAGTTTTTCATCGCTCATCTGGCGACGGTCGCCGATCACCACAAAAGCATGATCAACGCCCTGAGCATTAACGCGAAATACCGGTTGCTCGGTTTTGGTGCTGGCCAGCAGGCTAAAGGCAATTTCCGAATGTTCACCGCAATTACCGGTCCGGCATTGAATATAAGCGCTCGTACCCTGTTTAAACTGACGCTGCTGGAGAAAGTCTGCCGGATCCCTGCGTGATCGCCACAAATCAACAAATTGATTGGGCGAACCTTCAATCAACAGGGTTTTAGTGACCAGGTTAGTCACATGCCCCTGTTTGAAAGAGTTGTACATTTCAGAACTCAACTCTCGTGTCTTGCTGCTGGGTTTTACTTCGCCCCGACCGGCATCATGTACCTTCCAGGCAGGCTTGACCTGCGGCCCCTCAAGGTCGATCCCTTTCTTTTGCTCTTTGGTCAAGTTACTGACGTCAATGCGTACCGCACCATCGCCGTCCATAAAGGTTATCGGGTTGCCTCCAACAAACGCATAGACATTAGGCCCATCCAGATAACCCTTGGGATCAGGGTTGACCCATCGCTGTAGCCAGGGCATGTAATAGCGAAGCCCGTAATAATAAAGCCCCGTTGCATCCCGCTCCTTGCCCGAGTAACACAACGTGCGATAACTGCTTTCGCTCGAATCTCATCTCTCACTGAACGCCGTGGTGCCAAACGGATGATAGGTTTCGCGACTGACTACCTTGGCCTGGCTGTCCAGTTCAAGGGTGCAAGAGCCCAGAAGATCGCCAAGAGAGTAGCGATATTGTCGATTGGCTAGCCCTTTGGGGGGTGAGTCTTTCCAGTGCAACACTTGCACACTGTTGCGACCCGCCTGCGCGCTGATCACGTACAAGGTTTCGCCGGTGGCGTTGTTGGTGCGAACTTCCAGCCCCGGCAGATAGCGAGTCTCGCTGATGACGGTACGGACATTGGTTTGTACCGAGCGGATCTTGCGCTGACGCAAGCCGTCAACATCGTAAATATAATGCTCGCGGTCATCGAGTCCCGACTCGCGCTCAACCGGTCTGACTTCGCTTAGCTGGTTGCGCAGGTTCCACCCCAGAGCCCGCGCATTATCCAGAGATCGCAGATTGCCGCACGGATCAAAACCTGCCTCAATCTCGGCTTGCGTGGGTGCCTGTCCATTGTGTTCGGCCAGGCACCGATTGCTGTATTTGCCAGCCGTCAGCACGCGCCCATGCCTTTGCGGCCCCTTGTGAATCAGCTCCAGTAAATTGCCTGCTCCGTCGTAACCGTAGGCTTGATGGTATGAGGCCACTGCCTGAGGATCCGCAATCTGGTCTGGCCCACGGTTGTCACTTCCGGCCTCCCACCCCGTGGCCTCGACCAGTTGGTAAAGGCTGTCGTAGGTGTAATGGTTGATCGGCTCGATGCGCTGGTTGGCGAAATGACGAACCGCCAAGGCCTTGTCCTCGATACTCAGGATATTGCCGACCGGGTCATGGACGTAGTTCAAATCCTGCAAGGCTTGCTGCTGTGGCAGGCTGGCGTACAGACGTAAAAGCCGGCCTGTTTGAGGCGCGTAATCCAACAGGCTGACAACACCATTGCCAGCGGTTTGACCCGTGATCTCACCTTGGGCGTTGTAATGAATATCGCGCACCAGCACTTTCGGCTCGGCCTCCTTGAGGCGCAACCGGGTCTGGCGCAGCTGACCGTCCACGTTGTGATCAAACTGTTGCTGGTTGCCCTGGGCGTCGGTTTGCATCACAAGCTCACCCAAGGCGTTGAAGACCATCTGCGTGGTGGCGCCCTCCCCGGACTCAAGCAACTCATCGCGATCGCTCAGTGGCTCTGGCCAGTGCGGCGGCACAAGCGCCCGCAAAAAAAACTGTTGTTGTGCAAGCAACGCCCCTTTGATTGAGAAGTGACTGAAATGACAGGTGCCTGCCGGGCTATCGAGGCGGATTACCTGGCCATACTGGTTACGCCCGGCAACAGCCCCATCCGCCGCGCCGTACACGTAACGCGCAATGCAGGATTCAGAGCTGTTCAACGCCTGTTCAAAAACAGCCGTGGGACGCAGCAATTCGTCATACTCGACCTTTTGCTGACTCCAGCGCCCGTCCCAACTGTGCAGCACCTGCCCGAGTTCACCGGTCAGATTGACCCGCACACCGGCATCCACGCTGCGCGAGGTCAACAGCACTCCCGACAGGGAATACATATTCTCAAGGTTGCTCGGGGTAGATGGATCCTCTGCCCGCAACGCCCATAACCGCGGATCCCATTGCGCCGCAGCCCTGCCCACTGCATCGAACTTGATTCGACTGACACGCGCCTCGGCAACCGTGCTGCTGGCAGCACTGCAATAAGCGACCGAGCGCACCGTCCGGCCTTGCGGGTCCGAAACAGCCAGGGTGGGCGTATAGCGATCCTGATCCAACATCATCACTACTCGCAGGCGGGAAGTCACCGATAGTTAATCCTCGGGGCTGCCGCGCTTCGACTGTCAACTATGACAGTTACGACTAACGGCATTGCCCCGGCTCAGTTAAGGTTGTGAGTTAAATCGTCCGTAAACCCGGGCCTGGGCCTAAACTGGGTAGTGAACCTGGGCGAATCCGCTACGCGCCCACAGTCGTATAACGAGACCTTGCAATGCTTATCGGCGTGTTACTGATCATCACCTGGCTTGTCCTGCTGCTGCGCTATCCGGCCAAGGCATTGCCGGTTTCGTTGGCGGCAGTGTTCGGGCTTGCGGTAGTCGCAGCCTCGGTAGCGTGGCTGGACAGCCGCGAAAATGCGCAACTGGCACGCCTGGAGCTGCGTATCGTCTATGACCCCGCGCAATGCCCGGCAGACCGGCCATTGCAGCTGACCCTGAAAAACAGCAATGACGTACCACTGGTCGAACTCGGCTGGCGCATTGCTGCCTATGCTCCTGGCGATACCGTCAACCTTGCCGACAACCTCTATACCGCCCCTCGCTACCGCGGCCCCGGTGAACTGCAGGCGGGTGCAAGCTGGCAGGACTGCTTGCCGATGCCGCCCCTGCGTGCCGGTTATCGTCCACAAACCCTCGAATTCCGGGCCGAACGCCTGCAGGGCAGTTTTTCCAACTAAGGATTTTTCCATGCTGCGTGTTTTGATCACCGGTTGCTCCAGTGGTATTGGTCGCGCCCTGGCCGACGCCTTCAAGGCGGCGGGTCATGAGGTGTGGGCCAGCGCCCGCAAGCCTGAAGACGTGGCCCGACTGGCAGCCGCGGGATTTAACGCGGTCCTGCTGGACGTGAACGACCCTCAGGCGCTGGCACAGCTAGCCGAACGCCTGTCACGAGACGGTGGCGGGCTGGACGTACTGATCAATAACGCAGGTTTCGGCGCCATGGGTCCGTTGCTCGATGGCGGAGTCGAGGGCTTGCAACAGCAGTTTGAAACCAATGTGTTTTCAGTGGTCGGTGTCACCCGTGCCCTGTTTGCGGCGCTACGCCGCAGCAAGGGCCTGGTGGTCAATATCGGCAGTGTTTCCGGTGTACTGGTGACCCCGTTTGCGGGGGCCTATTGCGCCTCAAAAGCCGCCGTTCATGCATTGAGCGATGCCCTGCGCATGGAGCTGGCACCTTTTGCCATTCGCGTACTGGAAGTGCAGCCTGGCGCTATCGACACCCACTTTGCCAAAAATGCCAGTGCCCAGGCCGAACAGTTAATCGACCAGCAGTCCGCCTGGTGGCCCGTGCGTGAGGGTATTCGCGCCCGGGCAAAAGCCTCGCAAGACAACCCCACCCCGGTAACAGACTTCGCTCAAGCGGTGCTCAAGGCCGTACAAAAACCTTCCCCGCCGATGGTGCTGCGTTACGGCAATGGCAGCCGTGCCATGCCGTTGCTGGCAGCACTGGTGCCCCGCAGGCTGCTGCACAAAATCCTGATGAAACGCTTTGGGCTGAACGCATCGTTGTGATGCCCAGGCACTTGTGGGAGCGGGCTTGCTCGCGATGGCATCTCCTCGGTTTTCCTGAAAGACCGCAGCGTTTGTATCGCGAGCAAGCCCGCTCCCACAGTGTTTGCGAAACCACGTTCACGCATGGGCCTTCATGAAATCGATAAATACCCGCACTTTCAGCGGTAGATGACGGGTATCAGGGTAAAGCGCATAAACCCCCTGGCGGGTCAGTTGCCAGCCGGGCAGCAGCCGCACCAGTCGCCCGGCCCGCAAGTCCTCCTCAACCAGCCAGTCGGGCAAGATCGCCACACCCTGCCCCGTCAAGGCAAAAGCCTGCAGTACCGATGAGTTTTGCGCCTTGATCCGCGCCCGCGAAGGGTTGGGCTGGTAAGGCCTGACCAGGCCACTGCTCAACTCGGTAATGTTCAATTCCCCTACCCGGCCATGCTCCAGCCACGGCGTTTGCTCCAGGGCCTGCACGCTGTTGATGGGCGCCACGCTGGCGACAAAGGACGGGGACGCCACGGGCACAATCTCGAACGTACTCAACTGCACGGCACGATGACTGGAATCAAGAACCCGGCCCAGTCTCAAGGCCACATCGAAACGCTCCGAGATCAGATCCGCGTGGGTCGACGATGTCGACAAATGCACATTGAGATCGGGGTGCACGGTGCGAAACAGCTCAAGCGCCGGCACGACCTTGGCCAGCGCATACTCCACCGTGGTGGTGATACGCAGGGTGCCCTTGAGTTGGGTGTGTTCGCTGCGGGCTTCGTCAATCGCCAGCCTGGCCGCCTGCAGCATGCTCAGGCAATGCACATAAAAACGCTCACCGGCCTCGGTGAGGGCCAGCCGTCGGGTGTTGCGCGTCAGCAAGGTCACACCCAGTTCGGCCTCGAGCCGCTTGATATTGAAACTGACCACAGCACGGGTTTGTCCCAGCAAATCTGCAGCCGCCGTCAGCGAACCAGCCTCGACAACGGCTTTGAAGGTGTCGAATCGATCGAGGCTAACCATGCAACATTCCACCCATTGTCAAAATAATTTTGACAATCTAGCAGCGAGCGGACGGTTCCTCCACACGCAAAAGCTGCTTACTGTGCGGCCTCCAGTCAAGGAGCCGACCATGGCCTACCGCAACAAAATCGCAGGGGTGTATTTACTGGGCTTTGCGCTGGACCTGGTCAACATGTTCGCCGCCTCGATTGCCTACCCGGACATCAGCCAGGAGCTGCAGGCTTCAGTCACTCAGCTGGCATGGATCGGCAATGCCTACATGCTCGGGCTGATCCTGATCATCGTGCCCAGTGTCTGGCTGACACAGCGGGTGGGGGAAAAACGCCTGATCGTACTTTCCCTGCTGCTGTTCAGTGTGGCGTCGTGGTGCGTGGCCCGGGCGGCTTCGATCGAGGCACTGATTGGCTGGCGCTTGCTTCAGGGGCTCGGTGGCGGACTGCTGATACCGGTCGGTCAGGCCATGGCCTATCGGCACTTTCCGATCCGTGACCGGGCGCGCCTGACTTCGGTGATCTTGCTGGTAGCCCTGCTGGTGCCCGCACTCTCGCCAGCTCTGGGGGGCTGGATGGTCGAAGCGATGTCCTGGCGCTGGGTGTTTTACGCCAATCTGCCGCTGGCCCTGCTCACCCTGCTGCTGGCCGGTTATTGGCTAAAATCCGAACCACGCCTGCAAAACCCGCCTCCTCTGGATTATCAGCGTGTACGGGCGGGTGCCATCGGCATGGGCCGCTTGCTCAAAGGCCCGTTGCTGCAAGTGGCGATGCTTGCCTACCTGTTTATTCCCGGCATTTTTATCGGCACGCAACTGGTGAGTATTTTGTATTTGCACCAACTGGGTTTCAGCGCCACGCAAACCGGTGCGCTGATGCTGCCCTGGGCGCTGGCGTCGGCGCTGGGCATTACATTGAGCCGTTACCAGTTCAACCGCCTTGGCCCCAAACCCTTGTTGCTGTTGGGCATGGGCGCACAAGCCGTGGGCATTGCCCTGTTGATCCAGATCGATGCTTCCAGCACCTGGCTGCCAATGGCGCTGTACGCGCTGATGGGATTTGGCGGCAGCCTGAGCAGCAGTACCGCGCAGAACACGGCATTTATCGACATCTCGCCCGAGCACATGGGTTATGCCAGCGCACTCTTCAATATCAACCGTCAGTTGAGTTTTCTGCTTGGCCCGGCGCTGATGATGGCCCTGTTTGGTGCATTGACCGCGATCACCTCGACGCACCACGCCTTTGCCCTATGCTTTGCCATCGGGTGCGCATTGACGCTGGTGCCGCTTATTCCCGTTCTACGCCTCGATACACCCCGCGTGCTTGCCTTGCTCGCACCCTGACCTGGAGATCCTGATGACTGATTATGCGAGCTACTTCGACCTTGTAACCGAAACCCACGTCGAGATTGAAGGCTGGTTTTCCGGGCTGGAGCCCGGCGTGTTGCCAGTTCTACTGGGACGTTTTTCGCCGCAGTTTTCGATGATTGCACCCAGCGGCACAGTGCTGGATATCGATGGCGTAGAAGCACTGTTCGAACAACTGCGCGGTGCGCGCCCGGGCCTGAACATCACCCTCAGCGAGTTCAAGGGTATTGCCCTGCACGCGGGCGGTGCAGTGGTCAGTTACCGCGAGCTGCAGGAGGAGCATAACGGCAACCGCACCGACCGCCGCGCCACCGTGGTATTCGAGAAAGACGCCAGCGGCAAGGTACTGTGGCGGCATTTGCACGAGACGTTTTGCGCGGCTTGAACCCCGGTCTCGATCGTGTGGGAGCGGGCTTGCTCGCGATGCAGTCACTGCGCAGTTTCAGTTAAACCGCGTCGTGGCCATCGCGGGCAAGCCCGCTCCCACATTACTCGGCCTTGCCCTGATCCACGATCACCGTACACGTCGTACCCGCTGCCAGCAGGAAACCCTCCGGGATTTCATCGATGTGGATGCGCACCGGCACCCGCTGCGCCAGACGCACCCAGTTGAACGTAGGGTTTACGTCCGCCACCAGTTCACGGCTCTCGGGGTTGTCACGGTCGTAGATGCCGCGGGAGATGCTCTCGACGTGGCCCTTCAACACTTCACCGCTCATCATTTGCAGATCGGCTTTGTCGCCCACGCGGATGTGCGGCAGCTTGGTTTCTTCAAAAAAGCCATACACCCAGAACGAATCCTGGTCGATCACGGCCATTTTCGGATCCCCCACCCGTGCATAGTCACCGCGATGCACGTTGAGGTTAGTCACGTAGCCGTCGACGGTGGCCAACACTTTGGTGCGTTTGAGATCAAGCTGCGCAGCGTCCAGTTGAGCCAGGGCGTGCTGATAATCGGCCAGGGCCGAGTCGGCGATGTTGCTGGCGTCGTCACGGTTTTCGCGGGAGATCACCAGACTGTCCATGTCGGCCCGGCGATGGGCGTTGACCTTGCGCATTTCCCAGGTCGCCTTGCGGGATGCCACCAGGGACTGTGCCTGCCTGACCACGATCTGGTAATGCTCGGGGTCGATTTCCAGCAGCACATCGCCCTTTTTCACCCACTGGTTATCCTTGACCGGCACGCCGACCACATAGCCGTTGACGTCGGCCGCAACGTTGATGATATCGGCCCGCACCCGTCCATCACGGGTCCACGGGGTGTTCATGTAATGTTCCCACAGGGTTCGGCCGATCCATATCGCAAGGGCCAAAACCAGCAAGGTGGCGAGCAGGCTGAAGAACTTTTTCATCGGATCGGTCTCAACGGTAAACAGTGAGCGCCATGGCGCCAAAAAGACAGGCAAACAGGCTCAGGCGCAACAGCGCCGGGTGCCAGAAGAAGCGGTACAGGTCGTAGCCGGAAAACAGTCGGTCAAAGCCCCATGCCAACCCCGCCGCGATAAAAAACATCAGGGTCATGGTGGGCATGTAGACGCCGTGGAAGGCGATTTCACGAGGCATGTTCTAGTCCTTGCGGCTGGGCGTAGGCGGCCAGCGGCGATTGCGGGTCGAGCAGTGAAGTACGGATAAAGTGCAGGTAGCTTTGCACCCGGACCAGCGCCGAGGTGTCGAAGTTGCGGGCAAACGGTTCGTCGGTGGATTGCACCCGGCCAATGGCGTGGTCGACGGCAATCAGCGCACGTTCCAGGTTGCTCTCGCTGGGGGCGATAAATAGCCGGACCAGTGCCCGGCCCATCACCCGAATGGCCTGACGCCACGGCTGGGCCGGGGCGTAAGCCGGGTGAACCGGCAAAATCGCCTGCTCTTTACGCAGCTCGATAATCGCGTGGCCGACTTCCAGCACCACAAACATCCAGCGCAGCAGTTCACGCTGTACCTGGGGTTTGCCGGCGGCCAGGCCATAGGCCTGATGCATCAGGTCGCGGGTACGACTTTCCAGGCTGGAGCTCAGGCCACGCAACTTGCCGCTGATGGCGTACACCACTTGCTCGCGCAGGTCCTGTTCCAGACGGCTCCACAACCAACGGCTGTTGGGCGGCAAAATAATTGCCCCCGCAGCAGCGCAGACCAGCATGCCCAGCACCATTGCGATGTAGTCATTGATGAACTGGTACGGGTTGTAGATCGTCAGGTTGTCGGGGACCGAACCGATGCTGAAAAAAATCAGCAGGCCCAGGCCGACCCCGGCGTAATTGGCCCGCGAGGTCAGGAACGAACCAAAAACAATCACCGGCGTCAGCACCAGGCACAGCAGCGGGAAGCCGTCGATGTTGGGGAGTACGAAGAACATTTCGACAAAACCCACCAGCGCCCCGATAAAGGTGCCGCAAGCCATCTGAAACGCCATGCGCTTGGGGTTTGGCGTGGCGGCAGACAAGCCCACGGTGGCGGCAGCGACCAGGGTCATGGTGGCGCCGCTGGGCCAGGCGGTCATCACCCAATAGGTGCCGAGTACCACCAGAATGAACGCGGCCCTGATCCCCGAGGCAGCGGCAGACCACCAGTTGGTTTGCGAGATAAAGGGCTGGTCCCAGCGCTCCCGTTCGTGGGTGTGATCGGCCAGCGAGGCGTGGGTCAGTGCATAGTTGTGCAAATCGTCGACAAAGCGGAACAACAGTTCGTAAGCCGTGTTGAAGTCCAGAAGGTCCGATGAGCCGGGCTCACTTTCCAGGAACTTCACCCGCAGTGCACGGACGTGCCCCGGCAGGCTCGCCTTGAACACATCCAGTTGCTCGGCCAGCAAGGCCGCATCTTTATCGGTCATCGAGCGACCTGAGTAGGTGTCGAGCAATTGAGCGAGCATTTCCAGCTCGGGCTCAATGGCCGACACCACGTCCACCACGCCACGGCTGCGCAAACGTGCAAGCAACTGGTGCAGGGCATTGAAGCGCGTGGTGATGGCCATGAACTCGCTGTTCAGGCGGCTCAGGCGGCCACTGCGACGACGCATGTGCGGGTCTTCAAACACCGTTACGCTGCGCATGCCTTCCAGCCCTACGCTCTCAGCGATAAAGCGCACATTGCTGGCTTCATAGGCCTCCTGGGAGGACTGGCCGCGCAAGCCTTCGGCAACGAAACCGGCGAACACACCAAAGCGCTTATACAGCGCGTCATGCATGGCCGCGCCAGCGGTTTTAGGCAAAATGGCAGCGCTGACCACCGTGGCACACAGGATGCCCAGCGAGATCTCGAGCACCCGCCACACCGCAGCCATGAAGGCCCCTTCAGGGTGCGCCAGCGCAGGCAGGCCAACCATAGCCGCGGTGTAGCCGGCCAGTACAAAACCATAGGCGCGAAAGTTGCGGCAACGGGCTGCACCGGCCGAGCAGATACCGACCCAGATCGCTATCGCACCGAGAAACAACACGGTGTTTTGGGCAAACAAGGCGATCAGCGCGACCATCACTGCCGAGCCGGTCAGGGTGCCCAAAAACCGGTAAAAGCTTTTGGCGAACACCTGGCCACTTTGCGGCTGCATCACGATAAACACGGTGATCATCGCCGTGCGCGGTTGCGGCAGCTCAAGACGCATGGCCAGCCACAGGGTCAGAAAGGCCGCGACCAGCACTTTGAAAATATGCACCCAGGTCACGCCATCACTGCGTGCCCAGTCAAAAAAGCCACGGCGCCATTCCAGGGAATACAGCCAGCGTACCGGGGCGGGCAAGTGGTTCATCTACAGGCTCTCAAAATGGCCATCGGGGGGTTAGTGATTGAGCAGCGCCATGACGGCCGGGGGTTTTTCGGGGACATAGCGATCATCCCTGGGGACATCAAAACCTGCCCCAAGGCCGCCACCCAGAGCAGTGACCAGCTCGGCATGGGCACTCAGGCGGGCCGCCTGGACCTGCTGCTCGATCTGCTGCTGCTTGAACAGCAGGGTTTGGGCATTCAGTACGTTGAGGTAGTCGGTCAGCCCGCGCTGGAACGCGACCACGGCGATGTCATAGGTTTTCTGTGCGGCCTGCACCGACTCGGCGGCGAAGACCTGCTGTTTTTCCATCGATTCGCGCTTGATCAACTGATCTGAAATACCCTTGAGCGCTGTCACCAGCGTCTGGTTGTACTTGGCCACGGCCATGTCGTAACCACCGGACGCCACGCCCAGTTCCGAGCGCAGACGGCCGCCGTCAAAAATCGGCAGCGAAATCGCCGGACCGACGTTGTAGTTGAGTTTCTTGCCGGTCAAAAAGCCCAGCGCGCTCCCCCCGGTGGCCATGAAACCGATGCTGCCAACCAGGTCCACGTTGGGGTAGAAGCCGGCATGGGCGACATCGATGCCTCGGGCCTGCGCCGCCACTTCCCAGCGGCTGGCGACCACGTCCGGACGTTGGCCCAGCAATTGCGCAGGCAAGGCCGATGGCAGCTTGAGTGCCGTGTTCAAGGCAAGGGTCGGACGTTTCAGCCGTGCGCCCTCGCCCGGACCTTTGCCGGCCAGCGCCGCCAACTGGTTGCGGGTCAGGGCGATTTCTTCTTCCCGGGCGTCAATCTGGCGATGGATCTCGGGCAGCGGCGCTTGCGCCTGACTGACTTCAAAATGTGTACCGATGCCGCCGTCCAGACGCTTTTGCGCCAGATCGAGGATCTGCTCCTGCTGATGCAGGGTCGATTCGATGATGTCGAGCTGGGCGTAATGCAGAGACAGCTGGATATAGGCGCGAACCACATTGTTCTGCAGTTCGAGCTGGGCCTGACGGGCCTCTGCTGCACTCATGTGCGCCATGTCCAGGGCCTGCTCGGTAGCATTGCTTTCACGGCCCCACAGGTCCAGCGCAAAGCTGAAACCCAGTGCGGCGTTGTTGTCCCAGGTCGTGGAGTTGTCCAGCGCGCCGGGGCCATAGAACTGGTCAGACGGCCAGTTGTGCCGCTTGAGGGTCGACTCACCGTTGATTTGCAATGACTCGGCCGACTCGGCAACCCCCGCCATTGCCCTGGCCTGGCGTACTCGGGCAGCAGCCATTGCCAGGGTTGGACTACCCTGAACAGCCAGACTGATCCACTCATCCAGTTGCGGGTCGCCGTAAGCGTGCCACCATTGGGCTTTGGGCCAGTTTGCGTCTTTCGCGGCGCTTTGAATCGCCTCGTCGGTGGCCAGGGCATTGGCTGGCAACATCGTGCCCTTGGGCGCAATACCACCAAAACCGATGCAGCCATTTAATGCTAACGATAAAGCCAGAACACTGAGGGCTTTAAGCTCTCTGCTGATGCGACGCTGCACTGCTGCAAATTCCTGAAAAGGAGGGGGGATACTTGAGATAGAGAAGTCTATGGCTTGGCAGGCACCACGATAAGCGGGCATAAATGTGAATCTTTATTACCGTTCTTGGGATAATCCGTTAGTCGAATGAAAACCGGCCAGTAATGTCCGAAACTTCATGTCACAATTTGTTGATGTGTAATCGGTTGCTGTCCCCTATATCGCCCCTTGAGAGCACTTCATGGACACTTTGCAAAACATGCGCGCCTTCAGTTGCGTGGCCGAAGCCGGAAGTTTCACGGCTGCTGCCGTCATGCTGGACACAACCACTGCCAACGTCTCGCGCGCGGTCTCCAATCTTGAGGCCCACCTGCAAACACGTCTGCTTAACCGCACCACCCGCCGCATCGCCCTGACCGAAGCCGGCAAACGTTACTTGCTACGCTGCGAGCAAATCCTGGCTTACGTCGAAGAAGCCGAAGCCGAGGCCAGCGACGCCCACTCGCGCCCTGCCGGCCAGTTGAAAGTGCATACCATGACCGGTATCGGCCAGCACTTTGTGATCGACGCCATTGCCCGCTATCGCAAGACTCACCCGGATGTGACCTTCGACCTGACCTTGGCCAATCGCGTGCCGGACTTGCTCAATGAGGGTTACGACGTCTCCATCGTGCTGGCCAGTGAGCTACCGGATTCGGGCTTTGTGTCCCAGCGCCTGGGCATCACCTACAGCATCGTCTGCGCATCGCCCGGTTACGTGAAAGCCAACGGCACCGCAACCACACCCAGTGACCTGCTCAACCACGCCTGCCTGCGCCTGGTCAGCCCGGTGATTGCACTGGACAAATGGGTGTTCGAAGGGCCGGAGGGCCAGGAAATGGTCCTGATCAACTCCTCGCCGTTTCTGGTCAACTCAGCCGATGCGATGAAAACCGCGATCACCAGCGGCATGGGTGTGGGCGTATTGCCGGTCTATGCCGCCATCGAGGGTCTGCGCAACGGCACACTGGTGCGCATGCTGCCCAAGTACCGCTCCCAGGAACTGAACCTGTACGCCATCTACCCGTCGCGCCAGTACCTGGATGCCAAGATCAAGACCTGGGTCGAGTACTTGCGCGGCTCGCTGCCGGAAATTTTGACCGCACACCAGACTGAGCTGACCACCTACAGCTAACCCTGTAGACGCTGCCGGAGGTTGCGAAAGGATCTTCACTGGCTCCGGGAAACGGGCTGCTACGCAGCCCTTCGCAGCCTTCGGCAGCGACTACAGGGATTGGCGCAAGGCGGGCGGGAATGTTAGCGTGCTTACATTCCCGACAGCCGATGAGCCTTGTTCCGATGAGCCTTTCCAGCACAAAGAAAACCGTACTCGCCTTCAGCCGCGTCACCCCCGAGATGATCGAGCGCCTGCAACAGGACTTCAACGTCATTGCCCCCAACCCCAAGCTGGGGGATATCAACGCACAGTTCGATGAGGCCCTGCCCCACGCCCACGGATTGATCGGTGTCGGCCGCAAGCTGGGACGCAAGCAGCTGGAAAACGCCACACAGCTGGAAGTGGTGTCTAGCGTGTCGGTGGGCTACGACAACTACGATGTCGACTATTTCAACGAGCGCGGCATCATGCTCACCAACACCCCGGACGTCCTCACTGAAAGCACGGCTGACCTGGGTTTTACCCTGATCATGAGCAGCGCCCGCCGGGTCGCGGAGCTGGACGCCTGGACCAAGGCCGGCCAGTGGCAGGCCAGTGTTCCGCCGGCCTTGTTCGGCAGCGATGTGTACGGCAAAACCCTGGGGATTGTCGGCATGGGCAATATCGGCGCAGCGGTTGCTCGCCGGGGACGGTTGGGTTTCAACATGCCCATCCTGTACAGCGGCAACAGCCGCAAGACCGAGCTTGAGCAAGAGCTGGGCGCTCAGTTTCGCAGCCTGGACCAACTGCTGGCCGAGGCGGATTTCGTCTGCCTGGTGGTGCCGCTCAGCGAGAAGACCAAACACTTGATCAGCCATCGCGAACTGGGCCTGATGAAGAAAAGTGCAATTCTGGTGAACATCTCCCGTGGCCCGGTGGTCGACGAGCCGGCCCTGATCGAAGCCCTGCAAAACGGCACCATTCGTGGCGCTGGCCTGGACGTTTACGAGAAAGAGCCCCTGAGCGATTCACCGCTGTTCCAGCTCAAGAATGCGGTGACCCTGCCCCACATCGGCTCGGCCACCCATGAAACCCGTGAGGCGATGGCCAACCGTGCGCTGGCCAACCTGCGCAGCGCCCTGCTGGGTGAGCGCCCACAAGACCTGGTCAACCCGCAGGTGTTCAAGGGCTGACGCAAGGCCTGTTGTGGGAGCGGGCTTGCTCGCGATGGCTACGACGCGGTGTATCAGTCACACCTCGGCGATCCGATCGCGAGCAAGCCCGCTCCCACAGGGGGGAGGCTCACGCCAGCTTGGCGTTCAGTGCCACCGGTTTGGGCTTGCGAAATACCAGCACGTTACCCAGCATCACCAGCACCAGCCCGGCCAAAGCCGGAGCCGTCCACTGATAGCCCTCTGCAAAGGCCGACACATTCAGCGCCACCAGCGGGAACAACACCGTGCAATACGCCGCGCGTTCCGGGCCCATGCGCCCGACCAGCGTCAGGTACGCGGTAAAACCGATCACCGACCCCGGTATCACCAGATACAGCAACGAACCGACATAACGCGCGTTCCATTCCATGTCGAACGGGATACCCCTGAACACGCAGTACACCGCCAGCATGCTGGCGCCATAGAGCATGCCCCAGGCATTGGTCGTCAGCGGCTTGAGGCCAGCCTTCTGTTGCAAGCTCGACAGCATGTTGCCCGCCGAGAAACACAGGGTGCCGATCAACGCCAGGCCCAGCCCGAGCAAAATCTGCGGCGTCGCCGTATGCCCGCTTAATTCCGGCCAGAACAACAAACCCAGTCCGAGCATCCCCAGAGCACCACCGGCAATGACGTTACGGGCGACTTTCTGCTTGAAGAAAATCCGCGCATTCAGCGCGTTCCACAACGTTGCAGTGGAAAACACCACCGCGATCAACCCCGTTGTCACCCACTGGCTGGCGGTCAGAAAACACATGAAATTGACGCAAAACAAACACAGCCCCTGAGCCAGGCATATCAGATGCCCGCGCCTGTTCATCACCTGCAATTTGCGGCTGAGCAGCAGCACAACAAATAGCACCAGCGCCGCCAGGCCAAAGCGATACACGATGGACACCGGAATCGCCACCACTCCCAGTTGCAGCTTCAGGGCGATCCACGTGGTCCCCCAGATCAGCACGGTCAACACATACAAAAAAAGATTCATGGCGCACTCCAGACAATGGCTTTCAGTCTGTGCCCGAGCCTGTGCGCGCACTTGCAGATTCTTGCGCTTTTGTTGGCCCGGGGCTGGCAGCCCGGGCGCTACGGAGTAGGATGCAAGGCGTTGGAGAACTGACCATGCACACACTGCACACCCTACAAGTCTTTCAAGCCATGGGCCGCTCGCCCAATGCGCGCCTGGAGAACAGTGCCGAACTGGGTGACGGCATGTCTGCGGCCATGTGGAGCAATCACCACGACACCCGGGACTATGAAGCACCGACCCACCACACGTTGTCGTGCTACATCTCCGGCGGCACTGGCACTTTTCGTCGTGAGACACCCGGCGCCAGAGGCGCTCCGGGCAAGTTATGCGTGCTGCCCGCCGGGCATCAATCGGCCTGGATCATCAATGGCGAGATTCGCCTGGCCCATGTCTATGTCAGCCAGGAGCAGTTTGCGCTGAGCTGCATCACCCTGCTCGACCGCGAACCACGGGAACTGCAACTGCGTGAAATCACCTTTCAGGATGACGAGCAGCAGACCCGGCGTTTTCACCAACTGATTGGCATGAACTGGAACGAACCCGGCGAACGCCTGCTGACCAGCAGCCTGGCGGGCGCCCTGCTCGACCATGCCGTGCTGACACAAGTGGGCTTGCGTGACGGGTTGCAACTCAAGGGCGGGCTGGCGGCCTATCAACGGCGCCAACTGGTCGACTACATCGAACACCAGTTGGCCGAGCCCCTGAGCATCGGCCAACTGGCGGCCCAGTGTGCGCTGTCGCCTTATCACTTTGCGCGCATGTTCCGCGAAAGCTTCGGCGTGCCGCCCCACCAGTACCTGTTGGCCCGCCGCCTGGCCCGCGCCCGCGACTTGCTGCGCCACAGCGCCCTGGCACTGGGCGACGTGGCACTGGCCTGCGGCTTTGCCAGCGCCAGCCACTTCGCCAACCGTTTCAAGCAAAGCCTGGGCAGTACGCCGGGGGAGTATCGGGTGGCGTTCAGGTAACGTTGAGGGAGCAGGCCCGCTCCCTCAACGAGTCAAAGCCACAGGTTACAGCCCTTAAAACTCCAGCGTGCTGGAGAATGTCATTTGCCGCGCATCCCCGATCGAGACGAAGGTCCGGCTGGCCGCCGAGGTGTAGTAAGTGCGGTCGAAAAGGTTTTTGACGTTGACCTGGAATTTGACCTTCTGCCCTTCGATCCGGGTGTCATAGGTGGCGAAGGCATCGGCCACGGTGTAGCCCGGCAGGTCGAAGTCGTTCAGAGCATCCCCCGCCCGCTCGCCCACATAGCGGGCACCGGCACCAACCCGTAATTTGTCACCGCCCACAATGTTGCCAAAGTCATACACCGCCGACACCGAGCCGCTGTTTTTGGCCACGTTCTGCAATCGCATGCCTTCGTATTTAGTGTCCTTGGTCACTTCGGCATCGGTGTAGGCGTAACTGCCGATCAGGCTCCACTGCTCGCTCAACTGGCCGCTCACGTCCAGTTCCAGCCCTCGCGATCGAACTTCACCGGCAGCCGAATACACGGTATTGCGGCCCTCGGTGGTGGAAACCAATACGTTGCGCTTTTGGATGTCGAACAGCGCAACGCTGCCGGTGATACGCCCGGGAAGATCGAGCTTGGCGCCCAGTTCCCAGGATTTTGACTCCTCCGGCGCAATGGCCGAATCCAGTACCACGCCCCCTGTCAGCGGCGCGATGGTGGAGTTGGGTTTGAACGATTCGGTGTAACTGCCGTAGAACGACAGTTCATCGGTGTAGCGATAAACCAGTCCGGCACGGGGGATCCATTTCACGCCATTGGTGTCAGTGTTGGCCTTGAACGGAATGGCCTTGCCTGCCAGTTGGTCGTACTTCTGAAAACGTGCCCCGGCTACCAGAATCCATTGGTCGGTGAGGTGGATGGAGTCCTGGGCAAAGAGCGAGTCACTGCGCAGCAAGTCGGTCTGGTTGCTGTCACTGGCGCTCACGGTGGTACCGGCAACTTCCTTGCCATACACCGGGTTTTCATAGTTGAACACGGACTGGCTGTCCTGGCGAATCAGCTCGGCGCGGTAGATCTTGCGGTATTCATCATCCACGCCAAACACCAGGTCATGCTGCATCCCCGCCGCCTGGACCTTGCCCTGCAGGCTGAAGGTCGAGAAGCGGTCCGTGGTGAGTGCGCCTTGGGTGCCGTCCATTTTACGGGTCAGGGTGCCATTGGAGTTGACCTGAGTGACGCGCACCTGACTGGCATCGTAGGTCTCACGATTCCAGCTGTAGCCGAAATGGGCTTTCCAGTCGTCGTTGAGGTCGTGATCGACTTCGAGACGGTACAGGTCAGAGCGCCCTTCCATATTGTTGAACGGCTCATCCAGTCGGCGCGTGGCCGGAATATCCAGCGGATGATTGGTGGCCGGGTTGATCGCCGTACCGCGATCAAAAGGCGTCAAGAATTCCCGATGTTCGTATGCCAGCAACACCTGCGTGTTGTCGCCATACCAGGCCAGCGACGGTGCAATCAGCGTCTCGCGGTGCACACCGAAGTTGCGCCAGTAATCTTCGTCCTGATGGTCGATGATCATCCGGTAAGCCAGCCCTGAATCACCCAGCGGGCCGGTGCTGTCCAGGCTGCCACCACTGCCGTTTTTGCCCGAACCATAGGTTGAGTCACGTACCGTCAGTGCGTTGTACTGCTCAAGCTGAGGTTTTTTGCTGACCACGTTGACCACGCCGCCCGGGTCTTGAATCCCGTAGAGCAACGAGGCCGGCCCCTTGAGCACTTCGACCCGCTCAGTGGTGGCATTCATCGCCCGCCCCTGCACCAGCGGCATGCCATCGCGCATGATCGAACCGTCGCGGTTGTCGCCAAAACCGCGCTTCATCACCGAGTCCTGGGTGCTGCCCAGCGTATTGCCCTGGGTGATGCCGCTGACGTTGTTCAGCGCGTCATCCAGATTGCGCGGCGCCTGATCGCGAATCACCTGGGCGGCAACCACGTTGATGGTTTGCGGGACTTCCATGGACGAGCCCGTGCCGCGCATGACCGAAGTGGTGGCCGGTGGCTGGTAGCTGGTGTCGGTTGAGGCCAGCGAAGTGATGTTAGTCGCACCCAGGTTCAGGGCGCCTGCCGTGGGCTGGGGTTCGAGGGCGAAGGTGTTGGCGTCGGTACGGCGCACATTGAAGCACGACTGCGCGAGCAACTGCTGCAAGGCCTGATCAGCACTCATGCGGCCCTTGATGGCGGGAGCCTGCAGGCCGAAAGGGGCTTCGTCGGTATAAACCACGCTGAGACCGGTCAAACGTGAGAAGTCGTTCAGGGCCTGGGGCAGCGGTTTGGCCGGCTGGTTGAAATCGAACAACGCGCTGGCCTGCTGCTGCGCAGCCTCGGCGGCCATCGCGACGTAAAGCGGGTTGAGTGCCAACCCGGTCATCACTAAAGCAGAAGCCCCCAACCACTGTTTCACCGAACTTGCCCTGGACTTCATGCTCATGACCTGTGTGTCGACCTGATACGGAATACGAATTTTTCGCATTTTCAAGCACTACACGGATGCGGCCGGGGAATACCTCACCTGATGCTGAAAAAAAATTTCGGATGTGGGAGCGGGCTTGCTCGCGATCGGATCACCGCGATGTGCCTGGCGAACCGAGCTGCCTGCATCGCAAGCAAGCCCGCTCCCACAGGCATCAACGCAACACAATCAGCCCAAGCACGCTGTGCTGCTCGAACCCGAGCACGCCCTGCAACGAATTGAGCACCGCCTGCGGGTCCTGGCTGGGAAAGCTGCCGCTGATCCGCCTGGCGCCCAACTGGCTGTTGAGCAACACGATCTGACCGGGGTAATAGCGCTTCAGGTCTGCCACGACGTCGACCAGCGGCGTTTTGTAGTAGGTCAGCCAGCCCGAGCGCCAACCCAGTTGAGCCTCACTGTCGACACGATGCACCGCATCGGTCACTCCAGCGTCGTAGGCCATTTGCTGATCGGCGATCAGAATCTGCTGCGCAGCGTCCTTGCTCGCCTTGACCCCTACCCGCCCGGACAGCACCGTGACTTGCGCGCCACCGGGTTGCAGGCGCACCTCGAACTCGGTACCCAGCACCCGCGCTTCGCCGCCCTCGGCATCAACGACAAAGGGATCACCGGTGTGGGTGACGTGAAAAAAGGCCACGCCGCGGCGCAACTCGACATGCCGTTCGCCCGCGCTGAAGTTCACCGCGATGGCGCTGTCGGCATCGAGCGTGACCCTGGATTGATCGGCCAAAATTACGGTGCGTACTTGCCCCGGCGCGCTCACATAATCAGCGCCCAGATCATCCAGCCATCGCGCTGGCTGCCAACCGGCAAACACGCCGACCACCATCAGCAAACACGCAGCAATGGCCAGACCGCCGGACCAGTGGCTGACGCGGCTGCGTCGGGAAGTGTTCATCGCTGACAGATAACGCTGCATGACCCGTGCTTCTTCGGCCGCCAGGGTGCTGCCCGCCACTTCGCTCAACTCCCACACCACTTGTGCCTGGGCGTAGGCCTCGGCGTGGGCAGGATCGGCCTGCAGCCAGCGGCTGAATGTGGCCTGGTCACCGCTATCGGGCTGATCGTGCAGCACACTGAGCCACGCCAGTGCGGTGCGCTCTTGCTCGGGGGTGACGGAAACTTTCGAACGACTGATCACAACGCTGTCTCTGATGGCGGCTCACGCAGACTGGCCTTGCAGGCCTCCAGGGCGCGCATCATATGTTTTTCAACGGCACTTTGGGACAGGCCCATGACCTTGGCGATCTCGGCATAGGTACGACCGTGAATCCGGTTGAGCAAGAAGATATGCCGCGTGCGCTCAGGCAGGCTGCGCAAGGCGGCCTCCACCTGACGCAAATCATTGCCCGCCTCCAGCGCCGCCTGGGGCTCGCAGCCGTTGGCGTCAGGCTCGGGCTGCCAGTGATGGTTGATCCGCTCGCGCGTACCTTCGCTGCGCAAGTGGTCGATGGCGATGTTGCCCGCGCAACGCAGCAAATAGGTGCTGAGTTCTTCGACTTGCACCAGGGGCCGCCGCCAGAAACGCAGAAACAAATCCTGAACCAGATCGGCAGCCGTTGCCCGGCATCCGACGCGACGGCTCACCAGCGCTTCCATTTGCGGACGCTGGGATAAAAACACCTGCAGAAAATGCGCACGTCCTTGGCGGGCTTCGCGGGTGGGACCATTCTCAGGTTCGGGTGGGATCATGGACATCGGCGCGCAGGTTAAAAGGAAAGCGATACTAATGATAAATATTCTCATATGCAAAAGCAGATGACGGGGTGCGCTGCTGTCATTGATCAGTGGTGATTGCTCAATGCAATCAGGCGCCACTACAATGCGAACAATTCTTGTTCTCTAAAGCGTTTTCAGCGCAGCTGGAGTGGTCGTTGTCGCAGTCAAACACCGTCGAGGTTCTGTATCAGGACCACCACAGCTGGCTCACGGGCTGGTTGCGGCGCAAGCTGGGTTGCCCGCAAAGCGCCGCCGACCTGGCCCAGGACACGTTCATGCGGCTGCTGACCGCCCGCGAAACCCCGACCCTGGCCGAACCCCGGGCTTTTTTGACGGTTGTTGCCAAACGTGTGTTGTTCAATCACTACCGCCGCCAGGATCTGGAGCGCGCCTATCTGCAGGCGCTGGCCCAAATGCCGGAACAGGTGGTCCCCAGCGAAGAAGAACGGGCAATCATCCTGCAAACCCTGATGGAACTGGATCAGTTGCTCGACGGTTTGCCCTCCCCGGTCAAGCGCGCCTTTCTGCTCGCCCAGATCGACGGCCTGAGCCACGCCGAAATCGGCGCCCGGCTGGGCATTTCGGTCGCCACCGTCAAACGCCATCTAAGCAAGGCGGCCCTGCGCTGCTACTTCGCCCTGTGAACGGCGCCTTCCCCCAGGCACCCGACATTGGTGCGGCTGTCGCCGAGCAGGCCGTGAACTGGCTGATCGAAATGCAGGACGGCGAGCTCAGTCCACGGCGCCAGCAGGCATGGCAGCAATGGCTGCAGGCCCACAGCGAACACGAGCGGGCGTGGGAGCATATTCAACGGATCAACCAGCGTTTGCGCGGCTTGTCGTCACCACTGGCCCATGCCGCCTTGAATGCACCCAAAGGCACCAGCCGCCGTCAGGCCCTGAAACTGTTGCTGTTGTTGGGCGCCGGTTCTGCGCTGACCTACGGCTTGCGCGATCAATTGCCCATCACCCCGCTGCTGGCGGACTTCAGCAGCCCGGTGGGCCAGCGCCGCACGCTGAAATTGCACGATGGCAGCCAGATCCAGCTCAACACGGCCAGTTCGGTTGATGTGAGGCTTGACGGTCAACAGCGGGTGATTCGCTTGCTCGAAGGCGAGATGCTGCTGACCGCAGCCCAGGATCCTCGTCCCTTGCAGGTACTTACCGCCCACGGCGCCCTGCAGCCCCAGGCCGCACGCTTGAATGTGCGCCAGTTCAGCGATCGCACGGAGGTCGCCGTATTTGATGGCCGGGTTGCCCTCACCCCAACGGCGCATTCGGGAAGCCCGCTGTGGATCGAGCCCCACCAGCAACTGAGCTTCAATCGCCTGGACTGGAAGCCGCCGCGCCCACTGGATGCGGGGAGCGGTGCCTGGACCGACGGCATGCTGGTTGCCGCCCACATGCGCCTGGCCGACTTTCTGGCCGAGCTGGGACGCTATCGTCGGGGCCAGCTCAACTGTGACCCGAACGTCGCCGACTTGCTGATTTCAGGCACCTATCCGGTAGACAACAGCGAGCGCGTGCTGGACCTGCTGGCGGTCAGCCTGCCGGTGCGGATCAAGCGCTTTACCCGGTATTGGGTGACGGTCGAAGCAAAGGCCTAAACAAAACCTGTAGTCGCTGCCGCAGGCTGCGATCGAGCCCGAAGGGGTCGCGCTTTTTAAGAGCGAAGGTCCTTCGGCCCTTATCGCAGCCTGCGGCAGCGGCTACAGGGACAATTAAATTTCAAACACTGTGAGCTGATTTCAAATCTGGCGTGACAGAGAAGGAAAGCCACTTCGTTTTTCATCTTCTCAGGATCCATTCATGCCTGCTCAGCCCTTGCGTCTCATGTCCCTGACCCGTTTGCTACTGGGTGCCAGTTTGAGTTTCAGCGTTGTACCGATGGCCTTTGCCGACGCCAAGGCCTATCACATCGCCCCCTCATCGCTGGAAAACGCCCTGAACCAGTTCGGTCGTGAAGCCGGGGTGCTGATTTCCTTCAGTTCAACCGCCGCCAGCGGTATTCAGAGCAAGGGCCTGGAAGGCACCTACGACCCCGAGCAAGGCTTGCACGCCTTGCTCGAAGGCACCGGCCTGCAAGCCCGTGCCGAAGGCCAGGGCGCGTTCAGCCTGCAACCGGTGACTGCCTCCACAGCGCCGGCAAGCATTGAGCTGGGCGCTTCCAGCGTGGTCGGCGACTGGCTGGGAGACGCGGCGCAGACCAATGTATTCGAACACCCCGGCGCCCGTGACGTGATCCGCCGCGAAGACTTCGAACGCCAGGGCGCGACCACTGCCCGGGAAGTGCTCAATCGCATTCCCGGCGTCAACGCCCCGGAAAACAACGGTACTGGCAGCCATGATATGGCCCTCAACTTCGGTATTCGCGGGCTCAATCCACGGCTGGCGACCCGTTCGACCGTGTTGATGGACGGCATCCCCGTGCCCTTCGCGCCCTACGGTCAGCCGCAGTTGTCGTTTGCTCCGATCAGCATGGGCAACATGGATGCAGTCGACGTGGTTCGCGGCGGCGGTGCAGTGCGTTATGGCCCGCAAAACGTAGGCGGTATCGTCAATTTCGTGACTCGCGCCATTCCTGACGAACCTACCGTCAAGGCGGGTTTCCAGACCGAGACCAGCCCGTCGTCCACACAGGATGGCTTCAAGAAAACCGCCAACCTGCTGGCCGGTGGTACAGCTGACAATGGCCTTGGCGGCGCCTTGCTGTACTCCGGTACCCGCGGCGGTGACTGGCGCGAACACAGCGACACGCGCATCGACGACTTGATCCTCAAAGGCAATTACCAGATCGACGAAGCCAACAGCCTGAACGCCATGGCCCAGTACTACGATGGCGAAGCCGATATGCCTGGCGGCCTGAGCACAGCGGCCTACAAGGCTGACCCGTATCAATCGACCCGCCCGAACGACAAGTTCTGGGGCCGCCGCACACTGGTCAACTTCGGTTATCGCTACCAGGAAGACCGCCGTGAATTCACGGTCAACAGCTTCTTCACCAAAACCCTGCGCAGCGGTTACCTGGACCAGGGCACCTTTCTCTCGCTGTCACCACGGGAATACTGGGTTCGGGGGATCGAAACACGCATAGCCCAGGGCTTTGATCTGGGCAACACCAGCCACGAAGTGGGCGCGGGCTATCGCTATATCAACGAAGCTGGCCATGAACTGCGCTACCGCACGCCCATTGCAGCCAACCAGCTGCCTACCACCAATAGCCGCAATGACCGCGACACCCGGGGCGCCGCCGAGGCCCATGCGTTCTTTATCGACGACAAGATCGACATCGGCAAGTGGACGTTCACCCCCGGCATTCGCTACGAAATGATTGAACAGCAGCAAACCAACCTGCTGACCCACGTCAAATACAAGGGTGACTACAACACTCCGCTGCCTGCCTTGAACGTGATGTACCACGTGACAGACAGCTGGAATCTCTACGCCAATACCGAAGGTTCCTTCGGCAGCGTGCAGTACAGCCAGATGCCCAACCGCGTCACCGGCGGCGAAGTAAAACCGGAAAAAGCCCGCACCTGGGAAATCGGCACACGCTATGACAATGGCAACCTGCGCGCGGAGATCGGCGCATTTCTCATCAACTTCAACAATCAGTACGACAGCAACCAGACCACCGATACGGTGATCGCCCGGGGCAAGACACGGCACCAGGGCATCGAGGCCAGCATCAATTACGCGCTGGATGGCCTGAGCCCGGTACTGGCGGGTTTCGACGTATACGCCACCTACGCCTATGTTGACGCGACCATCCGTGAAGATGGGCCGAACAAAGGCAATCGTGTGCCGTTCTCCTCGAAAAACAAAGGCAGCATCGGAGTCGGTTATACCGAAGGCCAATGGAAAGCCAATCTGGACAGTACCTTCCAGAGCAACCAGTTCGCCGACAACGCCAACACACGTGCCGAAAGCGCTGACGGCAGTACCGGTTTAATCCCCGGTTACATGGTGTTCAACAGCCGCGTGGGCTATGACTTCGGTCATCAACTGTCTGACCTGAACGTGGCGGTGGGCGTCAAAAACATCCTCAATCACGAGTACTACACACGCTCGTTTGACGATAACAACAAGGGGAAATACGTGGGCGAACCGCGCACGCTCTACGTCCAGACTTCTGTCGCATTTTGATATAAATCGATCATAGCCCGCACACGCGGGCTTTTCTCACCGGCAAAGACTGACGCCGATCACGACTTGAAAGACTTCCTGAAAATAGTGCTTGAAATATTTGCTCATCGGCCCAAACACTGTAACTGAGCAATGACGATGAACCTTTGTACACACGAGGCCGTCAGACCTCACACGAGCACGCTTATATAAGGGAAGAACTATGCTTACTCACGTCTTTTCCGATAAACATATCGACAGTGACAAACGCACCCAAGACTGGGTCACCGCTACTGTTGAAGTAACGCTCGAACGCCATTTGGAAGATCTGACCCGGGTCGAGGTCCATCTCAGTGATGAAAATGGTGGCAAGTCTGGTCCGAAGGACAAACGCTGCAAAATGGAGGCTCGACCTAAAGGACACCAGCCGATTCTTGTATCCCACGACGCTGATTCGCTGACCCAGGCTGTGGAGGGTGCAGCTGAAAAGCTGGAGCACGCTCTGGAACACCTGTTCGGCAAGCTGCGTGGCAAACGCACTGCGGCCCTCGCCCCGGAAGGGTTTGAGGCAAAAGAACCAAAGCAGAGCGCTGACGCTTTGCTGGAAGAAGAGTTTTTGGAAAAAGAAAAAGAACTCGAACTCAATAGCTGATACCGCGTCCAGGACGCATAAAAAAGGGCGGGCTTACTTCGGTAAGCCCGCCCTTTTTCATGAAGAGCCCTTACAACTCGCCCTTCTCCACTTCCGGATGCTCACTGGAGCCGGTACCGGTCTTGCGATGGGGATTCTCGATCTTCACAGACGGGAACTGCGAAGACGCATAGCGCACCACCAGGATGGCAAACGCCAGCAACAGGATTGCCCCGGTCAGGTACACCACGCCCATGTCCGGCGGGTTGTGGTGTGACACGTTGGAAATCAGCAAGCGGGTCAGCGCCGTAATTGCCACGTAAATCAGGAAGCGCACGGGCATGTGGTTGGTTTTGAAATAAATGCCTACCATGGCGCCCAGTTCCAGGTAGATGAACAGCAGCAGGATGTCATCAATCGAGATGTTGCCCTTCTCCACCATCCCCAGAAATTCCATCACCGCCGCCCAGGCAGTGACCGCTCCAATGGCAAACAACGCCAGGTAATGGAAGGTTTCGACGAACAGATTGCCCATCGATTCGGCCAGTTCATGAACCTGGCGACGTAGCTTCTCAGCTTTGTTAACTCTCACGATGCAGCTCCTTGAATCGACTCGAACGGATCATCCGCGATGCACATGACGCTTTT
This sequence comes from Pseudomonas sp. ML2-2023-3, assembly GCF_037055275.1. Lineage (NCBI taxonomy): Bacteria > Pseudomonadati > Pseudomonadota > Gammaproteobacteria > Pseudomonadales > Pseudomonadaceae > Pseudomonas > Pseudomonas sp. ML2-2023-3. The sequence continues at coordinate 4,963,046 of NZ_CP146343.1, forward strand.
TACATGCAGAAAAAAGGCCAGCGACCCCTGGTGAGATGATGGCGGGCGGCTATTAGACACGTCAGGCTACCGTTGCGCCTACCAATTGCAGCTAGAGTGAAAAAGCCGCTATTCAAATCCAGGTGATTGGATTATCCTTTTAGCTGTATATAAATACAGTAATCGCAAGATAATTTACGTGAAGGCATATGAGGTGGTAAATGGCCGTCGAAGTGGTATACCGCAGCAGCCGAGATCTGGAGCGTTTGTTCATGGATAAAGCCGAAGCTGACCGTCATGACAAAATGCTGGAACTGGCAGAATTGCTGGCCGAAGTGTTGCAAAAAGCTGTGCCGTCCCTGAGCGAGCAACAAGTCGAGGAAGCCGGTATTTACATGGCGAAAAATCGCGATGTGTTTGCCAAGGCCTTCAAGAGCCAGCCGGACGCCCTGTCCGAGTTGCTGGTCGGCAGCGAGTAATCGCACCCAGTCCTCGCTTGACTCTCCCCTATGGGGCAGCCCCTAACCTCGAAGGCCCCCTTTCAGGTTGGCGTCACGATGAGCAAGCGAGTACTGGTGATCCTGGGTCACCCCGGCACCGACAGTTTCTGTGGTGCACTGGCAGACAGCTATGTCGAGGCTGCCAGGAGTGCCAACCATGATGTTCGCGTCATGCAATTGGGCACCCTGCACTTCGATCCGGTACTCCATGAGGGTTACAGGCAGATCCAGGCACTGGAGCCTGATTTGCTCAACGCTCAGGCAGACATCCTCTGGGCTGAGCATCTGGTCCTGGTCTACCCGATCTGGTGGGGTGGAATCCCCGCATTAATGAAAGGTTTTTTCGACCGGATCCTGCTACCCGGCTTTGCCTTTCAGTACCGCAAGGGCAAGGCATTCCCAGACAAGCTCTTGAAAGGTCGCAGTGCCCACCTGCTGGTGACGATGGACACGCCCCCTTGGTACTACAAATGGGTTTACCGCATGCCGGGACTGCATCAAATACGCAAAACCACCCTCGCGTTTTGTGGCATAAAGCCCCTCGCCACCCTGACGTTCGGCCCGCTTCTGGACGCCACGCACGCACAAAAAACCACATGGCTGCAGCAAGCCCGCACGCTCGCGATCCGCTGAGCATCAGCCTTGCGGGCGGCCATTGAAAAAGGACTTTTCATGTACATCGGCAAAGCCGCCCAGCTGTCGGGCACCACCGTCAAAAGCATTCGCCATTACGAAGACATCGGCCTGTTGCCACCACCGCAACGCCGGGGGGCTTATCGCGTCTACTGCGAGCAGAGCGTTGAGCTGTTGATGTTTATCAAGTGCGCGCAGCAATTGGGTTTCAAACTCAAGGAGATGCAGGCCATTCTCGATGAGCACCGTGGCCAGACACTGCCCTGGGAAGTGGTCAGCAACGCAATTGCCCGCAAAAAACACGCTGTGGCAAGCCAGATCGAGGCATTGCAGCAGGTGCATGCGGGGCTGGTTGAGTTTGAGTCACGCTTTGCCATGGGAGGCCTGGAGCTGGATTTGGCCTGTGTTCAGTCCTTGGGGTACAGCAATTGATGCGCCAGCTCATCCGAAACCCGTGCCGGTGAGCGCTTTTCAGCCTGGGCATGGGCGTAGATGCCGGTCAATCGCCGGCTGATACGCAACAACTGCTCATTGATGGCCTCGGGCGTTGCGCCTTCATGGGTCAGCGCCATATAGATCAAGCCGCCAGAATTAATGACGTAATCGGGCGCGTACAAAATACCCCGCCGCTCAAGCTGATCTGCCACTTGCAGGTTGGTCAGCTGGTTATTCGCACATCCGGCCACAGCCGAGCAGCGCAGTTGCGCCACACTGTGCCAGTTCAGCACGCCACCCAGACCACACGGCGCCAGAATATCGCACGGGGTACTGAGCAAGGCTTCGCACGCGATGGGATGCGCACCAAGTTGCTCCATGGCCAGGCGCACTTTAACCGGATCGGTATCGCAGACCAGCAACTCGGCTCCCGCGGCATGCAGTTGCTCGGCCAGCGCGTACCCCACCTTGCCCAACCCTTGTACCGCTACCCGCAAACCTTCGAGATTGTCGCTGCCCAAGCGCGACGAGGCGGTGCTGCGAATACCGGCAAACACACCCATTGCCGTATGGGGCGAAGGATCGCCTGCAGCGCTGGTACTGGTGACGTGTCGGGTATGTTGGGCAATGCAATCCATATCGGCGGTAGAGGTGCCGCTGTCGATGGCGGTGATGTAGCGCCCGTCCAGTTGCTCCACGCAGCGGCCAAACGCTTCAAACAGCTGCGCACGGCTTTCGACATGGGCCGCACGAATAACGACTGCCTGTCCACCCCCAACGGCCAGACCGGCCAGAGCCGCCTTGTAGCTCATGTCTTGAGCCAGATGAATGGCATCGTTCACAGCACTTTCGTCGTTGGGGTACGCCAGATAACGGCAGCCACCCAATGCTGGACCCAAATGAGTGTTATGAATCGCAATCACGGCCTTGAGGCCTGTAACGGGGTCCACACTAAGGTGCAGCGACTCCAGCTGAGCGCTTTGCATGAGAGCAAACATCATCAGGCCCTCGAACGATTATGGGTAATCGCCAGTATAGGCGGCGCCAGAAAAATCGTTGAAGTGCGCAGGAATAAGCCTGTGCGGTTTTCGGGGTTTCGGACATATCCCGGCGGGATCGGATTCTGTGGGAGCGGGCTTGCTCGCGATACAAACAACGAGGTTATCCAGCAAGACCGCGTTGATTCGATCGCGAGCAAGCCCGCTCCCACAGTGAGTTCAGGCAGGTGTATCAGGCTGATTGGCCGGATGCGCCTGGATAAACGCCGGGTGTTGCTCAGCCAGCGCTGCCACACGGGCAATGCGCGGGTACGCCGCCATTGGCACGCCAAAACGCTGCGCGGCGTATAACTGCGGGATCAGGTACACATCCGCCAACCCTGGCTGCGACCCGAAGCAATATCCGCTGTCACCGATCAATTGCTCAATGGCTCCCAGCCCTTGGGTGATCCAGTGACTGATCCACTGCACCACTTGCTCTTCGCTCTGCCCCAATTGACGCAGTTGATTGAGCACGCTGACGTTGTGCAACGGGTGAATATCGCAGGCCACCAGGGCCGCCACCGCCCGTTCGTGAGCGCGTACGGTGAGATCCGGGGACAGCAGCGCTACCTGCGGATAACGCTCTTCAAGATATTCAATGATCGCCGGCGACTGGGTCAGCACGCTGCCCTCATCGGTGCGCAAGGCCGGCACGCGGCCTTGCGGGTTGATCGCCAGATATGCCGCCTGGCGGTGTTCACCGCCAGGCGGCGCAATCAGGTTGACCGGCACTGCCTGATAATCCAGGCCCTTGAGCGCCAGCGCGATCCGCACCCGGTAAGAAGACGTGGAGCGGTAATAGGTAAAGAGTTCCATGACCCGCTCCTTTTAACGCGCTGCGACAACCTTGCCCCGGCACTCGCCGAAACCAATGGAGGCATGACCTTCACGGGTGCAGCGGGCACGCAGGATGATTTCATCACCGTCCTCCAAAAATTTGCGCACCTCTCCCGAAGCCAGCTCGATCGGGAGTTTGCCGCCTTCGGTGATTTCCAGCAGGCTGCCCAGCTGCGAGCGGTCAGGGCCCGACAAAGTCCCCGAACCGAACAGGTCGCCTGACTGCAATTGGCACCCATTGACGCTGTGGTGAGCCACCAGCTGCGCAGCAGTCCAGTACATGTTCAGGCTATTGCTCAACCCCAGGCGATGGGCGGGCAGATTTTGCTGGCGCATCGACTCGGTCAACAACAGCACTTCAAGTTCAATATCCAGGGCACCACCGGCCTGGTCCTTGGGGTCAAGCAGATACGGCAACGGCTGCGGGTCACCTTCAGGACGGGCCGGTTGCGCACGGCGGAACGGCTCCAGCGCTTCAGCCGTTACCACCCACGGCGAGATGCTGGTGATAAAGCTCTTGGACAGAAACGGGCCCAGCGGCTGGTATTCCCAGGCCTGGATATCCCGGGCCGACCAGTCGTTGAGCAAGCAGAAACCGGCGATGTGCTCGCCTGCTTCGCTGACAGGAATCGCGTCCCCCATCTCATTGCCCTGGCCAATCCAGATCCCCAGCTCCAGCTCATAGTCCAGGCGCGCGCATGGACCAAAGGTCGGTTCAGTCTGACCCGCTGGCAAGGTTTGCCCTTTTGGACGACGTACGTCGGCACCCGACGCACGAATGGTAGAGGCGCGGCCGTGATAGCCAATCGGCACATACTTATAGTTGGGCAGCAGCGGATTGTCGGGACGGAACAGTTTGCCGACATTTTTTGCGTGCTCGATACCGACATAAAAGTCGGTGTAGTCACCGATTCTGGCAGGCAGATGCAGCTGGCAATCCGCCGCCAACGGCAGCAGCTTTGCGCCTTGGGCTTCGATTTTCCCGCGCAGGGTGCTGCCTTCAACCAGCAGTTCAAGCAGGCGCTCGCGCAGGGCAACCCGGGCGCTGCGGCCCAACGCAAAATAGGCATTCAACGCCCCGCCCAACGAGGCTTCTACTGCAGCCTTCGCCTGGCCTTCGAACAGACCGGCCGCCAGTCCGGCTTCAAGGTCGAAAATGGAATCGCCAATGGCAACCCCGCTGCGCGCAGCAGATCCATCAATACTGAAAATGCCCATCGGTAAGTTTTGCAGCGGGAAGTCGCTGTGACCGTTGGCGGAGGCAATCCAGCTACGGGGGAAGGTGGACTGGGTCATGGGTTATCTCCGATTCGGGGTGAAGGTTGCGGGCAAGGAGGCCCAGCAAGCGTCGTAGTTCGATTGCAGTTGCGGGCATTCAAGCGCAAACCGGCTGGGACGCAACACCTGGCTGGTCTCAAACATGAAGGCCATGGTGTTGTCGATCTTGCTCGGTTGCAGCTCGGCCGCAATCGCTTTGGTACAGGTTTCGCCGTCCGGGCCGTGGGCGCTCATGCAGCTGTGCAGAGAGGCACCTCCCGGCAAGAAGCCTTCGGCCTTGGCATCGTAGCTGCCCTGGATCAGGCCCATGAATTCGTTCATCAGGTTGCGGTGGAACCACGGTGGCCTGAAGGTGTTTTCAGCCACCATCCAGCGCGGCGGGAAAATCACGAAGTCCAGATTGGCCAGGCCAGGCACGCTGGTCGGCGAAGTCAGGACGGTAAAAATGGACGGATCGGGATGGTCGAAGCTGACCGTGCCAATGGTATTGAAGCGGCGCAAGTCGTATTTGTAGGGCACGTTATTGCCATGCCACGCGACCACGTTCAGCGGCGAGTGATCCAGCTCGCAGCCCCACAGTTCGCCGAGAAATTTTTGCATCAGTGTCGTGCTGCCCTGGCCGTCTTCGTAATGGGCGACCGGCGCCAAGAAGTCGCGGGGGTTGGCCAGACCATTGCTGCCAATCGGCCCCAGGTCCGGGAGACGCAACGGCGCGCCGTGGTTTTCGGCGACATAGCCACGGGCCTGCGGGTCGAGTAACTCAACGCGAAACTTTAGTCCACGGGGGATGACCGCAATCTCCAAAGGCTCCAGGTCCAGACGCCCCAGCTCCGTGCAGATACGCAAGCGACCATGCTCAGGCACCAGCAGCAACTCGCCGTCAGCATTGAAAAACACACGCTGCATCGAGGTGTTGGCACGGTAATGGTAAATGCTGATGCCCGAGGGTTTTTCCGCCCCGCTATTGGCCACCATGCCCACGAGGCCATCGATAAAGTCAGTGGCCTCGGCAGGGATTGGCAGCGGATTCCATCGCAAGCGATTAGGCGTTACCGGGCCCAGTGGGCCGCCGGCCAATTGCCGCTCCAGCTTAACGAACGCAGGATGATTGGCGGACGGCTGGATGCGGTACATCCAGGTCCGCCGCGATTCGCTGCGGACCATGGTGAATGCAGTGCCGGACAACAATTCGGCGTACAGGCCGTACGGGGCTTTTTGCGGAGAGTTCTGACCGACCGGCAAGGCGCCGGGCAGTGCTTCGCTGCTGAATTCATTGCCAAACCCGGATTGATAGCCAAAGACTGGCGAAGACGCGTCGAGGTTCATGGAGCCTCCAGAGTGGAGAAGACAGTGGACTGCGCATTGCTGTGAGACAACCTGCGCGTCGCTGCGTTATTTTTATCGTAATTCAATTACGCATAACGTAATTTGATTGGTATTAAGCGTCAAGCTATAAAGACGCCCATTCGTCCCGAGATATAAGCATCACCATGGAAAAGCCCCGTAGCAGCAATGACAGTGCCGGCAAACAAAAAGTGCGTTCGGCCGAGGTCGGCACAGACATCCTCAAGGCCCTGGCCGAGCTGTCACCCTCGACCTCGCTGTCGCGCCTGGCCGAACACGTGCAGATGCCCGCCAGCAAGGTGCATCGCTATTTACAGGCGCTTATTGCCAGCGGGTTTGCCGAGCAGAATATCGCCACCAACCATTACGGCCTGGGGCGTGAGGCGTTACGAGTGGGCCTGGCCGCGCTCAACAGCATGGATGTGCTAAAGGTCGCCGCCCTGCCCCTGGCCGAGTTGCGTGATGACTTGAACGAAACCTGCTTTCTGGCCGTGTGGGGCAATCAGGGGGCCACGGTGGTGCATATTGAACCGGCGGTGCGGGCAATCACGGTGGTCACTCAGCTAGGCTCGGTTTTACCGCTGCTGAGTTCATCCACGGGGCTGGTGTTCAACGCCTTTTTGCCGGACCGCGAAACCGCCGATTTGCGCGAACTGGAATTAAAAACCGATCTGGTTCACCCGCTGGAAAAACCCGAGGCCTATACCCGGCTCTGTGAGCACATCCGTCAGCGTGGCTTGCACTTTGTGCATGGCTTGCTGATGCCCGGTGTTGATGCGCTGTCGGCCCCGGTATTCGACGCTACCGGCAAGGTTGCCGGCGTACTGACCGTGGTTGGCCCCACATCACTGTTCCACGCCGATGAAAACGGGCCGGCAGCCAAGCGTTTGCTGGCTGCCAGCCAGGCCATCAGTTGGCGAATGGGCTATCAGCCGGGCTGACGATCAGCGACGTCAAACCATCCATTTGTATTTGGCTTCATCGAGCAGGTCTCTCATCAGTTGTTCGATGTCCTCGATGGCAAACTGATGCATTCGGTGGCTGTCCTGGAACGTCCAGGGTTTAGAGAACACGCCTGTTTCCCAGTCGTTGTGCAACTGGACCGTGCCCCACTCCAGCGTGTCCATGCCAAGGCCCTGCAGGTCCTGGTTAAAGGTCAATGTCAGGTCAACGATGTTGTTGACCGTGTTGATGTAAATGTTTTCGCAATCTATTGCATGGTGCAGCAACTGCTCATTCAGAAACGAGCGTACCCGCTCGAGCACTTCCGGGCTCGGCTTGAGGGTGAAGCTTGCAGCATCGAACACGCGCTTATCCATATCGCTCATGATGAACCTCCTGTCATTGCTCCCGGCCTGTGCAGCCTCGTGCTGCATCAGATCAGCCGGGAGAAATCATGTGAAAGCGCATTCAACACGGCCAATATGCAGGGCATGAAGTACATAGTTATCACGCCCTCATCAGATATATAACCCTCTGAGCTACCGCACTTTTTTGCTCCACCACTGTTGTCGAAGCTGTAAAAGAGATTGTCGTAAAGCGGCCTTACTCCGCAGCGGGCAAGTCCTTATTCTTGTCGAACTTTCCAGCACGGACACACGTCCAACGCATCGAGTCGCATCGACTCTGCACCCGATTTACCCTGACGTTGATTTGTAGCTCCTTGATGAACGTCTTCCTTGGCCGCTGTTTTCAGCGGCCTTTTTTATGCCCGCAGATTGTGTGGCAACGGTAAAAGCTAAAACACCATCGCCAGCAGCGGCGCGGCGAACAGGTTAAGAATGCCGGTCAACACCATCACCAGCCCTGCCACCGAACCTTCTTCGCTCCCCACTTCCCGGGCGCGGCTCACGCCCGCCCCATGGGCACCGATACCGAACAGCGCACCCCGTGCCAGACTGCTGCGCAGCGGCAACCACTTGAGCAGGATGCCGCCCAGCAATGCGCCAAATACTCCGGTAAACATCACAAACACAGCCGTCAGTTCCGGTACGCCACCCAAACCCTGGGCCAGCGGCATGGCAAACGGGGTGGTGATGGAGCGCGGCACCAATGACATGGTGAGTTCAGTGTCGAGTGACAGCGCCCTGGCCAGCCAGAATGAACTGCCGATGGACGCTGCGCTGCCTGCCAGCATGCCCAGCAGCAAAGCCACCCAATGCCGGGCCAGCAACCTGCGCTGCTGCCAGATAGGCACAGCGAAGGCGACCGTCACAGGCCCCAACACCAGCATCAGCCAATGGGTGTTGCTGGAGTACTCGGCATAGGCGGTGTGTAACGGGACGGCCACGGCAAGCAGCAAGGCAGGTACCAGAATCAGCGGTGACAGCAGATAGCGGCCGGCGCGCTGATACAACCAGCGGCTAAAACCGTAGGTGCCCAGAGTGAACAACAGCCAGAACATGGGCATCAGTTCAAACTTCATGGCGCACTCTCCAACGGCATACCGCCTCAACGGTAAACGCCGTCACAACCATCACCAGCAGGGTGCTGACGCCAATCACCAGCAGGATGCGCCAGCCGTCATCACGCATGATCACGCCGTAGTCGAGCAGGCTCATCAGCGCGGGAATAAAAAACAACAGCATTTCAGTCATCAACACGCCGGCCCCCAGTTGCAGGGTCGCAGGCTTGACCCAGCCCAGGGCAAACGCCAACAGCAACAGCGCCATGCCCACGACACCCCCCGGTATTGGCAAGTGCCACCAGGCCGCGAGCTGGCAGCCCAAGAAGTAGAGCGCCAACAACACCGCCAGCTCACTGATCAGCCGACCCAAGCGTTTTACATCAAAGCGTTTCATGATCTTTCCATTCCTGACAAGCCATCAGTCTAAAGAGCCTGCTACCATCCCAAAAACGAATTGTCAGACTTATAGCCATTCCAAAACGGAATCACGACGATGGAATTCAAACACCTGCGCACTTTTATTGAAGTTGCACGCCTGGGCGGCTTCACCCAGGCCGCCAGCGGCCTGCATATCAGCCAGTCGGCGGTCAGCAAGCAGGTGGCACAGCTCGAGCACAGCCTGGGCACGCCCCTGTTCGATCGCCTGGGCTCACACGTCAGGCTGACGGCTGCGGGGACGGTGGTGCTACAGCGAGCCGAGGACATGCTGCGTTTGCACAACGAGTTGCTGAGCGAACTGGACGATTTGAGCCATCTGACCCGGGGCGAGCTGCGAGTTGGCCTGCCATTGCTGGGCAGCAATACGCTGTTTGCCGGGTTATTTGCCGAATACCGGCGACGTTATCCGAATATTCAGGTGCAGTTGTTGGAAGAAGGCAGCTTGAATATTGAAAAGGCGGTTTTGAGCGGCGAGCTGGAACTGGGCGGTAGCTTGACGCCGAAGAATCCCGCTTTTGCTTATCTGCCCTTTTGTGACGAGCCTCTGGACGTTTTGATCCCGGTAGATCACCCGCTGGCAGAAGGCCCCAGCGTGCGCCTTGAACAATTGGCCGATACTCCTTTTTTGCTCTATCAGCGCAGTTTTGTGCTCAACGATCGCGTGCTCAAGGCCTGCCAGCAAGCGGGCTTTACCCCCATCGAAGGCGGACGCAGTGGGCAGGCGGATTTTTTGGTGGCACTGGTGGCCGCAGGCCAGGGCGTGGTATTGCTGCCCAGCGTGGTTGCCCGCGGGCTGGTGCGCCCCGGCGTGGTGCGGGTAAAGCTGCTGGCACCGGACTATTTGCGCTGGGATATCGCGTTCATCTGGCGCGACGGCGCGTATTTGTCACGGGCAGCCCAAGCCTGGCTTGAGCTGCTGCGTGAACGCCCGGTTATTGGCTCAGTGCTTTGATCAAGTCTGCAATCCAGGGCTCGGAGTCTTCCTCTGGCGTCACCGTGACACTGGAATCCAGGCGCAGCATCGGCAGTACTTCGCCCACGCCAAGCTCGGCAAACAGTTCGCGCAGTTGCTCGCCACCGCCACAGAACGTATCGCCGTAGCTCTCGTCACCCAAGGCGATCACGGCACCGGGCAAACCGCGCCAGGCGGCTGGCAGCTGGTCACGAATGGCGCTGTACAACGCCACAAGATTGTCGGGCAGCTCGCCCATGCCCGTGGTCGAGGTCACGGCCAACAAAGCTTCAGGGCCGAACGCCTGGAGATCGGCAAGGGTGGCGCGGGAATTGAGAAACACCTCAAAACCGGCATCAGTGAGCAGTTGCTTGGCATTACGGGCGACTTCTTCAGCAGTGCCGTACACCGAGCCGCAAAGGATGGCGACTTTCATCAATCTGATCCTGTAACTGACTAAAAGGCTGGGATATTAACAGGTGCGACACAGCTCTCGTACCTATGCCTTAAGATGCAGCAATCTGTTCGACTAAAGAGAATTGCACGATGATCAACGCCCGCTTGTTGCAGCGCATGGTAGACGCGTCCCAGGACGGCATTGTGGTGGCCGAACAAGAAGGCGAAGACAACATTCTGATTTATGTTAACGATGCGTTTGAGGCCCTCACCGGCTACAGCCGCGACGACATCCTGTATCAGGACTGCCGTTTTTTGCAGGCTGGCGACCGCGACCAGCGTGGCCTGCAGTTGATCCGCGAAGCCATTGCCAGCGGGCAGCCGACTCGCCAGGTGCTACGCAACTATCGCAAGGACGGCACGCACTTCTGGAATGAGCTGTCGATAACGCCGGTGTTCAACGAGAACGACAAGCTGACCTACTTTATTGGCGTGCAGAAAGATGTCACCCAGCACGTCAAGGCCGAACAGCGTGTCGCGCAGCTCGAAGCCCAGCTGGCTGCTGTCCAGGCCGAGTTGCAGGCACTCAAGGCGACGAGCGGATCAAACAAAACGTAAAAAAAGCGGTCTGATAATCGCAATGACGATTTTTCTGACCTTTTTTTGAGCCCCATCCATGTCTCACGATGCCCTTTTGACTCAGGACGAGCTGGATTTCATCCGAACGATGCACCAAAACCCGCTGCTCAATACGCGGGATGCGTCGTCCAGCCTGACGGTCAACGGTGTGTCGCAAATCCGTGATCTGCTGACACGCCTGGCGGCCCATGAACAGGTCACCATCCTGGCGCAATTCGCCAACCAGCAAATGAGCTTTCCACTGCGTCTGGTTGAAGACGAGTTCCATGCCCAGCATCTTCAACTCGGAACGCCGAGCATCTTCGAGGACGGGCCCAAATCCCGCCCCTGGCGCCTCACCTTGGCAGAACCGGTCCCCCTGGAAAACATCAGGGGCAAAGCCGGTCACCTGTGGGTCACCGAACTTTCGTTCAAAGGGATGCTGGTTGAAATGCGTCACGACAGCGAGCCACCCCGCCAGTTTGCACAGTGGTTCAGCCCAGGCGGCCATGAGCGCATTGCCCTGCGCGGCACCCTTGAACGTAAAACCGAACTGGGCCTTTACGCCTACCAGCTCAGTCAGCGTAACAAGGGCGAGACTGAACGCCTGCGCCAATACATCTTGCAGCAACACCGCCTGACGCACCCAAGCCTGCACGGCTGATCTCGATCAGCTGCCCAGTGTTGCCTTGAGATCAGCGTCCAGTCGCTGATTCATCAACAGGGCCTCACTGCCCAGGCAAGCAATGGATGAACCCGCCAGCGCTTCCTGGGCCACATTCGAACCGGCCCCGGCCAATGACATCGAGCAATTCAAGGTCTGCGCCAGCCGCATCAGCCGGCGGTGGTGCGCCGTCCCCAGGGCATGACTGGCAAACAGCACGACAGCCTGAGGCTCCAGTTTTTCGCAGACCAGTGACAGCTCTTCCAAAGGTTGGCCGATAGCCAAAACCCGGACTACGCGATCATTACGGGTCAACAGCAAGCCCGTCACCAGCAGTTCCAGCTCGCGGCACAGCTCGGGCATCGCCACCACCATCACACACTGCCTGGCATCTGCCGCCTGCAACTGCAGGCGATGCTGCACCCGCCCGCGCAAGAAGCCGTCCAGCATCAGCCATTCGCTGGTTCGGCCAAACACATCCTGAGCTTTTGACAACTGTTGCCACAGGGGCAGGAAGATCCCCTGAAACACCACTTCGACCGGGTAGCTGGAGTAAATCTGACCGTAGAGTCTCTCCAGCTCCGACTCATTGAAGGCCGCGAGCGCGCTGCTGATACGGGTTTGCCATTCGCCATACTCGCTGGCCTCGGGCTGCGGATTGTCAGCGGGCTGCGTGTTTGCGAGCAATTGCGCGACTTTGCTGACAGCAACCCCACGCTCAAGCCAGCCCATGATCATGCGAATTGACTCAATATCGCTCACTGAGTACAGCCGATGCCCACTTTCGGTGCGTTTTGGTTCGATCAAGCCATAACGCCGCTCCCACGCACGCAGGGTCACCGGGTTGATGCCGGTGAGCCTGGCCACATCCCGGATCGGGTAGAGACCTTGGCAATCATCAGCCTGTGTAATGGGCTCAACTTCAGTAATCACGGACATTGGGCGGGCAACAGTCAGAAAGGGATGACAGGATTCTACCCCTCAATCCAGACCCTGTGGGAGCGGGCTTGCTCGCGATGCAGGCCCCGCTGCCTGCCAGGTAAGCGGCGGTGATGCCATTGCGGGCACGCCCGCCCCACAAACGGCGCCGTGAGCATTCAGGAACAATACTTGCTTGTTTTTCATCACTCAGCCCACCACCCCGGCGCTGTGTTTTGTGCCTGCCCTACCCGGGCAGCATTAGCCTCATGGAGATACACAATGTCTACCTCCCCTGTCACGTTGATGGTTGCGCGCCGTGTCGCCAAAGGTCGCTACCAGGAATTGATTGCCTGGTTGCATGAAGGCGAACAACTGGCCACGGACTTTTCCGGATACCTGGGTTCCGGCGTACTGGCCCCGCCACCGGGCGACGACGAATTTCAAATCATCTTCCGCTTTGCCGACGAAGCCACCTTGCATGCCTGGGAGCACTCGGTATCGCGCAAGGCCTGGTTGCTGCGCGGCAGCGATTTGTTTGCCAACCCGTCGGAGCACCGCGTCAGCGGGATCGACGGCTGGTTTGGCGCTGCCGGACAAAGACCACCACGCTGGAAACAAGCCGTTGCCATCTGGCTGGCGTTCTTCCCCGTGTCGCTGCTGTTCAATTTTGTGTGCGCGCCCTTATTGAGCGAGCTGAGCCTGTTGCCTCGGGTCCTGGTCAGCACCCTGGCCCTGACGCCGCTGATGGTTTATCTATTTATTCCACTGTCCACGCACCTGCTGGCCAACTGGCTGCACAGCTCGCCAGGCAAACCCCTGCGCAGCGCAATCGCAACCCAGCGCAACTAAGCTCGGGCTTGGGCTTTACGTCGCGGACGCTGGTATAGTTTTGCCATTGCGCCGCGACTGTTTCCGGCTTACCTGCTCCGAGTCTGTCATGCCCACTTCTTCTGCTCCGATCCTGATCACGGGTGCCGGCCAGCGCATCGGCCTGTACTGCGCGCAGCAATTGCTGGCAGACGGCTACCCGGTGGTTTTTACCTATCGCAGCGAAAAACCCGGGGTGCAAAACCTGCGTGACCTGGGCGCTGTTGCCTTGTTTGCCGACTTCTCCACCGAGGCTGGCATTCTGGATTTTATCCAGCGACTTAAAGAGCACACCGACTGCTTGCGGGCAATTGTGCATAACGCCTCGGCCTGGCTGGCAGAAACCCCGCAGACAGAAACCGACGCCTTTACGCACATGTTCAGCGTGCACATGCTCGCGCCTTACCTGATCAACCTGCATTGCAGCGAGCTGCTCAAGCGTTCGACCCCGGCGGATATCGTGCATATCAGCGACGATGTGACCCGCAAGGGCAGCAGCAAGCACATTGCCTATTGCGCCACCAAGGCCGGGCTCGACAGCCTGACCCTGTCATTCGCAGCTAAACTGGCCCCACAGATCAAAGTCAACGGCATCGCCCCGGCCATGCTGTTGTTCAACCCTGACGACGATGCGGCGTACCGCACCAAAGCGCTGGCCAAGTCCGCGCTGGGCATAGAACCCGGCGCCGAGGTGATCTACCAGAGCCTGCGTTATCTGCTGGACAACCCCCATGTGACCGGCACTACCCTGACCGTCAATGGCGGCCGGCATCTAAAATAAGCCGCCCCGCGAGGAAGTATTTTCATGAGCGCATCACTGCCCGGGCATTACCGCGAAATCCTCATCGATATCGGTGAAGACCCTGACCGCGAAGGTTTGCTCGACACCCCCAAGCGCGCAGCCAAAGCCATGCAGTACCTGTGTCATGGCTATGAGCAGAGCCTGGAGACCCTCGTCAACGACGCCCTGTTCGCCTCTGACAGCGACGAAATGGTGATCGTGGCCAATATCGAGCTGTACTCACTGTGCGAGCATCACCTGCTGCCGTTTATCGGCAAGGCCCATGTGGCCTACATCCCGACGGGCAAAGTACTGGGGTTGTCGAAAATCGCCCGCATCGTCGACATGTTTGCCCGTCGCCTGCAAATCCAGGAAAACCTCACCCGTGAAATCGCCGACGCCATTGAAAGCGTGACCCAGGCCGCAGGCGTAGCCGTTGTGATTGAAGCTCAGCACATGTGCATGATGATGCGCGGTGTAGAAAAACAGAATTCGACCATGAACACCTCGGTCATGCTTGGCGCGTTTCGCGAGCCGAGCACCCGCATGGAGTTCTTGCAACTGATTGGACGGAGCAAGTCGTAATGCCACAACTTCAGCCAGGAATGGCCCGTATTCGCGTCAAGGACCTGTGCCTGCGCACCTACATCGGTATCAATGAGGAAGAAATCCTCAACAAGCAGGATGTGTTGATCAACCTCACCATCCTCTATGCCGCGCAAGAGGCGGTGCGCGATAACGACATCGACCACGCGCTCAATTACCGCACCATCACCAAGGCCGTGATCCAGCACGTCGAAGAGAACCGCTTCGCCCTGCTTGAGCGCCTGACCCAGGAGTTGCTGGACCTGGTAATGGCCAATGGCGCGGTACTGTATGCCGAAGTCGAAGTCGACAAGCCGCACGCGCTGCGCTTTGCCGAATCGGTCTCGATTACGCTGGCGGCGAGCCGCCAGGCTGCAACTTCATAACCCCGGTGAACCCCATGACTCCTCAAGAACAGCTTGAACTGGAGGCGGCCGCCTTCCGCCGCCTTGTCGCACATCTGGACAGCCGCAAGGACGTGCAAAACATTGACCTGATGAACCTCTCGGGTTTTTGCCGCAACTGCCTGTCCAAGTGGTACAAGGCTGCCGCTGACGAGCGCCAGATCGACATCAGCCTCGATGACGCCCGTGAAGCCGTGTACGGCATGCCGTATGCCGACTGGAAATCCCAATACCAGAAAGAAGCCAGCGCCGAACAAACCGCGGCGTTTGCCCAAGGAAAAAAGCAATGACTGATGTGAACACCCTGCGCGCCAGCCTCGACAGCGGCGAACACCTCTTCGCCGACACCCTGGCATTTATCGCAGCGCACTACGATTACCAGCCGCAGGCCTTCAATAACGGCGGCGTGGAGAACGCTGCCGGGCAAAATGAAGGCTCGTGCAAGACCCTGGGCCTGGCGCTGCTGGAAGGTTTGAGTGATCAGCAGGCGCTGTTGGCGTTTGGCGAGCATTACCGTTCGGTGCTTGCCACGCCTGAAGGCACAGACCACAGCAATATCCGTGCGCTGATTGCCCACGGCCTGGCCGGTGTCAAATTCGACGCACAGCCGCTGACCCGCAAGGCGTAAGCCAGCCTCTGCCCCATAGGGGGTGGGAGCGGGCTTGCTCGCGATGCAGGCGCCGCTTTTTTTCAGTTACACCGCAGCGATTACATCGCGAGCAAGCCCGCTCCCACAGGACAGACACAAAAAAACCGGCCGAAGCCGGTTTTTTTATTGGGGCGGGCTATCAGAACTGAGCGTTCTGCAGGCCGTCCAGGTAGCGCTCGGTATCCAGCGCGGCCATGCAACCGGCGCCAGCCGAGGTGATGGCTTGACGGTAAACGTGGTCAGCCACGTCGCCGGCAGCAAACACGCCTTCGACGCTGGTAGCCGTAGCGTTGCCTTCACGGCCGCCCTGCACAACCATGTAGCCGTCTTTAAGCTCCAGCTGGCCTTCGAACAACGAAGTGTTCGGCGTGTGGCCGATGGCGATGAATACGCCGTCCACTTTCAGCTCGTCAAAGCTGCCATCGTTGTTTTTCAGGCGCGCGCCGGTCACACCCATGTTGTCGCCCAACACTTCGTCCAGGGTCGCGTTCAGCTTGAGTTCGATCTTGCCTTCAGCAACACGGGCGTGCAGTTTGTCGATCAGGATCTTCTCGGCGCGGAAGGTTTCGCGACGGTGAACCAGGGTCACTTTACTGGCGATGTTGGCCAGGTACAGCGCCTCTTCAACGGCAGTGTTACCACCACCGACCACGGCAACCGGCTTGTTGCGATAGAAGAAACCGTCACAGGTTGCACAGGCGGAAACGCCCTTGCCCATGAACGCTTCTTCGGACGGCAGGCCCAGGTAACGGGCGCTGGCGCCGGTCGCAATGATCAGGGCGTCACACGTGAACGTGCCGCTGTCACCTTTCAAGGTAAACGGACGGTTTTTCAGATCCACTTCATTGATGTGGTCGAAAATGATTTCAGTCTCAAAGCGCTCGGCGTGCTCACGCATGCGGTCCATCAGGGCCGGACCGGTCAGGCCGTGAACATCGCCTGGCCAGTTGTCGACTTCAGTCGTGGTGGTCAATTGACCGCCAGCCTGCATGCCCGTGATCAGCAGTGGTTTGAGGTTGGCGCGGGCCGCGTAGACCGCGGCGCTGTAACCGGCAGGGCCGGAACCCAGAATAATCACACGCGAATGACGTACTTCAGACATGACTCACTCCTATGACCGCCCGCATTGGAACCGGGTCGGAACGCCGTTTACCGGCTGGAATAAAAAGAAACCGTAAACCTGCACAGGCCAAGCCTGAAAAACGCAGGTCCTGAAAAATATGGGTGAAGCATATAGAGGCCGCAGAGAGTAAGGAAATACGCATTAACAATCCAGCTCATAGCGGGTCTCTATGTAGTCGAATTCGATTTTAGACGGCTTTGTTACAGTTATTGTCGATAGTGCGACAAGGCTTTCGTCCTACAGATAAAGCCGTTAAGGTCGCCCGGTTTTCCACTGCTCGGAGCACTCTATGCCCGCCCCCGTTCTTTCTGGCCCGCAGTACCTGCGTGAAGGCCTGACGTTGGTTCTCAGCCCTGGCCTGCGCTTGTTCGTGCTGCTGCCGTTGCTGATCAATCTGGTGCTGTTCGTCGGGTTGATTTATTTCGCCGGGCATCAGTTCAGCCTCTGGGTCGATACCCTGATGCCGTCACTGCCAAGCTGGCTCAGCTTCCTCAACTACCTGTTGTGGCCGTTGTTTGTCGTGCTGGTGGCGTTGATGGTGTTTTTCACGTTCACCATGCTGGCCAACATCATTGCGGCGCCGTTCAACGGTTTTCTCTCGGAAAAAGTCGAGGCCGTCGTACGCGGGGTCGATAACTCACCGCCCTTCAGCTGGGGCGAACTGGCTGCGATGGTGCCCCGCACCCTGGCCCGGGAAATGCGCAAGCTGGGCTACTTTCTGCCACGGGCCATTGCGCTGCTGATCCTGTCGTTCATACCGGTGCTCAACCTGATTGCGGCCCCGTTGTGGCTGTTGTTCGGGGTCTGGATGATGGCTATTCAGTACATCGACTACCCCGCTGATAACCACAAGCTGGGCTGGAACGAGATGCTTGCCTGGTTGCGCGAGAAGCGCTGGCAGAGCATGAGCTTCGGCGGCATCGTCTACCTGGTGCTGCTGATCCCGGTGGTCAATGTGCTGATGATGCCCGCTGCTGTCGCTGGCGCCACCCTGTTCTGGGTGCGCGAGCGGGGCGATGAAGCGCTGGCATCGCGCTAGCGACTTCATAAATCCATCATCACCGTGACACACGGGCGTCATGACCCCAGAACACACTGGGGTCATGACCACAGCCCTGCACATCGCCCTGATCACCGAAACCTTCGCGCCTGAAATCAATGGTGTTGCCAATACCCTTGGCCAGCTGTGTGATGGCTTGCGTGCGCGCAATCATCGCGTGGAACTGGTACGCCCGCGCCAGGCCGACGATGGCGGCCAGCGCAGCAACGACGAACTGATGCTGTGCCGGGGCTTGCCGCTACCCGGCTACCCCGGCCTGCAGTGGGGCCTGACATCCACCCATCGCCTGACCAAACGCTGGCGCCAACAACCTCCGGATGTGGTCTACATCGCCACAGAGGGACCATTGGGCCTGTGTGCATTGCGGGTTGCACGTCGCCTGGGCATTACCGCGGTCACGGGGTTTCACACCAACTTCCAGCAGTATTTGCGTCAACACGGCCTGACCCTGTTCACCCGTGCACTGACGCACTACTTGCGCTGGTTCCATAACCGTTCTGCACTGACCCTGGTCCCCAGCACCAGCCAGCGCGTGGAGCTTGCGCGCAGGCATTTTGAACGCCTGGATCTGCTCCCTCGCGGTGTTGACAGCCAGTTGTTCAGCCCGGCAAAACGCCAGGACGCCTTGCGCCAGAGCTGGGGACTCAGGGAAAACGACATTGCGCTGTTACATGTGGGGCGCCTGGCACCGGAAAAAAACCTGGATGCACTCAAGCGCTGTCTTGATGCGCTGCAAGCCCGCTATCCGGCGCGCCGGTTCAAGTTGATCGTGGTGGGTGACGGATCAAAACGTGCGGCCCTGGAAGCCTCATTGCCCGAAGCGATTTTTTGCGGGCAACAGTCAGGACACGCCCTGGCTTGTCACTACGCCTGCGGGGATGTGTTTCTGTTTCCGAGCCTGAGCGAGACATTTGGCAATGTGGTGCTTGAAGCCCAGGCCTCTGGCTTGGGCGTGGTGGCCTATGACGAGGCCGCTGCTGGCCTGCATATCCGCCATGGATACAACGGAGTGCTGGCCATGCCGGGGGACGAATACGCCTGGATCGAAGCCGCCTGCTGGCTGCTTGAAGACCCAGAGACCTTACGCACCCTGCGCCTCAATGCCCGACGTCATGCCAGCCGCCAAAGCTGGCCAGGCATTGTCGAGCAGTTCGAAAGCCAGTTGTTGCGGGCTCGACAGGGCTCCATGTGCGAAGCCCCGGTGCCCATTCACGTCGCGGTAAAAAAACCTTAAGCCAGGGATTTTTCAATCGACTGAATCACCGTCGCATCGTCTGGCGCGGTGCGCGGTGAGAATCGCGCCAACACCCGCCCATCTTTGCCGACCAGGAACTTCTCGAAGTTCCAGGTGATTTCCCCCTCAAACTCGGCCCCCTCGCCTGCCAGCAAACGATAGAGCTGATGACGGTCAGGCCCGTTGACCTCAAGCTTGCTGCTTAGAGGAAAACTGACACCGTAGTTGAGGCTGCAAAACGCCTGAATTTGCTCCTCGGTACCCGGCTCTTGTCCGGCGAACTGATTGCATGGCACGCCCAAAACGCTGAAACCCTGGCCCTTGAATTGCTGATACAGGTTTTCCAGCGCTGCGTACTGAGGGGTCAAACCGCACTTGGAGGCCACATTCACTACCAGCACCACTTTGCCTTTGAAGGTGTCCAGTGGTAGCGGCTTGCCATCCAGCGCGTCTAAAGTAAGTTCGTGAAAAGCACTCATGACGGACTCCAAAATTCCCGTATCCACGTTCAAGCAATCGTCCGACGTACCGATTACCGTAATCTCCCAGGATCAAAAAAGGCGCCCGTAGGCGCCTTCCTGGCTAGTTCACAAGTGAGCGTAGCAGCACTTATCAGTGCTGATGACCGCCTTCACCGTGGACGTGGCCGTGAGCGATTTCTTCTTCGCTGGCATCACGAATTGCAACAACCTTGACCTTGAAGTTCAGACGCTGACCAGCCAGTGGGTGGTTGCCATCAACGGTCACATCGTCGCCGTCCAGATCACGGATGGTCACGATCTGCATTTGGCCGTCCGGCGCCGAAGCGTGGAACTGCATGCCAACTTCCAGTTGGTCAACGCCTTCGAACATGCTGGCGCTCAAGGTGCTTACCAGCTCGGCGGAGTACTCGCCGTAAGCGTCTTCAGGTTCAACGCTAACGTCCAGCTCGTCACCAACAGCCTTACCGATCAGAGCCTTTTCCAGACCCGGAATGATGTTACCTGCACCTTGCAGGTAGACCAGCGGCGCGCCGCCGGCAGAGCTGTCGATGACCTCACCAGCGTCATTGGTCAGGGTATAGTCGATGGAGACAGCCTTATTGGCGGCGATCGTCATGGGGCGAGACCTTTTGCAAAAAAATAATGAGTTCGCAAGTTTAACCAAGCAATCGCCCGAAAGCGAACACAACAAAGACCAACGGATAATTTTGAAAACTTCAACGATCATTGGCTGGCGTCAGGATGAAGAGCAGCACTGGGTTGTCGTGCTCTCCTGTGGCCACACCCAGCACCAGCGTCACCAACCGCCCTGGCAATCAAGACCCTGGGTGCTTGACCCTGAGCAGCGCCAGGCAAAAATAGGCCAGCCCTTTGACTGTGGCTGGTGTGCTCAAGACGCGGATAGCGCTAATCTTGGCAATTGATTCAGGCACAAGCCCGGTTAAAGGGTGTTGCCCTTGCACTGCCACGTCAGGAAGCTCGCATGCAAACTTTCTTTATCGCTCCCACCGACTTTGGTGTGGGTCTGACCTCTATTAGCCTGGGCCTGGTTCGCACCCTGGAGCGCGCCGGGTTGAAAGTCGGGTTTTTCAAGCCCATTGCCCAGCCGCATCCGGGTGACTTCGGCCCTGAACGTTCCACCGAGCTGATCGCCCGCACCCACGGCCTCAAGCCACCGACCCCACTGGGTCTGGCCCATGTCGAACGCATGCTCGGTGACGGCCAGCTGGATGAGCTGCTCGAAGAGATCATCAACCTCTATCAACAGGCTGCCATCGGCAAGGACGTACTGATCGTAGAAGGCATGGTGCCCACCCGTACCGCCAGCTACGCGGCTCGGGTCAACTTGCACCTGGCCAAGAGCCTGGATGCCGAAGTGATTCTGGTCTCGGCCCCTGAAAACGAAGTGCTGACCGAGCTTTCCGGACGGGTGGAGTTACAGGCGCAGCTGTTTGGCGGGCCCAAGGACCCTAAAGTACTCGGTGTGATCCTCAACAAGGTACGCACCGACGAAAGCATGGAAGCCTTCTCGGCACGCCTCAAAGAGCATTCCCCATTGCTGCGCAGTGGTGATTTCAAGCTGCTGGGCTGCATTCCGTATCAACCCGAACTCAACGCCCCGCGCACCCGCGATGTAGCCGAACTGCTCGGCGCCCAGGTGCTCAATGCCGGGGACTATGAAACCCGGCGCATGTCGAAAATCATCCTGTGCGCCCGCACGGTACTCAACACCCTGCAACTGCTCAAACCGGGCGTGCTGGTCGTCACCCCCGGCGATCGCGACGACATCATCCTGGCCGTCAGCCTGGCCGCGATGAATGGCGTTCCGCTGGCGGGCCTGCTGCTGACCAGCGACACCCAGCCCGATCCGCGCCTGATGGAGCTTTGCCGGGGTGCGTTGCAGGCCGGGCTGCCCGTGCTGTCGGTGAGCACGGGGTCCTACGACACCGCCAACCGCCTCAATGGCCTGAACAAGGAAATCCCGATCGATGACCGCGAACGTGCCGAAATCATCACCGACTTTGTTGCCAGCCATCTGGACGCCCACTGGCTGCATCAACGCTGCGGCACGCCACGGGAAATGCGCCTGACCCCAGCCGTCTTCCGCTACCAACTGATCCAGCGCGCCCAGCAGGCCAACAAGCGGATCGTTTTGCCCGAAGGCAGCGAGCCCCTGACCGTCCAGGCGGCAGCTATTTGTCAGGCTCGCGGCATCGCCCGCTGCGTATTGCTGGCCAAGCCCGAAGAAGTCCACGCGGTCGCCAAGGCCCACGGTTTCGAACTGCCCGAGGGCCTGGAAATTCTCGACCCGGACCTGATTCGCGCCCGGTACGTCGAACCGATGGTGGCCTTGCGCAAGACCAAGAGCATCAACGCGCCGATGGCCGAGCAGCAGCTGGAAGACCCGGTGGTGATTGGCACCATGATGCTGGCACTGGACGAGGTCGACGGGCTGGTTTCAGGGGTCATCCACTCAACCGCCAACACCATCCGGCCTGCCCTGCAGTTGATCAAGACGGCACCGGGCTGCACGCTGGTATCGTCGGTGTTCTTCATGCTGTTCCCCGAGCAGGTGCTGGTGTACGGCGACTGCGTGATGAACCCGCACCCGAGCGCCTCTGAACTGGCAGAAATCGCCCTGCAAAGCGCCGACTCTGCCGCGGCGTTCGGCATCACCCCGCGGGTGGCCATGATCAGCTATTCCAGCGGCGAATCGGCCAGCGGTGAAGAAGTCGAAAAAGTCCGCGAAGCCACCTTGCTGGCCCACGAAGCCCAGCATTCACTGCTGATCGACGGCCCGCTGCAATACGATGCCGCCGCCAACGAGGTAGTCGCCAGGCAACTGGCCCCCAACAGCCAGGTGGCAGGCCGAGCCACCGTTTTTGTGTTCCCGGACCTGAACACCGGCAATACGACTCACAAAGCCGTGCAACGCAGCGCCGATTGCGTCAGCCTCGGGCCAATGCTGCAAGGCCTGCGCAAGCCGGTGAACGATCTGCCACGCGGCGCTCAAGTGGACGATATCGTCTACACCATCGCCCTCACGGCCATTCAAGCCGCCAACCGACCTATGGATATTTAAATGTTGGACTTCTTGCCTGCACCGCTACGCGGCGTCATTGCTTCGCTGCTGCTGGCGATCAACACCATCGTGTGTTGCACGCCGCTGTTCATCGTCGCGATTTTCAAGCTGTGTCTGCCCTTTGCGGCAGCTCAACGGGTGACCGACGAATTGATGCGCCGTATCCACGAAGCCTGGATCGCCAACAACAATCGCTGTATGGACTTGCTGCGCAAGACCCGCTGGCATATCAAGGGCCTTGAGGGGCTGGACTATGAGCACTCGTATCTGGTGACCAGCAACCACCAGAGCTGGGTCGACATCATGGTGCTGCAATACGTGCTCAACAAACGCATCCGCCCGCTCAAGTTCTTCCTCAAGCAGGAGCTGATCTGGGTGCCGGTCATTGGCCTGGCGTGGTGGGCGCTGGGCTTTCCGTTCATGAAACGCTACTCCAAGGCCTACCTGGCCAAGCACCCGGAGAAAAAAGGCGCGGATCTGGCGACCACACGTAAAACCTGCGCCAAGTTCAAAAACCAGTCCGTGGGGATCTTCAACTTCGTCGAAGGCACGCGCTTTACAGAAGCCAAGCACGCGCAGCAAAACTCGCCGTTCCGCTACCTGCTCAAGCCCAAGGCCGGAGGCATCGCCTTTGTGCTGGATGCAATGGGCGAACAGCTGCAGTCCATCATCAACGTGACCATCCACTATCCGGGCGGGCGTCCAGGGTATTGGGACTTGCTGTGCGGCAATGTGAAAGACGTGGTGGTGGTGTTTGAAGAGCTGCATATCCCGGCTGAGTTTCTGGGTAAAAACTACGATCAGGACCCCGAGTACCGGCTGGCATTCCAAGGCTGGATCAACCAGTTATGGGAAGACAAGGACCGGCTGCTGGAGGAGTTGCATCGCGAGTTCCCTAAATCCTGATGCCTCTGGATCTTGTGGGAGCGGGCTTGCTCGCGATGCAGGCGCCCCGGTTTGGCTCAAGAACATAGATTCCATCGCGAGCAAGCCCGCTCCCACAGGGGCATTTCCGGCATCTGAAGCCCAATAAAAAGCCCGCCACCGATCTCTCGGTGGCGGGCTTTTTAGTGCGGCTTAAATCGCGCCGCGTTGGCGCAACAGGTCGAGCACCAGTTTGACGCTCTCTTCCAGGGACAGCGATTGCGTGTCGACCACAAGGTCGGCATTCAACGGCACGTCATACGGGAAGGATTCACCCGGGATGTTGTCACCACCCGCTGCATACAGCCCTTGCGGGTCACGCTCGGCGCACACGGCCGGGGATGCCTGAACATAAACGGTCACCAGACGGTCGCTGCCAATCAACGCCTTGGCCTGTTCACGGCCTTCAGCGTCCGGCGCCACGAAGGCGGCCAGTGTCAGCAGACCGGCTTCGTTGAACTGGCGCGCCACGTGAGCAGCACGACGCCAGTTTTCAGTACGTCCGGCACGATCCTGTGGCAGACCCTTGTTCAGGTCATGGCGCAGGTTCTGGCCATCCAGCACGAATACCGCACGTCCCATATCGAACAACTTGCGTTCAACCGCATAGGCCAAGGTGCTTTTGCCGGCACCCGACAGCCCGCTGAACAACACGGTGGCCGGTTGCTGGCCAAAACGCTGGGCACGCTCTTCAACAGCCACATGGGCCAGTTTGCCGTGATGGGTTGCGTTGCCATGACTCAACGGCTGGGCAACGATCATGCCTGCACCCACGGTGCCGTTGGTCAGGCGGTCGATGATGATGAACGAGCCGGTCGTGCGGTTGCTGTCATAACCATCCAGCGCAATCGGCGCGTCGAGGCTGATTTTGACTTTGCCGATTTCGTTCAGCTGCAAAGCACTGGCCGGACCTTCTTCCAGGGTGTTCACATCGACTTTGTTGACGATGCTGGCAACCGAACCCGGTACGTAGCTGGTCGCGCGCTTGATGTCGTACTTCTTGCCCGGCAGCATCGGCTCTTCAGCCATCCACACCAGCATGGCTTCGAAGTTGTCAGTCACCAGCGGCACGTTGTCGGCATGCACCAACAAGTCGCCACGGGAGATGTCGATCTCGTCTTCCATGGTCAGGGTAACTGCCTGACCGGGGCCTGCGTGCTCCAGTTCACCTTCAAAGGTGACGATGGATTTGACGCGGCTGCTCTTGCCCGACGGCAACACGACGATTTCATCGCCCTTGTGCACGATGCCGCTGGCCAGGGTGCCGGCAAAACCACGGAAGTTGAGGTTCGGACGGTTCACGTACTGCACCGGGAAGCGCAGGTCGGTGAGGTTGCGGTCGGCCGCCACTTCCACGGTTTCAAGGATTTCCATCAGCGACTGGCCGGTGTACCACGGCGAGCGCTCGGATTTGTTCACCACGTTGTCGCCTTTAAGGGCAGACATCGGCACAAAGTGCAGGCTGGTCGGCTTGAGCTTCAAGCCCTCGGCAAACTTCAGGTAGTCGGCCTTGATCGACTCGAACACACCTTCGTCAAAACCCTTGAGGTCCATCTTGTTGATGGCCACGACGATATGCTTGATGCCCAGCAACGAGGCAATGAAGCTGTGGCGACGGGTCTGGGTCTGCACGCCGTAACGGGCATCGACCAGAATGATCGCCAGGTCACAGGTGGACGCACCGGTGGCCATGTTGCGGGTGTACTGCTCATGGCCCGGGGTGTCGGCAATGATGAATTTGCGCTTGGCGGTAGAGAAATAGCGATACGCCACGTCAATGGTGATGCCCTGCTCGCGCTCGGCTTGCAGACCGTCAACCAGTAGTGCCAGGTCGATATCGTCGCCCGTGGTGCCACTTTTTTTCGAGTCGCGGGTAATGGCTTCCAGATGGTCTTCGTAGATCATCTTGGAGTCGTGCAGCAGGCGCCCGATCAGGGTGCTTTTGCCGTCGTCGACGTTGCCGCAGGTCAGGAAGCGCAACATCTCTTTGCGCTCGTGCTGGCCCAGGTAGGCGAGGATGTCCTCGCTGATCAAATCAGATACATGCGACATGACAACCCCTTAGAAATAACCTTGACGTTTTTTATCTTCCATTGAGCCTGCGCCATCGTGATCGATGACTCGGCCTTGGCGCTCGGAAGTTCGCGTCAGGAGCATTTCCTGGATGATGTCGGTCAGGGTTTCAGCCTCTGACTCCACCGCGCCGGTCAGCGGGTAGCATCCCAGGGTACGGAAGCGGACCTTTTTCTTGACGATGCGAGCCTTGTCTTCGTCAGACAGGTGCTCAAGGATACGGTCGTCGTCGATCATGATCAGCGTGCCGTTCTTCTCGATGACCTCGCGCTCGGCCGCAAAGTACAGCGGCACAATCGGGATGCCCTCAAGGTAGATGTACTGCCAGATGTCCAGCTCGGTCCAGTTCGACAACGGGAACACACGGATGGATTCGCCCTTGTTGACGTTGCCGTTGTAGACGTTCCACAACTCGGGGCGCTGGTTTTTCGGATCCCAGCGGTGCTTGCTGTCACGGAAGGAATAGACGCGCTCTTTGGCGCGGGATTTTTCTTCGTCGCGACGGGCACCACCAAAGGCGGCATCGAAGCCGTATTTGTCCAGAGCCTGCTTCAGGCCCTCGGTTTTCATGATGTCGGTGTGCTTGGCACTGCCGTGGGTGAAGGGGTTGATCCCTTGAGCCACGCCGTCCGGGTTGACGTGAGTGATCAGGTCCAGGCCCAGCTCGGCAACCATCTTGTCGCGAAAGCTGTACATCTCCTGGAATTTCCACTGGGTGTCGACATGCATCACCGGAAACGGCAGCTTGCCAGGGAAAAACGCCTTGCGTGCAAGGTGCAGCATCACGGCGGAATCTTTACCGATCGAGTACAGCATCACCGGGTTATCGAACTCGGCGGCCACCTCGCGGATGATGTGGATGCTTTCCGCCTCCAGCTGTTTCAGGTGCGTCAGTTTGTCGACCATGGCTACTCACGAAAGCTATCTTATGAACGGCCTGCGGGCCGTGTTCGAGGGTCGAATGCTAGCACAGCGTCCGCTTCTATAGATGACCCCAGCTAGATCGAAACGGTCTAAGAATAGACCCCGGAGTTTGGGCGATTACTCCCTGTGGGACGGGCTTGCTCGCGATGCAGGCAATGCGGTTATACCGCAAGACCGCGTTGATTCGATCGCGAGCAAGCCCGCTCCCACAGGGTTGGATTCCAATAATCAGATCGGATTCGGGCAATCGATGAACAGGTGTTCCAAAGCAAAGCGCCGCGCCAGGTAGTCACCCAATGCCTGCACGCCATAGCGTTCGGTAGCATGGTGCCCCGCGGCAATGAAGCTGATGTCGTTTTCCCGGGCACTATGGAAAGTTTGCTCCGAGGCTTCGCCACTCAGGTACAGATCAACGCCCGCCAGCACCGCCTGATCGATATAGCCTTGCCCGCCACCGGTACACCAACCCACGCGGCGGATCATTTCACTGCCTTCAATCAGCAGCGGCTCGCGCCCAAGCGCCTCTTGAACACGGCGTGCAAAATCACGGGCGGTCACAGGCTCGGCCAGAGAGCCCACCAACCCCACCACTTTCGAATTGCCAGGATCAAGCGGGCCTTCGACGGTGATGTCCAGCTGCCGCGCCAATTGCACGTTGTTGCCCACCTCGGGATGCAGGTCCAGTGGCAAGTGATAGGCCAGCAGGCTGATGTCGTGCTTGAGCAGCGTCTTGAGGCGACGTTGCTTCATCCCGGTCACGCAGGGATCTTCGCCCTTCCAGAAGTAACCATGGTGCACCAGCACCAGATCGGCCTGGGCCTCGACTGCAGCATCCAGCAGTGCCTGGCTGGCGGTCACGCCACTGACGATGCGCATCACCTGGGGGCGACCTTCGACCTGCAGGCCATTGGGGCAGTAATCATTGATGGCGGCGCAATTGAGGTAACGATTTGCTTCTTCTACCAGCGTGCTCAGGGCGACAGCCATAAAAGACTCCTAAATATAGCGTTCAGAGCCGGGCGGCCCTCGTATAATGGCGCCATTATGGGCCGTCAGAACGGCTCTGCAACCTTCAGGACTGAGTTCAATGTTTAAGGCTTTGCGTTTTTTTGGCTGGCCATTGCTGGCTGGCGTGCTTATCGCTTTGCTGATTATTCAGCGTTACCCGCAGTGGGTTGGACTGCCGAGCCTGGACGTTAATCTGCAACAAGCCCCGCAAACCAGTTACATGCAGCAAGGGCCGGTGACCTATGCCGACGCGGTGGTGCGTGCCGCGCCTGCCGTAGCCAACCTGTACACCACCAAAGTGGTGAACAAAAACGCCAGGCCCTTGTTCGAGGACCCGCAGTTCCGGCATTTTTTCGGCAACAACGAGCCCAAGCAAAAACGTATGGAGTCCAGCCTGGGTTCGGCGGTTCTGATGAGTCCCGAAGGCTATTTGCTGACCAATAACCACGTGGTCGCAGGGGCCGACCAGATTGTGGTGGCGCTGAAGGACGGTCGTGAAACACACGCCAGGGTCATTGGCAGCGACCCGGAAACTGACCTCGCGGTGCTGAAGATCGACCTCAAGAATCTGCCGGCAATCACCATCGGCCGCTCGGACACCTTGCGTATCGGTGATATCGCCCTGGCAATTGGCAACCCGTTCGGCGTGGGTCAAACCACCACAATGGGCATCATCAGTGCCACAGGCCGCAACCAGTTGGGCCTGAACAACTACGAAGACTTTATCCAGACCGATGCCGCGATCAACCCGGGCAACTCGGGCGGCGCACTGGTAGATGCCAACGGCAACCTGACCGGCATCAACACCGCGATTTTCTCCAAGTCAGGCGGTTCGCAAGGCATCGGCTTCGCGATCCCGATCAATCTGGCGATGGAGGTCATGAAGTCGATTATCGAGCACGGCCAGGTCATTCGCGGCTGGCTGGGGATTGAGGTTCAACCCTTGACCCAGGAACTGGCCGAGTCGTTTGGTCTCAGTGGACGCCCGGGAATTGTTGTCGCGGGCATTTTCCGTGGGGGGCCGGCGCAAAAAGCCGGTCTTGAACTGGGAGACGTGATTCTGAGCATCGATGGCGAGCCTGCCAGCGATGGGCGCCGCTCAATGAATCAGGTGGCGCGGATCAAGCCTTCGGACAAGATCACGATCCAGGTCATGCGTAACGGCAAAGAGCTTAAGCTCACCGCCGAGGTGGGCCTGCGACCGCCACAGGAGCAGCCGCCGCAGCAGGAAGAGTAAGCAACGAGCCCTCACCACCTGATGTGGGAGCGGGCTTGCTCGCGATGGTATCGCCGCGGTTTGCCTGAACTACCGCGGCGCCTGCATCGCGAGCAAGCCCGCTCCCACAAGAGCCGCGGTCAACCTCTATTCGATATCCGATAACCCTTCAATCAACGCCGCATTCTGCTCCGGCGTACCGATGCTGATGCGCAAGAACTGGGCAATGCGCAATTGCTTGAAGTGGCGCACGATCACGCCCTGCCCCCGCAACTTGGCCGCCAGCGCCGCCGCATCGTGTTCCGGATGACGGGCAAAGATAAAGTTCGCCGCCGACGGCAGCACTTCAAAACCCAGTGCCTGCAACTGCCCTACCACGTGTTCGCGACTGTCGATTACCTGCTTGCAGGTGTGCTCGAAGTATTCACGGTCGGCAAACGCCGCCGCAGCGCCCGCAATGGCGATACGGTCCAGCGGGTAGGAGTTGAAGCTGTTCTTGATCCGCTCCAGCGCTTCGATCAGATCCGGGTGGCCCACTGCCAACCCGACCCGCAAGCCGGCCAGGGAACGCGATTTGGACAGTGTCTGAGTCACCAGCAGGTTCGGGTAGCGATCCACCAGGCTGATGGCCGTCTCGCCACCAAAGTCGATGTACGCTTCATCCACCACAACCACTGAATCAGGGCTGGCCTTGAGGATCTGCTCGATGGCCTCCAGCGCCAACAGGCAGCCGGTCGGGGCATTCGGGTTAGGGAAGATGATCCCGCCATTAGGCCTGGCATAGTCCGCAGGCTGGATCTGGAATTGCTCATCCAGAGGCACGGCATCAAATTCGATGCCGTACAAACCGCAGTAAACCGGATAGAAGCTGTAGCTGATATCCGGAAACAGCAGCGGCTTGTCGTGCTGGAACAGGCCATTGAATACATGGGCCAGGACTTCGTCCGAACCGTTGCCCAGAAACACCTGGGCAGCCTGTACGCCGTAGTACTCGGCCACCGCCTGCTTGAGCAGGTCGCTGTTCGGGTCAGGGTACAAACGCAGATTGTCGTTGATCTCGGCCTGCATCGCCGCCAGGGCCTTGGGCGAAGGCCCATAAGGGTTTTCGTTGGTGTTGAGCTTGACCAGTTTGGTCAGCTTCGGCTGCTCACCCGGCACGTAAGGCACCAGATCCTTGACGAATGGACTCCAGAATTTGCTCATGCTTATTGCCCCTTGTCGTCGGCGATGATGCGGTATTCGGCACTGCGGGCGTGACCGGTCAGCGACTCACCACGGGCGAGAATCGATGCGGTCTTGCCCAGGTCGGAAGCACCCTGCTCGGAGCAGAAGATGATCGAGGAGCGCTTCTGGAAGTCATACACCCCCAGCGGCGACGAAAAACGTGCCGTGCCGGAAGTTGGCAAAACGTGGTTGGGGCCCGCGCAGTAATCACCCAGGGCTTCAGACGTGTGTCGGCCCATGAAGATCGCGCCAGCGTGACGGATCTGCGGCAGCCAGGCTTGCGGGTCAGCCACCGACAACTCCAGGTGCTCCGGAGCAATGCGATTGGCAACGTCGATGGCTTGCTGCATGTCATTCACCAGAATCAGTGCGCCACGGCCATTGATCGACGTTTCGATGATGTCGGCACGCTCCATGGTCGGCAACAACTTGGCAATGCTCGCCGCGACCTTGTCGAGGAACTCGGCGTCGGGGCTGACCAGAATCGCCTGTGCGTCTTCATCGTGCTCGGCCTGGGAAAACAGGTCCATGGCAATCCAGTCCGGATCGGTCAGGCCATCGCACACCACCAGAATTTCCGAAGGGCCGGCGATCATGTCGATGCCCACCTGACCGAACACGTGGCGCTTGGCGGTGGCGACATAGATGTTGCCCGGGCCGACCACTTTGTCGACTTTCGGAACGCTTTCTGTGCCGTAGGCCAGTGCCGCAACGGCCTGTGCACCGCCGATGGTGAACACTCGGTCAACGCCCGCAATGCAGGCGGCAGCCAGCACCAGCTCATTGATTTCGCCACGAGGGGTCGGCACCACCATGACCACTTCGGTAACGCCTGCGACCTTGGCCGGAATGGCGTTCATCAACACCGATGACGGGTAAGAGGCTTTGCCGCCCGGTACGTACAAGCCTGCCCGGTCCAGTGGCGTGACTTTCTGGCCCAGCACCGTGCCGTCGGCTTCGGTGTAGCTCCAGGAATCCTGCTTCTGTTTTTCGTGATAGCTGCGCACACGCTGTGCGGCTTTTTCCAGCGCTTCACGTTGCGGCGCAGTGATACGGGTCAGGGCCAGTTCCAGGCGCTCGCGGGGCAGGATCAAGTCGGCCATCGAGTTGACGCTCAGCCCGTCAAAGCGCTGGGTGAACTCAACCAGAGCAGCGTCGCCACGCTCACGCACGGCTTTGATGATGTCGAGCACACGCTGGTTGACCGAGTCGTCAGACACACTTTCCCAGCTCAGCAGATGATCCAGATGCTGCGCGAAATCCGGGTCAGCAGCGTTGAGTCGGCGAATTGCAGTGGGAGCGGTCATAGCGAGGGCCTCGGTATTGGGCGAATGCTTAGAATGGATGATGTTACACAGTGAAGGCAGCAAGACTACCAAGCCATCCGCGCAGGTCGCTGAAATTTCTGGCTATTACACGGATAGATGGGCGCGACTCAAGGTCGCGCAGGTGAGTCAGCCGCGGTGTCGCGATTCCACTGCCTTGCGCAGGGTATCGATCAGGGCTTGAATACGGGCGTGCTGCATTTTCATCGAAGCCTTGTTAACCACCAGACGGGAGCTGATGGCGGCAATGAATTCCTGAGGTTCCAGGCCATTGGCGCGCAAGGTGTTGCCGGTGTCGACCACGTCGATGATCTTGTCGGCCAGGCCAATCAGCGGCGCCAGCTCCATCGAGCCGTACAGCTTGATGATGTCGACCTGGCGGCCTTGCTCGGCGTAGTAGCGCTTGGCGACATTGACGAACTTGGTGGCAACACGCAGGCGGCCTTTAGGCTCGGGAACACCAATGGCACCGGCAGTCATCAGCTTGCACTGGGCAATCTGAAGGTCCAGCGGCTCGTAAAGGCCCTGGCCGCCGTACTCCATCAGCACGTCTTTACCCGCGACACCGAGGTCTGCCGCGCCATGTTCAACGTACGTCGGCACGTCGGTGGCGCGTACGATCAGCAGACGTACATCGGGTTGGGTAGTCGGAATGATCAGCTTGCGGCTTTTGTCCGGATTCTCGGTCGGCACAATGCCCGCTTCAGCGAGAAGCGGCAGGGTGTCGTCAAGGATACGGCCCTTGGACAGTGCAATGGTCAACATGGGAAACGTAAGTCCTTATCAGGGTACTTTTTGCCCGGGCGCAATCGGCGCCGGACAAGCATCGAGCCTGATATCAGGCTCGACTTGAACGATTCGAGGCCAGGTAAGGTAACGCTTGCAAGCCGTTACGTCACCTGGCGGCTGGACACTATCCCTGTGCCCATGATGCCAAACAGCAAAAACTAGCCCGGAACGCGGCGAATTTTGGCGCCCAGCATTTGCAGTTTTTCTTCGATGCACTCGTAACCACGGTCTATGTGGTAGATGCGGTCGATCAGGGTATCGCCTTCAGCGACCAGAGCCGAGATAACCAGGCTGGCCGAAGCACGCAGGTCGGTAGCCATGACTGGCGCGCCCTTGAGGGTTTCAGTACCGGTGACGATGGCAGTGTTGCCTTCGACCTGGATCTTGGCACCCATGCGGTGCAGTTCGTACACGTGCATGAAGCGGTTTTCGAAGATGGTCTCGATCACTGCGCCCGTGCCTTCGGCGATGGCGTTCAGGGAGATGAACTGCGCCTGCATGTCCGTCGGGAACGCCGGGTACGGAGCCGTACGCACGTTCACCGCTTTAGGACGCTTGCCGTGCATGTTCAGCTCGATCCAGTCTTCACCGGTAGTGACTTCGGCGCCCGCTTCCTTGAGCTTTTCAAGAACGGCTTCGAGGATGGTCGGATCGGTGTCCTTGACCTTCACACGGCCGCCGGTCACGGCAGCGGCTACCAGGTAGGTACCGGTCTCGATACGGTCCGGCATCACGCGGTAGGTTGCGGTGTGCAGTTCTTTGACGCCATCAATGGTGATGGTGTCCGTGCCTGCACCGCTGACCTTGGCGCCCATGGCGTTCAGGAAGTTGGCCAGGTCGACGACTTCAGGCTCGCGTGCAGAGTTCTGCAAAACGCTGCGGCCATTGGCCAGAGCGGCGGCCATCATGATGTTTTCAGTACCGGTCACGCTGACGGTATCGAAGAAGAAGTTGGCACCGCGCAAGCCGCCTTCCGGAGCCTTGGCCTTGATGTAGCCACCTTCCACGTCGATCACTGCGCCCATGGCTTCAAGGCCGCGGATGTGCAGGTCAACCGGACGCGAACCAATGGCGCAACCACCTGGCAAGGCCACTTCGGCATAACCGAAACGCGCAACCATCGGGCCCAGAACCAGGATCGAGGCACGCATGGTTTTAACCAGTTCGTACGGCGCAACCAGGGTTTTGATAGTGTTCGGGTTGATTTCGACGCTCAGCTTTTCATCGATCACCGGCTCAATGCCCATGCGACCGAACAGCTCGATCATGGTGGTGATGTCATGCAAGTGCGGCAGGTTGGCTACAGTGACCGGGCCATTGCACAGCAAGGTCGCTGCCAGAATCGGCAGGGCGGAGTTCTTCGCCCCGGAAATGCGGATTTCGCCATCTAGACGAACGCCGCCGGTAATAATCAATTTATCCATAACAATCTCGACGCCAATGGGCTCAGGGGGCTCAGGTGCGCTCGGCCCAGGCCGCGCTGCTGAAGAATTTCATAGTGACCGCATGGATGCTGCCATCAGCGATCCACGGGTTCAAATGGGCATAGATGCTTTGTTGACGTTTGACCGGGCTCAAGGCCACCAGTTCGTCACTAATCACGTTCAGCTGAAAGTTGCAGCCTTCGCCCTCAACTTCTACCTGGGTTCCAGGCAGCTTTCCCTCAAGAAAGCTCTTCACTTCTACGGCCTGCATGCTCAACCTCAATCGGCGCCTAACGCGCGCGGGTCGGCCATCATACAAAAAAGCCCCGCGCCTGCGAACCCCGTATAACAGGACTCTGACGGGGGGACTTTTCTATACGTGGCTATTAATGATGTGCCAGCAATTCGGTCAAGCCCGAGACCTGGGCGATTTCGCGCATGTCTTCGGGCATGTCACGAATGCTCAATGGCTTGTTCAGGGCTTGCGCATCACGGATGTAACACAGCAACAGCGACAAACCGACGCTGCTGGATTTGGTGACACCCGAGCAGTCAACGACCAACGCCTTGGCCAGAGCTTTTTTGATCAGTGCCTGACCTTCAGTGCGCAAGCGGGGGCCGGTCTGATAATCGAGTACGCCACTGAGGCGCAACTCGCTCTCGCCGGCCAGGGTTACAGCCGCTTCACTCATTGGCCTGCAGCCTTGGGCGAAGCTGCATCGGTCGTTTCCTTGGCCTTGGCTACTTCGCCAGCCCAGTTATCGATGGTTTTATCCAGGTTGTTGCCGTTGCGCTGCATGGCGTCGGCGAACTGATCACGGAACAGCTTGCCGATGTTGATGCCGTTAATGATCACGTTACGCACTTTCCACTCGCCGTTAACCTTGTTAAGGGTATAGGACAGCGGGTAAATCGCCCCGTTATCACCTTTGACGGTCATGTCGACGCTGGTGCGATCGCCGCTTTCATCCTTGGCCGGGGCAACGGTGATGCCCTGGTTTTTGAACTCAAGCAAGGCATTGCCATAGAACTGCATCAGGCTGCGCTTGAAGTTCTCTTGAAAGCGCTGCATTTGCTCAGGACTCGCA
Organism: Pseudomonas sp. ML2-2023-3; assembly: GCF_037055275.1. NCBI lineage: Bacteria > Pseudomonadati > Pseudomonadota > Gammaproteobacteria > Pseudomonadales > Pseudomonadaceae > Pseudomonas > Pseudomonas sp. ML2-2023-3. The sequence goes on from NZ_CP146343.1 coordinate 4,997,750, forward strand.
CTACGGGAGTACTTCACGGTCATGATGCTTTTCGAAATACCGTCGGCATCCACCACCGGCCCGACAATACCGTTCAGGGCATCGTAGAACTTGCTCGGGTTTTGCTTGTACTGCTCTTTATTGGCAGCCAGGTCAGCCAGCAACCGGGTGGTTGTGTCTGAAACGATGTCGTGAGCAGACTGCCCCGGCGCAGCATTCGCCACCAGAGGGAGGGCTGCAGCCATAATTACCAACAGGCCACGGCGCAAGAGAGAAATCATCTTAAAGCTCCTTATTTGGCGTCTTTGCTAACGGTATTGAGCAGGAATTTACCGATCAGGTCTTCAAGGACCAGCGACGACTGAGTGTCGTGAATGGTGCCACCGTCCTTGAGCACAGTGTCTTCACCACCCACGCTCAGACCGATGTATTTCTCGCCCAGCAGACCCGCTGTGAGAATAGACGCAGTCGAATCGGTCGGCAGATTATCCACAGCTTTTTCGAGCTGCAGGGTGACACGGGCCATGTAGTTGTCACGGTCCAGGTCAATCGCCGTAACCTTGCCGATGGTCACGCCCGCCATGGTGACTTTGGCGCGCACGGTGAGGCCGGCAATATTGTCAAAGTTGGCGTACAGTTTGTAGGTGTCAGTGCTGGCGGTCGGGGACAGTCCGCTGACCCGCAGGGCAAGCAGAAGCAAAGCCAGGATGCCAGCCAGCAGGAACAGGCCGACACCGATTTCCATGGTGCGGTTTTGCATCAGAAATCTCCAAACATCAAGGCAGTCAAAATGAAGTCCAGCCCGAGGACTGCCAGAGAGGCATACACCACGGTCTTGGTAGTGGCACGGCTGATCCCCTCTGATGTGGGCTCACAGTCATAACCTTGAAACACGGCAATCCAGGTCACCACGAAAGCAAATACGATGCTTTTGATGATCCCGTTAAGTACGTCACCACTGAAGGTCACGCTATTTTGCATATTGGCCCAGTAGGAACCGTCATAGACACCCAGCCAGTCCACTGCAACCCACGAACCGCCCCAGATGCCGACCACACTGAAAATCATCGCCAGCACAGGCAGGGAAATAAAACCGGCCCATAACCGCGGCGCGATAATGTATTTGAGTGGGTCGACCCCAATCATTTCCAGGCTGGACAGCTGCTCGGTCGATTTCATGTTGCCGATTTCAGCGGTCAAGGCAGAACCCGCCCGCCCGGCGAACAGCAAGGCAGTCACCACCGGCCCCAATTCGCGCAACAGGGTGAGGGCCACCATCTGCCCAACCGCCTGCTCGGAACCATAGCTGGACAGAATGCTGAAGCCTTGCAGCGCCAGCACCATGCCGATGAATATGCCGGAGACCACGATAATGACCAGCGACATGACACCAACGGAGTGCAGCTGCTTGATCAGCAGCCCGAAACCGCCGCCGATACCGCCTCGCCCCAGCAGTGCATGAAACAGGAAAATCGTCGAACGCCCCAGCACCGCGACGATGTCGATCCCGGCTCGGCCAAACAAACCGATACGGTCCATTAATGAATGTCTGCGCATCAGCGCTTCCCCAGTAGATCGGTTCGGTAGTCCGACGCCGGAAAGTGAAACGGAACCGGGCCATCCGGATCGCCGGTCATGAACTGGCGAATGCGCGGGTTATCGGCGTTCATCAACTCTTCAGGCGTACCCTGCCCCAGCACCTGACCGTCACCGACTACATACAGATAGTCGGCGATGCTCGCGGTTTCAGCCAGGTCGTGAGACACCACAATACTGGTGATGCCCAGCGCATCGTTAAGCAGGCGAATCAGCCGCACCAGCACTCCCATTGCGATGGGATCCTGGCCCACGAAGGGTTCGTCATACATCAGGATTTGCGGATCCAGAGCAATCGCCCGCGCCAGGGCCACCCGACGCTTCATGCCGCCGGACAACTCGTCGGGCATCAAATCGATAGCCCCGCGCAAGCCCACCGCCTGCAATTTCAGCAGCACGATGTCACGAATCATTTCTTCAGGCAGCTGGGTATGCACCCGCAGCGGGAAGGCAACGTTCTCGAACACATCCAGATCGGTGAACAATGCACCACTCTGGAACAACACCCCCATGTGCTTGCGGGCATCAAACAAATCACTGCGCGACAGGGTCGGCAGGTTTTGATTGTTGACCCACACTTCGCCGCTGCTGGGACGCAGTTGCATGCCCATCAGGCGCAATAGTGTGGTTTTGCCGCAGCCCGACGGGCCCATGATTCCCGTGACCTTGCCACGGGGAATTCGAATATCGACATTATTGAAGATGCTGCGCGTGCCGCGCTTGAAGGACACTCCCTTCAGCTCGACCGCGTAGGCGTTATCGGCGCTCATCTAAACTCCTTGCGATGCAGCCTCTGCCTCTCACCCGGACACCAAACTTCTTATCAAGAAGCACGCGTTCCCTGGCGGGCCGAACTGGCGGCGAACTATACCACTGCTCATAGTGACCGCCCAAGACCGAAGGAGTGCCGGTTCAGCCTCAATACAGTGAAATAAAGCGGGTTTTTCTGTAAACACACTAAGAGTTTACCTACGCAGGCAACAAAGCACTGCGATCAAGCGTGAGGGAACGCCACATAACCGCTATAATCGTTGCCTTTTCTCAGGCTACCCGACTTCAACCATGAGCCAATCCAGCGACCTGATTCAATCCGCCCAACGCACCATCCGCCTCGAACTGGAAGCCGTAGAGGGCTTGCTGACTCATATCGACGCAGATTTCGTACGCGCTTGCGAGATGATTTTGGCAAGTAAAGGCCGGGTAGTCGTGGTCGGCATGGGCAAGTCAGGGCACATAGGCAACAAAATTGCCGCCACCCTGGCCAGCACCGGCACCACGGCTTTTTTCGTTCATCCGGCAGAAGCCAGCCACGGTGACATGGGCATGATCACCCGGGATGACATCATTCTCGCGCTGTCCAATTCTGGCTCAACCGCCGAAATCGTCACCCTGCTGCCGCTGATCAAGCGCCTGGGCATCAAATTGATCAGCATGACCGGTAATCCGCAATCGCCCCTGGCCAAGGCGGCCGATGTCAGCCTCGATGCAAGCGTGGCCCAGGAGGCCTGCCCGCTAAACCTGGCACCGACCTCCTCCACCACGGCAACCCTGGTGCTGGGCGATGCACTGGCCATAGCACTGCTCGAAGCCCGTGGCTTCACAGCCGAAGACTTTGCCTTCTCCCATCCGGGTGGAGCACTGGGCCGGCGTTTGCTGCTCAAGGTCGAAAACGTCATGCACTCTGGCGATGAGTTGCCGCAAGTCATGCGCGGCACCCTGCTCAAAGAAGCACTGATGGAAATGACCCACAAGGGGCTGGGCATGACTGTCGTCATCGAAGAGGACGGCCGGCTGGCCGGGATCTTCACTGACGGTGACTTGCGCCGCACCCTGGACCGTGAAATCGATATCCGCAACGCAACCATTGATGCCGTCATGACCCCGCACGGCAAAACCGCCCGGGCCGACATGCTGGCGGCCGAAGCCCTGAAGATCATGGAAGATCACAAAATCAGCGCACTGGTGGTTGTCGACAAGCAAGATCGCCCGGTTGGCGCCTTGAACATGCACGATCTGCTACGCGCAGGAGTAATGTAATGACCCAGGAACTTCTCAAACGCGGCAAAGGCATCAAGCTTGCCATTTTTGACGTTGACGGTGTCTTGACCGACGGTCGCCTGTACTTCCTCGAAGACGGCAGCGAATTCAAAACCTTCAATACCCTCGACGGCCAAGGCATCAAGATGCTGATGGCGGCCGGTGTTCAAACCGCAATCATCAGCGGTCGCAAAACCCCGGTCGTCGAGCGCCGCGCGCAAAATCTGGGCATCCCGCACCTCTATCAGGGCCGGGAAGATAAATTGGTCGTGCTGGACGAGCTTCTTGGCCAACTCAACCTAAGCTATGAACAGGTCGCCTATTTGGGCGACGATTTGCCAGACTTGCCGGTTATCCGTCGTGTCGGCCTTGGCATGGCAGTGGCCAATGCTGCAAGTTTTGTTCGCGAGCACGCCCACGGCGTTACCCAGGCACGTGGTGGCGAAGGTGCCGCCCGCGAATTCTGCGAGCTGATTCTGCGTGCCCAGGGCAGCCTGGACGCAGCCCACGCCGCCTACCTATAGAGCTTTCTATGCTGAGCAAAAAGATTCGCCAAATACTGCTGTTCGCGGTCATTGCTTCGCTGTTTGCAGCAGTTGGCTACTGGAACATCAGGCCGGAACGCTTTCTCGACGCCCCTACCGTGGCCGTGGATGAACACGCTATCGACTATTACGCCACCAACGCACGCAGCCTTCAGTTTCTGCCCGACGGCAAGTTGCAGTACGAGATGACCTCCGAGAAGCTTGAACATTTGAAAGCTTCCGAAGTCACTCTATTGACCAACCCGAAAATGCAGCTGTATCGCGGCACGGCCTACCCGTGGGACGTGAAGAGCGAGCGCGGTGAAGTCAATCCGGACGGTACTGAAGTCGAGCTGATCGACTCGGTGCGCATAGCCCGTACCGACGAGAAAAAACGCACCACGATTATTACCAGTACCCGCATGACTGTATTCCCGCAGAAGCAATATGCGCAGACCGAGCGAGACGTTAGAATCGACGGCGCTGGCGGCGTGACTACTGGCAAGGGAATGAAAGCATATTTGAAAGACGGCAGGATGGACCTGCTGTCCAACGTAAGAGGACAGTATGAGTCTCGTTAAAACCCTCCCTTTATTGCTCAGCTTGAGCGCAGCACTGGGAAGCGTGAGCGCCTGGGCTCTGCCGAACGACAACGAGCAACCTATCCGCATTCAGGCCAACGAAGCACAACTGGATGACAAGCAAGGCATCGCCACCTACAAGGGCGATGTAATCATCACCCAGGGCTCGATGAAAATCACCGGCAATACCGTCACCATCACCCGTAACGCTGCGGGAGAAATCGACGTGGTGACTTCTGTGGGCAACCTGGCTTACTTCGAGCAGTTGCAAAAAGCCACAGACCCCAAGCCGGTCCAGGCTTACGCCGTCACCATTCAGTACCATGCGCCGCAAAATCGCATCGTGCTGATCGACAAGGCCAAGGTCATCAACGACGGCAACACCACCGAAGGCGAGAAAATCGTCTACGACACGGTGAAACAAATCGCCAGCGCCGGTCGCGCCAATGGTAGCCAGGTCACAGCACCTCGCCCACGCATCGACATGGTGATCCAGCCCAAGAAGAAAACCGACCCGCAGAAGGCCCAGTAATGGCAACTCTGAAAGCCCAGCATCTGGCCAAAAGCTACAAGGGCCGTCAGGTAGTACGTGATGTCAGCCTGTCGATCGACAGCGGGCAAATCGTGGGTTTGCTCGGCCCTAACGGCGCGGGCAAGACCACGTGCTTCTACATGATTGTCGGCCTGGTGCATGCCGACCAGGGCCGCGTCCTGATCGACGACCTGGACGTCAGCCATGAGCCCATGCACGGCCGCGCACGCGCCGGTATAGGCTACCTGCCGCAGGAAGCCTCGATTTTCCGCAAGCTGTCTGTCGCGGATAACATCATGGCCATCCTCGAAACACGCAAGGAACTCGACAAGGCCAGTCGACGCAAAGAGCTGGAAAGCCTGCTGCAGGAGTTCCACATCAACCACATCCGCGACAACCTGGGCATGAGCCTGTCGGGTGGTGAACGTCGCCGGGTAGAAATTGCCCGCGCCCTGGCCACTGCGCCAAAGTTCATCCTGCTCGACGAACCTTTTGCCGGGGTTGACCCGATTTCGGTGGGCGACATCAAGCAAATCATTCACCACCTCAAGGCCAAAGGCATTGGCGTGCTGATCACCGATCACAACGTTCGTGAAACCCTCGACATCTGCGAAACCGCTTATATCGTTAACGACGGCCAACTGATCGCCGAAGGTGATGCAGAAACGATTCTGGCCAACAAGTTGGTGAGAGAAGTTTACCTGGGCCATGAGTTCCGCCTGTAAATCCAGGCATGTCGCGTGTTGTCAGAGCACCTGAGGCAGTAAAAAGTCCCGATGATTTTTATTGCCCGGGCGCTCTCAATGGGTTTACTCCCCCTGCGTGGAAACTAATTGAGAACGCCCCCTAGGCAAACGCACCGGTTTCAGGCATATAATTTGCTTAAGTTTGGCGCTCGCGCGCCCTGTAGTGGATGGCGCCATGTGCGCCGGCGAATAAGGTGTTAAGCCCCTGCCATGAAACCATCGCTAGTCCTGAGAATGGGCCAGCAGCTGACGATGACACCTCAGCTGCAACAGGCCATCCGCCTGCTCCAATTGTCGACCCTCGACCTGCAACAGGAAATCCAGGAAGCCCTGGAGTCCAATCCGATGCTTGAACGCCAGGAAGAAGGCGACGACTTCGACAATGCAGACCCCTTGGCCGACAACATCGAGCAAAAACCCAATTCCGACGTTCAGGAGCCCACCTACCAGGAGCCCGCACAGACGGTAGACAATCTGGAAGACGGCGACTGGGGCGACCGCATCCCCAATGAGCTGCCTGTGGACACTGCCTGGGAAGACGTCTACCAGACCAGCGCCAGCAGCCTGCCAAGCAACGATGATGACGAGTGGGACTTCACCACCCGCACCTCTGCCGGCGAGAGCCTGCAAAGCCACCTGCTGTGGCAGTTGAACCTTGCGCCGATGTCCGACACCGACCGACTGATCGGTGTGACCCTCATCGACTGCATCAATAACCAGGGCTACCTGGACGAAACCCTCGAGGAAATTCTCGAAGCGTTCGATCCGGAACTGGATATCGAGCTCGACGAAATCGAAGCCGTCCTGCACCGCATCCAGCAATTCGAACCCTCCGGCATTGGTGCGCGCAACCTGGGCGAGTGCCTGCTCCTGCAATTGCGCCAGCTCCCGGCCAAGACACCTTGGCTGAACGAAGCCAAACGCCTGGTCACGGATTACATCGACCTGCTGGGCGCGCGCGACTACAGCCAGCTCATGCGCCGCATGAAGCTCAAAGAGGAAGAACTGCGCCAGGTCATCGAGCTGGTGCAAAGCCTCAATCCGCGCCCGGGCTCACAAATCGAGTCCAGCGAAGCCGAATATGTCGTGCCTGACGTGATCGTTCGCAAGGACAACGAACGCTGGCTGGTGGAGCTCAACCAGGAGTCCGTGCCACGTCTGCGGGTAAACCCGCAATACGCAGGTTTCGTGCGTCGCGCCGACACCAGCGCCGACAACACCTTTATGCGCAACCAGCTGCAAGAAGCACGCTGGTTTATCAAAAGCCTGCAGAGCCGTAACGAAACCCTGATGAAAGTGGCGACCCAGATCGTCGAGCATCAGCGCGGATTTCTGGAATATGGCGACGAGGCCATGAAGCCACTGGTACTGCACGACATCGCAGAAGCCGTGGGCATGCACGAGTCAACCATTTCGCGGGTTACCACGCAGAAATTCATGCATACCCCGCGCGGTATCTATGAGCTGAAGTACTTTTTCTCCAGCCACGTCAGCACCTCTGAAGGCGGCGAATGCTCCTCCACTGCGATCCGTGCCATCATCAAAAAACTGGTTGCAGCTGAAAATCAGAAAAAGCCGTTGAGTGACAGCAAGATCGCTGGTTTACTGGAGGCACAAGGTATTCAGGTAGCCCGTCGCACCGTCGCCAAGTACCGCGAATCCCTCGGGATAGCGCCTTCGAGCGAACGCAAGCGTTTGATGTAAGCCACGGACCCCGGCGTTTCAGTGGCAGGCTGCTCGGCCTGCCGCTTTATGCAATGGCATCAAAGGAGAAACTGTATGCAAGTCAACATCAGTGGACACCAACTGGAAGTCACCGAACCGCTACGCGCTTACATCGGCGAAAAACTCGACCGACTTGAGCGTCATTTCGACAAGATTACCAACGTACAGGTAACGATGGCGGTCGAAAAACTGAAACAGAAAATCGAAGCCACCTTGCACATCCATGGAGGAGAAGTCGTTGCCAACGCCGAGCATGACGACATGTATGCCGCCATTGATCTGCTCACTGACAAGCTTGATCGCCAACTGAAAAAGCATAAGGAAAAGACCCAAAGCCTGCTCCAGGGCGCGACCGGTCGTTAATACTCCCAACCCATGATCCGACTTGAAAGTATCCTGACCCCCGGCCGTTCCTTGGTGAACGCGCCGGGCGGCAGCAAAAAGCGCGCACTCGAACACATTGCCAACCTGATCAGCCGCGAAGTGCCTGGTCTCGAAATGCAGGATGTTTTTGAGAGCCTTATTGCCCGTGAAAAACTGGGTTCCACCGGTTTTGGTAACGGCATCGCCATACCCCATTGCCGCCTCAAGGGCTGCGAGTCGCCTGTCAGCGCCTTGCTTCACCTCGACGCCCCTATAGATTTCGACGCCATCGATGGCGCGCCGGTCGACCTGCTTTTCGTTTTGCTGGTACCAGAAGCGGCAACCGATGCACACCTGGAACTGCTCCGGCAGATTGCCAGCATGCTCGATCGTAAAGACGTGCGCGAAAGACTGCGCAACGCACCCAGCAACGAAGCGTTGTATCAGGTTGTTCTGGACGTACAGAACGGTCATTAATCATGCGCTTAGTCATTGTCAGCGGACGCTCCGGCTCCGGTAAAAGCACCGCCCTCGCCGTCCTTGAAGACAACGGTTTCTATTGCATCGACAACCTTCCGGCAGGCTTGCTGCCGGAACTGGCCGAACGTGCGCTGATTCACACCGAATTAGCGCAACCCCTGGTGGCCGTGTCGATTGACGCGCGAAACCTGCCAAGCCATTTGTCACGCTTTCCCCAGTTGCTTGAAGAGGTTCGCAACCGGCACATCCAGTGCGACGTGCTCTACCTGGATGCCGACGAAGAAACCCTGCTCAAGCGCTTCTCGGAAACCCGCAGGCGTCACCCGCTCAGTAGCGCAAGCCGTTCGCTTGCCGAAGCTATTCGCGATGAAACCCAGCTGCTTGGACCGATTGCCGACCTCGCTGACCTGACCATCAACACCACCAATCTGAACCTGTATCAGTTGCGTGACACCATCAAGTTGCGCCTGCTGAACAAACCTGAAGCCGGCACCGCCTTTTTGGTTGAGTCGTTTGGTTTCAAGCGCGGGATGCCAGTGGATGCCGACCTGGTCTTTGACGTACGTTGCCTGCCCAACCCGTACTGGAAGCCCGAACTGCGCGAGCAATCCGGGCTGGATCAGCCGGTTGCCGATTATCTGGCAGCACAACCTGATGTCGAGGAAATGTTCCAGGACATCTCCAGCTACCTGCTGAAGTGGCTACCACGCTTTGCCGCGAGCAATCGTGCCTATGTAACGATTGGTATTGGTTGTACGGGCGGACATCACCGCTCCGTGTACCTGACCGAGCGACTGGGCAAGTGCCTGCAAGAAACTCTGAAGAACGTCCAGGTTCGCCACCGCGACCTTACTTGAAGGATCTACCCTGCGATGCCTGCACTGGAAATACAAATCATCAACAAACTGGGCTTGCACGCCCGGGCATCTGCAAAGTTCGTCGGTATCGCAGGTCAGTTTCCATGCCAGATCCGGGCAGGTCGTACACCTGAGTCAATGGTAGACGGCAAGAGCATCATGGCAATGATGATGCTCGCCGCTGGCAAAGGAACCACCATCCACCTGAAAACCGAAGGCGAGAAAGAACAGGAAGCGCTGGATGCGTTGGTCGCGCTGATCAACAACTTCTTCGATGAAGGTGAGTAGCGGCTACAGCGATCGGCTCAACCAAGCGCCGTATCCATCACCATCATCAAGCAGAAACCTACACACAATCCCAGACTCGCCAGTTTTTCGTGGCCATTGCGTCGAGACTCCGGGATAACCTCTTGTGTGACCACCAATAGCATCGCCCCTGCAGCCAATGCCAACCCCAATGGCAGCAACACTTCGGCCAGATTGACCAGCCACGCGCAAAGCACCGCAAACACTGGTTCGACCAAACCTGAGGCGGCACCGATCAGGAAGGCCTTGATTCGCGACACCCCTGCCCCAGCCAACACCAAGGCAATTACCAGCCCTTCCGGCACATCCTGCAGCGCAATCCCCATCGCCAAGCTATCGGCATCAGGCATTCCACCCCCCGCCGACACCCCGACCGCCATCCCTTCAGGAATGTTGTGCGCCACAATCGCGATGACAAACAACCAGATGCGCGGTGCAATGACCGGCTCTCCGGGACGGCTGGCAAAGACTTGCGGCCCAACCCCCGACACTTTGCGATCCACCATAAACAGGCAGAATGCACCCAGCAGGATGCCCACACTGATCAGGCCACTGGAGGACCAGGGCGACAACCCCAGACTCTGAGCAGCCGCGATTCCCGGCACAATCAGCGAGAAAGCGGTGGCAGCCAGCATCACCCCGGCACCAAAGCCAAGCAAGGTATCGCTCACTGCCACCGGCATTTTACGAATGACCAATACCGGCACCGCGCCCAACGCGGTGCCTAACGCACAGAGCGCACCGCCTTGCAGTGCCCGCAGCAATCTGGGCTCCAGGTCCAGCCAGACCAGCCCCTTGGCCACCAGCAAGGCAGTACCCGCCAACAGCAAGAGTGTGCCGAGGGCATAACGAAACATCCGAACACCACCGACGGCCAATATTTGCGTGCCCATAATCTGCCTGAATCCTGTTAAGTGGGCTCAGCCAATCGCGGCTTGATAACGACGCGCCACTTCCGGCCAATTAATCACGTTATAGAACGCGTTAATGTATTCCGGACGACGGTTTTGATAACGCAGGTAGTAAGCGTGCTCCCACACATCCAGCCCCAGAATCGGCGTATTGCCATTCATCAACGGGCTGTCCTGGTTGCCACTGCTTTCAATCACCAGTGTTTTTTGCGGCGTCACGCTCAGCCATGCCCAGCCGCTGCCAAAACGCGTCAACGCGGCCTTGGTGAAGTTCTCCTTGAACGTCTCGAGCCCACCCAACTGTTCGTCAATTGCCTTGGCCAATGCACCTTCTGGCTTGCCCCCGCCCTTGGGGCTCATGACCTCCCAAAACAGCGAGTGGTTGGCATGCCCGCCGCCCTGGTTGATCACCGCAGCCCTTAGCTTCTCGGGTAATTGATGAACACTGGCCACCAGCTTTTCTACAGGCCATTGCGCCCATTCAGTACCCTCTACCGCCGCATTGAGATTATTGATGTAGGTCTGGTGGTGCTTGGTGTAGTGGATTTCCATTGTTTGCGCATCAATATGCGGCTCGAGCGCGTCGTAGGCATAAGGCAAGGCAGGCAAGGTATAAGTCATATCAGTGTGCTCCTAAGTGATGGCCGCTAACTGTCGAGAACTCATGGCTGTTCTGAGCCACATTGCTTTTGAGTAAAAGATTGGAGCGCGGGTATTCGCCGTGCTCACTGATGAAATTCAAAAGCTCAACATAGGTTTTGCTGCTCTGACGCAACGCTGCTTCACGCAACGCCGACGACAGTCGAGCGTTCTGCATGGTTTGCAATAAACGCTGATGGATCGCACAGAGGTACTCGACGCTTTCCTCCGGCTGGTTGAGGCGCAAATGCAAATCCGCCAGGTTATGGTGCGAAATGACGCAAGCCGCCACTGCTTCGTCGGCATCACTCCATCGTTCGAACAACACTTGAGCCAACGCCAGCGCCTGCAAGTAATGCTCTCGCGCATCGACCAACTCACCCTCGGCGAAACAGCGATTGGCTCTTTCGATCGTGCGTTTCCAATGTTCCATGTGAGCCTCCAAAGCAGTGTGGATGCGTTAAACGCCGCCGGCGGTCAGTTTCTCGGGGTCTAGCAAGATCTCTAGCTGGCTGCGTGGCAGGTCGGTGTACTCAAGGGCCACGTCAATCACCGGACGACCTTGTTGATAGGCGGTCTTGGCGATTTCAGCGGCTTTTTGATACCCGATGATCGGGTTAAGGGCCGTCACCAGAATCGGGTTACGCGACAGCGCCTCTTTAAGCTTGGCCTCGTTGACCTTGAAGCTGGCAATCGCCTTGTCGGCCAGCAGACGGCTGGCGTTGGCCAACAACTCAATACTGCTCAACAGGTTCTGGGCGATCACCGGCAACATCACGTTCAGCTCAAAGTTGCCGGACTGACCTGCAACCGTGATCACCGTGTCGTTACCGATAACCTGAGCCGCAACCATTGCAGTGGCTTCCGGGATCACCGGATTGACCTTGCCCGGCATGATCGAGGAGCCGGGCTGCAGGGCCTCCAGCTCGATCTCACCCAGGCCCGCCAACGGCCCGGAGTTCATCCAGCGCAGATCGTTGGCGATTTTCATCAGCGACACCGCCGTGGCTTTGAGCTGCCCCGACACGGCTACCGCCGTGTCCTGCGAGCCAATCAACGCGAACAGATCCTTGCCCGGCGTGAACGTCACGTGAGTCAAGGCGCTGAGCCGCTGACTGAATAACCCGGCGAATTGCGGGTGCGCGTTAATCCCCGTCCCCACCGCCGTACCGCCCTGCGCCAGGGATTGCAGCGCTGGCTGCAGGTTGTGCAAATGCTCGATATTGGCCTTGAGCTGTTGTGCCCAACCGTTGAGCACCTGGCTCATGCGCACGGGCATGGCATCCATCAAGTGCGTGCGCCCGGTTTTGACGTACACATGAACCTGCTCGGCCTTGTGCTCGATCACCTGAACCAGATGCCTCAACGCCGGTAGCAGTTGCTCGTGCAGACCTAACGCCGCGCTGACATGGATGGTGGTCGGGATGATGTCGTTGCTGCTTTGCCCGCAGTTGACATGGTCATTGGGATTGACCTCCTCGCCCAGTAGCCGCGTGGCCAGCGTTGCGATCACTTCATTGGCATTCATGTTGGAGCTGGTGCCCGAACCGGTCTGGAAAATATCCACCGGGAAGTGCTCCATGAAATCCCCGGTCAGCAGGATCTGGGCGGCCTCGACAATGGCCTCGCCCTGAGCAGCAGTGATCTGTTTGAGTTCGACGTTTGCCTGGGCGGCCGCAGCTTTTGCCAGGATCAGCGCGCGAATGAATTGCGCCGGCATGCGTTGATGACTGATGGGGAAGTTGTCGACCGCACGCTGTGTTTGAGCGCCATACAGCGCCGCCTCAGGTACGCGCAACTCACCCATGCTGTCACGTTCGATACGAGTGTTACTCATCAGGAAATCCTTGCACCAGTTCTGTTAAAGAAATTGAAGGTTGGAGCTCGCAGGTAGCCAACAGCCAGGCAAAGCTTTGCCAGCGTTTGAGTCGGCAGGTACACAGGGCTTGGGTTTCGAGGTCGCGCAGCGGACGCCACGCGTGGTCCAGACACAGAGTGCGCCAATGCCAGGGCAACGCCGTATCGGTTGCGGTATCCAGCAACAGCCGGAACGAGGTAACGGCAATCATCCAGGGAGAGGTCGCCGTACAGCCGGCAAGATAGCGGCCTTCAGCCAGGTAATGCTCGATCAGGCGCGGTTCGTCCGGCGCCAGCCCGCAGCGGATCTGGCGGCTCATCCAACGCCAGCTTTCTAGATACAGCCCTTCACGCAAGGCAGAACTCATGACCCAAGCCCGCTCGATAATGAGATTCATTATTAAGCGATATTGATTATCAACACAAGCCTAAGGAGGCTGATTTCCACCCGGAGCGTTCGACAATCCAACAAAACTTGAGAAAAACCCTACGCATACGCTGGACTAATCCGCCATCTGATTCATGTGCATCAAAAGTACCATTCTGAAGTTGCGTAGCACTTATCCAGCACACTCATCGGATTGCTCTATCAGAAGGTACACATGAAAAAAATATTACTCGCGTCAGGCATATTGGTGGCGGCTTCTTCTATTCAGTTTGTTCAAGCATCAACAGGCAATATCAACTTTACAGGCGGTCTGACCACTGCAACGTGTTCTATTAACGGTGGCGGGGGTTCTGACCTCGACGTTGATCTTGGCCTGGTATCAATTGACGATTTAAACGATGGCAGCGCTGCTGCAGGCGCCAATACCCGAATTACCGTAGACATCGACTGCACCGCCGCAACCGGGCTCAGCAATGTTTATATGAACTTCGATCCGCGCTCGGGCTCGGGTCAAGATAGCCGCGACTCTAGACTGTTAAAAACAGTGGGCGATGCCACGGGGGTCGGTATTGGTTTAATCAATGGCGCCAACCAAATTCTCGACATGCGGGCAGGTGACACGATTACAGAACCTCTGACCGTTGCCGCCGATGGCACGGCAAGAGCATCTCTCGATCTACGGGCAGCTTATGTCGTGAACGGTGATCCTGTTGTCGCCGGCGAAGCGAATGCAACGTTGCCATTTACGTTTACTTACGACTAAGCGCCAAGCAAGGGAAGTTCCAAAACTTCCCTTCGAGTCATAGAGCGCCGTGAGGGCACTACCATGTTTCAACATTCTTTAAACGGTGTGGTGGCGCTGTTAGCCATCTTGCTGTGCGGTCAAGCGCAGGCTGCCATCACGCTCAGTTCAACACGGGTTATCTATGAAGGAGATAAAAAAGAAGCCAGTGTCACGGTGCGCAATGTGGGCAGCGATGAAATATTGATCCAGTCCTGGCTCGACGGCGACAGGTCCGGCACGCCTTCCGGCTCTATTCCCTTTGCCATCACCCCGCCGCTAGTGTCTCGAGCGGTTAGTTCATTAGCTTATTCTTCATCACACTCAGCTTTGCCATATGTACCTAGCTGATGATGGCCGCTGCGGTCTTTGTCCACTTGAACGGCTTGGCTGAATGCTCGTTATGAGCAGTAATGAACTGGCGGATCGCGACTTTCAGATCAGTAACACTGGTGAAGACACCTCGATACAGTGCGCGTCTCTCCAGCTGTGAAAACCAGCCTTCCACCGCGTTTAGCCAGGACGCACTGGTCGGCGTGAAGTGCAGCTTGAAGCGCGGATGCTTTTCCAGCCAGGCCTTGATCGCTGGGGTTTTGTGGGTCGAACTGTTATCCAGGATCACATGGAGATCCAACTCGGCAGGCGTGTTCTTATCAATCTGCCGGAGGAAATCCAGGAACTCCTTGGCCCGGTGCCGCTGGGTAATCCGGCCCATTACTTCACCGGTCATGATGTCGAACGCGGCGTACAAGCTCGCCGTGCCATGGCGCTTGTAATCATGGGTTCGCCGCTCGATCTGCCCAGGCCGAAGTTGCAGCATTGGCTGAGTACGATCCAGCGCTTGGATCTGAGTTTTCTCGTCAACCGACAGCACCATGGCGTTGTCCGGAGGGCTCAGGTACAGCCCGACCACATCGATGACCTTCTCAGCGAAGTGCGGATCGTTGCTGATCTTGAATGTCTTCAGTCGGTGCGGCTTGAGATCCGACGCAGCCCATATCTGCCGGACTTGCCAGGTGGTAACGCGAGCGTACTTGGCCATCAACCGGACGCTCCAGTGCGTTGCTTCCTTGGGAACCCGGTGCGTTGTCAGGGTCAGGATTTCTTTGACTTTCTCAGCACCCAGCTTCAAAGGCTGACCGCTACGCGGCAGGTCGTTCAGGCCGTCGATGCCCGACGCCAGATAACGCTTTCGCCACTTGAACACGGTCGGTGTCGTGATCAGTAATTGCCCACAGATGGCAATGGGCGTCACCCCTTCATTGAGCAAAAGCAGTATCCGCGCCCGCTGAGCAAGGCTCTGCTCCAGCGTACTCATGCGCAGCCAACCTTGAAGCGTAAGAACGTCGGCGGGCTGCAGTGCAAAGGGAGCAATTGGACGAGGCATGCCTGGAACCATCTCGGGGCGAGGGGTGCACAGTATATCGTTGTACGTTAGAAAATAAACTAACCGCTCACGACACTAGCTGTACTGTCAGCGGTTCAATTGATCGCCTACTTACAAACGCCCCCACTTGGAATATTCAAGTAGATGGCTCAGCCCCCACAGGTAGTTTTTTATATCATTTACCGCTCACGAGCTCAGATCCAGAAATAGCAATTACATGCACCGATATAATCCCTAACGCTTCGGTAGACTCTGACTACCCAGTCACTGGCATGCTCGGCGCGATAAAAATTTACGACACAAGCATTCCAGGAATAGGAATGATAATACACTTTGCAAACCGGTACACCGACGTATCTGGTCGTTTCGCCGGTAATCTTCCTGTCACTTCTTCCTTTACCAGCGAGACACCCAGATACATCATATACACGAGGCCAAATGCAAACTACATGATTTCACTAATCAAAACTGGCGAAATATACACTGACGGGCAAATACTCCCAAACGCAGTTCTTATAAGAGGCAATCTCAATGAAAATAACAACTTTAATTTTTTAAATGTCAGATTAGCCAACCTTATTAACGTAACTATACTAAGACCCACCTGCGCAGTAAACCGCCCGGACATTAACGTGGGCTTGGGAGCAGTAAGCGTGGCGGACTTTAATTCATCAGGCCGGACAACGCCTCAAGACTTCGCTATTGACTTGACGTGTACCGGAGGCACCAGTACACGCAATGTTCATGTAACCCTGACCGACGCCAATAACCCAGGAAACACCACGACCCAACTAAATCTGTCTCCGGACTCCGATGCACTGGGTATTGCCCTGGAAGTGAACAACCGACACGGCCTGGTTAACTTTGGTCCCGACTTGAGCGGCACCGGCAACCCCGGCCAATGGTTTGACGGTGCGGCGGGCGTTGGCAGTTATTCAATCCCGCTTTCAGTGAACTATGTCAGGCTCCCCGGCCCGATTAAAGGCGGTTCGGCGAATTCCGGGGTCACGTATACGCTCAATTATGACTAACCTCTGACTGCAGCAAGACCTGAACACGCGGATTACCGGAGGCTTCCTGGACGCTGATTTTACGATCGCTGCGCAATCGATCGCAGCCTCGCTGCGCTCCTCAGCGGCTACACAGTTTTGCAACGCTTCTGAAATGTAGCCGCTGCGAAAAGGGCCGAAGGACCTTCACAATGCCAGGACTGCTGCGCACCTCAGCGGCCAGGGTCGTTAGCACGGCAATGGCTATATGTCTGAAACAGCAAGGTTGTATGACAAGAGGGGAATCCCCCATGTTTCTATTGTGGGAGCGGCATTGCACCGCTCCCACATAAGATTCAGCGTTTTAGCTACCCGCTACCATCATGCGCTCGATCAACACCGAGCCAGTGCGGATGTTGCTGCGCAGTTCCAGGTCATTACCCACCGCCACGATCTGTTTGAACATGTCGCGCATGTTGCCGGCAATGGTCACTTCCTGAACCGGGAACTGAATATCGCCATTCTCGACCCAAAAACCCGCCGCGCCACGGGAATAGTCGCCCGTGACCATGTTCAGGCCACTGCCCATCAACTCAGTGACGAACAGGCCGCGGCCCATGCGCCGGATCAATGCCGCCTGATCCTCATCGCCGTGGGTCACAAACAGGTTGTGTACGCCGCCTGCGTTGGCCGTGCTTGGCATACCCAGCTTGCGACCGGAGTAGGTGCTGAGGATGTAGGACACCAGTTCGCCGTCCTTGATAAACGGCTTGGCGTAAGTGGCCAACCCATCATTATCGAATGACGAGCTGCCCATCGCGCGCATCAGGTGCGGACGCTCATCCAGGGTCAGCCATTCAGGGAAGATCTGCTGCCCCATTGCATCCAGCAGGAACGACGACTTGCGGTACAGGTTGCCCCCCGAGATAGCACCCAGGAAGCTGCCAAACAAACCACCGGCCAACTCGGCCGAAAACAGCACCGGCACTTCGCACGTTGGCACCGGACGCGAACCCAAGCGGCGCGCAGCACGCTCAGCAGCACGCTGGCCGATGGTGGCGGCGTCCATCAACAACTCGCCCTGGCAGTTCACGTCATACCAATAGTCGCGCTGCATCTGGCCGTCGCCTTCGGCGATCATCACGCAGCTCAGGCTGTGACGGGTCGAAGCAGAGCCACCAATAAAACCGTTGCTGTTGCCGTACACGCGGCAGCCCTGATGGGTGCTCAGGGTGGTGCCATCAGCGTTTTTGATCCGGCTGTCAGCCTCGAACGCCGCAGCTTCACAGGCCAGCGCCTTTTCGATGGCTTGCTCGGGGGTAATGTCCCAGGTGTGGAACACATCAAAATCTTGCAGGTCACGGGCCATCAGGCTGGCATCCGCCAGACCCGAGCTCTCGTCTTCGGAGGTATGTTTGGCAATCGCCAAGGCTGCCGCGACGGTTTCGCGGATGGCATCGGGGCCGGTGGCCGAGGTGCTGGCCGAGCCTTTGCGCTGGCCGACATAGAGGGTGATGCCAAAACCCTGGTCGCGGTTGAACTCAACGGTTTCGACTTCGCGCTGACGCACCGAAGTCGATAGCCCCTGCTCCAGGGACACGGCGACTTCACAGGCACTGGCACCCTGGCGCCTGGCTTCGGCGATGATTTGCTCGACCTGCTCCTGCAGTGCCGGCAAGGCCTGCGGGCCGACGGTTTGTACTGCACTCATGGTTTTCTCCACTCAAATTCTGTTTTCGGCAGGGCCGCCGAGCGACCGGGCCGGACAAGCGGCCCCCGACTGGTTATCATGGTGGCGTTTCTTTGCGGACTGCCACCATGGTTGATTCTTACGACGACGCCTTCGACGGCGAAAAAAGCAAATCGCAGGTCAAACGCGAGCTTCACGCTCTGGTTGATCTGGGCGAGCGTCTTACGACACTCAAGCCTGACTTGCTGAACAAAATGCCCCTGACTGACGCTATGCGAAAGGCTTTGGCAGATGCTCCAAAACACACGGCCAATATTGCGCGCAAGCGCCATATGATGTTCATCGGCAAACTGATGCGCGATCAACCGCTTGACGAAATTCTTGCTTTGATCGATCAAGTCGATGCCTCTTCTCGCCAGTACAACGAACGTTTCCACAACCTCGAGCGCTGGCGTGATCGCCTGATCGAAGGTGATGACGCTGTACTGGAAAAGTTTGTCGCCGAGTTCCCTGAAGCCGATCGCCAGCAAATGCGTTCGGTCATACGTCAGGCCAAACACGAGCTGGCTCATAACAAGGCACCGGCCTCAAGCCGCAAATTGTTCAAGTACATCCGTGGGTTGGACGAGACTCAACGCGGTCTGCGTTAAGCCTCGTAACCGGGAAGGCTGCCTTGCAGCCTTCCCGGCAACTTCCTTCAACCGCCCGTACCGCCCACGGTAATCGCGTCAATCTTCAAGGTTGGCTGCCCAACGCCTACCGGCACCGACTGCCCGTCCTTGCCACACGTGCCCACGCCGCTGTCCAGCGACAGATCGTTACCGACCATCGACACCTTGCTCATCGCTTCCGGCCCGTTGCCAATCAGGGTCGCGCCTTTGACTGGGCGAGTGATTTTGCCGTCTTCAATCAAATAGGCTTCGCTGGTGGAGAACACAAACTTGCCGCTGGTGATGTCGACCTGACCACCGCCCAGATTGGCGCAGTAAATGCCCTTTTTCACCGAGGCGATAATTTCGGCCGGATCGCTTTCACCGCCCAACATGTAGGTGTTGGTCATGCGCGGCATCGGCAGGTGCGCATAAGACTCGCGACGGCCGTTACCCGTGCGGGCCACACCCATCAGTCGGGCATTGAGCTTGTCTTGCATATAGCCCTTGAGCACGCCGTTTTCGATCAGTGTGGTGCACTCGGTCGGGGTGCCTTCGTCATCCACGCTGAGCGAGCCACGGCGGCCTGCCAGGGTGCCGTCATCGACGATGGTGCACAGTTTGGAGGCCACCATTTCACCCATGCGCCCGCTGTAGGCCGAACTGCCCTTGCGGTTGAAGTCGCCTTCCAGGCCATGCCCCACGGCTTCGTGCAGCAGTACGCCCGACCAGCCGGAGCCCAGGACCACCGGGAAAGTGCCCGCCGGTGCCGGTACGGCTTCAAGGTTGACCAGTGCCTGACGCAACGCCTCGCGGGCATAGCCCATGGCACGGTCGTCAGTGAGGAAATAACGGTAGTCGGTGCGCCCGCCGCCGCCATGACCGCCGCGCTCGCGACGTCCATTCTGCTCGACGATGACACTGACATTGAAACGTACCAGCGGACGAATATCCGCCGCCAGGCCACCGTCAGTGGACGCCACCAGAATCCGCTCCCAGACCCCGGCCATGCTCACAGTCACTTGCTGGATACGTGGATCGAGGGCACGAGTGGCGGCATCGATACGCTTGAGCAGTTCGACTTTTTCCGCGCGGCTGATGACTTCCAGGGGGTTATCCGGGCCATACAGCTGGGCCACGTCCTGGGTGGTGAACGCCTGCACCGTGCCGTTTTGTCCGGCGCGGGAGATCGATCGTGCAGCCCGTGCAGCCAGGCCCAGCGCTTCAAGGGTGATGGCATTGCTGTATGCAAAACCGGTTTTCTCACCCGACTGAGCGCGTACGCCCACGCCCTGATCGAGATTGAAGCTGCCTTCTTTGACGATGCCGTCTTCCAGTGCCCAGGACTCGGAAATCTGGCCCTGGAAATACAGGTCTGCCGCGTCGATACCTGGCCCGGCCAGGTCGCCTAAAACGCTTTGCAGGCTTTCGATGGTGACACCGCCCGGTGCCAACAGGTGTTCGCTGACTGAGGTCAACAACTCGCTCATATTCACTCCGTCTTGGCCCCTGCTTCAGCAGCTTTGAGTGCTGAACACACGGGCCTGAAAATTAGTCCTGCCTGAATCTGTGGGAGCGGGCTTGCTCGCGATCGCATCGCGGGCAAACCCGATCCCACCTAAATTAAATGGGCGTTGAACCGCCGATGGTTCACCACCGGCATGCGCGCCCTGATATCTGCTTGTTCGCCAGCATCGCGCCGGGCCAGCAATACACCCTCGCCTTGCGCCTGCTCGGCCAGTATCCGCCCCCAGGGGTCAATAATGGCAGCATGCCCGTAAGTCTCCCGGGGGCCCGGATGAACACCACCCTGGGCGGCTGCAAGCACGTAACACTGGGTTTCGATAGCACGGGCACGAATCAGAATGTCCCAATGCGCGGCCCCGGTGACGGCAGTGAAGGCCGACGGTGCGGTAATCAGTTCAGCACCAGCGGCTCGAAGCTCACTGTACAGCTCCGGGAAGCGCAGGTCATAACAGACGCTCAGGCCCACCTTGCCGACCGGGGTATCCGCCACCACCACGCGCTCACCCTGAGCATAGTCATCGGACTCACGGTAGCGACCACGATTGTCTGACACATCCACGTCGAATAAATGCAGTTTGTCGTAACGGGCCACTTGCTCGCCGTCGGCGTTGATCAGCAGTGAACAGGCATTGACCTTGGCATCAGGCTGGCCCTCGGGCGGCAGGGGCAAAGTCCCTGCAACTATCCATAAGTTGAGGTCGCGGGCAGCCTGTTTCAACCAGGGCAGGATCGGGCCTTCACCCAATGCCTCGGCGCGGCCGATATCGGCTATGTCGCGACGGCCCATGGCGGCGAAATTCTCGGGCAACACGGCCAGTTGCGCACCACCGCTTGCAGCCTCTTGCAGCAGGCGTCGAGCCTGAGCCAGGTTCGCCAGAACATCGCTCTGGCTGACCATTTGAATCACTGCGAGTGACATGGCGCGCTCCTAGTTTTTCTCGAAAGGCTTGTCGAAGGTGATCTTGGGATCGTTCCACGGGCCTTGAATGCTGTATTGCACGCTGGCGAATCGCGACACCTGGTCGCCGATCAGCTTGTTGAGCAGAAACACCGCCCCACCGACGGCCGGCCCGCCCACCAACAGCGCGGCCAGCGGCAGGTTGTTGGTCACCGGCAAGGTCACCAGCAGCTTCGCATTGACCTGATCGGTGATCATGTTCAGCGTGCCGTTAAGTTCAAGATTGGTGGACGGCCCGGTCATCAGAATCGGTTTGCTGGTGCTGTATACGCCACTGCTGGCATTGAGTACGCCCTTGACCCGATCGTAACTCAGGCCCTTGCCAAACAGGTCGGAGAAATCCAGACGCAGGCGACGGCCGATCGCGTTGAAGTTGAGCAAGCCAAAAATGCGCAGCACCTGGGCGCTGCCATCGACCTCCACAAACTGGCCTTTATTGAACGAGGCGTCCAGGGTCCCGGAGAAGCGCTTGAGGCCGATCCAGGCAGGTGAACCGGGCCAGTTGCCATCAATGTCCACGTGAAAGTTATCACTGGTCACGCTCGGCGCAAAGCCCCAGTTCTTGAGTACATCGGCCAGATTGCCACCGCCCAGTCGGCCCTGATACCAGCTCTTGCTGTTACCCGCGACGCCTTCCCAGCCGCCCGCGCCTTCAAGCAGCATGCCCTTGAGCCCAAGATTCAAGTTGCTCAGGTTGATGCCCCGACTGGTGGGGCGCACCTTGAGTGACCAGGCACCGAGCAGGTCGGGCCCCTGGTAGAGCTGACGAATATTGATGTCCAGCGCCGGAATTTTGCGCGGATCAACCGCGGCCAGCGGGTCCGGAGCATTTTCGTCGGCCACGGCCTTCGGATCGGGCGCAGGCAATCTGATGCTCTGCATCGTGACCACAATCGGGGCGTTTTTGGCATCCGGCAAGGTCACGGCACCGATAGCCTGTTTGCTGTCGATTTGCAGCGCCCAGGCCGCCGCGTTGCGCTTCATGACCAGACGAACTTTGTCCAGTTGGGTACCGAAGGCAATCAACTTGCCGACTTTAAAATCCGCACTGCTGAGCAGTTGCTTGGCACTGCCCCCCGGATCCTTGCCGGCATAGCGTTCGACCAGCGCCTGCCACGGGGCAACGTCCAGTTCCGAGAGCACGCCACGAATTCTCAGGCCTTTGGTGGTCGGCAAGATCGGATCGCCATCGCCCAGAAACAACTCACCGCGTCCGTCTTCAAACTTGCCGTTGGGCGCGGCAAAGGTCAGGTTGGCCAGGTCGCCGTAGTCAAACCAGTAACGGCGCTCGGCACCTTGCAGGGTCATGCGAAACACGCTGTTGCGGCTTTCATTTGCCGCCAGACCGAAGGGCGCTGGCAAATCAACCACTGCGCCCTTGAGGCTGGAACTGACCCGTAGCTGGCTGTCGGCACCGTCCAGGGTCAGTTGCAATTGATAAGGCAAGTCACCCGTCACCGGGATCGGCTGATTGAACTTGAGCCAGTCCGTGAGTTTTTTAACCCCAACCTGGCCGCTGGCCACGACCCGGGTGCTGAGGCGACCAGGCTTGCCGTCGGCAAAAATCTGCGCCGTGATCGGACGATCAAAGGCCCGGGCGCTGATGCCCTTGCCGGTCAGCCCCTTGGTACTGTCAAAGCGAAAGCTGCCCTTGAGCTGAGTCAGTTCAAACTCGGGGTCGCTGATTTTCAAGCGCGCCTTGTCGGTGTTGAAATCCACCAGGATTTTAGGCTCAACGCCTTTCTCCAGAGGGATATCCAGATCGACGCGGCCTTTGAGCGAGCCTTCTCCCTGCCAGCCGGCGAACGTTTCAGCGGTGCCAATCGGCGCCTCCTGAAGTATTTTCAGGCCGTCACCCAACCCGCCCTCAAAATCGCCGTCCAAAAACAGGTGGCTGACCTTGCCGGCGGGCACATGGGGAATACTGACGGCCACATTGCGGACCTGGGTGTCGAGCAACTGGCCCTTGCTGGCCATGATGCGCACACCGCTGTCTTCGATGAACACATCACCCGATACGTTGCGCACATGGGGCCAGCCGGGCTGGAACGCCAGTTCGGCGCCATGCACTTTAAAGAACAGGCTGATATTGCGCGCCGCCGCAACGGCGTCGTGGCTCAGAGAGCCCTGGTACTGGAAGAAGCCCTCTTCCACCGCACCTTTTATGATTGCGGTGCTCAACCATTCGGTGAGCGCCGGGCTCAACACTTCCGGCAGGTATTTAGGCGTGAAACTGCCGTCGCCATCCGTAAGGCCGACCCGCAGGTCCATGTAGTCTTCCTGGGAATGGTCGAGATGGATACGGATCAAAAAGTCCGCCGCAATCTTGCCTTCTTCGCCCAGCACTTTGATGTACGGGGCAACCAGGGTGAAGCTGTCCTTGTTCAACGTCCACGTCAGCAAGGCGTTGGCCTGCTGGTACTGCCAGGGTTTGGCGAAGATCGGCTCCAGATGCAGCATGAAGTCCTTGCTGTCGAGCCGCAGTTCGCCCTTGCCCAGGTCACCACTGATCAGGCCGCTGACATTGCGCGCAGCCGGGGCGCCGTGGGTGGCGTTGAAGCCGACCTGCTGCAGGTTCGCCGCAAAGCTGAGTTTTTGATCATCGAGGGCCTCGGGGCGGTAATCGGCAAGCACATTGCGCAGCGTACCCGTGACCTTGAGTTGGTCAATAACCTTGGCCACACCGTCCGGCCAGGGTGCCAGGGAGTCGAGCAAGGGTGTGATCGGGGTCAGGTCCAGGCGGTCGGCCTGTAAATGCCAGCGCTCCTGCTCCTTGTCGGAGGCCGCAAACTGCTGCAGTTGCAGGCGGGTTTCCCAGCGGGTCTTGCCCAGATTCATGGCCAATGAATCGAGCACCACATTGAAACCTTGCTTGCCCCGTTCGGCCCAGGCATGCAGGGCCAGGTTCTCGATGGTTTCAGGTTTGCGGTCGGCGTAGGCACCTTTCAGTTTTGGCGCATTCAAGCGCGCTACCGCGCTCTGTACCGAGCCCTGGCCCCAGTTGAACCAGAGTTCGCCGCCCGCCTTCAGCTCAGAGACTTTCCAGGGTGCAATCAGTGTGGCTGGCAGCCATTTGGCCCAATCACTTTGCGGCAGGCTCACGTAGGCCTGGGCCGCGCCATCACGCCAGCGACTGGCCTGGACCTGGGTCTTGAGGCTCAGCGCTACGGGCTGGCCATCAGGCAGGGTCAGGCGCGCATCGAGACGCTGATCCGAGGGGCCAACGTCCAGCGTCAGCCCTACATAAGTCAGGGTCAGCGGAGCTTGCTTGAAGGGTTCGAGCGTCACCTGGCTGTCGAGTACCGACAACTGCGCCACGTGTTGCAACTGATTGAGCAACTGCTCCGGGTCCAGTGGCTGATCATCCTGCACCGGCAGCCCTTCAAGGCTCCAGTGGCCGCTTTCATCCTGGCGCAAGCTCAGTTGCAGGCCATTGAGTTGTACGCGGGCGATGCGGATATCCCGGCTCAACAGGCTGGCCCACACGTCGGGTACCACCCGCACTTCATCCAGACGCAGGGCACTGTTGCCCTCGCCGATCATCACGTCGTGTGCCAGCAACACCGGCGCCATCACACTCCAGCGGCCCTCGAGGCTGCCAATGGTCAATGGCATGCCCAAAGCTTCGCGGGCCTTGTTCTGGACCTCTACGCGGTATTCGGCAATCAGGGGCGTGAGTTCGCGGCCCAGGCTGACGTACAGCGCCGTCAGCACCAAAACCAAAGCACACAGGCCCAACCCCCAACGGGTCAGCGCGGCAAAAAAGCGTGTCAGACGCTCCATGTCATGTGGCCCCTTCAGTAATAATCGAAGGGGCCGGATTCAGCCCCTTTAAAACGCTATATGACGCCTGATACTTCAGAGCAGCACCACGTCGTATTGTTCCTGGGAATACATGGTTTCGACCTGAAAGCGAATCGTACGCCCGATAAATCCTTCAAGCTCTGCAACGTTACCCGACTCTTCGTCCAGCAAGCGATCGACCACTTTCTGGTTGGCCAGTACCCGATACCCCGTTGCCTGATAAGCCCGGGCCTCGCGCAGGATTTCACGGAAGATTTCATAGCAGATGGTTTCAGGGGTTTTCAACTTGCCACGGCCCTGACAGCACACGCACGGCTCGCACAAGACCTGTTCCAGGCTCTCGCGGGTACGCTTGCGGGTCATCTGCACCAGGCCCAACTCGGTAATTCCGATGATGTTGGTTTTAGCGTGATCACGCTCAAGCTGTTTTTCGAGGGTACGTAACACCTGGCGCTGATGCTCTTCATCTTCCATGTCGATGAAGTCGATGATGATGATCCCGCCCAGATTGCGCAGGCGCAGTTGCCGGGCGATGGCTGTGGCCGCCTCGAGGTTGGTCTTGAAGATGGTTTCTTCAAGGTTGCGATGGCCCACGAATGCGCCGGTATTGACGTCGATGGTGGTCATGGCTTCCGCCGGATCGACCACCAGATAACCGCCGGACTTGAGCGGTACCTTACGATCCAGGGCTTTCTGGATCTCGTCTTCGACGCCATACAAATCGAAAATCGGCCGCTCACCCGGATAATGCTCAAGGCGGTCGGCAATTTCCGGCATCAGTTCGGCAACAAACTGCGTGGTCTTCTGGAAGGTTTCCCGTGAATCGATGCGAATTTTCTCGATCTTGGGGCTGACCAGATCGCGCAAGGTGCGCAACGCCAGGCCCAGGTCTTCATAGATCACGGTCGGCGCGCCAACGGTCTGGATCTGGGCACCGATCTGGTCCCACAGACGACGCAGGTAACGAATGTCCATCAGGATTTCATCCGCCCCGGCGCCCTCGGCCGCCGTACGCAGGATAAAACCACCGGTTTCCTTGATGCCTTCCTGGGCCACGCAATCGCTGACCACCTTCTTCAGGCGCTCACGCTCGGCTTCGTCTTCAATTTTCAACGAAATGCCCACATGGGCAGTGCGTGGCATGTACACCAGATAGCGTGACGGTATCGACAGCTGGGTTGTCAGGCGTGCACCTTTGGACGCAATCGGGTCTTTGGTGACTTGCACCACCAGGCTCTGGCCTTCATGCACCAGGGTGCTGATGCTTTCAACCGCCTGGCCTTCACGCAGGGAAATTTCGGAGGCATGGATAAACGCAGCGCGATCCAGACCGATATCAACAAATGCGGCCTGCATGCCGGGCAAAACCCTGACAATCTTGCCTTTGTAGATATTGCCCACAATACCCCGGCGCTGGGTACGTTCGACATGAACCTCTTGCAGAACACCGTTCTCTACCACCGCCACGCGCGATTCCATCGGCGTGATGTTGATCAGGATCTCTTCACTCATGGCTGGGTCTCGTTCAGGCGTCATCACAGTAGTGCCACGTCTCGTAGGTGCGGTATTCAGCGCACGGTAAGGTTTTGCCAACAGGGTATGCCGAAATGCCCGAGCAGTTCTGCGGTTTCGCACACAGGCAAGCCCACAACGGCGGAATAACTGCCATTGAGCCCCGCTACAAACACTGCGGCCAACCCCTGAATGGCGTAGCCACCGGCTTTATCCTGCGGCTCACCGCTGGCCCAATACAGGCTGGCTTCTTGTTTGCTGATGTTGCGAAAGCGTACCTGGCTGCTGACCACACGGGTTTCACAGCGATCGGCATCAATGATTGCGATGGCGGTCAACACTTCATGCTCCCGGCCAGACAGCGCCATGAGCATAGCCAAGGCATCGGCCTCGTCGATCGGTTTACCAAGAATGCAGCCATCCAGGACCACGGCGGTGTCGGCCCCCAGCACGCAAAAAGTGCTGTCCGCCGCTGTTGTCAGGAGTTGCTGGCGTCCAGCCTGGGCCTTTTCGCGCGCCAGGCGCTCGACGTATGCCACAGGGGGTTCATTTTGAAAGGGAGTTTCATCGATGGCCGCGCTGACCGTTTTGAACGGCACGCCGATCTGAGTCAGTAACTCGCGTCGGCGCGGTGAGCCAGAGGCCAGATAAAGCGAAGTCATCAAGACATCTCCCTGTCGAAGTGCACAAACCAGGAAATGGCTCGTATCCAATTAATTGATTTTAAAACGTCGGCACAGCCCACGAAGTCCGTAACTGATCCAGGGCCACAACAGGGCGCTGACCAACGCGGGCAAGACCAGCGCCAGGGTCGGCTGTCGGTTGCCGGTCAAGGCACTGAGCCACAACTGGGCAAGCTGGGCCAGACCGAAAATCACCAGAAGCACCAGACATTGCTGCCACATCGGGAACACCCTCAGGCGCTGTTGAAGCGACAGTACCAGGAAGGTGATCAGGGTCAGTGTCAGGGCATTCTGCCCCAGCAACGTGCCGTACAGCACATCTTCGGCCAGCCCCAGGCAAAACGCTGTAACCATACCCACTTTGTGCGGCATGTATAAGGCCCAAAAAGCCAGCAACAGCGCCAGCCACAGCGGACGCAGGATTTCCATGAACTGGGGCATCGGTGAAATGCTGAGCAACAGGCCGATGGCAAACGTCAGCCAGATCAACCAGCCATTACTCGAACGCGTATTCGCCATTATTGCCTCTCCCGAGTAGTGGCCGGCGCAGTGGCAGGCGTTCTGGCTGCGGCGGGGGTTGCAACTGGCGCAGGTTTTTTCACGGCCTTGGGGTCAGTGGCCACCGCCGCAGGCGCGGCAGGTGTAGCTGGCGCTGCAGCGGGTGCAGCGGCTGGCGCAGGCACTGTCGGCTTGGGCACTGTGGCCGGAACGATCGCCGGCGCTTCACCGTTTTGCTCGGCTTCCTGGGCCTTGGCCGCATCGTTGGCCCGCTCTTCCGGAGTTCGGCTATCGCTGAACACCAGCAGCAGGTAGCGACTGCGATTCAATGCCGCCGTGGGAACCGCACGCACAATGGCGAACGGCTGACCCGAGTCGTGGATGACTTCCTTGACCGTTGCCACCGGATAACCGGCCGGGAAGCGCTGCCCCAGGCCCGAGCTGACCAGCAGGTCGCCCACTTTGATATCCGCAGTGTCGGCCACATGGCGCAGTTCCAGGCGCTCGGGGTTCCCCGTACCGCTGGCAATTGCACGCAGGCCATTACGGTTTACCTGGACCGGAATGCTGTGAGTGGTATCGGTGAGCAACAGTACACGGGAGGTGTAGGGCATCAATTCAACCACCTGCCCCATCAAGCCCCGTGCGTCGAGCACTGGCTGACCGAGCACCACGCCGTCGCGCTCACCCTTGTTGATGATGATGCGATGGGTAAAAGGGTTAGGGTCCATGCCGATCAACTCGGCCACTTCCACCTTTTCGTTGACCAGCGCAGAGGAGTTCAACAACTCGCGCAGGCGAACGTTCTGCTCGGTCAAGGCGGCCAGCTTTTGCATGCGGCCTTGAAGCAGAAGGTTTTCGGTTTTGAGTTTCTCGTTTTCAGCCACAAGCTCGGTGCGGCTACCGAACTGACTGGCTACGCCCTGCCACAATCGCTGCGGCAAATCGGTAATCCAGTAGGACTGCATCAGCACCAGCGACATTTGACTGCGCACAGGCTTGAGCAACGTGAAGCGAGCGTCCACTACCATCAGCGTGACGGATAGCACGACCAGCACCAGAAAGCGCACGCCCAATGATGGGCCTTTGGAAAAGAGCGGTTTAATAGGCCGCTCCTCCCGGGCAAGTGTTCAATTTATTCATACGGCTTCAAGCGGCCTGGATGAAGATTGACAGAAGATAAACGCCAAAAGGCAGCACTGCAAAGTGCTACCTTCTGGTGATAACCATAGGACTGCACCACGCGATCTTATTCGCTGGAGAGCAGGTCCATTGTGTGTTTATCCATCATTTCCAGCGCACGGCCACCGCCACGTGCAACGCAGGTCAGCGGGTCTTCGGCAACGATGACCGGCAAGCCGGTTTCCTGAGCCAGCAACTTGTCGAGGTCACGCAGCAAGGCGCCACCACCGGTCAGTACCAGGCCACGCTCGGCGATGTCCGAAGCCAGCTCTGGCGGAGACTGCTCCAGCGCGCTCTTCACAGCCTGAACGATGGTTGCCAGCGACTCTTGCAGAGCCTCAAGCACTTCATTGGAGTTCAGGGTGAAGGCACGTGGGACACCTTCTGCCAGGTTACGGCCGCGCACGTCGACTTCACGTACTTCGCCACCCGGGAAAGCCGTACCGATTTCGGTCTTGATGCGCTCGGCCGTCGATTCACCGATCAGGCTGCCGTAGTTACGACGCACATAAGTGATGATCGCTTCGTCGAAGCGGTCGCCGCCAACCCGTACGGATTCGGCATACACCACACCGTTGAGGGAGATCAGCGCGATTTCAGTGGTACCACCACCGATATCGACAACCATCGAGCCGCGTGCTTCTTCAACCGGCAAGCCGGCACCGATGGCAGCAGCCATTGGTTCTTCGATCAGGAACACTTCACGGGCGCCCGCGCCGAGTGCCGATTCACGAATGGCGCGACGCTCTACCTGAGTCGACTTGCACGGGACGCAAATCAGTACGCGTGGGCTAGGTTGCAGGAAGCTGTTTTCATGCACCTTGTTGATGAAGTACTGCAGCATTTTTTCGCAAACGCTGAAATCGGCAATAACGCCGTCCTTCATCGGACGAATGGCAGCAATGTTGCCCGGTGTACGGCCAAGCATGCGCTTGGCCTCGGTGCCGACGGCAACGACACTTTTCTGGTTACCGTGTGTCCGAATAGCCACAACCGATGGCTCATTCAGGACGATACCGCGCTCACGCACGTAAATAAGGGTGTTGGCAGTGCCCAGGTCGATGGAAAGATCGCTGGAAAACATGCCACGCAGTTTCTTGAACATGGGAAAGGGACCCTAGGCAACGCGTGGGTAAAAAAGTGCGGCAAACTCTAACAACGACAGGGATTTTGGGCAAGGCGCCAATATGTTAAATTGGGCGCTTTTCTGAGCACCAACTCCCACAATCGCGGCCATATGACCGTAGAAATGCGGTAGTGTTCCGACAATCTAACACACGGATAGCATCCGTCCTGTTTTCCACTGGAGAATCCCATGGCGCTAGACCGCTCCGACGTGGAAAAAATCGCTCATTTGGCCCGCCTTGGTCTTAATGATGCCGATATTCCACGCACCACCGAAGCCCTTAACAGCATTTTGGGGCTGATTGATCAGATGCAGGCTGTTGACACCACAGGTATCGAGCCTATGGCCCACCCTCTGGAAGCCAGCCAGCGCTTGCGTGCAGACGTCGTGACTGAAAGCAATCATCGCGAGGCTTATCAGTCCATCGCTCCAGCGGTCGAAAACGGCCTCTATCTGGTTCCGAAAGTCATCGAGTAAAGGAAAGAGCCTGCATGCATCAATTGACTCTGGCCGAGATCGCCCGCGGACTCGCCGATAAAAAGTTTTCTTCCGAAGAGCTGACCAAGACCCTGCTGGCGCGTATCGCCCAGCTCGATCCTCAGCTCAACAGTTTCATCACAGTCACCGAAGACCTTGCCCTAGAGCAGGCCAAGGCCGCTGACGCACGTCGCGCCAACGGTGAAACCGGTGCCCTGCTGGGCGCGCCGATCGGTCACAAGGACCTGTTCTGCACCCAGGGCGTACGCACCAGCTGCGCCTCCAAAATGCTCGACAACTTCAAGGCTCCGTACGACGCCACCGTGGTTGCCAAGCTTGCCGCTGCCGGCACCGTGACCCTGGGCAAGACCAACATGGACGAATTCGCCATGGGGTCGGCCAACGAGTCGAGCTACTACGGCGCGGTCAAAAACCCGTGGAACCTCGAGCACGTACCGGGCGGATCTTCGGGCGGTTCGGCAGCCGCCGTTGCCGCTCGTCTGCTCCCCGCTGCGACCGGCACCGACACGGGCGGATCTATCCGACAGCCGGCAGCCCTGACCAACCTCACCGGCCTGAAACCGACATACGGTCGTGTTTCGCGCTGGGGCATGATCGCTTACGCCTCCAGTCTCGATCAGGGCGGCCCATTGGCTCGCACCGCCGAAGACTGCGCCATCCTGCTGCAAGGCATGGCCGGTTTCGACCCGCAAGACTCCACCAGCATCGACGAACCCGTACCGGACTTCAGCGCCAGCCTCAATGGTTCGCTGCAAGGCCTGCGCATCGGCGTGCCTAAAGAGTTCTTCAGCGAAGGCCTGGACGCGCGCATTGCCGAACTGGTCCACAACAGCGTCAAGGCGCTTGAAAAGCTCGGTGCCGTGATCAAGCCCATCAGCCTGCCGAACATGCAGCACGCCATTCCTGCGTACTACGTGATCGCGCCAGCAGAAGCTTCGTCCAACCTATCGCGTTTTGACGGCGTGCGCTTCGGCCATCGCTGCGAAGACCCGAAAGACCTCACCGACCTGTACAAGCGCTCGCGCGCCGAAGGCTTTGGCCCGGAAGTACAGCGCCGGATTCTGGTCGGTGCCTACGCCCTGTCGGCGGGTTACTACGACGCTTACTACCTGCAAGCGCAAAAAATCCGTCGTCTGATCAAAAACGACTTCATGACCGCGTTCAACGAAGTCGACATCATCCTCGGCCCGACCACGCCTAACCCGGCCTGGAAAATCGGCGCTAAAAACAGCGATCCGGTTTCGGCCTATCTGGAAGACGTCTACACCATCACCGCCAACCTCGCCGGCCTGCCAGGCCTGTCGATGCCAGCCGGTTTTGTCGATGGCTTGCCAGTAGGCGTGCAATTGCTTGCGCCTTACTTCCAGGAAGGCCGCCTGCTCAACGTCGCTCACCAGTATCAGCTCAACACTGACTGGCACACGCGCTCACCTGCCGGCTTCTGAGGAGAAACATATGCAATGGGAAGTTGTGATCGGGCTGGAAATTCACTCCCAGCTCGCCACCCAATCGAAGATTTTCTCCGGTAGCGCCACCACCTTTGGCGCAGAACCGAACACCCAGGCCAGCCTGGTCGACCTGGGCATGCCCGGCGTACTGCCGGTGCTGAACCAGGAAGCCGTGCGCATGGCGGTCATGTTCGGCGTAGCCGTTGACGCCGAAATCGTTCAGCACAACGTGTTCGCCCGCAAGAACTACTTCTACCCGGACCTGCCCAAGGGCTACCAGATCAGCCAGATGGAACTGCCGATTGTCGGCAAGGGCCACCTGGACATCACCCTGGAAGACGGCACCGTCAAACGTGTCGGCATTACCCGTGCCCACCTGGAAGAAGACGCAGGCAAAAGCCTGCACGAAGATTTCAGCGGTTCCACCGGCATCGACTTGAACCGTGCCGGCACGCCGTTGCTAGAAATCGTTTCCGAGCCGGACATGCGCAGCGCCAAAGAGGCCGTGGCCTACGTCAAGGCAATGCATGCTCTGGTGCGTTACCTGGGCATTTGCGACGGCAACATGGCTGAAGGCTCCCTGCGCTGCGACTGCAACGTATCGATCCGCCCGGTCGGCCAGGCCGAGTTTGGGACTCGCTGCGAGATCAAGAACGTCAACTCGTTCCGCTTTATCGAGAAGGCGATCAACAGCGAAGTACAACGCCAGATCGAGCTGATCGAAGACGGCGGCAAGGTCATTCAGCAAACCCGCCTGTATGACCCGAACAAGGACGAAACCCGCGCCATGCGCAGCAAGGAGGAAGCCAACGACTACCGTTACTTCCCCGATCCTGACCTGCTGCCAGTGGTGATCGAAGATTCGTTTATCGAAGAGGTGCGCGCCACGCTGCCGGAACTGCCGCCGCAAAAGCGCGAACGCTTCCAGTCGCAGTTCGGCCTGTCGGCCTACGACGCCAGCGTATTGGCTTCGAGCCGCGAGCAAGCGGACTACTTCGAAAAGGTCGTGAGCATCAGTGGCGATGCCAAGCTGGCGGCCAACTGGGTGATGGTCGAGTTGGGCAGCCTGCTCAACAAACAAGGCCTGGATATCGACCAGTCGCCGGTCAGCGCAGAGCAATTGGGCGGCATGCTGCAGCGCATCAAAGACAACACCATCTCCGGCAAAATCGCCAAGGTTGTGCTGGAAGCGATGGCCAATGGTGAGGGCAACGCAGACGAAGTCATCGAAAAGCGCGGCCTCAAGCAAGTGACCGACAGCGGCGCCATTGAAAAGGTGCTGGATGAAATGCTGGCGGCCAACGCAGAGCAGGTCGAGCAATACCGTGCGGCAGACGAAGCCAAGCGCGGCAAGATGTTCGGCTTCTTCGTGGGCCAGGCGATGAAAGCCTCCAAAGGCAAAGCCAACCCGCAACAGGTCAACGAACTGCTCAAGAGCAAGCTCGAAGGCTAAGCCACAAAACTCGTAGCAGCTGCCGCAGGCTGCGTCCGGCGGCGTAGCCGTCGTAAAACCAGAGGTTGCGGTTCAAGAGTTGAACCGCATTTTCTGACTTTACGATCGCTTCGCAATCGAACGCAGCCTTCGGCAGCTGCTACGCGAATCGCTTTTCAAGCTACATAAGGATTCCCCCATGAAGCGGCTACTCGGCGCTTGCGCCCTGCTCAGCTTGCTCGCAGGCTGCGCCAGCCATGACATAGACCCCCGTGGCTATGACAAAACAGGCATTGCCTCTTATTACGGTGCTCGCCATCACGGCAAGCGAACCGCCAGCGGTGAACCATTCGACCAGAATGCCCTTACCGCCGCCCACCCTGCTCTGCCTTTCGGGACGCGGGTGCTGGTCACCAATCTGAGCAACGACAAATCTGTTGTGCTGCGCATCAATGATCGCGGCCCCCATACCCGCGGACGCCTGATAGACGTTTCGCGCAAGGCCGCCCAGCAATTGGATATGCTGCGCAGCGGCACAGCAAAAGTCCGGGTTCAGGGCTTGAGTGATTAATTGAGGGAGTTGCCGCCATTTTGGGCTTGAGCGCGCTGTCACCATGGAACCTGCTGCAATTGCTCTGCGGCCTCGTCATGCTGATCGCAGGGGCCGAATTGCTGGTGCGCTGCGCCGTACGTATGGCTGCCAACATGAAGGTACGCCCGCTGCTGATCGGTTTGACCGTGGTCGCATTGGGCAGCAGCGCCCCACAGATGACTGTCAGCCTGCAGGCCGCGCTCAATGACACCTCGGACATTGCCGTAGGCAGTGTGATCGGCAGCAATATTTTCAACATCCTGGTCACCCTGGGGCTGTCGGCGCTGATCATTCCCCTGCGCGTATCCCGTCAACTGGTGCGCCTGGACATTCCCCTGATGATCCTTGCCAGCGCCCTGGTGTTTGCCCTGGCACTCAACAAACAGCTCGATCGCCTGGACGGTGTTGTCCTGTTGTGCGGCCTGATGATCTACCTGGCCCTGCTGTTGCGGCAATCGCGTCAAAGCGGCCACCATCACAACAGCCACGCGCAGCCACACACCCCATGGCTGCACAACATCGCGTTAATGCTGTTGGCCCTGATCCTGCTCGGGGCGGCCGGGCACCTGCTGCTCGGCGCGGCAGTCACGGTTGCCACTGAGCTTGGGCTATCAGAGCGGATTATCGGGCTGACCATCATTGCGGTCAGCACTTCACTGCCGGAACTGGCCACGTCACTGATCGCAGCCTTTCGCGGCCAGCGCGAAATCGCTGTCGGCAATGTGATTGGCAGCAATGTTTTCAGCCTGCTGGGGGTACTTGGCCTGACGGCTCTGGTCGCTCCAGCGCCCTTGTCGGTATCGCCCAACGCGCTGGCGTTCGACTTGCCGGTGATGCTGGGTGTGGCGGCGCTGTGTCTGCCCGTGTTCTACGCGGGGTACCGCGTCACCCGCGCTGAAGGGTTGCTGTTTCTGGGTTTATACCTGGCCTATGGGCTGCATGTAGTGTCCTTCACCATCGGCATGCCCTTGGCCGGCAAGCTTGAACATCTGATGCTGTTTTTCATCTTGCCGGCGCTGCTGGTGTTTCTGCTGTTCAGTACCCTGCGCGCGTGGCGCCGTCAGCACTAGATCCAACCGCCCCACTGCAATACAAATATCCCGATATTGGTCGTGATGGCCGCCATCAAGGTGGTGATCACAATAATTGCGGCCGCCAATTCGTGATTACCGTTGGCCGCCCGCACCATGACATAACTGGCAGCGGCCGTCGGGCTGGCGAAATAAAGGAACAAAATCCCCAATTCCGGCCCGCGAAAGCCACACAACCAAGCCCCCAG
Organism: Pseudomonas sp. ML2-2023-3; assembly: GCF_037055275.1. Taxonomy (NCBI): domain Bacteria; kingdom Pseudomonadati; phylum Pseudomonadota; class Gammaproteobacteria; order Pseudomonadales; family Pseudomonadaceae; genus Pseudomonas; species Pseudomonas sp. ML2-2023-3. The sequence continues at coordinate 5,033,307 of NZ_CP146343.1, forward strand.
AGTTGTCAGTAGCGGCAAACTGACCATTTTCACCAGACTTGCGCTCAGCGCCCTGTCGCCACTTTTACGCAGGCTTGCCAGCGACAGCGTGCCACCGATGCAAATCAGCGCCAGGGGCAAGGTCATTGCGGCCAGGTATTCGCCAGACGCTTGCAACCAACCGGGCAGGCTGATCTTGAATACCGCAAACGGCACCGCAGCCAGCACGCTGATGATCAGCGGGTTCTTGACCACACTTTTGCAGATGCTCCACGGATCGGACTTGATCACCGGGCTGTACACCGCCAGCACGATAGTCGACAGCGTGTTGTAGAACAGGATCACGAGGCCTGCGAGTACCGCGCCCAATGAAATCCCGTAGTCGCCGTACATGCTGGCCGCGAGAGCCAGGCCAATGACCCCGTTATTGCCGCGAAAGGCGCCCTGGGTGTAGACCCCACGGTCTTCACGAGGGCAGCGCCAGATCGACCAACCCCAGGCAAACGCAAACCCTGCGAGGGTTGCCAGCACGAAATAAGCCAGCACCTTGGGCTGCAGGGCCGCCCTGAGATCGGCATGCAAAATGCCCAGAAACAACAACGCCGGCATGGTGACGTTAAACACCAGTGCCGACGCTGTGTGGATAAAGTTGTCATTGATCCAGCCCACGCGCTTGAGCACCACGCCCAGAAACAGCATGGCAAATACGGGGGCAGTTATCGTGAGCGTCTGAAGGAAAATAGCCAGCATGTCAGCACACTCATGGAGGTAGAACCGGGTTGAGGCCTTCTTGAAGAAAGCCTCAACGTCCTTTGTTACATACCTTTGACGGCATAAATGCCGGCGGCATTACGCCAGTAGCCTTTGTAGTCCATACCATAGCCGAAGATATAACGGTCAATGCACGGCAAGCCGACGTAGTTGGCCTTCAAGTCCGGACGCGCCTTGCGGTCATGGTCCTTGTCGATCAATACCGCGGTGTGCACCTGTCGGGCACCGGCGTGCTTGCAGAATTCTACGATCGCGCTAAGGGTGTGCCCCTCGTCGAGGATGTCGTCGATGATCAACACGTGACGGTCGATGAACGATACTTCTGGCTTGGCTTTCCAGAACAGGTCGCCGCCAGTGGTTTCATTGCGATAGCGCGTAGCGTGCAGGTACGACGCTTCAAGCGGGAATTTCAGATGGGTGAGCAGCTTGCCGGAAAAAATCAGGCCGCCGTTCATCACACAAAAAACCACTGGATTGGTCTCGGCCATTTCTGCCGTGATTTGCGCACCAACGCGGGCAATTGCCTCTTCGACTTCGGCTTCGGTGTACAGGCAGTCAGCCTCTCGCATGATTTGACGGATATGCTCGAGATCAGCAGACATGACGCTCTCCAGGGGGGGTTGTGCAAGAAAAGCGGGCAAAGGTACGCATCCGCATGGCTCAGATCAAGCATTTATGGACTAACGTGCAGTAATGTCTGTAGGACATCACCCCGGATTAGATTAATCTAGGCCGGTTTTTTTGCCTGCCCCCCGGAGTTTTTCCCTATGCCTATCCGCGAGATACGCCATCCGCTAATCCGTCATAAACTCGGCCTCATGCGTCGCGCTGACATTAGCACGAAGAATTTCCGTGAGCTCGCTCAGGAAGTCGGCGCTTTGCTGACCTATGAAGCCACCAGTGACCTGACCCTCGAAACCTACGATATCGAAGGCTGGTGCGGCACTGTTCAAGTTGAAAAAATCGCCGGTAAGAAAATTACCGTCGTGCCGATCCTGCGCGCCGGTATCGGCATGCTGGAAGGTGTTCTGAGCCTGATCCCGGGCGCCAAAGTCAGCGCTGTCGGTATTGCCCGTAACGAAGAAACCCTCCAGGCCCACACCTACCTGGAAAAACTGGTTCCGGAAATCAACGAGCGTCTGGCGATGATTATCGACCCGATGCTGGCCACCGGCTCTTCGATGGTTGCCACCATTGATCTGCTGAAAAAAGCCGGCTGCAAGGAAATCCGCGCCATGGTGCTGGTTGCTGCGCCAGAAGGGATTGCTGCGGTTGAAGCCGCTCACCCGGACGTGACCATCTACACCGCCTCCATTGATGAGCGTTTGAACGAGCACGGCTACATCATCCCGGGCTTGGGCGATGCCGGCGACAAGATCTTCGGCACCAAGCAAAAGGACATTTAACATGCAGGACGAGTTCAACGACCCGCTCTGGCGCCAGATAATCTCTGGCGCGCAGATGCTCTTCGTGGCGTTTGGCGCGTTGGTGTTGATGCCATTGATTACCGGCCTCGACCCCAACGTTGCGCTGTTCACGGCGGGTCTCGGGACTCTGCTGTTCCAGATCGTGACCCGGCGCCAAGTGCCGGTCTTTCTGGCTTCGAGTTTCGCTTTCATTACCCCGATCATTCTCGCCAAAGGGCAGTTCGGCCTTGCAGCGACCATGGGCGGCGTCATGGCAGCCGGTTTTGTGTATACCTTTCTCGGTTTCGCGGTGAAGCTCAAGGGCACCGGATTCATCGACCGCTTGTTGCCACCTGTGGTGATCGGTCCGGTGATTATCTCGATTGGCCTGGCGATGGCGCCCATTGCAGCGCACATGGCCATGGGCCGCGCTGAAGATGGCACCGAGCTGATTCACTATCAAACCGCCATGATGATCTCGATGCCAGCGCTGCTGACGACCTTGATCGTGGCTGTATTCGGTAAAGGGATTTTCCGTCTGGTGCCCATCATCGCCGGTGTGCTGGTCGGGTTTGGCATGGCGTTTTACTTTGGCGTCGTCGACACCGCCAAGATCGCCGCAGCGCCGTGGTTCGCCATGCCGCACTTCACTGCCCCCGAGTTCAACTGGCAGGCGATTCTGTTTATCGTCCCCGTAGCGCTTGCTCCGGCCATTGAACATATCGGCGGCGTGATTGCCGTAGGCAGCGTGACCGGTCGCGACTACCTGAAAAAGCCGGGCCTGCACCGCACGCTGTTCGGTGACGGTATCGCCACCACCGCTGCCGGCATGCTGGGCGGACCACCCAACACCACCTACGCCGAAGTGACTGGCGCGGTGATGCTGACCAAGAACTACAACCCGAAAATCATGACCTGGGCAGCGATTTTCGCCATCAGCCTGGCATTTGTCGGTAAGTTCGGCGCGCTGCTGCAAAGCATTCCGGTCCCTGTAATGGGCGGGATTCTGTGCCTGCTGTTCGGTTCGATTGCAGCCGTGGGCATGAACACCCTGATCCGCCATCAGGTCGACCTGAGCGAAGCACGCAACCTGGTGATCGTGTCGGTGATTCTGGTCTTCGGGATTGGTGGCGTGCTGATCGGTACGGGGATGGGGCCTGAGGACTTCGGTCTCAAAGGCATCGCGTTGTGCGCCATTGTGGCGATTGCGCTGAACCTGATCCTGCCGGGCAACGACAGCTGGAAACACAAGAAAGGTGACGGCCCCGTCATCTGACCTGTAATCCCTGTAGGAGCGGGCTTGCTCGCGATTGCATCACCTCTATCCAACCGATAGACCGCGTTGACTGCATCGCGAGCAAGCCCGCTCCCACAGGGGTTTTTCTAAAGCGCCAGCGGCGCCCTTTCACACAAAGTTTTTAACGCCTGCGCCCATTGCGGGTTGTCATTGAGGCACGGCACCAGCACCAACTCTTCGCCCCCCGCCTCGATAAACTGCTCGCGCCCGCGATCACCGATCTCTTCCAGCGTTTCAATGCAATCAGCCACAAACGCCGGGCACATCACCAGAATCTTCTTCACCCCCTGCTTGGCCAACGCATCAAGACGCGCCTCCGTGTAGGGTTCGATCCACTTGGCCCGGCCCAAACGGGACTGGAACGCCACCGACCACTTGCCTTCAGGCAACCCCATACGCTCGGCAAAAGCCTGGGCAGAACGCAAACACTGCGCTCGATAACAGGTTTGCAAAACTGCAGGCGAAGCATTCTGGCAGCAGTCTTCATTCTTGAAGCAGTGATTGCCGGTCGGGTCCAGCTTGTGCAAATGCCGCTCGGGCAAACCGTGAAAGCTGAGCAGCAGGTGATCGTAATCCTGCTCCAGATGCGGCCGGGCGCTAGCCACCAGCGCATCGAGGTACTCGGGCTGGTCATAGAACGGCTGCACAATCGAAAACTGCATCGGCAATTTTTTGGCCTTGACCACGCGCTTGGCTTCTTCAATCACCGTGGTCACGGTGCTGTCAGCGAACTGCGGATAAAGCGGTGCCAGCGTGACCTTCTTGATGCCCTGCGACGCCAGACGGGTGAGCACGGTTTCAATCGACGGCTCGCCGTAACGCATGGCCAATTCGACCGGGCCCTGGGTCCACTCTTTGGTCATCGCCTGCTGCAGGCGACGACTGAGTACCACCAGTGGCGAACCCTCGTCCCACCAGATCGAGGCATACGCGTGGGCCGACTGCTCAGGACGCTTGACCAGGATCAACGACACCAGCAAGCGCCGTACCGGCCACGGCAAGTCGATGACGTACGGATCCATCAAAAACTGGTTCAAGTAACTGCGTACATCCGCTACCGAAGTAGACGCCGGCGAACCCAGGTTAACCAGCAACAACGCGTGGTCGGTCATGCAACTTCCTATTTCAGAGGCGGGCGGCGACATCATCAAGTGCCGCACGCAAATCGGTGAACTGAAAAGTAAAACCGGCAGCCAGCAACTTTGCAGGCATAGCCCGCTGGCCACCCAGTAACAAACCGGACATCTCGCCCAGCAACACGCGCAGTACAAATGCGGGCATAGGCATAAATGCCGGACGGTGCAACACGCTGCCCAAGGTCCTGGCGAAGTCGGCATTGCGTACCGGGTGTGGCGCGCAGGCATTATAAGGACCGCTGGCGGCATTCTCATGCACAAGAAAATCAATCAGGGCAATTTGATCCTTGATATGAATCCACGGCATCCACTGCCGACCATTGCCTATAGGCCCGCCCAGCGCCAGCTTGAAAGGCAACAACAGGCGCGACAAAAAGCCGCCTTCAGCTGCCAGTACCAGTCCCGTGCGCACCAGCACCACTCGAATGCCCAAGGCCTGCGCCCGCTGCGCGGTTTCTTCCCAGGCAATGCACAAGTGGCTGGAAAAATCTTCGCTGACGGGCGGTGAGTCCTCGGTCAGCTCACGCTCGCCACCGTCGCCGTACCAGCCAACGGCCGAACCGGACACCAGCACCGACGGCCTTTGGTCCCGGCTTTCAAGCCAGGCCACCAGGGTTTCGGTCAGGGTAATGCGACTGCTCCACAGCAGAGCCTTGCGCCCGCGCGTCCAGGGACGATCGGCGATGGGCGCACCTGCCAGATTGACCACGGCATCAATCGGTTCCTGCCCGAGCTCCTCAAGCAGGGCAACACCTTTGACCTGAGCACCGCACAATCGGGCCACTTGCTCAGGGCGCCGACTCCACACACTAAGGCGGTGGCCTTGCGCCAGCCAGTGACGACAGAGCTGACGCCCTATCAAGCCTGTACCGCCGGTCAGCAATATGTGCATGAGTTGATCCTCGCAAGGAGTTTTATCGGGAGCACTGGTCTATTTTTACTGTAAGACCTTTTATCGGTCGTCGACCTGACTTAAGAATAGGCCACATGGATCTGGAAGAATCACTAAAACCTATACTAACAAATAGAATTGTACAGGTATTGCCGACGGCGTAGTCTGTGCAAACAGAGATCGAGGCCATAATGACTGTACCTATCGCGATTATTGGCGCCGGCATAGCCGGGCTGGCAGCAGCAAACACTCTGCACAAGGCAGGGCACGCGATTCATCTTTTCGACAAGAGCCGTGGCAGCGGCGGACGCATGTCGAGCAAGCGCAGCGATGTCGGTGTACTGGACCTGGGGGCTCAGTACTTCACCGCACGGGACCGGCGTTTTGTCGATGAAGTCCAGCAGTGGCAAGCCAATGGCTGGGCTGTCGAGTGGGAGCCACACCTGTACCACTATAAAAACGGTCAGTTAAGCCCCTCCCCCGACGAACAGACCCGCTGGGTGGGCACGCCACGCATGAGCGCCATCACACGCGGCCTGCTCGGCAGTCTGCCAGTCAGCTTCTCGTGCCAGATCACCGACCTGATACGCGGCGAGAAACGCTGGCACCTGCTGGATGCCGAAGGTGAAGAGCACGGCCCGTTCAGCCACGTCATCATTGCCACCCCGGCGCCACAGGCCACCTCTCTGCTGGCCAGCGCCCCTAAGTTGGCGAGCACCGCAGCCGGGGTCAAAATGGAACCGGCCTGGGCCGTCGCTCTGGCCTTTGAATCCCCCCTCGACACACCTATGGAGGGTTGCTTCGTACAAGGCAGCCCGCTGGACTGGATAGCCCGAAACCGTAGCAAACCCGGACGTGCCAGCCAGCCTGACACCTGGGTTTTGCACGCGACTAGCACTTGGAGCAAGCAAAACCTCGACTTGCCCAAGGAGGCGGTCATCGAACAATTGCATGGCGCTTTTGCCGAGCTAATGCATTTCCCCACCCCGGCCCCGATTTTCAGCCTGGCGCACCGCTGGCTCTACGCCCGCCCCGCCGCAGCCCATGAATGGGGGGCCCTGGCGGACTCCGATCTGGGCCTGTATGCCTGCGGCGACTGGTGCCTGTCGGGTCGCGTGGAAGGGGCATGGCTGAGTGGTCAGGAAGCTGCACGCCGGCTGATTGAGCACCTGGGATGAACCGCATCAACCCGCGCAAATTGCTGCTGTCAAAATGGACAGCAGCTGTGCCGCGTAACCGTGAAAAACACTTTCTGGTCACCCAGCTGTTTTGCGACGAAGAAGGCACCGTGCTCGATATCGAACTGCAAGCGGTGCTTACCCAGCGTAATCAGCGTTTGACGTGGCAAAGCCTGCAAGATGCGGGCGAATGGAAAATGGGCTGGCAATAATCCTTTCGGCAGCACTTCAAATACTTGTACAAGATAATTGACTTGTACAACATCAGGCCTATGATGAACTCAAGCTGTACATCGATTAAAAGATGTACAAGTAATTCTTGGAGGTTCGTCACATGGCCAGCACCGTTCCCGCCCGGCACAAACCCAAAATTGCCATCAGCGCGTGCTTGCTGGGGGCCGAAGTTCGCTTCAACGGCGGGCACAAAGAGTCGCGGCTGTGCAGCCAGACGTTGAGCCAGCACTTCGAATTTGTGCCGCTGTGCCCCGAGGTTGCCATCGGCCTTGGCATTCCTCGCCAGCCTGTACGTCTGGTGGGCAATCCTGCTCAACCTCAAGCCGTCGGCACCGTCGATCGCACCTTGAACGTGACTCAGCCATTGCACGACTACGGCGTGGAAATGGCCGCAGCCCACACGGATATTTGTGGCTACATCTTCATGCAAAAGTCGCCCTCATGCGGCCTGGAGCGGGTCAAGGTGTATCAGGACGGCGGCCGTCCCGCAGAGTTGAGCGGCCGTGGCATTTACGCTCAAGCGTTCTGTGACGCCCATCCCGACTTGCCTGTGGAGGAAGACGGTCGATTGAATGATCCGGTGTTGCGCGAGAACTTCATGACCCGGGTTTATGCCTACAGCGCCTGGCAGGCCCTGCTCAAACAGGGCGTCACCCGCCGCTCACTGACCGAATTTCACGCCTGCTACAAATACCAGCTGATGGCCCATCACCCGGTGCAGTACAAAACCCTGGGCAATTTGCTCGGCAGTCTTGGCAAGCAAGATCCGCGAGCCATTGCACCGCAGTACTTCAGCGAGCTGATGAAAGCGCTGAAAAAATGCGCGACCCGGCGCACCCACACCAACGTGCTGCAACACATCAGCGGCTACCTCAAACAATCCATCAGCCCCGAAGACAAGCAGGAAGTTCAGCAGCTGATTGGCCAGTACCTGCACGGCATCGTGCCGCTGGTGGTGCCCCTGACCCTGCTCAAGCATCACTTTCGCCTGCACCCGCACCCTTACATCTCGCGCCAGGTTTACCTGCAGCCGCATCCGGAAGACCTCAGCCTGCGCAATGCCATCTGACCATGAATGATGACCTGATCATGTCCAATACCCCTGACACGGACTACAGCCAGGCACTGGCTGAAGGCTGGTTGCCCATTCGTGAAGTCTCGCGCATCACCGGTGTGAATGCCGTGACCTTGCGTGCCTGGGAGCGACGTTATGGCCTGATCGTGCCGCACCGCACGGCCAAGGGCCATCGTCTGTTTTCCAGCGAGCATATCCAGCGTATTCAGCACATTTTGTTGTGGCTCAATCGCGGCGTGTCGGTCAGCCAGATCAAACCGCTGCTCAACACCCCCTCGACTCCCGCCGTAACGCCCGACAGCGACTGGCAGGTGTGGCGCCAAACCATGATTGAGTCCATCAGTGAACTGGCCGAGCGCCGCCTGGATGATTGCTTCAATCAGGCAATGTCGCTCTACCCTGCTCGCCCGCTCTGCGAACAACTGCTGGTGCCGCTGCTCAACGATCTGGAGCAACGCTGGCAAGGGCAATTCGGCGCGCAACTGGAGCGTGTGTTTTTCCACTCCTGGTTACGCAGCAAACTGGGGGCCCGGATTTATCACAACAACCGCTCGCTCAAGGGCGCACCGGTCTTGCTGATCAACCATTCCGACCTGCCGTTCGAGCCACAGCTGTGGCTGACCGCCTTGCTGGTCAGCAGCAGTCACTGTGCGGTCGAGGTGTTCGACGCGCCTTTACCCAACGGTGAACTGGGCCTGGCGGTGGAACATTTAAAACCCCGTGCAGTGGTGCTGTATTCCAGCAAAACCCTTAACACCCAAGTACTGCCCAGGCTACTGAGCGGCATTGAATGCCCGATCCTGATTGCCGGACCAACGGTAAGCATCCATTTCGATCTGTTGTCCGTAACTACAACCGAGATCGCAGGATTGTACCTGGCCCACGACCCGGTAGAGGCCCATCAACGCCTCAGCCAACTTGGCCTTTTATAGCAAGGAATTGACATGCAACTGATCTGGCTGCGCAGCGACTTGCGCCACTACGACAACACCGCCCTGAGCGCCGCAGCCAAACGCGGACCGACCGTGGCCGTGTACCTCATCAGCCCCGAGCAATGGCTGGCCCACGATGATGCGCCGTGCAAAGTTGATTTCTGGCTGCGCAACCTGCGCACCTTGAGTGACAGTCTGCAGCAGCTCAACATCCCGCTGCTGATCCGCACCGCTCCGGCATGGGATCAGGCGCCTGCAGTGCTGCTTGAACTGTGCCAGCAGCTCGGGATTCAGGCCGTCCACACCAATCAGGAATACGGCATCAACGAAACCCGTCGCGACCAGGAGGTGGCTCGGACTCTTGAAGCCCAGGGCATCGAGTTTCACAGCTACCTCGACCAATTACTGTTCCAGCCGGGCAGCATCCTGACGCAATCGGGCTCGTACTTTCAGGTCTTCAGCCAGTTCCGCAGGATCTGCTACAACCGCCTGCACATGGCCTTGCCACAGATTGTGGCCAGGCCTGACAGCCAGGCACCGCTGAACATCGAGCCCGATAGCATTCCAGAATCGGTCAGCGGATTTGCTACACCCAGCCAAACGTTGCGAGCGCTCTGGCCAGCAGGCGAGAAAGAGGCTCAGCAGCGCCTGGCACAGTTTGCCGATGAACAGATTCACTTCTATCAGGACGAACGCGACCTGCCGGCCAAACCCGGTACCAGCCAGCTTTCGACCTACCTCGCCGCGGGCGTAATCTCACCCCGCCAATGCCTGCATGCGGCATTGCACAGTAACAACGGCGAGTTTGAAAGCGGCAGCCCGGGGGTGTTCACCTGGATCACTGAACTGCTCTGGCGCGAGTTCTACAAACATATTCTGGTCGGTTACCCACGCGTCTCACGTCATCGCGCCTTCCGCCTTGAGACCGAATACCTGCCGTGGCGTAACGCGCCGGATGAGCTGGCCGCCTGGAAACAGGGGCGCACGGGCTTCCCGATTATCGACGCAGCCATCCGCCAACTGCTGGAAACAGGCTGGATGCATAACCGCCTGCGCATGGTAGTGGCCATGTTCCTGACCAAAAACCTGCTGATCGACTGGCGCGAAGGCGAGCGTTTTTTTATGCAGCATTTGATCGACGGTGATTTGGCCGCCAACAACGGCGGCTGGCAGTGGAGCTCATCCACAGGCACCGACTCAGTACCGTACTTCCGAATTTTCAACCCGCTGACTCAGTCAGAGCGCTTCGATCCCGAAGGTCGATTCATCAAACACTGGCTGCCAGAGCTGGCGGACCTGAATAAAAAACAAGTGCACAACCCCGCCTTGATCGGCGGGTTATTTGGCGTGGCCAATTACCCGGCCCCCATCGTCGATTTGAGCAAAAGCCGTGAGCGTGCCCTCAGCGCTTTCAAGAGCCTGCCGTCGCGGCAAATAGTGGAGGTGAGCCATGGCTGAAGGGCGGCGGATCTGGCTGACAGGCGCCAGCAGCGGGATTGGCGCGCAAATCGCTGAGGAATTGCTCACAAGCGGCGCCCGGCTGGCGTTGACTGCCCGTACGCTCGCCCCCTTGAAAGCCTTGTCTGACCGCTTCCCCGGCCAAGTCCTGCTGGTACCCGGCGACCTGACCGACATTGTGCAGGTCCGCGAGATCAGCAAACGCATCACACAGGCCTGGGGCGCACTGGACACCGTAATCCTCAACGCCGGAACCTGTGAGTATGTCGACGTCCGTGAGTTCGACTCCGCATTGATCGAGCGCGTGGTGCGCACCAACCTGCTGGCCAACTGTTATTGCATTGAGAGTGCGCTGCCACTGCTGCGTGCCGGTTCGCGCCCGTATCTGGTGGGCGTGGTCAGCTCTGTCACCTATTGGGCGCTGCCACGGGCACAGGCTTATGGCGCTTCAAAAGCCGGCTTGCGTTACTTGCTCGAATCGCTGCGTATCGACCTGGCCCAGGAAGGCATCAATGTCACCCTCGTCAGCCCCGGCTTCGTCGACACCCCGCTCACCGAAAATAATGACTTCCCGATGCCGATGCGCTGGTCAGCGCAAAAAGCGGCACAGCATATATGCCAGCGCCTGAAAAAACGTCCGTTGGAAATCGCCTTTCCCACAATGTTCATCCTCTCGCTGAGGCTGTTGGCGAACTTGCCAAAACGCCTGCAAGTCGCACTCGGGAAACGCCTGGCACGCAACTCTGACGGTAAACCCTCATGAAAATCGCGATCATTGGCAGTGGTATTTCGGGGCTGACCTGCGGCTACCTGCTGCATAAAGAGCACGACATCAGCGTATTCGAAGCCAGTGACTGGGTCGGCGGCCACACCCACACCGTCAACCTGAGTGTCAAAGGCCAGTCCTACGCCGTGGACACTGGCTTTATCGTGTTCAACGACTGGACTTACCCCAACTTCATCAAGCTGATGGACCAGTTGGGGGTTCGCTCAAAAGCCACTGAAATGAGCTTTTCAGTGCACGACACCGACAGCAACCTCGAATACAACGGCAACACCCTCAATAGCCTGTTTGCCCAGCGCAGCAACCTGTTGTCTCCCGGGTTCTGGGGCATGTTGCGCGACATCCTGCGCTTCAATCGCCAAGCCATTCGCGACCTGGACGAGCAGCGCATTGCCAGCGACACCCGGCTGGGTGACTACCTGCACCAGCAGGGTTATGGCACGCGTTTTATCGAGCACTACATCGTACCGATGGGTGCTGCGATCTGGTCCATGTCCCTGGCAGACATGCTGAGCTTTCCGCTGCAGTTTTTTGTGCGGTTCTTCAAGAATCACGGCTTGCTCAGCGTCAGCAATCGCCCGCAATGGCGTGTGATTGAAGGTGGCTCCAGTGCCTACATACAACCCTTGAGTGCAGGTTTTGCCGACAGGATTCGTCTCAACTGCCCGGTCATTCAGGTAACCCGCAATGAACAGGGCGTTCAGGTACACAGTGCCGGCGGTATCGAAGACTTCGACAAGGTGATCTTTGCCTGCCACAGCGATCAAGCCCTCAAGCTGCTGGCCACCCCCTCATCTGCAGAACGGCAAATCCTGGCAGCGATGCCCTATGCCGATAATGACGTGGTGCTGCACACCGATACCCGCTTGCTGCCAGACCGAAAACTGGCCTGGGCGAGCTGGAATTACCGTTTGGGCTCTGCAGGCCAAAAGCGTGCTGCCGTGACCTACGACATGAACATCCTGCAAGGAATTGAGAGCGAGACCACATTCTGCGTCAGCCTCAATCAAACCAGCGCGATTGATCCGCTCAAAGTACTGGCCCGTTTTACCTATGCCCATCCTCAGTACAGCCTGGGCGCCATTGCTGCACAAGCACGCTGGCAAGAACTACTGGGCGCCCAGCACAGCTACTTTTGCGGCGCCTATTGGGCCAACGGCTTTCATGAAGACGGCGTGGTCAGCGCATTGCGCGTGGCCCAGGCCTTTGGCCAACAACTATGAACAGCGCCCTGTACAGCGGCTGGATCGCCCATCGACGCTTTGCGCCGACTACCCATGCGTTCCGCTACCAGATCGGCTTGTTGTATCTGGATCTGGATGAGCAAGACGCTGTACTGGGGCTTTCGGCGCTGGCAGGAAAAAGCCGATTTGCACCTTTCTCCTTTCGTGAAACTGATTACCTGAAAACCTACACCGCAACCGGTATGCGCCTGATTGACGCGGTTCGTCAGCAAGTCGGCATCGCCTTAGGGCATACGCCCCAGGGCTCGATCTGCTTGCTGACCCAAGCCCGCAGCTGGGGGCTGTCGTTCAACCCGGTGAGCTTCTTTTACTGCCACGAGGCGGACGGAAAACTGGCTGCCATCTTGTGCGAAGTCACCAACACGCCTTGGCGCGAACGCTATCACTACGTGCTCCCGGCACAAGGCGATGGTTTTCAGCATGTCGCCGTGGCCAAGGCCTTTCACGTTTCCCCCTTTCTGCCACGGGACCTGGAATACCGCATGAGCTTCAGCCTACCCCAGGCCCGACTCGGCGTGCATATGGCCGACTGGCAGGGCGAGCTGAAACTGTTCGACGCCACCCTCAACCTGCAACGTACGACCCTGGACCGCGCAGGGCTGCACCGCTACTTGCGGCAGTTTCCGTGGATGACCGCCAAAACCTGCCTGGCCATTTACTGGCAAGCCTTGCGCCTGTTTCTCAAACGCACACCGATTTTTTCCCATCAGGCCGCCGACGGCGCCTTTCGTATTGCCGCCCTGCAACCTAAGGATAAACGCCATGAAGAGCTCTAGCCTGGTGAGCAAATCCTCACTGTCGACTACCCATAACCTGACCAGTGCGCTATTGCGACGCGGAGTCATGCGCCAGCTTGCCCAGTTGAAACACGGTCATCTGGTGGTGATCGAAAACGGCGAACGCCTGATGTTCGGCGACAGCGGCGCCGGTCTGGTCGGCGAAGTACAGATTCACGATGCAAGCCTGTGGGGCATGATAGCCAGCAGCGGCTCGATTGGCGCGGGCGAGGCCTTTATTCATGGCTACTGGAGCTCACCCGACCTGACCAAGGTGATCCGGGTGCTGGTCAGCAATATGGATGTGCTCGATGCAATGGAGGGTGGTCTGGCGCGCCTGGGCCGCCCGTTGATACGCGGCCTGCACTGGATCAATCGCAATACCCGCAAGGGCTCGCAAAAAAACATTGCCGCCCATTACGACCTGGGCAATGAAATGTTCGAGCAGTTTCTCGACCCTACCATGATGTATTCAGCGGCCCAGTTTTTAAGCCCTGACGACACGCTGGAACAAGCGCAGCTCAACAAGCTGGAGCGAATCTGCCAGAAGCTCGATCTCAAGCCCGAGGACCATTTGCTCGAAATTGGCACCGGCTGGGGCAGCATGGCGTTATTTGCGGCGCAGCATTACGGGTGCAAGGTCACGACCACGACCCTGTCCAAAGAGCAGTTCGACTACACCAAAACCCGCGTTGACGCTTTGGGCTTACAGGACCAGGTAACGTTGCTGCTGGAGGATTACCGCGATCTGACAGGGCAGTACGACAAGCTTGTATCGATCGAAATGATCGAGGCGGTCGGGCATCGTTTTTTACCCAGCTACTTCAAACAGTGCTCCCACCTGCTCAAGCCCCACGGATTGATGCTGCTGCAAGCCATCACCATTCGCGAGCAGCGTTACGAGCAAGCCAAAAGCAGCGTGGACTTTATCCAGCGCTACATTTTCCCCGGCGGTGCCCTGCCCAGTGTGCAAAAAATGCTCGAAATCGTGGGCAAGGACACTGACATGAACCTGATGCACATGGAAGATTTCGGCTTGCACTACGCCAAAACCCTGCGCCTGTGGCATGAGAACTTTCGCCGCGCTCACGGGCGTTTGACTGAGTTGGGTTACGACGAATACTTCCTGCGCCTGTGGGAGTTTTACCTGTGTTACTGCGAAGGTGGTTTTCTGGAACGCAGCATCGGTACCGCGCAATTGTTGCTGGCCAAGCCGGCAGCCATGCCTGAACCACTGCTCGGTCGGTTCAATGCTTAAGAATCTGGCCAATGCCGGGCTGTTCCAGCTCGGCTGGTTTGCCTGTGTGGTGGGCGGCAACAGCCTGTGGCTCGTGCTGGCAGGTGGTGCATTGATGGCGCATCTGCTGTGGATAAGCCGCTCAATGGCAGAGGTCCGTTTAATCGTGGTCGTGTGTTTGCTCGGCACTGCCGTAGACAGCCTGCTGCTCAATGCCGGAGTTTTCGTCTTCAAGCAGCCCGGTTTGTTGATTCCATTCTGGCTGATACTGCTTTGGGCCCTGCTGGCCATCACCTTGAACCACTGTCTGGCGTGGACTGCCAAGCCCTGGTGGCGGGCTGTTTTGCTGGGAGCCATCGGTGGACCGCTGTCGTATTACGCCGGGCAACGTCTGGGCGCGGTGCAATTCCCTCTGGGCCTGTGGCCGACGCTGGCCGGGTTGAGCCTGTTGTGGGCGGGGTTGTTTGCGGTCCTTGTAGCAGTTGCCGCCAGGCTACGTCCGGTTGCGCAGCAATCGTAAATCCTGAGATCGAAGTTCATCTGGCAAACCGCAATGGCTGACTTACGACGGCTACGCCGCCGGACGCAGCCTCGTTCCTACGGCAGCTGCTACGAGGGTTTATACACCTGCGTTCATCAGCACATTTACACCTGATGCCAGCTCTGCCTTACACTGCGCGCCTATGACCAACATCCCCCTGACCGAAATTACCGAACCCGCTGTCACGTGTTCGACGTGCGCGGCGTGCTGCTGCCAACTGGAAGTGATGTTGATCACTGATACCGGCGTGCCCGAGCGCTTCATCGACAACGATGACTGGGGCGGTGAAGTGATGCTGCGCCTGGATGATGGCTGGTGTGCGGCCCTGGACCGCAACACCATGATGTGCACCATTTATGAGCTGCGCCCGCTGATTTGTCGCGAGTTCGAAATGGGCGATGTTGAATGCCTCAACGAACGCCAGGGCATTGCGACGGCGTATCGTTAACCCCCCGCAACTACAGCGCCATTGTGTAATGCAGCGCATAGCTTTCTACGCCGTCATTGGTGCTGGAAATCCCGGCATTGGAATAGTGGGTCGCACGAATCCCGACTTCATGCCCCCCCGCAAAGCGCACACCGAAGCCAAGACGGTCCTCAAACTGGAAGGCCGTTCCCAGCTTGTTCCCTTCAACTTCGGTGTGAGAAAACAACGCGACCCCAATACCAGCCTCGACATAGGGCTTTACCCTTTCACCCGCAAATTCGTACACCAGTACGGGCGAGAACGACAGACTGCTGCTCGCGGATGACTTGTCACCTTCCCAGTAGGTGTAAGCACCATCCCAATAACCGGTCAGACGACCGACATCACTTTGCAGCCAGCTGTTGTCCCAATCCGACTTCAAGCCAAGCCGATACGTCATGGTCGATTCGCTGGTGTGCCCTACCCCAAATTCAAGCCCGGCAGCGTTTGCCGTAAAACTTTGCCCCAGTGCAACGGCTGCAACCGCAGCCAAACAAAACAGTCGCTTCATAAGAAAATCCTATTTTCATATGCCCGTGTCAGTTGTTATGCGCTACATCAGGCAGGCGTTTTAAAGCGGAGTTCAGGTTTTTTTACAGACAGAAGCTTCGCACAACGCCAGATTTATTCCACAACACAGGCAGGATATTTCCCATGTGTTCAGGTGAGGCGCTGGTCCAGAACTGCGTGTCACTGGGAGGGCCGGCTGCCAGCAAGCCTTGATCAGCCAACAAACGCTGAAGCTGACGGGCCACGGCAGCGCCGGTATCGATCAGGGTGATCGAGGGTGGGAGCATCCGGGCAAGCAGAGGCTTGAGAAAAGGGTAATGGGTGCAGCCAAGAATGATCGTGTCACAGCCCGCTGCCAGCAACGGCTCGACATAACCCCGCAACAGGGTGCACAAGGCTTCGCTGTGCAAGTCACCGGTCTCGATCAGCTCCACCAGGCCCGGGCATGGCTGGGTGATCACCCGGACATCGCTGGCAAAACGATCAAGCAAGGCGGCAAATTTGGCACTTTGCAACGTGCCCGTCGTCGCGAGCACACCCACCACGCCGCTGCGAGTGGCCGCTGCAGCGGGTTTGACCGCAGGTTCCATGCCGACCATGGGCCAGTCGGGATAACGCTGACGCAGGTCAGCCACCCCCGCCACCGTCGCCGTATTACAGGCCAGCACCAGTGCCTTGGCCCCCTGACGCTGGAAAAAATCAGCCATTACGGCACAGCGCTGGCGAATAAATTCAGGGCTTTTTTCG
Organism: Pseudomonas sp. ML2-2023-3; assembly: GCF_037055275.1. Classification (NCBI taxonomy): domain Bacteria; kingdom Pseudomonadati; phylum Pseudomonadota; class Gammaproteobacteria; order Pseudomonadales; family Pseudomonadaceae; genus Pseudomonas; species Pseudomonas sp. ML2-2023-3. The sequence continues at coordinate 5,049,970 of NZ_CP146343.1, forward strand.
CCATAGGGAATATGCCCGCAGTCCGCCACATAGAGCAGCGACTCGTTGGGCAGCAGTGCATGAATTTCCTTGAGTACCGACAAACCGCCAACGCCGGAGTCAAAAACCCCAATCGGCGCCTCACTCATGGCCAGTACCACACACGCTGCAGGCAGGATCGCGCTTGACCCGCAGCTCGCGAAAGCGCGTGCTCAATGCATCGACCAGCAATAGACGCCCCACCAGCGGCTCACCAAAACCGGCCAGAATCTTGAGTGCCTCAAGGGCTTGCAGGCTGCCGACCAACCCCACCAGCGGCCCCATCACTCCGGCTTCGCTGCAGGTCAGTTCCGCTTCGCTGCCGTGCCCGTACAGGCAGTGGTAGCAGGGACTGGCAGGCTGACGCGAATCAAACACCGACAACTGCCCTTCGAGGCGAATGGCCGCGCCACTGACCAACGGTTTGCGCGCCGCCACACAGGCTTTGTTCACCGCTTCACGGGTGGCAAAGTTGTCGCAGCAATCGAGCACCAGATCCACTGCACTGACAGCCTCGGCCAGCGAATCGGCATCCAGTGCCGAACGGTGGGCAACCAGTTTAATGAGCGGATTGATCAGGCGCAGTCGGCGGGACGCCGAGTCGACCTTGCTCTCCCCCACATTGGCGGTGTCATGGATGATCTGACGCTGCAGATTGGTCAGGTCAACGCTGTCAAAGTCGGCCAGATGCAGTTCACCGATACCGGCGGCGGCAAGGTAGAGCGCAACGGGCGAACCCAGACCACCGAGGCCGATAATCAGTACACGACTGTTTTTCAGCTTCAACTGACCGTCGATATCAACCTGTTGCAACAGGATCTGTCGGCTATAGCGCAACAGCTCCTCATCGGTCAGCACGGCAGGCGGCCCAACGTGATGCGCTCGTGGCCACCCAGGTCCTTGCGGCTTTCAACCTGTGCAAAACCTGCGTCTTGCAGCAATTGGCGAACCGCCTCTGCCTGATCATAACCGTGTTCCAGCATCAACCAGCCACCCGCATTCAGGTGGCTGGCAGAGCCGGTGATAATCTCGCGAATATCGTCCAGGCCATCGGTACCGGCAACCAGGGCGCTTTCCGGTTCGAAACGCACATCGCCTTCAGCCAGGTGAACGTCACCGGCGGCAATGTAGGGCGGGTTGCTGATAATCAGGTCAAAACGCTGGTCGGCCAATGCGCTGAACCAGTGGCTGGTAAACACGTTGACGTTTTCAAGCTGCAAACGTTGGCGATTGCGCTCGGCCAACGCTACGGCTTCCAGCACGCGGTCAACTGCCGTGACGTGCCAGGCGGCGCGTTCACTGGCCAATGCCAGGGCGATTGCACCGCTGCCAGTGCCGAGGTCCAGCACCTTGGCCGGGCTTTCCGGCAACAGGGCCAGCGCGGTTTCGACCAGCAGTTCGGTATCGGGACGCGGGATAAGGGTATGTGGCGCCACTTCCAGATCAAGGTTCCAGAAACCCTGTTGGCCCAGAATGTAAGCCACTGGCTCTCCGGTACGGCGACGCAACAGGTATTCGGCGAAGGTCCATGCCGCTTCGCTGCTGACAATCTTTTCGGGCCATGTATGCAGATAACTGCGCGACTTGCCCAGGGCAGCAGCCAATAAAAGCTCCGCATCCAGACGGGCCGTGGGTGAGTCAGGCAGTTCAGCAGCACGTAACAAACTGGCAATAATAGTCATTTATTCACCCAGGGCTGTCAGTTGATCAGCCTGAAACTCCGCCAATAATGGCTCGATAACGGCATCAACGCCGCCAGCCAGTACGTCATCCAGGGAATACAGGGTCAGGTTGACGCGATGGTCGGTCACTCGCCCCTGCGCGAAATTGTAAGTGCGGATGCGCTCGGAACGATCCCCCGAGCCCACCAGCGACTTGCGCTCGCTGGCAATTGCATTTGCCGCCGCGCTGGTTTGCTGGTCATTCAACTTGGCCGACAGCCAGGACATCGCCCGCGCCCGGTTTTTATGCTGGGAACGCTCTTCCTGACACTCCACCACAATACCCGAGGGCAAGTGGGTGATACGAATCGCCGAGTCGGTCTTGTTGACGTGCTGACCACCCGCACCCGAGGAGCGATAGGTATCAACGCGCAAGTCGGCCGGGTTGATCTCGATGGCTTCCTGCTCGTCCGGCTCTGGCAAGACCGCCACAGTACAGGCGGAAGTATGGATACGGCCCTGGGATTCGGTGGCGGGCACACGCTGCACACGGTGAACACCCGACTCGAACTTCAGCTTGCCGTAAACATTCTCGCCCTCGACGCGGGCAATGACTTCTTTATAGCCACCATGTTCGCCGCTGTTTTCTGACAGGATTTCCAGCTTCCAGCCGCGACGTTCAGCGTAACGGGAATACATGCGAAACAGGTCGCCGGCAAAGATGGCCGCTTCATCGCCACCGGTGCCGGCCCGAATTTCAAGGAACACGTTGCGTCCGTCATTCGGGTCCTTGGGCAACAGCATCCGTTGCAGGTCTTTTTCAAGCTCGCTCAGGCGCTCTTTGGCTTCGCGAACTTCTTCGACCGCCATTTCACGCATGTCAGGGTCGTTGTCCTTGAGCAGCGCCTGGGCGCCTTCAAGGTCGGCTTGCACTTTGAGCCACTGCCCGTAGGCCGCGACAATGGGTTCAACTTCTGCGTATTCCTTGGAATAAGCACGAAATTTGGTTTGATCAGAAATGACTTCGCCATCGCCAAGCAATGCGGTCAGTTCTTCAAAACGGTCCTGGAGGATGTCCAGCTTATTCAGCAGTGACGCTTTCATTACTATTTTTTATCCGCAGAGCTATGCGATGAGCCCTCACCGAGGGCAAAAAGTTCTTGGGCCATGGCCAGCGCATCGAGGCGGCCTTCGGCGGAAAGCTTTTTCAGCTGCACGCTGGGCGCGTGCAGCAATTTATTGGTCAGGCCGCGTGCCAGTTGTACCAGCACATCTTCAGGGTTGCTGCCGTTGGCGAGCATCCGCTGGGCTTTTTGCAGTTCTTCATCACGCAGGCGCTCGCTCTGCTGGCGATAGGCTTTGAGCACATCGACAGCCGCCAGCTCACGCAAACGCACCATAAAGTCTTCGGCGCCGATGCTGACCAGCTCTTCTGCCGCCTGGGCTGCACCCTGACGACTCTTGAGATTCTCGGCGACCACTTCGTGCAAGTCATCGACGGTATAGAGGTAAACGTCGTCCAACTCGCCGACTTCAGGCTCGATATCGCGGGGAACCGCAATATCGACCATGAAAATAGGTTTGTGCTTGCGCAACTTCAAGGCACTTTCGACTGCCCCTTTGCCCAAAATCGGCAACTGGCTGGCCGTGGAGCTGATCACGATATCGCTATGTACCAGCTCTTGAGGAATATCCGACAGCAGCACTGCATGGGCACCGAACTGCTCAGCCAGAGTGCTCGCGCGCTCCAGGGTACGGTTGGCGACCACGATGCGTTTTACGCCCAGGTCATGCAGGTGACGGGCGACCAGGGTAATGGTCTCGCCCGCACCGATCAGCAAGGCCTGACTGCGCTGCAAGTCGCTGAAAATCTGCTTGGCCAGGCTCACCGCAGCAAACGCGACGGAAACCGGGTTTTCACCGATGGCGGTGTCGGTGCGCACTTGCTTGGCCGAGTTGAACGTCGCCTGAAACAAGCGCCCCAACAAAGGCCCTACCGTGCCCGCCTCACGCGCTACAGCGTAGGCCGATTTCATCTGGCCGAGAATCTGCGGCTCGCCCAGCACCAGCGAATCGAGGCCCGAGGCCACACGCATCATGTGACGAACGGCAGCGTCTTCTTCATGGACATACGCACAGGCACGCAGTTCATCAAGGCTCAGGTTGTGATAGTCGGCCAGCCACTTCAGTACGCTGTCAGCTGAAAGGTGGTCCTGCTCTATATAGAGTTCACTGCGATTGCAGGTGGAGAGGATCGCAGCTTCGCGACTGTCGGTTAGGCGGCAGAGCTGCTGCAGGGCCTCAACCAACTGCTCCGGAGTAAAAGCCACGCGCTCGCGGACGTCTACTGAAGCAGTCTTGTGGTTAATACCGAGTGCGAGGAAGGCCATTCAATATCGCTGATGATGACGAGAAGCCGACAATTGTCCTACTTCGCCAGATTGAGAACAACCACTGCTGACTATTGTCTCTATAGTTAACCTCTGTTGAACACATCATCAGCCCCCCGGATATCGATAGTCGCACCTGCTAGGGTTTGCGACATCGCATGTGTCATGATGCCCGGACCGCAGGTAAGTCGCCCATCTCTTATATGAATAGATCCTCCGCGTTGCTCCTCGCCCTCGTTCTTCTCAGTGGCTGCCAGGCTTTGGCTCCCACGTCCCCGGATGACTCATCCGCGGCTGAAGACGTCACCTCCGTCCCGGAAAAACCAACGGTCTACAGCTCGTTCAGCGAAGAAACGCTGTACAGCCTGTTGAGCGCCGAGCTGGCCGGCCAACGTAATCGTCTGGATATCGCACTCGATAACTACGTGACGCAGGCGATCAATACACAAGACCCCGGCATCTCTGAGCGGGCGTTTCGTATTGCCGAATACCTGGGCGCCGATCAGGCCGCACTCGACACCTCGCTGATCTGGGCCAGAAATGCCCCGGACGACCTTGAGGCACAACGTGCTGCCGCCATTCAGCTGGCACGTAACGGTCGTTACGACGAATCCATGGTGTACATGGAAAAAGTCCTGCAGGCCAAGGGCGATACTCACTTCGATTTCCTCGCCCTGTCGGCGGTAGAAACAGATGCGGACACCCGTGCGGGCCTGCAAAAAAGTTTTGACAGCCTGCTGGTCAAGCATCCGGACAATGGCCAGCTGATTTTCGGCAAGGCCTTGTTGATGCAACAGGACGGTGATGCCGAAGGCGCACTGAAACTGCTGGAAAAAAATCCGCCGCAAAACGGTGAGGTCGCCCCGGTCTTGTTGCGCGCCCGTTTGCTGCAAAGCCTTAATCGCGGCAAAGAAGCCTTGCCACTGCTGCAAAAAAGCATTCGCCAATACCCCGACGACAAGCGCCTGGGCCTGACGTATGCCCGCACGCTGGTCGAGCAGAACCGCATGGGCGAGGCAAAAGTGCAATTTGCCAGTCTGGTCGAGCAATACCCCGAAGACGATGAGCTGCGGTTCTCCCTGGCCCTGGTGTGCCTGGAAGGCAAGGCCTGGGATGAGGCCGAGGGCTATCTCGAAGAGCTGATCGAGCGCGACAGCCATGTCGACTCGGCACACTTGAACCTTGGCCGTATCGCTGAAGAGCGCAACGACCCCGAGACTGCACTCACCCAATACGCACTCGTTGGCCCGGGCAACGACTATTTGCCCGCACAACTGCGCCAGGCCGATATTCTGATCAGCCACGGCCGCGGCACCGAGGCATCGAAAAAACTGGCCGCGGCCCGTGATGCTCAACCCGACTTCGCCATTCAGCTGTATTTGATAGAAGCGGAAACCCTGTCGGCGAATAACCAGACCGATCGCGCCTGGAATGTCCTGCAACAGGCACTCAAGCAGTACCCGGACGACATGAACCTGTTGTACTCACGGGCCATGCTGGCCGAGAAGCGCAACAATCTCGAACAAATGGAGCGGGATTTACGCGCCATCATCCAGCGCGAGCCTGACAATGCGATGGCATTGAATGCGCTGGGCTACACGCTATCGGATCGCACCACTCGCTACGCCGAGGCCAAAGCATTGATCCAGCAAGCCTACGACCTGAATCCGGATGATCCGGCAGTGCTCGACAGCCTGGGCTGGGTCAATTTCCGCCTTGGCAATCTCGACGAAGCCGAACGCTTGCTGCGCCAGGCGCTGGAACGCTTCCCGGACCAGGAAGTCGCCGCTCACCTGGGCGAAGTGTTGTGGGCCAACGGCAAGCAACGTGAAGCCAAAAAAATCTGGGGCACTTTTCTTAAAGAAAATCCTGACAGCCCTACTCTGCGCAAAACCATCTTGCGCCTGACCGGATCAGAGACTCTTTAACTCATGTTTTTTCGTCATATGCGCCACCTTGTTGTTTTTAGCCTTATCGCCCTGCTCGCCGGTTGCGCGGGCTTTGGTGCCCGCGAATCCGTTGAAGGCCACGGCAGCCCGGCCTTGTGGTCGGCCCATAAACAGCAATTGACCCAGCTCGACGGTTGGCAAATCAACGGCAAAGTCGGCATTCGCGCCCCCAAAGACTCAGGCAGCGCCACGCTGTTCTGGCTCCAGCGCCAGGATTATTACGATATTCGTCTTTCCGGTCCTCTGGGCCGAGGCGCTGCCCGCCTGACCGGACGCCCGGGCAGTGTCGTTCTGGAAGTCGCCAATCAGGGCCGCTACGAAGCACCAACGCCTGAAGAACTGTTGGGCGAGCAATTGGGCTGGAGCCTGCCGGTGTCACATCTGGTCTGGTGGGTGCGCGGCTTGCCTGCACCTGGCAGTAAAAGCCGCGTGACATTGAACGCTGATAGCCGCCTTGCCAACCTGGAGCAGGACGGCTGGAAAATCGAATATTTAAGCTACGTCGAGCAAAACGGCTTCTGGCTGCCGGAGCGGGTCAAGCTGCACGGCCCGGACCTGGATGTCACGTTAGTGGTTAAAGATTGGCAACCTCGCCTGTTGGGTCAATGAGATGCAAGGCCATTTAGATAAAGAAAGCCTGGTTTTGCCCTCCCCGGCAAAGCTTAACTTGATGCTGCACATCCTCGGCCGTCGCGAAGATGGCTATCACGAACTGCAAACGCTGTTTCAATTCCTCGATTACGGCGATGAAATGACCTTTGCCGTACGTGACGATGGCGTTATTTGCCTGCACACCGAGTTCCCCGGTGTCCCTCATGACGAAAACCTGATCGTGAAGGCGGCAAAAAAACTTCAGGCGCAATCCGGTTGCGCCCTCGGGATCGACATCCAGATCAAAAAAGTGTTGCCCATGGGTGGCGGCATCGGTGGCGGCAGCTCAAATGCGGCGACCACCTTGCTGGCGCTCAACCATCTTTGGCAATTGGCCTGGGATGAAGACCGTCTGGCTGCGCTGGGCCTGAGCCTGGGGGCCGACGTCCCGGTTTTCGTGCGCGGACACGCCGCATTTGCTGAGGGTGTAGGCGAAATCCTTACGCCTGCAGACCCTGAAGAACCGTGGTATCTGGTCCTTGTCCCGCAAGTCTCTGTTAGTACTGCAGAAATATTTTCAGATCCTTTGTTGACACGTGACTCTTTGCCCATTAAAGTGCGCCCCGTTCCCAAGGGAAACAGCCGAAACGACTGCGAAGCAGTAGTGAAGGAGCGTTATCCAGAAGTACGTAACGCTTTGAATTTGTTAGGTAAATATACCGAAGCAAAATTAACTGGAACTGGAAGTTGTATATTTGGGGCCTTCCCAAACGAAGCAGATGCTGATAAAGTGCTGCACCTTCTGACAGACACCCTTACAGGGTTTGTAGCAAAAGGAAGCAACGTTTCGATGTTGCATCGCAAGCTACAAGATCTGGCAAAGGAAACGGGTACACGGTACTCGTAGCAACAGATACAGGGGCGTCGCCAAGCGGTAAGGCAGCAGGTTTTGATCCTGCCATGCGTTGGTTCGAATCCAGCCGCCCCTGCCATTTCTTATACTCATCCAGGTTACCCTCAGCCTTCAGGTACTGCGCGTGTCCAAGATGATGGTCTTTACGGGGAACGCTAACCCCGATCTGGCTCGGCGTGTCGTACGTCAGCTGCATATCCCACTCGGTGACATCTCTGTCGGCAAGTTTTCCGACGGCGAAATTACCGCTGAGATTAATGAAAATGTCCGCGGTAAAGACGTTTTCATCATTCAGCCGACTTGTGCTCCGACCAACGATAACCTGATGGAACTCGTCGTGATGGCTGATGCCTTCCGCCGCTCCTCAGCGACTCGTATTACTGCTGTTATTCCTTACTTTGGTTATGCCCGTCAGGATCGCCGTCCGCGTTCCGCACGTGTGGCTATCAGCGCAAAAGTTGTCGCTGACATGCTTACCGTAGTCGGCATCGATCGTGTTCTCACGGTTGATTTGCATGCTGACCAAATCCAGGGTTTCTTCGATATTCCTGTAGATAACATCTATGGCTCCCCAGTTTTGGTGGATGACATCGAAGATCAGCGCTTTGAGAACCTTATGATTGTGTCCCCGGATATCGGCGGCGTCGTGCGTGCACGAGCTGTTGCCAAGTCCTTGGGCGTCGATCTGGGTATCATCGACAAACGCCGTGAGAAAGCCAATCACTCGGAAGTGATGCATATCATCGGTGATGTCGAAGGGCGTACCTGTATTCTGGTTGATGACATGGTCGATACCGCCGGCACCCTGTGCCACGCGGCTAAAGCCTTGAAAGAGCATGGCGCTTCCAAAGTGTTCGCCTACTGCACACACCCTGTGCTGTCAGGTCGGGCAATCGAGAATATCGAAAATTCCATGCTGGATGAGCTGGTGGTGACTAACACCATTCCGCTGTCCGCAGCCGCACAAGCCTGTTCGCGTATCCGTCAGTTGGATATCGCACCGGTTGTGGCTGAAGCGGTTCGCCGCATCAGCAACGAAGAATCGATCAGCGCGATGTTCCGATAAGGGCCCTGCCCTTCTCAAACATCACGTTGACGAAAAGCGCCCCGCCCCAGCAGCCTGTTGGGGCGGGGCTTTTTTGCCCATACCGTCCATAGCGCTGGTCGCAAACGCTAGGCCGGATGTGGTTATTTTGGAGATACAACATGAACGATTTTACTCTGAATGCTGAAGTGCGTTCCGACCTGGGGAAAGGTGCGAGCCGCCGCCTGCGTCGTCTCGCAAGCCTGGTTCCAGCTGTAGTTTACGGTGGCGAAAAAGCCCCTGAATCCATCAGCATGCTGGCTAAAGAAGTTGCCAAACTGCTCGAAAACGAAGCTGCTTACAGCCACGTTATCGAACTGACCGTTGGCGGCGTTAAGCAAAACGTGATCATCAAAGCTCTGCAACGTCACCCGGCTAAAGGCCACGTGATGCACGCTGACTTCGTTCGCGTTGTTGCTGGTCAAAAGCTGACTGCAATCGTTCCAGTTCACTTTGTTGGTGAAGCTGCTCCGATCAAGAAAGGCGGCGAGATCTCGCACGTTGTTGCAGACATCGAAGTTTCCTGCCTGCCAAAAGACCTGCCTGAATTCATCGAAGTTGACCTGGCTAACGCCGAAGTCGGCTCGATCATTCACCTGTCGGACATCACCGCTCCTAAAGGCGTTGAGTTCGTAGCTCTGGCACACGGTAACGACCTGGCAGTAGCCAACGTTCACGCTCCACGTGTTGCACCAGAAGCAGCAGAGTAATTCATTACTCTGTCGTTGGAGTCTTGAGAAACATCGCGAGCTAACACGCAGCGAGTAAAGCGGACAAGATCGCGAAGTTTACTCATGTAAACCCGCTTTTTTGTCCGTTTTCGCCGCTAACTGTTAGCGGCGATGTTATCCACAACTCCATAGAAGGGCCCTTGTCGTGACCGCCATAAAACTGATCGTTGGCCTGGGAAATCCAGGCACCGAATACGAACAGACCCGGCATAACGCAGGGGCCCTTTTTGTTGAGCGTCTCGCGTCGGCAAACGGGGTAAACCTCGTTGCGGATCGCAAATATTTTGGCCTGACCGGGCGTTTCAGCCACCAGGGTCAGGATGTTCGTCTGTTGATTCCCACCACCTATATGAACCGAAGCGGCCAAGCCGTTGCGGCGCTTGCCGGTTTCTACCGCATTGCGCCGGAATCCATATTGGTGGCCCACGACGAACTCGACCTCCCACCTGGCGTTGCCAAGCTCAAGCTGGGCGGCGGCCACGGAGGTCACAACGGATTGCGCGACATCATTGCGCAGCTGGGAAACAACAATAATTTTTACCGTCTGCGGCTCGGCATTGGCCACCCAGGCGTCGCCAGCATGGTGTCCAACTTTGTCCTGGGTCGTGCGCCTCGCGCCGAGCAGGAAAAACTGGACGCCAGCATCGATTTTGCCCTCGGCGTGCTGCCGGATATCCTCGCCGGGGAATGGAACCGTGCGATGAAAAACCTGCACAGCCAGAAGGCCTGACTCTACTCCTCGGGGAAAACACCATGGGATTTAACTGCGGCATCGTCGGCTTGCCTAACGTCGGCAAATCCACCCTGTTCAACGCCCTGACCAAATCCGGTATTGCGGCCGAGAACTTCCCCTTCTGCACGATCGAGCCGAACACCGGTATCGTGCCGATGCCCGACCCACGTCTGGACGCGCTGGCTGCCATCGTTAAACCCCAGCGCATCCTGCCAACCACCATGGAGTTCGTCGATATCGCGGGCCTCGTGGCTGGCGCATCGAAAGGCGAAGGCCTGGGCAACAAGTTTTTGGCCAACATCCGCGAGACCGATGCTATCGCTCACGTGGTCCGCTGCTTTGAAGATGAAAACGTGATTCACGTTTCCAACAGCGTTGACCCGAAGCGTGACATCGAGATCATCGATCTTGAGCTGATCTTCGCCGACCTCGACAGCTGCGAAAAGCAACTGCAGAAAGTTGCGCGTAACGCCAAGGGCGGCGACAAGGACGCGGTGGCTCAAAAAGCACTGCTGGAACAACTGATCGCACACTTCACCTTGGCCAAGCCGGCGCGTAGCCTGATCAAGAACATGGATGCCGATGAGAAACAAATCATCAAAGGCTTCCACCTTCTGACCACCAAGCCTGTGATGTACATCGCCAACGTGGCTGAAGACGGTTTCGAAAACAACCCGTTGCTCGACGTGGTCATGGCCATTGCCGAAGAAGAAGGCGCAATCGTGGTTCCGGTCTGCAACAAGATCGAAGCTGAAATTGCCGAACTCGACGATGGCGAAGAAAAAGACATGTTCCTTGAGGCCCTGGGTCTTGAAGAGCCAGGTCTGAACCGCGTAATCCGTGCCGGTTACGAGATGCTTAACCTTCAGACCTACTTCACCGCAGGCGTTCAGGAAGTTCGCGCCTGGACCGTGAAGGTGGGTGCTACCGCTCCGCAAGCAGCTGGTGTGATTCACACCGACTTCGAAAAAGGCTTTATTCGCGCCGAAGTTATCGCGTACGACGATTTCATCAAGTATAACGGCGAAGCCGGTGCAAAAGAAGCCGGCAAATGGCGTCTGGAAGGCAAGGAATACATCGTCAAAGACGGTGACGTCCTGCACTTCCGCTTCAACGTGTAATACAGCACACGTCCAAAAAACCGCGCCCAGGCGCGGTTTTTTTTGGTCCGGTATTTAGTGCAGGTCAAACCATCCCCCGGGCAAAAGGTCTATGGTAAGTCTCAAGGCCATAAGACTGATCGGGAGTTTCAATGCTCGCCAAGGTGTTCATCAATCGCTTCACCACCCCTCTGATTCAGCGGATAAGCTTTCGCTGGTCCTCCGCCTGGCGAGATGCATTGGCTTCAGCAATCGCAGCGGCATTGGCCTGGGTTCTCGCCAAATATTTGTTCGGCCATGTACACCCCGTCTTTGCTGCCATCAGTGCAGTGGTATGCCTGGCACCCGGTTTGCCCAGTCATGGCAAACAGGCGATTGGTTTGATGGTGGGTGTCGCCACCGGGATTATCGTGGGTGACGCGGCCTTGTGGCTTCCAGATGCTTATCCTTTGCTGCGGATTGGCTTTGCCACGTTCTCTGCCATCGCCATTGCGGCCTTGTATGGCCTGGGACCCGTGGTTCCGATTCAGGCCGGGGTTTCGGCCGTGCTGATGCTCGCAGTCGGCCCCGAGAGTGCCGGGGTGGTACGCATGCTTGATGTACTGGTAGGCGCTGGCGTAGGACTGGTCTTCAGCCAGGTGCTACTGACCCCCAACCCTATTGGCATCATTGATGGCTCGGCAAAGGACTTACTGGAAAAACTCTCCTCGGGATTTAGCAAAAGCCTGCAGGCACTCGAAGAAAATAACGCCGACAAAGCTCAAAGCGCCGTACAGATTTTCTCTCGGGCCCACGACAGCCTGATTGCCCTGGAGAACGGAATCAGCATGGCCCGCAACACCGCACGCTGGACATTGCGCGGGCGCTTTGTGTCACGGGAGGTCAAGGGTATCGCCAGCCGTTACGAACGCCACGCCGTTCGTTTGTACGCAAGCTCGCTGTTGTTCTCCGAGGCCTTTGCCGATGCCTTGCGCAAGGAGCAAGGCCCGGCGCCGGCCTCGTTGCACGAGCGACTGGAAAATGTCGCCTCAGGCTGTGCTTCGATCGCCAATGATAATGAGCGACCAGTGCTGATCCCGGTATCAGCCAGTGAACTGGCCGATGCAGTGTCGGCACCGTGGCAGCTTTGCTTGCAACACTTGAGTACCGTTGAAAGCGCCCTTCTGACGTTTGGCTTTACCACGCAAACCGAAAGCCAGACAAACGCCAGCAAAAGCAAACCATAAGTATCAGCGAAACCCTTGTTCCTTCATGGCCAGGGGTTAAATCACACAGCCACTAGTGTCTCGAGCGGTTAGTTCATTAGCTTATTCTTCATCACACTCAGCTTTGCCATATGTACCGAGCTGATGATGGCCGCTGCGGTCTTTGTCCACTTGAACGGCTTGGCTGAATGCTCGTTATGAGCAGTAATGAACTGGCGGATCGCGACTTTCAGATCAGTAACACTGGTGAAGACACCTCGATACAGTGCGCGTCTCTCCAGCTGTGAAAACCAGCCTTCCACCGCGTTTAGCCAGGACGCACTGGTCGGCGTGAAGTGCAGCTTGAAGCGCGGATGCTTTTCCAGCCAGGCCTTGATCGCTGGGGTTTTGTGGGTCGAACTGTTATCCAGGATCACATGGAGATCCAACTCGGCAGGCGTGTTCTTATCAATCTGCCGGAGGAAATCCAGGAACTCCTTGGCCCGGTGCCGCTGGGTAATCCGGCCCATTACTTCACCGGTCATGATGTCGAACGCGGCGTACAAGCTCGCCGTGCCATGGCGCTTGTAATCATGGGTTCGCCGCTCGATCTGCCCAGGCCGAAGTTGCAGCATTGGCTGAGTACGATCCAGCGCTTGGATCTGAGTTTTCTCGTCAACCGACAGCACCATGGCGTTGTCCGGAGGGCTCAGGTACAGCCCGACCACATCGATGACCTTCTCAGCGAAGTGCGGATCGTTGCTGATCTTGAATGTCTTCAGTCGGTGCGGCTTGAGATCCGACGCAGCCCATATCTGCCGGACTTGCCAGGTGGTAACGCGAGCGTACTTGGCCATCAACCGGACGCTCCAGTGCGTTGCTTCCTTGGGAACCCGGTGCGTTGTCAGGGTCAGGATTTCTTTGACTTTCTCAGCACCCAGCTTCAAAGGCTGACCGCTACGCGGCAGGTCGTTCAGGCCGTCGATGCCCGACGCCAGATAACGCTTTCGCCACTTGAACACGGTCGGTGTCGTGATCAGTAATTGCCCACAGATGGCAATGGGCGTCACCCCTTCATTGAGCAAAAGCAGTATCCGCGCCCGCTGAGCAAGGCTCTGCTCCAGCGTACTCATGCGCAGCCAACCTTGAAGCGTAAGAACGTCGGCGGGCTGTAGTGCAAAGGGAGCAATTGGACGAGGCATGCCTGGAACCATCTCGGGGCGAGGGGTGCACAGTATATCGTGGTACGTTAGAAAATAAACTAACCGCTCACGACACTAGTACTGCCCCCCTACAGCTTCTGTTTCTATTAACTCAAGAAATACGGCCATTTCATGACTTGGTTTACCTATTCAATAGCACCAAGCTGTTTCCAGACGGGAGTTACTCCAAAAGACTGTCTATCCGGGTTGGCCGTAAAACACAGCCTTCCCAAAAAAGAAATAAAGCGGGAGCAAACTCAATGGCGTCTTCCCATTCGAGAGACGAACATTATCAAGCCTATCAATTCGAAGACCCCGAACTTGACGCCACCATCAACAGTACTGCAACACTAAACATAGATATTTTACTCTATGGTGAAACCGGCACCGGCAAGGACACGCTGGCAGAGCGGCTACATTCTTTATCAGGACGTCGAGGTCATTACATTGCAATAAACTGTGCGGCCATCCCCGAGAGCCTGGCTGAGAGCCAGTTGTTCGGCGTCACCCACGGCGCATTTACCGGTGCCATGCAATCACGGGCGGGCTTTATTGAAGCCTCCGATATGGGCACGCTGTATCTCGATGAGATAGACAGTATGCCGCTTATCCTGCAGGCCAAATTATTGCGTGTACTGGAGACTCGTGGAGTAGAACGGCTAGGATCGACAAGGTCCATACCCGTGGACATGCGCGTCATTGCCTCGGCTCAATCTTCTTTATCAGAAATGGTGGAACAAGGTCGTTTCAGACGAGACCTGTATTACCGTCTTAATGTAGTAAGCCTGCATTTACCGCCTTTACGCGAGCGACGCGAACACATTATTCCCTTGTTCCTTAACTTGATTCAGCGCGAAGCTAATTACTTCAACTCATCTATACCAGTGCCCAGCACTTCACTGCTTCAACGTGTTATTTGCCATGACTGGCCTGTTAATGTCCGGGAATTGAGATCCGTTGCCAAGCGGCTGGTACTGGGTTTACCCCCACTTTTGACATGTTCAGGGGCCAATAACAATGACGAAAAAATCTTGAAACTTCGTTTGCAGCAAATCGAAAAATTAATCATTCAGGATTCCCTGCGACGTCACCTATATAGCTTGGATGCTGTGGTACTTGAGTTAGGCGTTGCGAAACGTACGCTTTACCATCGAATGAAACAACTGGAAATATCCTGACGTCAACAAACTGGAACTGAGCGACTTAATAACGTCACTCAAACAACGAACCAGCCTCCCGGTTCAATATTAATATCGGTCTCCAGAGGAATACATATGCTACCTCTACTCCCCCTATTGGCACCCATCCTATTACCGGTCGTCAACAAGGTTATTGATACGCTCGGCGGCCTTGCGAAAGACACGTTAAACACCGCAGTAACAACTGCGACCTCTCCTCTCAACAGCACCACCCCTACGAACAAAATCATGTTTTAACACTCCCATAAAATAACCAACCACAGAAATATCACCATGTTAATTCCACTCCTCTCAGCACTATTCAGTGGCGGTAGCGGCGGTAGCGGCCGTAGCGGCCGTAGCGGCGGCACACCAGATAAAGACCCCATCAAAGAACAAGCCGAACTAAACAAGAAACTAGCCTGGGACAGTTACTTAACAAACAAAGAGAAACTCGAAAATGACGCCCGCGGTGCAAAATCGGCGGGCATCATGGATACCGCCAGCAAGCAGATGAATGCGATGCAATCTGCTGCTAAAGCACTGAACTATTGATGCATTGGCCAATGCCCCATCTCAATAATGGGGCATTGGCCTAAACGACCCGTTCAGACCTTTCTTGCGACGCTCACCGATACGTCTCGCAGATCGAACACGGCACACCTGAGGCTTTATATGAACGTTAATGCCCCTGACGTTGCCACCCTGGCACCGTCCATGTTCCCTGACACGCCGTATCCTGCACCTGAGACTGCCGATATAAACTGGTTCAATACCTTGTTGAAATCGCCTGCGGCCGAAGTTCCTTACAACAATGGCGCCAGCCCGCTCAGTCAGCGCTCGGAATTCTTGCAAGGCCTCTCGAACAGGGCTGCACAGGCCTTGCAAAAAGTCAGCACCAGTACCGATCCCGTCGACATGCTCAAATCAACCCGTGCCATGTCGGCATTTCATCTTGATGACCGTATTGAGCGCCAAGATAATCAGCAAGACGTCACAAGCAATCGAAAAACTCACCAATCTGTCTTAGACGGTAACAGCATTGTGTCGCGCCTTATCAAGAGCCTGATGTTTTTGCTCGTAATGTGTTTGGCCGGTTGTGGTGAAAGTGTGGAGCTTCACAGCCAGCTTTCCGAACAAGAAGCCAATGAAGTCATCGCCGAACTGGCAGACAAGCAAGTCCATAGCCAAAAGATCCCTACCAAAAACGGAGTCTCCGTGCGGGTGAGTGCACAAGATATCAGCCGGGCTATCAAGACCCTTGCAGCCGCCGGGCTACCCAAGGCAACACGCTCGACACTGGGACAAATCTTTCGCAAGGAGGGAGTTATTTCTACCCCGCTGGAAGAGCGTGCCCGCTACATCCACGCCTTGTCACAGGAACTCGAAGCGACGCTGTCAAACATAGACGGTGTCATCGTTGCGCGTGTGCATGTGGTGCTTCCCGAGCGAGTAGCCCCGGGCGAGGCAGTCCAGCCCGCGTCGGCTTCGGTCTTCATCAAACATGACTCAAGACTGGACCCCGACAGCATTCAGTCTCGGGTACGCCGAATGGTTGCCAGCAGTATTCCGGGCATGGCCACGGCTTTAGACAACCCGAACAAAATAACCACGGTATTTGTCCCGGCGGCTGCGTTTCAAGACAAGCAGCAGTTGCTCTTCTTCGGCCCCTTTCTGGTGCCGGAGCAAAACCTGGGGTTCTGGAAAAAAACCTTTGCCGGTGGAGTCTTTGGGCTCCTTCTTGCGATTACCGGCCCTGTCATGTGGCTGAAGTTGAGACATAAAACGCCCCCATCTGAGGAAGGTTCTGCATGACCGAGGCTGACCTGTGGGTTCAGTGGTGGGCCTTCCCATGGCGAAAAACCCATCCGGACTGGCGTAACGTTGAGGCTGTTGTTTCAGAAGTTGCCCTGAGCATCGAACTCAGTGCCTGCACGGCTTCGTTTCGTCCGTCAAATTTCATAGGGATGCCAAGTCAGGAAGGTTCGATGACCTGTGTGGCCGGTCCCAGGCAAACGGTTCCCCGGCGCGCAGCTGACATGGTTTTTGAAAAAGTTGGCGCAAGCCCAGGACAGGCCACGCAAGTTTCGGCACAAAAAGGTGCCATCAAAAAAATAAAATTCTTAAAAAACAATCATATACAGGCAATTCATTGATTGGCACAGGCGGTGCTTAGGAGGCCTTCGTCGAAATCATTTCGATAGCGCACACCTGAGGATAAAAAATGAATTGCCTTGATGATGTTTCCTCCCCACCCCTCTTGACCTCTTCTACCACCCCCCTGGATCTGTCGACCGGGCTCCAGAAAAAACTGAAAGCGTTTATTCACAAGCGCGTATTGAACCCCGAGGATGCGGACGATATTTTTCAAGTGACCTGTCTGGAGGCCTGGCGAAGCAAAGACCGCTTCAATGGCCAGGCAACACTGAGCACATGGATGTGCGGCATTGCCCAGAATCTGATTCGCAATCACTTTCGCCGGCTGTACGCGAGGCCGGTACATTGCGAGTTCGACGAGGCGCTCTGCCCTGAGCAGCATTGCGCCAGCGACCTGGGTGGTCAGTTCGAAATCAATCGACGTCTAGAACTGACCCTCACGGCCATCAACCGGCTGCCAACCGAAATGCGCAATACGCTGTACGTGTCGCTGGAAAGCGGCGGTAGTTATCGCGACACGGCCAATGTTCTGGAGATCCCCATAGGGACGGTTCGTTCACGCATCTCGCGGGCCCGGGAGCAGCTCAAGATAGCCACCCACTGCTAGTGCTCACCACGGACATCTGCACAGAGAGGTCCATGGTTGAGGTCTAGCGTGCAGAAAGGCCAGGGAGTGGCCACCCACTACCGATTCAGATTTTTTTCGTTCGCGGCAGCAAAATCGCCAGCACGCCGAACAGCGGCAGATATGAGCACAGGGTATAGACGTACTCGATGCCATGAATGTCAGCCAGGTGCCCGAGCAAGGCGGCACCGATCCCGCCAAAGCCAAACATCAAGCCAAAGAAGATACCCGCAATCATTCCCACATTGCCCGGCACCAGCTCCTGGGCGTACACCACGATAGCCGAGAAGGCAGAAGCCAAAATAAAGCCGATGACCACACTGAGCACACTGGTCCAGAACAGGTCGGCATAAGGCAACATCAACGTGAACGGTGCCACCCCGAGTATCGAGAACCAGATCACCGCCTTGCGTCCGATGCGATCGCCTATCGGCCCACCAAAGAACGTACCTGCTGCAACGGCTCCCAGGAACAGGAACAGATACAGCTGTGAAGTCGAGACCGACACGTCGAACTTCTCAATCAGAAAGAAGGTGTAGTAGCTGGTCAGGCTCGCCATGTAGAAATACTTGGAGAACACCAGCAGGCCGAGCACCACCAACGCACCGAGCACCCGCCGTTTTGAAAGGCCATGGGTCGCTTTCTGCCCGGCCTTGAGCTTGAACAGGTTCAAGTGGTTGCGGTACCAGCGGCTAATGACATACAGCAGCCCTACGGCGAACAGCGCAAATAGCCCGAACCAGGCCACATTGCCCTGGCCATAGGGAATAATGATAGCCGCAGCCAACAACGGCCCGAAGGCCGAGCCCGCGTTGCCACCCACTTGAAAGGTCGATTGCGCCAGGCCGTAACGTCCGCCTGAGGCGAGCCTTGCCACGCGGGATGCTTCAGGGTGAAAGGTTGAAGAGCCAACCCCGACCAGCCCTGCCGCCAGCAGGATCAGAGGAAAGCTGCCAACCTGGGACAGCATCAAAATCCCTATCAGGGTGCACACCATACCGGCTGGCAGCAATAACGGATTGGGATGACGGTCGGTGTAGTAACCCACCCACGGCTGCAATAGAGAAGCCGTCATCTGGAACGTCAGGGTAATCAGCCCGATCTGGGTAAAGGTCAGGTCATATTTGGCCTTGAGCATCGGATAGATCGACGGCAGTACCGCCTGGATCAGGTCATTGATCAGATGCGCCAACGCCACGGCACCGATAATGCGCATGACTAACGGGCTGGACTGGGGAGCTGGAGGGGACGCGGTTGTAGTTGTTTGAGCGTTGCTAAGAGCCATTTGAGCTTCCGTACGACAGGTGAATGCGCGCTTGCAGGTACGTCAATGTGCCATTTTTTTACAAGATATTGCCATCCAAAGCCGCCCAAAACCTTAAGCAGTTGATAGCACAAAGATTTTTTAAGATATTTGCTTGACACATGTCCATTACGAGGGAATAATGCGCGCCATTGGCTACATAGCTCAGTTGGTTAGAGCATAGCATTCATAATGCTGGGGTCCGGGGTTCAAGTCCCTGTGTAGCCACCAAACGCTTGTTTACAGATGTCTCCATGAGTCTATAAACAGTACAAGAAGCCCGCCTAGTGCGGGCTTTCTTGTGTCTGGGGGTTTCTCCTTGTCTCCCCCTATACCTTTCCTCCGTGTATCCCCCTGTGTATCCTTCGTTAATAATCGAACCGAAGGGATACAAGCCAATGAAGCGTTCAGAGATCAAAAGACGTCCCTTACCAAATACCGGTTTCACTACATCGCAAGATGAACATGAAGCCAACAAGAAGCCCGCCTGTTGCTCAGTTAGGCGACTTCTCCCCGCTCCCCCCCTTGAGCAGCATGGCTCTTGAGTGAATGACATTAGGCCTGCGGCGGGCTTAGTTGTGTCCGGGAGTGTGTCCTGGACTCCCCCGTCTACCTTTCCCCGGGTATCCCCGACAAATGGGGTGAGACAGTCCAGCCGGGCTTGCGACGCTCATCAGCAGTCTTACACCTTGAAACAACCGCTACAGCCATGGTAAATGATAAGAATTATCATTAAATTCATTCCAATGGCTCAAATCGCGCTCGCTTCTGCCAATGCACGACAGACGGTATTGCACAGCCTTTTCGGTGACCACCATGGTTGGTTGTTGAATCGACTACGTGCGCGGCTGGGCTGTTCCCATGATGCTGCAGACATCGCTGCTGAAGTGTTTGTTCAGGTTGTCGCATTACCTGAACCGCAGGCAATCCGCGAACCTCGGGCACTCCTTACGACAATCGCCAAGCGATTGATGTACGACAGTTGGCGCAGGCGCGATCTGGAACGCGCTTATCTGGAAGTGTTGGCTTTGCAACCCGAAGCATTCGAACCCTCCCCTGAAGTCCGGGCACTGGCGATTGAAGCTTTGCTTGAAATCGACGCCTTACTCTCAGGCCTTTCGTCACGGGCCCGCACTGCATTTCTGTGCAGCCAGGTGGACGGTATGAAGTACGCCGACATTGCCGAGTTGATAGGGGTATCGACAACTCGGGTACGCCAATATGAAGCCAAGGGTTTGAAGCTGTGCTGCCAGAATCTGATTCACGAGTGAAACGCGCACCTTCTGCCATCGAGGAAGCCATCGAATGGACGGCCTGCATGCGTTCAGGCGAAGTCCTGGATGATGAACAAAAAGCGTTCGAAGCCTGGATCTCCAACGCGGCGAATGCGCAGGCATGGGAGAGAGTGCAGACCCACCTGGGGACAACCTTTTTACCGCTTGCACGTAACTCGGACTCGAAGGTACGCAGGGTTCTGCAGTCGCCAGATCCGCAACGACGACGCTTGCTTCGGGGCGCCCTGGTTCTTGGCGGAGTCGGTGTCGGCGCGGCACTGATTGGCCGGCAGAGCACGTTGTTCACAAGCATGGGGGCCGACTTGAGTACAACCACTGCGCAACGTCGTGACTTCAAACTGCCGGATGGCAGCACGCTGGTTCTGGACGCGCGCAGTGCGGTGGATATCGATTTTACTGCCAGCCAGCGAAACGTGATGTTGCGTAAAGGGAAACTGGTCATAGAGGCCAGCGACGATCCCAGGCCACTTGTTGTGCGCACATCACATGGATTTGCACGCAGCTCTGACGCACGGTTTATGGTCTCGCTACAAGACGGCACCACTCATGTGTGGGCAATGACTTCCAGCCTCTGCGTGGGTCTGCTCGAGGGGCAATGCTCGTTGCTCAAGAGCGGAGCGGGTGCCCGTCTCAATTCAAGGGCTATCCAGCCACTTGCCGCTAATCGAAAAGGGGAAACCAGTTGGGAGAGCGGCAGGCTCAGTGTCGATGATTGGGCGCTGGGAGAAGTCATTCAGGCATTGCAGCCCTATCGGCGCGGGGTGTTACGCATTGATCCGGCGGCCGCGCAACTTCGTGTCTCCGGTTTGTTCTCCCTGGATAACAGTGAACGTGCACTGGCTTCGCTGGAGCAAATCCTGCCTGTGCGCATAGAGCAATACCTGGGGTTTTGGACCCGGATCGAACTGCGCGGCTAATTATTTTCAAGTGGCTCTATATCGCTTTTTCAATCTCGTTGGACATAGGAATTAACCGCTAATAAAAGCGGAGCCGCCAACACGGAGTTACCCATGTCCAATCGCTTTAACACGGCGTTCAGGCTGACGCCTGTGTGTTTGTCTTTTTTGCTTATCCTGGGTCACGCTTCGACCAGCCACGCGCAATCACCTGCAACGGGCAGCTCATCTCAACAACATTTCGACTTGCCTGCAGACACCCTGGTGGTGACACTCGATCGCATCGCCCGCCAGAGCGGCAACGAAATCATTTATGCCCCGAATCTCGTCGACGAGCTCCGTGCTCCGGCCATCAAGGGAACGATGAATGCAGAGCAGGCTGCACAGCTTGCGATTGAAGGCAGTGGATTGTCCGTACGTACGACTGTGGGTGGCGCCTTGACGCTGGACCCACTGGGTAGCATGACGTTGCCGGCGCAGGCGATTGTTGGAATGCAGACCGAGGCACCGACCGTATCGGTAGGAACCAAAGTCCCGCTGCATCTGCGAGAGGTGCCGCAAACGATCAATGTCATCGGCCAGGAGCGTATTCAGAAGCAAAACCTCTACACCCTCGAAGATGCACTGGGCAAGGTTGGCGGTGTCACCGTTCAGCGTATCGACGCCAGCCGCCTGAGTTTTTTCTCCCGCGGTTTTAACATGACCTCACTGCAGTTGGACGGTACGCCGACCACCATGGACAACAGGTTTTTTTATCGCCCGACCTGACCATGTACGACCGCGTTGAAGTACTCAAGGGTCCATCTGGCAGCCTGACTGGCGCCGGCGGTCCTGGCGGCAGTATCAACCTGGTGCGCAAACGGCCGTCGGCCGAGACTGCGGTTTCAACAGAGATCAGCGCCGGCTCCTGGGATGACTACCGTGGCATGGTCGATGTCACCGGCCCGCTGACAGAGAGCGGTAATGTACGCGCACGCCTGGTGCTCAGCGAGCACAAGAAAGGCTTCTACTACGACGGTGGCGGCAAGCGCGAATCGGATCAAGTCTACGGCATCGTCGATATAGACCTGACGCCAGATACGGTCTGGACCATTGGTGCCAGCAACCAGAACACCGACATCCGTGGCGCCCAGCGCTCCCTGCCTGCCTATCGCTACACCAACGCTGCCGGTGAGGCCGCAATGTCGCTACCAAACGTGTCGCGCAAGAATTTTTACGGTGAAGACTGGAACCGGGACTATTTCTGGAGCACCGCTGTTTTCACCGAAATCGAGCACCAGCTGGGGGATGGCTGGAAAACCAAACTCTCCCTGCGACACGCCGACAACAACTACGACTTGACCCAGGCTTACGCACGCAATGGTGGGGGCATAGACCCCGCCGACAATCTGGTGTCCATGAACTCGATCATGTTTGATTATCGAGAGAAACAAGACGAGGCCGACGTCTACGTCGACGGCCCGTTCAACTTCCTTGGACGTGAACACACGATGCTGGTAGGCGCCAACTATTCGCGCTCCGAGTTTGCATCGAACGGCGGTTATTACTCGGACTTCCTGGGTGATGTCGACCTCTACGACCCCCAGCCTGACTTTGCCTATCCGGCCTTTGCCGAATCGGACAAGTTGCCGACCAGCGTTGCCAAAACCCGCGCAAAAGCGATTTACAGCAACGTCCGCTTGAGCCTGGCCGACCCTCTGACGCTGGTGCTTGGCGGGCGCGTGACCTGGTTTGAGATGCACCGCAGCCAGCACCAGCCCCAGGCTGGTTCACCGGCGCAAAAGAACGCAGAGAGCGTGTCGCAGAAGTTCACTCCGTTTTACGGGCTGATCTACGACCTCAACGATAACTACTCGCTGTATGCCAACTACTCCGGGGTATTCCAGCCGCAAGCCGTCAGCAACCTGGACGTTAACAACAAGACCCTCAAACCACTGGAAGGCAAGCAGCACGAACTGGGGATCAAGGCCGAATTCCTCGATGGCGCGTTGAACGCCTCGCTGGCAGCGTTTCAGATCGAAGAAGAGAACCGCGCGATTCCGGACATGAACGATCCGAGTTTTCTGGCCGTGGTTGCCAGCGGCAAGGCTCGCACCCACGGATTCGAGGCTGAGGTGAATAGGCAAATGACCCCTGACTGGTTCCTTAGCGCGAACTTCACCCATACCTACAAACGTTATGACAGCCCCAACGAGCAACTGCAGACCTACCTGCCGAAAAACATGCTGCGGGTCTGGAGCCTGTACAAACTGCCCGGCGAGTTGGAGAAGTGGAGTGTCCAGGGTGGTGCCAGCATCGTCAGCGAGACCTACAACAAACTGGATGTCCCTGGCATTGGCATGGACGGCACCAAACTTCGTCAGAGCGGGTACGCCTTGTACGATGCGGGCATTGGCTATCAGATCACGCAAAATCTCTCTGCTGATCTGCTCGCTACCAACCTGACCGACAAGAAATATTTACAGCGCATCAACACCTTCCAGGACGGGAATATCTTCGGAGCCCCCCGTGCCGTGTCCATGACCCTGCGCGCCAAGTTTTAATTGCAGCAGCACATCAGTCACCCGGCATGGGGGTTTTTGGGTCGGCCACAGGGTCCGCGATCAGGGAGGCAGTGGTGAGACGAACCGCAGGAAAACATCCGGAGCTACTGCGCAGCGTGTGGCTGGTACTGGTGTTGCTGCTCAGTTACCTATCATGCTGGGAACTGAACCGATTCTTGGCGTTGTGCCTGGTGCACGCTCATGTCCAGCCCAGTGAAGCGGTGCTGATCAGTTCGATCACCTGCTTTGCACTCTTTCCTTGGCTGGTGCTGTGGCTGTTCAGCGCACCGCGTGGAACGCGCAATTGCCTACGGGTGACGAGTGCATCGCTTGTGATGTGGACAAGCACTTTTTTCATGGAGGCAGGCGCCTGATGTTCACCCGTGTTCGTCAAGCGCTACTGTGGATGCATCGAATAATCGGAATCGGTTTTTCCGGACTGCTGCTGATCGCATTTTTCATGGGCAGCCTGGCGGTGTATGACCGTGAGCTGGACAGTTGGATGTTGCCGCAGATTCGCCTGGCATCGGTTGACACCCCACTGTCACTGGACCAGCGAGTGGTCCCCCACGTTGCCAGCTTGACCCAGAGCAAACCGCTGCTGCAGTGGTACGTGGAACTGCCTGACAAGCGCCGACCGGTGATTCGATTTCAAGCATGGACCCAGGACCGTCAGGGCTTGAGTCGCTTTTTGGCGCCAGGAGAAGACCGAGTGCTGCCGGAGGCCGGAAGCCGCGGCGGCGATTTCTTTTACCGGTTGCATTACACCCTCAACATCAACTTCTGGAACATCGGTACGCGCCTGGTTGGCCTTGCCGCAATGCTGGGGCTAATCGCGTTGATAGCTGGCGTGTGTATCCATGCACGCCTGTTTCAGGACCTGTTCACGCTACGGGTAGACAAATCACCCAGGCGGTTGTTGGACATGCACAACCTGACCGGTGTGTTTGCTCTGCCTTTTCACTTCATCATCCTGTTGTCGGGGCTGCTGATCCTGTTCCCGATGTACCTTCCTGCCGGCATCCTGGCGGTGTATCAGGACCAGCCCTATCAGTTTGGCCAGGAGGCGGACGCAGCGTACAGTCGCCCGGCACTGGGTACAACGGGGTCATTGGCCTCGCTGGATCAGATGATGGCGCAAGCGCGATTGCACTGGGGCAATGGCGAACCGGCGTTTCTCAGGGTCTGGCACCCTGGAGATGCCAATGCCTACGTTGAGGTCAGCCGCTCGTTGGCTGACCGCATGAGTCAGGATGGGCAAACCCTGTACTTCGATGGCGCCAGCGCACATCTGCTGCACGAATCCCGATTGCCTGCAGCGGCCGCGACCTTCAAGTTTCTGGCCGGGTTGCACGTAACCCACTTTCAGCAACCGTGGCTGCGCGCCTTGTATTTTTTTGCAGGTTTGAGTGGTTGCGTGATGCTCGGCAGCGGCCTGCTGTACTGGCTGGAAAAGCGCCGCCTGCAGCAGGCTGCCGGGCGGTGGAGCGAGGTATCGATGACGCTGTTCAGCAGCGCGATGATCACTGGAATGCCATTGGCCACCCTGGCCATGCTGGTGGCCAATCGATTGCTACCGATCGGCCTGGCTGACCGTGCGAACTGGGAAATCACCCTTTTCTACTGGGTCTGGTTACCGGCGATCATGCATACCCTGTGGGCTATCCGGCGTTCAGCACAATCGCGCGCGCCCTGGGCAGAGCACCTGCTGGTGATCAGCGCAATGGCGCTGCTGGCAGTGTTCTCCAATGCCTGGAGCACGGGCGACCATCCATTGCAGTCGATGAAGCGGGGGCTCCCGGCGGTGGCGGGCGTGGATCTGGCATTAATGCTCATCGCGTTGCTCGCGGGAGTCATTGGTTGGCGCTTGCTCCGTCGCAAGCACCTAACAAGGTGAAAAATGGCTGACTGGCTATCGGATATCGCGGCGTTCGGCTTAATGATAATGGGGCTCAGCGCGCTAGCACTCAGTCAAATCCCCCAATCTCGCAGGATCACGCTTACCCGCAAGAGTCCCACAACACGAGTATTGCGTTGCGGCGCAACGCTGTTACTGGCCTTGAGTCTGCTGTTGAGCCTGACAAACCAGGGAGTTGTCATGGGAGCGGTAATCTGGACGCTGGCGATTACACCGTCAGGTATTGGCGTGACGATGATCCTCTGCTGGCACACACATCAGAGAAAAGAGTAGTCAGGCGCTTGCAGCTTAAATGTCCCAAGAACACTTGAACCGCTCATAAAAAAAGCACCAGCACAACAGGCACGTCAAGACCATCGAATCACAGCAGCGACCAGAAACAAAAAACCCCCGAAGCCATCAGGCATCAGGGGTTTTCTATGTAGTGGTGCCCAGAGACGGAATCGAACCGCCGACACGGGGATTTTCAATCCCCTGCTCTACCGACTGAGCTATCTGGGCAAGGCCGTAATTAAACGTTCTTTACAGCAGAGACGTCAAGCAACAAATAAAAAAAGATCAATGAATACCATCGGTTACGATTATCCGCCGTTGGGATACAACTCCCCGTCAACCAGCCTGGACACTGCACGGTGCAAGCGTTTCAACAACGCCTGGATTCTGCTGGCAGACTCTGCACTCAAGGGCTCACGCAACGAACCGATTTCGCACTCATTACAGGCCGCCGCTAAAGCGACAGCGCCTACCGTGGCAAAAGAGCCATGCATACGGTGTACATGATTGAGCAATTTCGATGTATTGCCTTCTTGCAAAGCCTGCTGCGCCTGCGCCAGATCTTGATGCATGGTGGTGATAAACAATCGGTGCATGCTCGGTGAAAGCGTAATCCAGTCTTCAAGATCATCTTTTTGCACAACCTCTTCGCCAGCCTGCAACGTGGGCGGCTGCGGTTGTGCTGACCGGGAACAGTAGACTGACAAGGTCTGGCGCAAGGTTGTCAGACTCAGCGGTTTGACCAGCCAGACGTTCATACCAGCCTTCAGGCATTGCTCTCCCTCCTCTCGCATCGCATTGGCTGTGACACCAATAATCGGCACCAGAGGGTCAAGCTCGCGCAAGCGGCGTGTCAGCTGATAGCCATCGAGCCTGGGCATATTGACGTCGGTAATCACCAAATCGAATGACGCCTCACTCCAACACAGCAAGGCTTGCTCACCATCCTCAGCCAAAGTTACCTGAACGCCCAAAGCCTCCAGCTGCTCCTTGAGAATCTCCCGATTGACGGGGTTATCTTCCGCAACCAAAACGCTCAACTCCAGACGTGAAAGAGGTAGCGGCACGCTGCTGGCTAACTCGGGAGCAGTTCCTTGCGCGACCTGCATCAGCGTTCTGGCGATGGCTCGTATGTCATAGGCGTTAACTTCCCATCCCCTCGAGGTCTTTTTGGGCTGGCTGCGACCCGTTTCAGTCGCTATCACATACTCTCCCGGCCAGTGCAGAGCAAGCTGCGAGTCTGGGTCGACATCCAGCAATATTGCATGGCTGGCGTGGGTATCCGATGCAGGGAGTGCTTGGGCCCGCGCCCCCCAACGATTTAGCCAGTCAATCAGAACCACTACGATATCACTGCGGGAGGCGCGCACATAGACACTCACTCCCTCAAGATCAATATCGGCACTCTTATCCAGCGGGCCAGCCATAACAGGCAAACTTATATTCAGTGAAAAGCTGCTGCCCAAGCCTGGCTCACTGACCACCCGCAGGTTCGCACCCATTATCTCGCCAAGTCGGGCACAAATAGACAAACCTAGGCCCGCACCACCTGCACGCTCGCTACCACCCACCTGGGAAAAGGGCTTAAACAGACGCGCCAGTTGCTCCTCACTGATCCCTACACCGGTATCGGAGACCTGCCACTGCAATGACACTTGACCATGCTCAAGGTCTGTCACCTTAAGCCTGAAGAGCACCCAGCCTGTATCGGTGAACTTGATCGCATTACTCAGCAGGTTGTCGATGATTTGCCGGATGCGCACCGCATCTCCGCACAAAAGTGCCGGTAAGTTCGCGTCCGCACAGGCAAATATTTTTAATCCCTTATTGCTCGCAGCAGCGGAATAACTGCGCACGCAATCTTCAAACACATCCAGAGGGCTGAATGTTTGGGCTTCGACAGCCATTTGCCCGGACTCGATTTTTGACACGTCCAACACGTCGCTGATCAATTGAAACAACACCGCTGATGAGCGCTGAATAGTGTGCAAGTACTCATGTTGGCGCTCACTCAGAGGCGTGAGTTCCAGTAGTTCTAGATTGCCAAGCACCCCGTACAAAGGGGTACGAATTTCATGGCTCATAGTGGCCAAAAATAGGGTTTTAGCCTTGCTGGCTTCATCAGCCGAACGACGTGCTTGCTCCATCAGGTTGGCGTCATCCACATGCCGGGTGATGTCGTTGAAACCGCAGAGCACTACGTCTTTGCCTTTGTAACGGGTGAAGACAAAACAGGCCTGCAGATAACGCCCAGCCACTTCGAGCTGCACCTCGCCCGACTCACGTTCACCATAATCACTCTTCAATAAAGCAATCAGTTCAGGGGTACCCTGCCATTCGTGCGCCCGCTGGTTTTCCAGCAAGACGACACCAGTCCCCCTTTCAACCACACACAGCCCAACGGGCGCGTTATCGAGCATGACCCGATTGAATTCTTCGCTTTCAGCCAAGGACAGGCTGGACTGCTGTGCGGGCTCGATGATCCGCACCCTGTACCAGCGATTGAAGCGCCAGCCAATCAGGACGAACAAAAGAAACAGGCCCGCCGCCCACATCAAGGGCCATTTCGCATAACCAAAGAAATTCTGATACGTGATGGCGTACAGGCCGATCCAAGGATCATCTCCGCCCGAGCTCAACTTGAAGCGCAGACCGTCACGGGCAAAACTCAACCCCGGCGCCAGCTCCTCGACATCCTGAACGTCACCCAACAGCACATCACCCGTAGGGGAAATCAGGGTAAGGCGACTGTTAGTGGGGCGCATCAACAAGCGTTCAAGGTCGCTGACATCGCTGACATCGAGCAAGGCGCTGAGAATCACCGAGTTCCCTTGATTGGCCGCCTGCATAAAGCGATCGGGAAGATCGACACTGATTGCGCCCACTATATATTTGCGTTTTTGAATGAGTTCGAGCGGGGCTTTCATCCACAGCACACGATCAGTGTTTAGCAAATGGCGCTGGGGCAAAAAAGAGTCGTACAAACGCTTGGTCACATCAAAAAAATTGTTGTTGAACAACAGGGGGTACTGACGGGTGCCATCAATACCGGGTACGGCGATGGTGAACTGAGCCGTGGGCGAAAACACAAACACCTGGGGTGCCGAATAATAAGAATCAGACCAGTAAGCCGTGAACAGATCAGTCAACTGAACGCCAAGCGAATAGACCCCCTGCATTTCACCCAGCGTGAACGTGTCTCGCTGGCTCACCGTAAACGGTAGAGACTTGGCAGTGTCTCGGTTTTGAAATAAAAGCTCATCACCCTGGCGCATCAATTCAATGTGCGAACGCGGCTTGGTATCCATCGAAAAGGTGCCGCTGGCGTGATCATAACTCTCAGCGCCTGTGCGTAAAAAAACTTCGTGCTCATGAATACTTTCGATCAACCGTGCGAAGTGAAAATCCGTCTTCTCGCGCTCCTCCATTAGTAGCCGGTTAACGGCCCAATAACTCATGCCCACCAACAACAGGGCAAGCCCGCTCAGCAGGAGCAACAACTTGTTCAGTCGCAGTGAACTCAGTGCCAGTGCACCGAGACGAACCGTTTTTTGCTTCATTATTAAGTGCCGTCATTTAGCTGGATGGAGCCTCGCATGCCCACTGCCTGCTCAGGTATCTAAACACTTCAAGAGGCACACAACACACCTTTGAGCGCCCGATATTAATCTTGACCGTACGAACAGGAATCGTCTGATGGAACTCCTCCACGTTTAGTTGCATCCTTTGCAACACCTGCTGCGGCAAGCCGTTAACAGGCTGGCTTTTAAAATAGATATCACACTTCATCGATTTGTAAAGGACGTCTCTAATGTTTCAAAAAATAGGCAAATACACAGCACTTTGTGGTTCTTCGATGCTGATCGTCATGGCTGCAGCTACCGCTCAAGCCGCTGATGGCCAGGTTGAATTCACCGGTGTCATCAACGACAACCCATGCACCATCAACAGCGAAAGCGTGAAGAAGTCCGTTGATATGGGCCAGGTTCGTATCGCTGACTTCGGCGACAGCGTTGGCGCTACAGCCAGCGTCTCCACTCCGTTCTCTATTTCTCTGGAGAACTGCAGCGGTCCGACCCTGAAAAACGCTTCCATCAAGTTCAGCGGCCAACAGGCCATGAACGATCCAACCTTGCTAGGTATGACCGGCGAAAACCAAGTCACTGGCATCGGCATTCAAATCAGCGACGTTAAGTCCAACATCAAACTGGCACTGAACACCGCCAGCCCAGATTACGAATTGCGCCCTCAAGGTAACACCTTTGATTTCAAAGCTACCTATGTACGCCTAGTAGCAGACACGGGTGGTGTGAGCGGAATCGGCACGGGTAAAGTTAACGCCTTGGCCAGCTTCGACGTGACTTACAAGTAATTTATGTTTTTAAACGAAAGAGCTCGCGATGAATCGCGAGCTCATTCGTTACGTTAAACAGAGGACACCCTTCATGCGTTTAAAAATTGCAGCCTTTTTGACACTGGCAGCAGTCTTTTGGCTGCCCCAGATTCAAGCGGGCGTCAATGTGGGCTCTACGCGAGTTATTTATCAAAGCAAAGATAAGGAAGCCAATCTTTCACTCTCAAACTCCGGTGACGACGGCGTACCGTATCTGGTGCAATCCTGGGTCAGTAAATTCGAAAAACCTGATGAGAGCGCAGATGAGTTCATCATCACCCCGCCGCTGTTTCGTCTGGACGCCAATAGCCAGAACATTTTGCGAGTCATTGCGACCAACGCGCAAAACTTGCCGACCGATAAAGAAAGCCTTTTTTTTCTCAATGTAAAGGCGATCCCGGCACTGAGTGAAGAGCAACGTAACCAGAACGTGTTGCAGATTGCACTCAAGACTACGATCAAACTGTTCTATCGTCCTGCCGATTTGAAAGGCACTTTGGTGCAAGCCGTTGATGGACTTCAATGGCGTGCGGATGGCGGTAATTTAAGTGTGCATAACCCGTCGGGATATAACGTGGTAGTCAGTGAGCTGCTGATCAACAACAGTGCCAGCAAAGGCATGCCTGAGGTCATCAAGCCAGGTAGTTCCATTACTACCAACATCCCGTTGAAAAACAGCGACACCCTCGAATTCAGCTACATCAATGAATACGGCAGTACGGTTAAGTCAACTCCTGTTATAGCTCGCTGAATACTGAACTACACGCCTACTGGAAGAACCATCTCATGCTGCGATTGCGCATGTGCGCGTTCGCGCGCCGAATTAATTACTGGGGCCTCCTCCCCCTCAGCGCGCTTAGTCTCACAACGACTGCAGCTCTCGCGGACTACAGCTTCGATTCCTCCTTTCTGGAGATTGGTGGCGGTACCAGTTCTGCCGAAGTAGCCGAGCAAGTAAAGGCCATGAGCCGTAGTCAACTTCCGGGCATTTATCGTGTCGATCTGTCACTGAACAATCGTCACATCGAACAGCGCGACTTACAGTTTGTGCGCGAAACGGCGAGTCAGACATCGACGCCTTCAGGTTTGTTTCCCTGCTTGAGCCTTCAGGCCCTGACTGATTTTGGCGTTGATCCAGAGCGCCTGAAAAACGCTGAGACCGGCGCTGACCACTGTGTGTACTTTCAGGGTGACCTGACCGGTATCACCTATGACTACGACTTCAATAAACAACACCTTGACCTGCAAGTGCCACAGGCATTTATCGGCAGCATTCCATTCGCAACCCGTCGTAAAAGCTGGAGCGATGGCGAGCAAGTAGCCTTTGCCAACTATAACTTTTCGGGCAGCAACTACGAGAATCAGTACGGTAATCGTCAATCCCAGTTTGGCAGTGTGCACAGCGGATTCAACAGCGGTGCCTGGCGCTTTCGAAACTTCTCGACCTGGCAGAAGAGCACCAACGTCGACGGCAACTGGAAGTCCGTGGACACCTATGTCCAGCGGGACCTGGGCAACATGATGGCCATTGCCACTGTCGGTGAAAGCTCAACCGACAGCGATCTGTTTGACACAATCTCGTACCGTGGCGTGGGCATCGCTTCTGACCTGGACATGCTGCCCGATGACTCGCGCAACTTCGCGCCTGTAGTACGTGGCGTGGCCAACGGGCGCTCGCTCGTAACGTTACGCCAACGCGGCTATGTGATCAGCGAACAGTGGGTGCCGTCCGGCCCGTTTGCACTCAAGGACCTGTACTCAACCTCGGGCAACGGTGATATCGAAGTCACGGTTGAAGGCCCCAATGGCGAGCGTCAGGTGTATATCCAGTCGTTCTCGTCCGTGCCCTACATGTTGCGCGAAGGTCAGCAAAGCTACGCCGTAACTGCAGGCCAGTATCGCCCTGCAGACGGTGCATTGGATTCGCAAAAGCCGGGTTTTTTACAAGGCACCTACCGCCGTGGACTGACTGACGGTACCACCTTGTTCGGTGGCACCATCGTCAGCGATCAATACCACTCGCTGTTGGCGGGTTTTGCCCATGACTTTTCGGGTTTCGGCGCAATTTCGCTGGACGTGACCCATGCCATCAGCGACGACATGGGCTCTGACTCAAAAACCCTGACGGGTCAGTCCTATCGTTTCCGTTATTCCAAGTCAATCGACCTGACAGACACCAGTTTCAGCCTGATTGGCTACCGCTATTCCACCAGCGGCTATTACAGCTTTAACGAAGCGATCAATGCGCGCGCCAACAACTCGCTCCAACCCTATGTGGACGAGACGCAGACCGACAGTGCGATGTACACCCCGTACTTGAGCGGCCATATGAAAAGCAGCATTACCGCCAACGTATCCCAGCAATTCGGCTCCTATGGCGGCATGTACGCCAACCTGACCAAAACCGATTACTGGAACCTGGCCAAGAGCAATACCTCTGTGCAATTAGGCTACAGCTTCAGTGTCGGGCGCGCGTCCTACAACCTGGGCGTGGCACAGAACAGCGGCGTCGCAGATGACATTCGCAGCGTGTCGCTGAGCGTCAGTATTCCTCTGGGCGATCCTGGCAGCAGCAGCCGTCTGGGCCTGAGCAACAGCCAGGATTCAAGCGGTAATGCCAGCCGCAACGCCACATACAGCGGCTCATATCTCCCGAATGACACCCTGTCTTACAACCTAGGCGTCAATCAGCAAGTCAGTGAAGATGAGCGCTTGCTCGGAGGTTCGGTCGCTGCCCGTTACAACGCGGCAAATGCCATATGGCACGGGTCTTACAACAAGGATCAGAACACCCGTCAGACGGATTATGGCGTGGAAGGCGCGATCGTCGCCACCCGTGACACCGTGATGCTGACCCAGCCTTTAGGCGAGACCAACATTATCGTGGCGACACGCGGTGCCGGGGATGTCGGCGTACTGACCAAAAGCGGAGTGAAAACCAACAGCAGTGGTTATACGATTATTTCTTCTGCCCAGCCATACCGGAAAAACAAGGTAGCGCTCGATACCGACTCGTTATCGGACAACACCGACGTCGAGCAACTGGTACAAGAGGTGACACCCAATCGCGGCGCCTTCGTATTGGCCAACTTCGAGACTCGTAACGGCCGCCGCCTGTTGATCAGCCTCAGTTCCAAAGACGGCAAGCCGGTACCCTTTGCTGCCGAGGCTCAGATTTATGGACTAGACGGCACCTTATTGAGCAACGCCATGGTGGCGGACAAGGGGCGGGCATTTCTGACCGGCGTACCCGAAAAATCGCGACTGGTGATCAATGTCAGCGGCCGGCAGTGGTGCGCCACGGATCTGGACCTGAACAATTACACGCTGTCAGAAACGGGCATCGGGCAACTGCAGATCAGTTGCGATACCCCATCGGCCGCCCATGCAGACACTAAAGGTACTCCCGATGCATAACTCAACAAACCTACTGCCCGGCTCACGCTGGGTGAAACGCAGCTTGCTGCTTGGCTTGCTGTTCGGCCTTGGTAGCCAACAGGCTTTTGCACTGATTCAGAACAACCTGGATTGTACCCCAGGAGGATGGGTGGTGGGAGGAACAGTTGATCTTGGCGATCTGGCACCAGGGGAATATTTTGAAGTAAGAATGATAGGTAATTGCCGAGTGACACGAAATTTCCCCTATGGTTCTTCGTTGCAGCAAACCCAAGTCCTGACCCAAACGCCAGGGCCAGCTTTGTCGATGATTGCGACGGCAGTAACTGGAGAAGTGGTTCCGGAACAGCCCTGGGGTGTCGCGTCATCCGTTTGCATGCCAACCAACGGCAGCGGATGTAAACCGCTGCCCGTCAATACCAGTAACGTCTACAACGTGATGTTTTCCATGCCCAAGGGTAGAGGCCCGACAACGCCAGGTAATTATACGATAACCCTAAACCTAACTAGCACCTCTATCAAAGGCTATGAAGGTTATGTCGATCTCATTCAATCCCTGACGCTGAAATATCGGATTGTAAATCCGGCCTGCTCCATGAGTTCGGGCACGGCCCTGAACCTCCCGTTCGGCACCCTGAACAGCAATGACTTCGCGACCTCCCAGCAACTTGCCAATATCACGCTGAACTGCACCCGCGGCACCCAAGCAACCGCCACCCTGATCCCCACCCAAAGTGCTGTCAGTGGCAGGCCCGGGGTTTCAGCGACCACCTTGGCCGGGCTGTCGATGGCCACCACCTGGGCCGATAACAACACCGCAGTAACGTTCAACAGCCCGCGCACGCTCAACCTGACGACAGGCACCAACACGATTCGCCTGGGTTTCCGGCCGAGTCTGAATACCAGTGCTTCACCTACTGGAAGTTTCACCAGCCAATACACCCTCAACATCAATTATCTCTGATCAACCACAGGAACCGATCATGAACTTGCGCTTAACACTGGCGGCGACACTTCTAACTGGCATGGCGTGCACGCCTGTTTATGCGGACGAAGCCGTAACCATCAACGTCAGTGGCACCCTGACACGAGCGCCTTGCGCCTTGACCAGCAGCAAAACATTGACCGCCAACTTTGGCAGCATCCGTACTGACCAGATAAACACAGCCAGTGCCGTCGATATTCCGGTCACCCTGAGCTGCCCTTCCAACTCGTCACTGAATGTCAGCATCAAGGCTTCAGGCGTCTATCAAGGCTCGACCACCTATGCGAGCACAACCAAGGCAAATCTTGTGTATACATTGACGTGGAAAAGTGACGGCACCGCGGCTAACGTCACCGGGACGAAACGCAACCTGACCAATCAAAGCGGCACCGTAAACCTGGGTTTGACTGCCAAGCTGTACGCGATCGCCGCACAGACCGAGGGTACTTTTACCGGGTCGTCCGTCATTACCCTCGAGTACCTGTAAGATGTTCAGGCAGGCCAAAGTGAGCCTGATTGCAGCACTGCTGTCGAGCTTAACGCTGTGCGGCAGCACAGTGTATGGCGCCGAGGACGCAAGCCAACTCGATATCACTGGCACCCTGATAAAGCCGCCCTGCACCGCCAGTTTCCCGGCGTCGCAGAGTGTTGATATTCCCAAGGTGAGCCTAAGTGCGCTGAGCGCAGACAGTTCTGACTGGACCGATGTGAACTTGAACTTTAAATGCCTCAAAGGCAGCCAGGTGCTGCTGCGCTTTACTGCAGGCAATGGTTCATTTGACAGTAATACCCTGCGTACCACCCTCGACAGAGTAGGGTTGAAAACCCGTCTGAGTGACATGACCAGCACAGCAAAAGTGGTGGATTTTAAGCTGGGCGAACAACATGCTTTGGCTGTTGAAGACACACTGCTGATGCTCAAACTTTCAGTCCGCCCAGTCAGGATCGGGAATCAGATGCCCGCAGCCGGGAGCTACACTTCAACGCTACTGATGGAAATGATCTACCTGTAAATCCGACCGATCAGGCAAACAGATTGGCTTTGAGACACAGAATCAGCAACGCCTGATCATTGTCGACATCCAGCTTGCGCATTGCCGAAATCTTCAGGGTGCTGATCGTTTTAATACTGCGGTTCAGGCTTTGCGCAATATCCCCGACACCCATGCCAGAAGCGAACAGTCGCAAGACTTCAAATTCTTTGACAGTTAATTGACTGAGCCTTTGCGTGACATCATCTACGCTGTCACTCGACGTGCCGTCGGGCATGTCTTGCTGGTAGTGACCCTCACGATAGAACGCATCCAGTGCGACCAAAATTTGCTCCAGACCGGAGCTTTTGGAAATGACCCCGCTGATGCCCAATTCATATAACCAGGTCAAAACCTGCGGGTTGGAAATCACTGTCAGAACGATCACCCGAGGCTCGGGAAAATGCCGGCGCAGGTATTCGACCAGACGCGAGCCATCGCCGTATTGATCGTCACCCGGCATGTTGTAGTCCGTAATAATCACATCAGGACGTAGCAGCGAAATCTTTTCGATTAGTTGGGAGGGACTCATTGCCTCTCCCACAACCTTGAATCGCGGGTCGCGCTCGATGATTTCACGCACGCCCATCAATACAATCGGGTGATCGTCGGCCAATAGGACTTTCATTTGCGGCATGGCTTACATAACTCCAACTTGCTGAGTAGTCACTGACGAGGCACGAGATCGTAGCCTCATGCCAGAGCAGTGACTACACGTTCCACAGGTCAGCCTTGATGCAATACGTGAGTAAAGCATGGTCATTAATCACTTCCAGCTTATGCATAGCAGCTACTTTATGGGTGCTGACTGTTTTGACACTTCGATTCAACTGACGGGCGATATCCCCCACGCTGTTGCCAGCAACAAATAGCCGTAGCACTTCAACCTCACGGGGCGACAGTGTGGAGAAACGCTCATCAATGACTTTTGGGTTGGTTAACACTGACGTGTTCGGGGCCGATGTCCGGGTATAGGACCGGCCGCTGGCCAGGGCACTAAGTGCTTTACCTATTTCTTGATAGATATGATTTTTTGCAATCACTCCCGCCACGCCCATTTCCAGCAGGCGTGAAATAATCAGCTGATTACTCTCCATCGTCAGCACAAGGATTTTCACCTCAGGGAAATGTTCGATGAGGTACTCGATGAGTTGCAGTCCATCGCCATAGGTCTCATCACCGGGCATGTTGAAGTCGGTAATCAACAAGGCTGGTTGATGCAACCTCAACTGCTCCACCAACTGAGAAGAACTCAAGGCTTCGCCGACAAGAGTGAAACACTTATCGCGTTGAATCACTTCCCGAAGTCCCACCAGTACTACCGGGTGATCGTCGGCAATCACAACCTTTAATTCGCGCATTGCCTGACTCCATATTGATGACGCCACTAAAGCGGTTATGCACAACCAGAGAGGGGATGCCGATAAGTCGTTGCTGGAGCTATCCCCGTGATGGTTTGGAGCTATCTTGGAGCAGAAGGGTTTCAAAATCTGTGCATGACACGGCGCCGCAAATCAGGAATCCCTGAGCCTGATCACACTCAATACTACGCAAGAATGCAAGTTCTGCCTGCGTCTCGACACCTTCGGCGACGACCGTCAGGCCCAGCTTTCGGCTCAGCTCCACGAGGCTGCGCAGTGCAGAGGCCAAGTTTTCATTTTCAACACAGCCATGCACCAGCGAACGGTCAATCTTGAGTTCGCTGAAGGGCGTTGAGACCAGGTTGAAATAGGAGCTGAACCCTTTGCCGAAGTCATCCTGGGCCAAACCAAAGCCCATCATACGCAAGCGACAGGCGCCAGCGTAGTAGTTACTGAGTTCCTCTGTGGTTGAGCTCTCCATCAGTTCAAACACGATGCTGCGCGGCTCACCGCCATCGGCCATCACGTAATCGCGCAAGCGGTCAGCCAGATCATGGCTATCCAGCAAATGGGTGGGCAAGTTGATTGAAACCGGGATATCCCAACCCTGCTCTCTCCACTGTCTTTGTGCTTGCAGCGTTTGTTCCAGCATTAACCACAGTAGCCTTTCCTCCAGCCCCTGATTAATCAAGAGTGAAAGAAAATCCTTGGGCAGTAATAGTCCGACCTCGGGATGTGCCCAGCGGACCAACGCTTCAGCGCTGAGAATATTACCGTTGCGCAGAGACTTCTTGGGCTGGAACCACGCCTGGATCTGGCCGTTGTCCATGGCCATCTCGATACTGTGCGGATCGACCTCTATGCCCCGTGCGGGGTGCATGGCGCCGTTGAGACGGAAGATAGCCATTCGTTCCTTCAAACGCATGACCGCATTAACTTCGACCGGCTTGGAAATCAGGCCGACCACTGAAATACCCAGGTTTTTCGCCGCCAGGCCGGCACTGATCAACATTCGACGTGACGAAGCACTCATCAGTGCCAATGCCGGTGTTTTTTTCAGAGCAGCGATCTTCTGGATCAACTGCACGCCATCCATGCCTGGCATCAGCAAATCGCTGAGCAACAGGTCATAGTCGTTGCGAGCCAGACATTGCAAGGCACCATCGCCGTCCCAAACGGTGTCAACTGTGAAGCCCCCCACTTCATTGAATACATTCAGTAAATACTCATGCTGAAAGGGATGATCCTCAACGACCAGTACACGATAGGGATTCACTGGACCCTCCTTTAAAAGTGCTGAAGACAGTTGTATAGGGTGTACAGCGTAAAAGGCTTGATCAAACAGTGATTCATCCCGGCGCTCAGGCAACGCTCGGAGTCATCAGGCATGCCCTTGGCCGTTGCACCGATAATCGGCTGAGTGATATTCATCACCCGCAACCTGGTAGCCAGCTCATAACCGTTCATTCTTGGCATGTTGACGTCAGTTAAAACCAAGTCGAATGCCCCTTGCTGAAAGAGTTCAAGGGCCTCCAGACCATCACTGGCCAATGTAACGGTGCAGCCCAGTTCCTGGAGCTGATCACGCAAAATCAGCTGATTGATGACGTTGTCTTCAGCCACCAGAATGTTTAATCCAAGATTGAGTTCAACCTTGGCCACTCCGGCCTTTAAATGAGTCCCTGCACGCATACCCTGAGCCTCACACAAGGCCCGGTACACGTCCTGCAAGCTATTGAGGTCGGCACGCCAGCAAGGGCTTTCAATCGTAAGCGGCTGCGAGTTGTCGCTGGCGGCCACCACCCGCGGTCCCGCCCAAACGGGTTCCAGCAGTTGCCGGACAGCGCCCGGGTGCAGCTCCAGCAAAACTGTATCGTCACCGGCTTCACCCTGCTTGGGCGCTCCCAAATGAGGCCGGGCGCCCCAACGCTGTAACCAGGCGCAGTAAGATTCAGCCAGTTCACGCAGTGGTGAAACCACATAAACAACGCTGGAAGACAACTCGCCGAGTGCGCCTAAGCGCGAGGGGGCCATGACCTGAACCAAGGGTAAATGCAGGGTAAAACTACTGCCCAGGCCCGGCTCGCTGACCAACCGCATGGTGCCGTTCATCAAGTGCATGAGGCGCTTGCAGATGGACAGACCCAATCCGGTACCCGCGACCACGTGTTTCGAAGACTCAACTTGATAAAAGGGCTCGAACAAGTGGGACTGTTCTTCATGGGCAATACCTTTACCTGTATCCGAAACCTGCCAGTGCAACATGACCCGCTCATCGTTGCGGCTGTCCATTTTCAGGCGCAGCACGACTTTTCCGTAGTCGGTGAACTTGAGGGCGTTGTTGAGCAGGTTGTTCAAGATCTGGCGGATACGTGAGACATCGCCACTGAGCCACTCGGGCACGGTCGAATCAATCAGGGCAAACAATTGCAGGCCCTTGGCCTGAGCAGCACCGCTGTAGCCCTGAACAACCTCCTCTATCAATTCCATCGGACTGAAGGTGTTGAGTTCCAGCTGCAATTGGCCCGCCTCAATGCGCGACACATCCAGCACGTCGCAGATCAACTGCAATAAATTGCCGGAAGAGCGCTCGATGGCTTTTAAATAGTTGTTCTGCTGATCGTTGAGATCGGTTCGCGCCAGCAATTCAAGGGTGCCTAAAACGCCATACAAAGGTGTGCGAATTTCATGGCTCATGGTCGCCAGAAATAAGGTCTTGGCTTCATTGGCCCGATCAGCCAACTGCCGGGCACGCTCCAATGTCACCTCAATTTGTTTGCGCGCACTAATGTCGCTGAACGCACAAATCAGCACGTCTTCACTTTTGTAACGTGTGGGGGCAAACGCGAGGTACAGAAGACGACCATCTTCCATTTCAATTTCATCACTGTTGCGCGTGTCGGGCTCATCGAAAGCCCGGTGAATCCAACCATGACACAACTTCCCACGCTCACTGCTGCTACCTAGCCACTGTTGAGAAAGCGAGTTTTCCAGCACCACCGTGCCGTCTGTGCGGCGAATGACGCACAAGGCGACCGGCGCGACCTGCAGCGCAGCACGACTGAATGCCTCACTTTCAATCAGCGCCTGGATGCGGTTTTCACCCGGAGTAATCAGGCGTCGGTCGATACGCACAATCAAATAACGCAGCCCGATGCAGACGATAATCAACAACAGCACACACCCCGCCAATGGCCAGCCCAATACGGGCAGCAAAGACTTGATGTCCACGGAATAGACTATTTGCCAGCCTGAATAACCCAGTTTTTTCCAGATCGCCAAGCTGTCGGGAAACCACCCTGAACCAATAAAGCC
Source organism: Pseudomonas sp. ML2-2023-3 (assembly GCF_037055275.1). Lineage (NCBI taxonomy): Bacteria > Pseudomonadati > Pseudomonadota > Gammaproteobacteria > Pseudomonadales > Pseudomonadaceae > Pseudomonas > Pseudomonas sp. ML2-2023-3. The sequence goes on from NZ_CP146343.1 coordinate 5,090,195, forward strand.
AAACGATTTATTGGTCTCCAGGGTGTGCAAAGAATCCACCAGGGTGGATTGCGCGGTATTGGTGAAAATGATCTGCCCCTGACCGTCCAGCAACATGAAGTCGCCAGCGCTGTCACTGCGCAATGCCTCAATAAGATCCGGCACCTCAACTTCAATGCCCAACCAGCCGGAAGACAGGTTGCGGCTATCCAGTCGTGCGAATAAATAGAACGGGGAATCCAGAACCTTGTTGTCTGTCAGCCAGAGGTCATCATCAAAGGAATACGCCTTGTCAGCCTCCTCGGCCAATCGTTTCAAGACCACCTTGGGCAGGGGGTCGAGGTCGGGCGAGGCGTCAAACAGGCGTACCACCTGGGGTTGATCGGTTGGTGGGACGTAGAGCAGATTGACTTTGCTCTCGTGCAGATAGTCCATCATCCGACGAGTCAGCCACAGGCTCCAATGGCCAGCATCGCTGCCCAGACTGATACTGATCTCTTCTTCGGGATCAACACTGCCAAGCGCTTGAGACAGAGCGGTATCAGGCACCGTTGCCAGGACCAGGCTTTTGAGCAAGGTCTGACGACTGACGAAAAAATCCTGAGCTTTGAATACCGCCTCGTTCATGACGCTGCGACGCTGGGACACTTCTTCGTTAAAAACGGAACGCAAATAAACGAACGAACCCGCAAAGACCGCTACGATCAGGCCAAAGGCAAATAAATGGAGGAGTTTTCGGGCGGCTTGAGGGGTCGATTTCATGCCGTAAGCCTGAGGCTGGGGCATGAAAAAAATAATCAGACAATTCCTGAAACCTGGAGCGCTGTAGCCGCTGAGGAGCGAAGCGAGGTTGCGATAGAGGTACTTCAACCGTGGGAGCGAGCCTGCTCGCGAAGATCATTCGCGAGCAGGCTCGCTCCCACGGGGACCTTGACCGGGAACAGTCGTCGCCTCCTCAGGGGCGAACAGCGCTCAAGTCCATCCGCCCGTCCTTCAATGGCGGGCACCAGTAATAGCCGCCGTTAAGCGGGCGACTGTAGCGATACAGCCCGTCGATGATGCCGTCTTCCATACCGCTCATGCGACGCAGCTGAACTTCAAAGGCGTTCAGGGTGCGACCGAAGGCGACGAACATCAGGCCGGACTTACCGTTTTCTGTCCACGGCATGGAGCGGCGCACGATAAAGGCTTCTGGCGAGAAGCTTTCTTGTGCCGTGCGTTTGACGTGGGCGGAGTCTGGAGCATCGTCCAGTTCTTCGTTGTCGCTCATGCGACGGCCCATGATGTTGTCCTGCTCCTCGGACGGCAGTGCGGCGAAGCCGTTCAGGTCATGCTGCCACTGCTGGATGGCAACAAAGCTGCCACCGTCCAGCCCTGCGCCAGCGTTAGCAACGATAGCCGCGTCGACAGCCGCGTCATCCACCGGGTTCTCGGTGCCGTCTTCGTAACCGGTCAGGTCACGGTCGGAGCCGTAGCGGAAGCCTTCGGTCACTTGCAGCAAGTTGAAGGCAGGCGCCAGCGCCGTTTCGATGGCCTGGCTGCGATGCAGCAACTCACCGCGATCATCACCCAGCAACCACAACCACAGGGCGTGTTGGGTCGACGGGTTTTCAACCATGGCGTTGAGTGCCGGGAACACGCGCAAGCCCGGGACTTTCGCGCCAAGTGCCAATACCAGCGGCGAGCCCAGACCCGCCACTACGCTTTTGCCGTCCACCCACGCAGACAAAACGTCCAGTGCAGCCGGCAATGCTTCTACTGACTTGAGGGCGAAAAACATATAGCGCGCCTGTGAAGGCACAGGTTTGGCAAGAATGCCTGGCTGGTAAAAACTCATAGAAACTCCTTTTGGAAAGGGAAGAGTTTACCCCTCACCAGCGTCTTTTCGGACAGCTGAGGTTATTTTTATCGCGCACAGGTCACTCGGGGCAAAACCCATCGGAAAAATCAGCTGATTGAATTACTGTGCCTCGTCAGTCGTCCTTGCTGACGACACCATAATCATAAGAAAACCGAGGTACTTCCCATGGCCGCTGAGATTGCAGACAGCCGTTCTGCCCGCTTTGCCCTGCGCTGCTCGAACTGGGCCGAGCGCTGGTTCCCCGACTCGTGGGTGTTCGCCGCTGTTGCGGTGATAACGGTGGCTCTGGCCACGATGTTTATGGGCGCCAAACCCACCGATGCCGCCATGGCCTTTGGTGACGGATTCTGGAGCCTGATCCCGTTCACTATGCAAATGGCCTTCGTGGTCATTGGCGGTTATGTCGTGGCCAGTTCGCCGCCCGCCGTCAAACTGATCGACAAACTGGCACAGGTGCCGAAAAACGGGCGTCAGGCGGTGTGCTGGGTCGCGCTGATTTCAATGGTCGCTTCGTTGCTTAACTGGGGGTTGTCGCTGGTGTTTGGTGGCTTGCTGGTGCGGGCGCTGGCACGTCGCACCAACCTGCGCATGGACTATCGCGCCGCCGGGGCTGCGGCCTACCTGGGGCTTGGCGCGGTGTGGGCGCTGGGTTTGTCGTCCTCGGCAGCACAGTTACAGGCCAACCCGGCCAGCCTGCCACCGTCGATTCTTGCAATCACGGGGGTTATCCCCTTCACGGAAACGATCTTTCTTTGGCAATCAGGCGTTTTGCTGGCGGCCCTGGTCGTGGTGTCGCTCATCGTGGCCTACGCCACAGCGCCAGGCCCTGAGTCAGCCCGTGATGCTGCGGCCTGCGGCATTGATCCAAGTTTCAGTTCGCCAAAGTTGCCCCCGCGTACTCGGCCCGGTGAGTGGCTGGAATACAGCCCGCTGTTGACCATTTTGCTGGTACTGCTGGCAGCGGGCTGGTTGTTCCATGAGTTTTCAACCAAACCTGCGATCAGCGCCATCTCCGGGCTCAACACTTACAACTTTCTGTTTTTGATGCTCGGGGCTCTGCTGCACTGGCGTCCGCGCAGTTTTCTGAATGCCGTGACCAGCGCCGTGCCAACCACCACCGGGGTGATGATTCAGTTCCCGCTGTACGGTTCGATTGCGGCGCTGATGACAGTGGTCAAGGGAACTGACGGGCAAACCCTGGCCCATCACATTTCGACGTTTTTCGTACAGATCGCATCCCACGATACCTATGCATTACTGATGGGCGTGTATTCGGCGATTCTGGGGTTTTTCATTCCGTCGGGCGGCGGCAAGTGGATTATCGAAGCGCCCTATGTGATGCAAGTGGCCAATGATCTGGAGTACCACCTGGGTTGGGCTGTACAGATTTACAACGCAGCCGAAGCGCTGCCGAACCTGATCAATCCGTTTTACATGCTGCCACTGTTGGGCGTGCTGGGACTCAAAGCGCGGGATTTGATCGGCTTTTCGTTTGTGCAGTTGCTGGTGCACACGCCGCTGGTGCTGTTTTTGCTGTGGGCGCTGGGGACTACCCTGACGTATACGCCGCCAGTGATGCCGTAAGCGAACCCGCAACCAAATGTGGGAGCGGGCTTGCTCGCGATTCAGGCGGCGCGGTCATGCAGGAAAACCGCGTCGATACCATCGCGAGCAAGCCCGCTCCCAAGGGTTATGCATGCAACCTCAGATCTAGCCCAGTGGACGCAGACGATACTGCGGCGGCAACTGGTCAAGACCACTGATGGTGGTGTTCAGGCTCTTCCAGCGACCGTCCTTGATCCCGTAAATACAGCCGTGAACCGACAGCTTCTGCCCGCGATGCCAGGCATTTTGCACAATGTTGGTGTGACCCACGTTGGCCACTTGCTGGATCACGTTCAGCTCGCACAAACGGTCTACCCGCTCTTCCTCGGTCGGCAACAGCGCCAGCACTTCGCGGTTTTCGTAATACAGGTCGCGAATGGAACGCAGCCAACCATCGATCAGGCCCAGTTGCTGGTCCTTCATGGATGCGCGTACGCCGCCACAGCCATAGTGGCCGGTCACCAGAATATGTTTGACCTTCAACACATCGACCGCGTACTGGATCACCGACAGACAGTTCAAGTCAGTGTGCAGCACGACATTGGCCACGTTACGGTGCACAAAGAGATCGCCGGGCAACATGCCGACAATTTCGTTGGCCGGTACACGGGCATCCGAACAACCAATCCACAGGTACTCAGGCGTTTGCTGGCGAGCCAGCTTGGCGAAGAAGTCAGGATCTTCCTGCTTGATCGCATCGGCCCAGCGCTCGTTGTTATCAATCAGATCTTGTAGTTCGTTCATGCTGTGAAGCCTCAAGAGTTGATGCGCTGCTTTGACAACCGACCTGCGGTCGAGGTCACGTCGTTCATCAATGTCATTCCGGCGGTCGGTCGGGTGGAATCTTCAACAATGGCTACAGTCATCGTATTAAGGCCCCATACGATGAGGAATTACCATGACTGATTCACGCCGCCCTTACGGGGCACCGCAACCCGCGCCCATAGACGATATAGAAGACGCCATGGGCTCCGTCGAGCCACTGAACTTTGATGACGACGACACGTACGAGCCCATCAGTGACCTGTTTATCGACGATGAAAAAGTCAAGCACAGGGCGGTGCTGGATGATGAGCTGGACTTGGGCCTCAATGACGACGACCTGGAGCAGGAGATGCTCATCCGCGAAGACGGTGCCCGCGATGCCAAGGAAGCCGCCCAGAGCCCGAACGGCGCTGCTGACTGGGATTTGAGCCTGGTCGACGAGGACGAAATAGGCGCCGGAAAAGGGCTGGATGAGGCAGAACTGGCGGAAATTGACCCGGTAGGACGCAAGCCTTGAAACGTAAACCCTGTGGGAGCGGGCTTGCTCGCGATCGGATCAACACGGTTTGCCTGATAAACCGCAGCGCCAGCATCGCGAGCAAGCCCGCTCACACCTAACGACTTTTCGCCGTCAGTCGACCAGGGTGCAGGCCATCACCACCGCATCTTCACGACCACCTACCGCAGGGTAGTAGTCGCGGCGGCGGCCGATTTCGTTGAAGCCATAGCGCTCATACAACTTGAACGCGGCCGTGTTGCTGTCGCGCAGTTCGAGGAAACATTCACGGGCTTCGTGCTGGTAGGCAATGGACATTAGGTGCTCAAGCAGCTTGAGTCCCAGGCCTCGACCCTGGCTTTCGGGCTTGACGGTGATGTTCAGCAAATGAGCTTCGTCGAGGATGATCTGCACCACGCCATGCCCCACTTGCTGCTCACCTTCAAACATCAGCCAGATGTGGTACTTGCCCAGACCGTCGAGAAAAATACCTCGGGTCCAGGGATGGCTGAAGGCGGCGTATTCAATTTTCAATACGGCATCAAGGTCCGCCTCGGTCATCGGGCGGAACGTTACGGCATCACTCATCGTTTTGTTTCCAGCGCGCCATCAGCTGGCGCATGGCTTGCCACACATCCGCTTTGCGTTGTGGCTCATCCATTAAAAGTTCAAGACCCGGCAACGCCCATGCGCAGCCCAGCCCTTCGATGTGGAGTTCGCGGTTGAACACTTGTGCATCGGTCTCACCGGCAAACCGCACGGCCGGCAGCCCCACCAGCCACAAGCAGGCGCACTCGGCCTCTTCGAGGCGGGCCATGACAAAGCCCTGCACGAATTCGCGTGCAGCCTCAGGCCCCTGATCGACATTGCCACGGCGCAGCAACGGCCAGCGCACCGGCTCACCAATGATCTGCGGACTATCGGGCAGCCCCGCCGCGCGCAGCATGTCCTTCAACAATAAATAGGCCGGATCACGACTCTGGAATGCACTGCCTGTGGGTAACTCCACCAGCACCAGGCATCGCCCGGCACGCAGCAACTGCAAGGCAAAGCGTGGCGGTGGCAGTTGCACGACCTTGGCCGGCACAGGCGCCGATTCAGCCTCAACCACGGGTTTGCTGACAGGCCGGCTGACCGAAGGCCGGGGCACTTCGATTTTTGGACGCTGCGCAGGCTTGCCCGGCGCGACCGCAGCCTTGACCACAGGCCGCGTGATGACAGGCTCGGCCGGTGGTTCGGGAAGTACCAGCAGCTCTGGCCGCGAAGGGGCGGCAAACGGCAGTTCAGTGCGCGGCAACCAGCTGACCACTTGCATGGCAGTCAAAAAAGCGCGGCGGCGGGACTCGTTCAACAAAGGTCGGCCATCTGTGGATAACTAAAGAGGGGGGATTCTACCGCCCTTCTGCCCTTCCCGCCTGCAGTTGATCCGCCAAGTGATGACTCGACCGCACGTTGCAGTACAATCGCGGCCTTTACTTGCCAATTGACTGGCCCTCCCATGATCGAACCCAAGCGCGTTTTACGTGCCCTCGCCGAGCACTGGGCACTCCTTGAGCCTTTGTGTGAACACTTCGACCAAGGCACCTTGAGCCTCAACGAACTGCGCCTGCAACTGGCCGCTCATCAGGTGGACAGCACACCACAAGACATCACCACCGTGCTCGACAGCTGGATCCGTCTGGACATACTGGTGCCAGTCGCAAAAAGTCCGAACCGCTTCGAGCTCAACGCGCAAATCCACGATTTTCTGGCGTATCTGAGGCACGAACATCGCCTTGGCCTGTGCCTGGAAATCGAAGCTTACCTGCGCCATCTGGAGCGTTTGGCCGGATATATCCAGGATGCGTTCGACATCCGTGACGGCCATGATCTGGCACGTCAGCTGCGCCTGCTCGACATGCGTGTACGTGATGTACTGAAGAAACTGGCGAACGATGAGCAAGCGTTGGTCGCCGTAGCCGAGCGGGCCAAGACCAGCGACCGGCAGATCCCCCTGCGCCAGCGCTACGCCGAGGTACTGGCGACATGGGATGAGTATGTCGAACCCATGATTCAACTGGTCAACGCCGACGGCGCTTTTGAGCAAGGCGTACGCAAGGTTGAAATCGTGCTGCTGCGCATGCTCAGCGAGCAGCAACGACTCGGCCACCTGGTGGACGACGACATGCTGTTGCGCACCCATGCGCGCATCCTCGAAATGCAGACCAGCGCCCAGATGACCCTGCGCCATGCCCGTGAACTGCTACTGCCGCTGCGTGAAGAAGCCCGCCGGCATAACGCCGTAACCCGCGGTGCAGCGCTGGCGCTGGCAGCCATCCGGCGCAAGGGACTGGACGCGGTGCCTCAAGCCTCGATGCCGATGTTCACTCGCCCGCAAAGCACCTTCTTGGGCAGCGCCAGTCAGGTCGAGGCTTATGTCTATGCCCTGGCCCGCTTCGAGCCCAAACCCGCGAAATTCCCCAAGGCCCATAAAGTCCACCGGGGCGAAACACCCAAGGCCCCGCGCACGGTCAAGGAAATGCTCGACCGCTGCAGCGACGCGCTGCCGATGCCGGACTTGATGAACTGGCTGCTGGCACAAGAGCCGGACGGCGACACCGACGAATTGCTGTACTGGTTCTCCCGCCTGTCCCGTGAAAAACGCTTCGTGCGCGAACGCCTTGAGCGTCGCGATTACCACACCCACGAACATCGGGTCAGCCTGCGCTCATTCGCTTTGCTTTCTCACAGCGAAGATGCGACCCAGACCTCTGCGAGCCCCCTGCATGCATCTTGATCTTTCTGAACTGTCCCAGCTGGCACCGATTTTTCGTGAGCTGTTCAAGGGCTATCACGTCAGTCGCCGGGATCCTGAACTGTACGCGCAACTGTCGAACTTCCAGGATCAATACCGCACGCTGTTCAAAGCGCTGGGCTTTGAACTGGTGTGTGACACCCGCGGCTTCTATTACTTCGTACCCGAGACCGCCACTGCCCAGGTGAACAAGACCGCACAGCGTCTGGCGCTGTTCACCTTCATCATCGTCGAGCATCTGGCCGATCAGAGCCGCGACCCGATTGCCGTACTCGACGGAGGCAGCCTGGGCCGCGACGAGTTGCCCGCCTTGCTTGAAAAGTACCGCGACCTGTTTGTACAGGCCGAAGTCACCACCCATGAAGAGCTGGAAGAAAAGATCATGCGCCGCATGACCCAGCTCGGCTTTGCCAGTGAAGAACCCGGCATCTACCGCTTTCTGCCACCGATGCACCGGTTTCTGGATGTGTGCCTGTCGGTGCAGCAAGACCGTGATCTGGCAGCCAGCCTGCACAGCATCTTGCCTTTGCCGACACCGGTTCTGGTCGATGACGACATTGACGACGAAGCGGCTCTGGCCCGCGCCATCGCGGATGAACAACAGGAGATGGACGCATGAGCCAGGAACGCTACGGCATACGCCGCTTTGCCTTGCTGAACACCGCCGGATACAGCCTGGGCCTGTTCCCGCTGGAACATCCGCTGTCGGTATACGGGGCGAACAACCTCGGTAAATCCGCATCGATCAACGCTTTGCAGTTCCCGATTCTGGCGCGCATGTCAGACATGAGCTTCGGTAAATACAGCCTGGAGCAATCGCGGCGCTTCTACTTTGCCTCTGATACCAGCTACATCCTGGTCGAAGTCTCACTGCCCCACGGTCCCCATGTGATTGGTGTGGTGGGACGCGGGCCCGGCGGTGGCTTCGGGCACCAGTTTTTCGCCTATGCGGGCAAGCTGGACCTGGCTCACTACCAAAAAGACGACACCTGCCTGCGCCAGAAAGAACTGTTCAATAACCTTGAGCGCAATGGCCTCAAAGCCTACGAACTCAAGCCTGATGAACTACGTCGTTTGCTGGTGGGTGGGCATACCTCTATTCCGCTGGATCTGACATTGATCCCCCTGCGCTCCACAAGTGAACAGAGCCTCAAAACGTTCCGCGCACTGTTTATCAACCTGCTGCACATGCGCGAAATCACCGCTGCCAAGCTCAAGCAGCTGTTTCTCGATGCGTTTGAACACAGTCTGCGCTCGGGCAGCGTTGACTACATCGCGGCGTGTGAAGAAGCTTTCCGCGATGTGCGACGCATGGAGCAGGACTACAACGCACTGGTCGGCGCCGGGCCCTTGGTTGAGTCACTGGCTGCCGGCGTTCGTCAGCGCGACCTGTTGCGCGGCAAGCTGCATCGCCTGTCGCCGCTGCTGGACTCGTTGCTCGGCACCTGGCAGGACTACGCCGGGGCTCGCAAGGAGGAGCTGCTGATTCAGTCCGAGCACTACCGCAACGAGCAGGACGCCTTGCAAAACGATCAGCGCAGCAGCACCCAGGAGCTGATGCGCCTGGAGAGGGAAATCGCCGGCACTCAACGCTGGCTGGGCGAGTTGTCGGTGCTCAAGCACCGCTTTGCCCTGGTTGACGACGTGAAGGTACTGGAACAGCAACTGCTGAGTGCCAAGGACGCCCATGACGAACTGGCAGGCGCGCTGGCGCAATCACGTCAGTTCAGTGCCGAGGATCTGGACGAGCGTCTGCGCGACCTGGAAAAACGCCTCAAGTCCGTCAAACAACAACTCGATCACGCCGATAACAACAGTTATGCCCGCCTGCGCGAAGAATTTTCGCAGCAGGATGTGGAGCGCCTGATGCGCCTGTTCAACAGCGCCCTGTTCAGCTTGCCGTTGGGCGAGCACGGGATTGCGCTGGATGACAGCGATGCCTGGGTCAAGTCGCTGGAATTGATTCTCGACGGCTTCAAGGGCGAGCGCTTTGAGGCCCCGGGCCTGTCCATCGACCTCAGCCACATTGAGCCTCCTGCCCTGCAGGCGCTGGCTGACCGGGCGGCATTGCGCGAGCAGAGAGAGCGTCTGGAAAAAGAACTCAAGCAACTGAAAACCCAGCAAGCCGTCACTTCGGATCGCGCCGCGAGCAAAACCGAAGCCGAGTCGTTGTATCAGCAAGTGCTGGATGCGCAGAAGGCCCTTGAAGACTTCCGCCGTAGTCAGACACTGGGTGCCGAGGAAGGCGAAAAGCTTGAGCAACTGGCCCAGGCCGAAGCCGCGCAAGACGAGCTGAAGCGCTCCAGCGATGCCTTTACCGAGCGCGTGCAGCAATTGTCTGCCAAGTTGCAGTTGGTCGGGCGCCAGATCGGTGACATGGAAGCCAAGCAGCGAACCCTGGATGACAGCTTGCGTCGACGCCAATTACTGCCCGCTGACTTGCCCTTCGGTACGCCGTTTATGGACCCGGTCGATGACTCGATGGACAACCTGCTGCCATTGCTCAACGACTATCAGGACAGCTGGCAGGGCTTGTTGCGCTGCGATGGCCAGATCGAAGCCCTGTATGCGCAGGTGCGCCTCAAAGGCGTGGCCAAGTTCGACAGCGAAGACGATATGGAGCGGCGCCTGCAGTTGTTGATCAACGCTTACGCACACCGCACCGAAGAAGCGTTGACCCTGGGCAAGGCGCGCCGGGCGGCAGTGACTGACATCGCCCGTACACTGCGTAACATCCGCAGCGACTACGACAGCCTTGAGCATCAACTGGCGCTGTTCAACCGCGAGATCAACAAGCGCCAGGTGTCCAACCTCAAGAGCTTCCGCATTGTGCTGGCCCCCAACAAGGAGGCGCTCAAGCATATCGATCAGATTATCCACAGCGCCGGTCAGTACGAAGAAGGCGAAACCCTGTCTGTGTTCGACCTCAGCCAGAGTGCCGAGCAGGACAACAAGAACGAAGAGGCCAAGGAATATCTGGCGCGACTGGTAGCAGCCAACCACAACCAGTTGGGGCTCAAGGACTTGTTTGAGCTGGCGTTCGAGATCACCAAGGTCAATGGCCAGCCGGTGATCCATACTGATATCGACGGGGCGGCATCCAACGGTACGACCATGACGATCAAGGCGCTGACCAACATGTATTTGTTGCTGCACTTGATGGATCGCGATCAAGCGGGCCGTATCCGCTTGCCGTACTACCTGGACGAAGCCGCGGACATTGACGAGAAAAACCAGACTGCCTTGTTGGAAACCAGCTTGCAGCTGGGCTTCGTGCCAATTCTGGCCAGCGTGAAACCCCAGGTCTGCGCCCATGTGGCAATTGACCTTGAAGGCGGTAGCGGGCCTAACGGGATTTACATCGATGAAGACGACTGGAAGTACATTCGTCGCCATGATGAGGTCAAGCCTGATGCGGTGGCCGCTGTGCAAGAGCCTGAACTGGATGAAGTCTGAGGCTCAATTCTGGACATAAAAAAACCGCGATCACTGATCGCGGTTTTTTTTGGTGCTTATTTGCCTAGCTGGATCTTCGGCGCCCATTGCAGCCACTCGTCTTCGAACTTGTCGAAGAGCGGGAAGGTTTGCTCGGGGCGGGCCTGATTACCCATCTTGTCATCACCCGGGGTAGCGAAGGCAATCCCACCCTGGACCAGGGTTTCCAGGGACTCGGTACGAATCGTTGCCCCTTTGAACAGGCCGAAGTCGACTCCGAAACCGCTGGTATTCCAGAAGCGGCTACCGGTGCGTACCAACGGCGCGTAACGGGGCTCGATCAGGATGTGTACCAGCACGCGATCGGCGGTGCTACCCAGCTCATAGCCCGTCACCTTGCCCACGGTGACTTCGCGGTAGGTAACAGGCACGCCCTCTTTGAGCGAGCCACGGCGGGCAGCGCTCAAAACAAGGCTCAACCCGGCCTGGGGAACGGCAGCATCCGGTGCCTGCTCCAGCGCTACAAAGCTGGTCTGGCGGCCCAGTTGCTTGATTGCGGGCTGCACTTCCAGGTACTGACCTGTCACCAGGGTTTCGAGGTTCGCCGTTTTCATCAGCCCCAGTTCTGGCTTGACCACCCAGAACTGGCTGCCGACCCGCGCAATGCGCTCCGGGACTTCGGTAATGCGCGCCTTAAGCATGACCGATTGCAAATCCTGGCTCAGGTCGACGCTTTCGATCTTGCCCACATCCAGCCCCTTGAAACGAATAGGCGTGCCCTCTCGCAGCCCATCGGCACGAGCCACCTTGATCGTAACGGCTACACCCTGCTGCATCGCGGCATCACGGTCAGTAAACAGGCGGAAGCGCGGGATCCGCTTTTGCAGCGGCGCGGTGGCCTCTGGGGTTTCAAAAGCAATCCCGCCGGCCATCAGGCTTTGCAGGGATTCACTCTTGACCTGAATCCCGCCGGTCAGGCCGCCGGTGAGCGTGATACCGCTGGCATTCCAGAAGCGGGTCGAGGCGTTGACCAGGTTTTCGTATTCCTTCTCGATATGTACCCCAATGACGAGCTGCTTTTTCGTGCGAGAGAACTGATAGCTCTGCACTGAACCGACTTTGACCTGCTTGTAGAGAATCGGGCTGCCAACATCCAGCGAACCCAGGTTCTCGGTAAAGAGCACCATGTGCAGGCCCGGCGAACGCAGGTCCAGCGGTGGCGCTTTTGGCCGTGCGACAAATTCACGCTCGGGGGTGCTGCCCTTGTCACCCGGACGAATGGCGATGTAGTTACCCTTTACCAAGGCCTCCAGCCCGGTGATACCGGCCAGGGAGATCGACGGCTTGACCACCCAGAACTGAGTCCCTTGCACCAGATAGTCTTCGGCCAACGGGTCGAGGGTCAGCTCGGCGCTAGCGCTGGTCAGGTCCGGATCGACCTTGAGGCCCTTGAGGCTGCCGACCTGTATGCCTTTGTACATGACCGGTGTGCGACCCGCCTGCAGGCCCTCGAAGTCGCTGAGCTTAACTTTGACCTTGATCCCGGCCTGTGCGGCATCGAAGTCCTCATAGAGCCTGAACGGCAGGTTCGAGTCGGTAGGCGGGCTGTCTTTGCGGTTTTCAGGAGTTGCGAACGCAATACCACCCGCGACGATGCTGGCAAGGGATTCACTGCGCAGCTTCACACCTGACAGGTTGGCGTCGATGCTGATGCCACTGGCATTCCAGAAACGCGTGTGTTTGCGCACCAGATTGGCGTAGGTAGGCTCGATAAAGACTTTGATCTCGACCGTACTCTGGTCTTCCGAGAGCACGTAGCTTTTGATCTGGCCGACCTGGATTTGCTTATAGAAAACCGGGCTGCCACGGTTCAGCGAGCCGAGACGGTCAGCCTTGAGGGTCAGGTGAAGGCCGGGCATGGCATCTGACAGGGGCGGTTCTTGCGACAGTGCCTTGAACTTGCGCGCAGGTTCTCCATCGGAAGGACTCACGGCAATGTAGTTACCCGAGACCAGGGTTTCGAGCCCCGTGATACCGGCCAATGACACGCTGGGCTTGACCAGCCAGAAGCGGGTATTGGTCTTCAGGTATTGCTCGACGTCCTTGTCCATCTCGACCGTGGCAATTACACCCTTGTTCGGACCGTCTTCATCCAGGGCCAGGGTCTTGACCTTGCCCACAGGCATGCCTTTGTAGACCACTTCGGTCTTGTTGGCGACGATGCCTTCGCCACTTTCAAAGCGCACTTGAATATCGATGCCGGTTTGGCTGTAGGCACGCCACCCCAGCCAGCCACCAATGATCAGGGCAATAAGCGGGAGGATCCAGATCGCCGACCAGTTCGAAGCCGGGCGGGTTTTAGCGGTAGGCAAGTCACTCATGGTCGTCGTCCGACTCCGTATTGTCCCAAATCAGTCGGGGATCAAAAGTTACAGCTGCAAGCATCGTCAGCACCACCACACTGGCAAAAGCCACCGCGCCCAGATTGGCCTCGATGCTGGCTATGCGTCCAAAGTTCACCACGGCCACCAAAATGGCGATGACGAAAATATCCAACATTGACCAACGGCCAATGAACTCAATAAAGCGATACATGATGATACGTTGCCGCGCAGACAACGGTTGATGGCGCTGCACGGAAAACAACAGCAAGGCAATGCCGACCAGCTTGAAAGTGGGCACCAGGATACTTGCCACAAACACGACGGCCGCAATCGGAATCATGCCGTGCTGCACCAGCTCGATGACACCCGCCATGATAGTGCTCGGGGAGCCTTGGCCCAATGAATTGACGGTCATGATCGGCAGCAGGTTGGCCGGAATGTAGAGAATGGCCGAGGTCAGCAGTAATGCCCAGGTGCGCATCAGGCTGTCAGGGCGACGCGCATGGACCAGTGCGCCGCAGCGAGTACAGGTCTGCTCGTCGGTTTCGGGGTCTTGCCTGTTGAGTTCGTGACACTCGCCACAGATCAAGATACCCGCATCAATCGCCCGCATGAACATCCTCCCCGGACAATGCCTGCCAAATCTGGTGAGGTGACATCACAACCTCCAGCCAAACCTGTACCAGCAATAAGCTCACAAAACAGACCAAACCCAGGCCAAGGCTCAGCTCAGCCAGATCGGCCAGTTTCACAATCGCCACCAGCACCCCCATCAGGTACACCTCAAGCATGCCCCAGTCACGCAAGTGATGATAAATGCGGTAAATGAGCAACCCGTAGCTGCGCCCTACATTCCAGCGAATGCTGAGCAGCACGGCGAGCTGGCAGAGCAACTTGAGTAGCGGAACCCCCATGCTACACAGGAACACCACCACCGCTATGCCTTGCATGCCGGTGTTGAACAAACCAAGCACACCACTCCAGACCGTGTCTTGCGACGCCTGGCCCAGCAGGTTGAGCTGCATGATGGGTAAAAAGTTCGCAGGTATGTAGAGCAACAATGCGGCGATCACAAGCGCAAGGCTGCGTTCGACCACCTTGTACCTGTGAGCATAGAGTTCGTAACCGCAGCGCGGGCATTGGGCTTTCTCACCGAGAGCAAGATGCGGCTTGCGCATCAACAAATCGCACTCATGACAGGCCACCAACTCGTCCAGCGGTAATTCTGACACCCCGCGGGGGTCAACCGGATCTGGCATAAAGGGAGTCTCTGGCTCAGAAATTGACTGAGTCTATTCTAGTGCGCGGACTACAAAATAACTGTGCATATTTGTAGGACTTTAGATGCAGCCGAACTGAAGAGCGGTTTAGCCGGATTTTGGACTTACCACCACTTTTCTCGGCCCAAAAACAAACCCCCTGTCTGCGTTAGCAGACAGGGGGTTTGGAATTTAATCTTGACGATGACCTACTCTCACATGGGGAAACCCCACACTACCATCGGCGATGCATCGTTTCACTTCTGAGTTCGGGATGGGATCAGGTGGTTCCAATGCTCTATGGTCGTCAAGAAATTCGGTAGCCAGGTCGTTTACCTTTCGGTTTACGCTCCAGCGAATGGGTATGTAATAGTTTGGTGTTTTGTGAGTCGCAAACTTTCGGTCTGTATCGTCTTCACACACCGCAATCTGGTCTCTTCGACTCAAATTGCTTGGGTGTTATATGGTCAAGCCTCACGGGCAATTAGTATTGGTTAGCTCAACGCCTCACAGCGCTTACACACCCAACCTATCAACGTCGTAGTCTTCGACGGCCCTTTAGGGAACTCAAGGTTCCAGTGAGATCTCATCTTGAGGCAAGTTTCCCGCTTAGATGCTTTCAGCGGTTATCTTTCCCGAACATAGCTACCCGGCAATGCCACTGGCGTGACAACCGGAACACCAGAGGTTCGTCCACTCCGGTCCTCTCGTACTAGGAGCAGCCCCTCTCAAATCTCAAACGTCCACGGCAGATAGGGACCGAACTGTCTCACGACGTTCTAAACCCAGCTCGCGTACCACTTTAAATGGCGAACAGCCATACCCTTGGGACCGGCTTCAGCCCCAGGATGTGATGAGCCGACATCGAGGTGCCAAACACCGCCGTCGATATGAACTCTTGGGCGGTATCAGCCTGTTATCCCCGGAGTACCTTTTATCCGTTGAGCGATGGCCCTTCCATACAGAACCACCGGATCACTAAGACCTACTTTCGTACCTGCTCGACGTGTCTGTCTCGCAGTCAAGCGCGCTTTTGCCTTTATACTCTACGACCGATTTCCGACCGGTCTGAGCGCACCTTCGTACTCCTCCGTTACTCTTTAGGAGGAGACCGCCCCAGTCAAACTACCCACCATACACTGTCCTCGATCCGGATAACGGACCTGAGTTAGAACCTCAAAGTTGCCAGGGTGGTATTTCAAGGTTGGCTCCATGCAGACTGGCGTCCACACTTCAAAGCCTCCCACCTATCCTACACAAGCAAATTCAAAGTCCAGTGCAAAGCTATAGTAAAGGTTCACGGGGTCTTTCCGTCTAGCCGCGGATACACTGCATCTTCACAGCGATTTCAATTTCACTGAGTCTCGGGTGGAGACAGCGCCGCCATCGTTACGCCATTCGTGCAGGTCGGAACTTACCCGACAAGGAATTTCGCTACCTTAGGACCGTTATAGTTACGGCCGCCGTTTACCGGGGCTTCGATCAAGAGCTTCGCGTTAGCTAACCCCATCAATTAACCTTCCGGCACCGGGCAGGCGTCACACCCTATACGTCCACTTTCGTGTTTGCAGAGTGCTGTGTTTTTAATAAACAGTCGCAGCGGCCTGGTATCTTCGACCGGCATGGGCTTACGCAGTAAATGCTTCACCCTCACCGGCGCACCTTCTCCCGAAGTTACGGTGCCATTTTGCCTAGTTCCTTCACCCGAGTTCTCTCAAGCGCCTTGGTATTCTCTACCCAACCACCTGTGTCGGTTTGGGGTACGGTTCCTGGTTACCTGAAGCTTAGAAGCTTTTCTTGGAAGCATGGCATCAACCACTTCGTTGTCTAAAAGACAACTCGTCATCAGCTCTCGGCCTTAGAATCCCGGATTTACCTAAGATTCCAGCCTACCACCTTAAACTTGGACAACCAACGCCAAGCTGGCCTAGCCTTCTCCGTCCCTCCATCGCAATAACCAGAAGTACAGGAATATTAACCTGTTTTCCATCGACTACGCTTTTCAGCCTCGCCTTAGGGACCGACTAACCCTGCGTCGATTAACGTTGCGCAGGAAACCTTGGTCTTTCGGCGTGGGTGTTTTTCACACCCATTATCGTTACTCATGTCAGCATTCGCACTTCTGATACCTCCAGCAAGCTTCTCAACTCACCTTCACAGGCTTACAGAACGCTCCTCTACCGCATCACCTAAGTGATACCCGTAGCTTCGGTGTATGGTTTGAGCCCCGTTAAATCTTCCGCGCAGGCCGACTCGACTAGTGAGCTATTACGCTTTCTTTAAAGGGTGGCTGCTTCTAAGCCAACCTCCTAGCTGTCTAAGCCTTCCCACATCGTTTCCCACTTAACCATAACTTTGGGACCTTAGCTGACGGTCTGGGTTGTTTCCCTTTTCACGACGGACGTTAGCACCCGCCGTGTGTCTCCCATGCTCGGCACTTGTAGGTATTCGGAGTTTGCATCGGTTTGGTAAGTCGGGATGACCCCCTAGCCGAAACAGTGCTCTACCCCCTACAGTGATACATGAGGCGCTACCTAAATAGCTTTCGAGGAGAACCAGCTATCTCCGAGCTTGATTAGCCTTTCACTCCGATCCACAGGTCATCCGCTAACTTTTCAACGGTAGTCGGTTCGGTCCTCCAGTTAGTGTTACCCAACCTTCAACCTGCCCATGGATAGATCGCCCGGTTTCGGGTCTATTCCCAGCGACTAGACGCCCTATTAAGACTCGCTTTCGCTACGCCTCCCCTATTCGGTTAAGCTTGCCACTGAAAATAAGTCGCTGACCCATTATACAAAAGGTACGCAGTCACCCAACAAAGTGGGCTCCCACTGCTTGTACGCATACGGTTTCAGGATCTATTTCACTCCCCTCTCCGGGGTTCTTTTCGCCTTTCCCTCACGGTACTAGTTCACTATCGGTCAGTCAGTAGTATTTAGCCTTGGAGGATGGTCCCCCCATATTCAGACAAAGTTTCTCGTGCTCCGTCCTACTCGATTTCACTGCAAAGATGTTTTCGCGTACAGGGCTATCACCCACTATGGCCGCACTTTCCAGAGCGTTCCGCTAACATCAATACAGCTTAAGGGCTGGTCCCCGTTCGCTCGCCACTACTAAGGGAATCTCGGTTGATTTCTTTTCCTCAGGGTACTTAGATGTTTCAGTTCCCCTGGTTCGCTTCTTAAGCCTATGTATTCAGCTTAAGATACCTAACTTATGTTAGGTGGGTTCCCCCATTCAGACATCTCCGGATCAAAGTCTGTTTGCCGACTCCCCGAAGCTTTTCGCAGGCTACCACGTCTTTCATCGCCTCTGACTGCCAAGGCATCCACCGTATGCGCTTCTTCACTTGACCATATAACCCCAAGCAATCTGGTTATACTATGAAGACGACATTCGCCGAAAATTTGCTTTCAATCACAAATTTTACCTTAGCCTGAATAAACACCAGTGAAAGTGCTATTCAGTCTAACTTTCTATTACATACCCAAATTTTTAAAGAACGATCTAATCAAAAGATCAGAAATCAACATTCACCACCGTTCGATGGAATGCTCATTTCTAAGCTTTACGACAGAAAAACCACAGAGCGACTCTGCAGTTATCGTCTTCTACAATGAATCAAGCAATTCGTGTGGGAACTTATGGAGCAGCTGATGTCGTCGATTAAGGAGGTGATCCAGCCGCAGGTTCCCCTACGGCTACCTTGTTACGACTTCACCCCAGTCATGAATCACACCGTGGTAACCGTCCTCCCGAAGGTTAGACTAGCTACTTCTGGTGCAACCCACTCCCATGGTGTGACGGGCGGTGTGTACAAGGCCCGGGAACGTATTCACCGTGACATTCTGATTCACGATTACTAGCGATTCCGACTTCACGCAGTCGAGTTGCAGACTGCGATCCGGACTACGATCGGTTTTATGGGATTAGCTCCACCTCGCGGCTTGGCAACCCTTTGTACCGACCATTGTAGCACGTGTGTAGCCCAGGCCGTAAGGGCCATGATGACTTGACGTCATCCCCACCTTCCTCCGGTTTGTCACCGGCAGTCTCCTTAGAGTGCCCACCATTACGTGCTGGTAACTAAGGACAAGGGTTGCGCTCGTTACGGGACTTAACCCAACATCTCACGACACGAGCTGACGACAGCCATGCAGCACCTGTCTCAATGTTCCCGAAGGCACCAATCTATCTCTAGAAAGTTCATTGGATGTCAAGGCCTGGTAAGGTTCTTCGCGTTGCTTCGAATTAAACCACATGCTCCACCGCTTGTGCGGGCCCCCGTCAATTCATTTGAGTTTTAACCTTGCGGCCGTACTCCCCAGGCGGTCAACTTAATGCGTTAGCTGCGCCACTAAGAGTTCAAGACTCCCAACGGCTAGTTGACATCGTTTACGGCGTGGACTACCAGGGTATCTAATCCTGTTTGCTCCCCACGCTTTCGCACCTCAGTGTCAGTATCAGTCCAGGTAGTCGCCTTCGCCACTGGTGTTCCTTCCTATATCTACGCATTTCACCGCTACACAGGAAATTCCACTACCCTCTACCATACTCTAGCTTGCCAGTTTTGGATGCAGTTCCCAGGTTGAGCCCGGGGATTTCACATTCAACTTAACAAACCACCTACGCGCGCTTTACGCCCAGTAATTCCGATTAACGCTTGCACCCTCTGTATTACCGCGGCTGCTGGCACAGAGTTAGCCGGTGCTTATTCTGTCGGTAACGTCAAAACACTAACGTATTAGGTTAATGCCCTTCCTCCCAACTTAAAGTGCTTTACAATCCGAAGACCTTCTTCACACACGCGGCATGGCTGGATCAGGCTTTCGCCCATTGTCCAATATTCCCCACTGCTGCCTCCCGTAGGAGTCTGGACCGTGTCTCAGTTCCAGTGTGACTGATCATCCTCTCAGACCAGTTACGGATCGTAGCCTTGGTGAGCCATTACCTCACCAACTAGCTAATCCGACCTAGGCTCATCTGATAGCGCAAGGCCTGAAGGTCCCCTGCTTTCTCCCGTAGGACGTATGCGGTATTAGCGTCCGTTTCCGAACGTTATCCCCCACTATCAGGCAGATTCCTAGGTATTACTCACCCGTCCGCCGCTCTCAAGAGAAGCAAGCTTCTCTCTACCGCTCGACTTGCATGTGTTAGGCCTGCCGCCAGCGTTCAATCTGAGCCATGATCAAACTCTTCAGTTCAAACATCTTTGGGTTTTTAAGAAACCCTAAACTTGGCTCAGCAATCGTTGGTTACATCTTTGATTTCTCGCGGAGTAACTTGTGATGCTGATAATCTTGTTGACTATCAGTCTGACTCCACAAGCACCCACACGAATTGCTTGATTCAGTTGTTAAAGAGCGGTTGGTTTAGCTTTCGCTGAACCGAGGCGCGCATTCTACAGCAGCCTCTGTTACTGTCAAGCGGTTATTTTAAGATATTTTCAAAGTTTCCTCTGTAACATCAACCACTTGCGCTTTCGATCTCTCGTTAGCGGGAGGCGAATTCTACAGCGTTACACGCTGCTGTCAACACCTTATTTCCTGCTGCTTTCGATTGAGATAATCGAAGTGTTAGCCAGGCAAATGACCTGGTTAACAGCACAGGCTTTTTACAAAGCTTGTACTTATACAAAAACAAAATCCCCGTCTGCGCGAGCAGACAGGGATTTTGGAATTTAATCTTGACGATGACCTACTCTCACATGGGGAAACCCCACACTACCATCGGCGATGCATCGTTTCACTTCTGAGTTCGGGATGGGATCAGGTGGTTCCAATGCTCTATGGTCGTCAAGAAATTCGGTAGCCAGGTCGTTTACCTTTCGGTTTACGCTCCAGCGAATGGGTATGTAATAGTTTGGTGTTTTGTGAGTCGCAAACTTTCGGTCTGTATCGTCTTCACACACCGCAATCTGGTCTCTTCGACTCAAATTGCTTGGGTGTTATATGGTCAAGCCTCACGGGCAATTAGTATTGGTTAGCTCAACGCCTCACAGCGCTTACACACCCAACCTATCAACGTCGTAGTCTTCGACGGCCCTTTAGGGAACTCAAGGTTCCAGTGAGATCTCATCTTGAGGCAAGTTTCCCGCTTAGATGCTTTCAGCGGTTATCTTTCCCGAACATAGCTACCCGGCAATGCCACTGGCGTGACAACCGGAACACCAGAGGTTCGTCCACTCCGGTCCTCTCGTACTAGGAGCAGCCCCTCTCAAATCTCAAACGTCCACGGCAGATAGGGACCGAACTGTCTCACGACGTTCTAAACCCAGCTCGCGTACCACTTTAAATGGCGAACAGCCATACCCTTGGGACCGGCTTCAGCCCCAGGATGTGATGAGCCGACATCGAGGTGCCAAACACCGCCGTCGATATGAACTCTTGGGCGGTATCAGCCTGTTATCCCCGGAGTACCTTTTATCCGTTGAGCGATGGCCCTTCCATACAGAACCACCGGATCACTAAGACCTACTTTCGTACCTGCTCGACGTGTCTGTCTCGCAGTCAAGCGCGCTTTTGCCTTTATACTCTACGACCGATTTCCGACCGGTCTGAGCGCACCTTCGTACTCCTCCGTTACTCTTTAGGAGGAGACCGCCCCAGTCAAACTACCCACCATACACTGTCCTCGATCCGGATAACGGACCTGAGTTAGAACCTCAAAGTTGCCAGGGTGGTATTTCAAGGTTGGCTCCATGCAGACTGGCGTCCACACTTCAAAGCCTCCCACCTATCCTACACAAGCAAATTCAAAGTCCAGTGCAAAGCTATAGTAAAGGTTCACGGGGTCTTTCCGTCTAGCCGCGGATACACTGCATCTTCACAGCGATTTCAATTTCACTGAGTCTCGGGTGGAGACAGCGCCGCCATCGTTACGCCATTCGTGCAGGTCGGAACTTACCCGACAAGGAATTTCGCTACCTTAGGACCGTTATAGTTACGGCCGCCGTTTACCGGGGCTTCGATCAAGAGCTTCGCGTTAGCTAACCCCATCAATTAACCTTCCGGCACCGGGCAGGCGTCACACCCTATACGTCCACTTTCGTGTTTGCAGAGTGCTGTGTTTTTAATAAACAGTCGCAGCGGCCTGGTATCTTCGACCGGCATGGGCTTACGCAGTAAATGCTTCACCCTCACCGGCGCACCTTCTCCCGAAGTTACGGTGCCATTTTGCCTAGTTCCTTCACCCGAGTTCTCTCAAGCGCCTTGGTATTCTCTACCCAACCACCTGTGTCGGTTTGGGGTACGGTTCCTGGTTACCTGAAGCTTAGAAGCTTTTCTTGGAAGCATGGCATCAACCACTTCGTTGTCTAAAAGACAACTCGTCATCAGCTCTCGGCCTTAGAATCCCGGATTTACCTAAGATTCCAGCCTACCACCTTAAACTTGGACAACCAACGCCAAGCTGGCCTAGCCTTCTCCGTCCCTCCATCGCAATAACCAGAAGTACAGGAATATTAACCTGTTTTCCATCGACTACGCTTTTCAGCCTCGCCTTAGGGACCGACTAACCCTGCGTCGATTAACGTTGCGCAGGAAACCTTGGTCTTTCGGCGTGGGTGTTTTTCACACCCATTATCGTTACTCATGTCAGCATTCGCACTTCTGATACCTCCAGCAAGCTTCTCAACTCACCTTCACAGGCTTACAGAACGCTCCTCTACCGCATCACCTAAGTGATACCCGTAGCTTCGGTGTATGGTTTGAGCCCCGTTAAATCTTC